>NZ_JACEHE010000019.1 GCF_013778455.1 Streptomyces himalayensis subsp. himalayensis | reverse complement strand
CATTTCCGGGGGTAAGCGGCCAGCCCCTGACCTCATAGGCGGCCGGCCGTCTTGAGCGCGAGGTAGGCGTCCGCCAAGGCAGGGGCCAGCGCTTCAGGAGTCGCGTCAACGACTGTGACGCCGTGGCGAATGAGTTGTTCGGCCGTGTGGCGGCGTTCAGCCCCCGCCTGGGCGGCGGCCGCTGCGTCGTACACGGCCTCGGCAGTGCCTCTCGAGGCCGCCATCTGGGCGATGTGCGGGTCCGCTACAGACGCGACGAGGACCGTGTGGCGGCGGGTGAGGCGCGTGAGCACAGGCAGCAGGCCCTCTTCGATGGGAGCAGCGTCGAGGCTGGTGAGCAGGACGACGAGGGATCGGCGTGGTGCGGTGCGCAGGACCGTGGACGTGAGACCACGGGCGTCCAGTTCCACCAGCTCCGGTTCCAGCGGGGCCATGGCGTTGACGAGGGCAGGGAGCAGCTCCCCTGCGGCTCGGCCCTGGACCAGCGCACGGACGCGGCGGTCATACGCCAAGAGGTCCACGCGGTCGCCGGCCCGGGATGCGAGGGCGGCGAGGAGCAGGGCCGCGTCCATGGAAGCGTCCAGGCGCGGCGCGTCGCCTACTCGTCCAGCGGAAGTGCGGCCGGTGTCCAGGACGACGAGGATGTGGCGGTCGCGTTCGGGGCGCCAGGTGCGTACTGCGACTGTGGACTGGCGGGCCGTGGCGCGCCAGTCGATAGAACGGGTGTCGTCTCCGGGGACGTACTCGCGGATGCTGTCGAACTCGGTCCCCTCGCCGCGGGTCAGGACGCTGGTGCGGCCGTCGAGTTCGCGCAGTCGGGCCAGTTTGGAGGGCAGGTGCTTCCGGCTGGTGAAAGGTGGCAGGACGCGAACGGTCCAAGGCACCTTGTGGCTGCCCTGGCGCGTGAACAAGCCGAGGGGGCCGTAGGACCGGATGGTGACCCGGTCGGCGTGGCGGTCGCCACGGCGCGTGGGCTTGAGGCGAGTTGTGACGCGGCGGCGTTCTCCAGGTGGGACCGTCAGTGCGTGGCGTGATGACCTGGCCTCACTTCCGGGCTGCCAGCTGCTGGGGGGCCAGGCGTCGCGGATCCGGGCGCGCAGGGGGCGGTTCGACGGGTTGGTGACGGTGAGCGTGACGTCTGCGGGCTCTCCAAGGCGTACCGAGGTGTCTCCTGAGCGCGTCAGGACCAAGCGCCGTACGGGCGCGGCCAGGGCGAAGTCGCAGGCGCAGGCGAGCGCCAGGGGACCGTTGACGGCCATGATGCCCGTCCAGCTGGGTTCCCAGATGCCGACGGGGAGTGAGCCCAGCGCCGCAAGGAGGGCGGCGCGTCCGGTGAATGCCATGGGTCCTCGGCTCAGCGGGGTACGGGGACGTGGGCGAGGATCGCGTTGATCACGGAGTCGGCGGTGACGCCCTCCATCTCGGCCTCGGGGCGGAGCTGGACACGATGGCGGAGGGTGGGGAGGGCCAGGGCCTTCACGTCGTCGGGGATCACGTAGTCGCGGCCCGTCAGCCAGGCCCAGGCGCGGGCGGTGGCGAGCAGCGCTGTCGCGCCGCGCGGGGAGACGCCGAGTGTGAGCGACGGGGACTCGCGCGTGGCGCGGCAGATGTCGACCACATAGCCCGTGATCTCGGGCGAGACGGACGTTTCGGCGACGGCCGCGCGGGCGGCCTCCAGGTCCGCGGGCCCTGCTACGGGGCGTACGCCGGCGGCGCGCAGGTCGCGCGGATTGAAGCCTTCCGTATGGCGCGTGAGGACGCCGATCTCCTCCTGGCGGGAGGGGAGGGGCATGTTGAGCTTGAGGAGGAAGCGGTCCAGCTGGGCTTCGGGGAGGGGGTAGGTGCCCTCGTACTCGATCGGGTTCTGGGTGGCGGCGACCAGGAAGGGCTCGGGCAGCGGGCGCGGGACGCCGTCGACCGTGACCTGGCGCTCCTCCATCGCCTCCAGTAGGGACGACTGGGTCTTGGGCGGGGTGCGGTTGATCTCGTCGGCGAGGAGCAGGTTGGTGAAGACCGGGCCCGGCTGGAACGAGAACTCGGCGGTGCGGGCGTCGTAGACCAGTGAGCCGGTCACGTCGCTGGGCATCAGGTCGGGGGTGAACTGGACGCGCTTGGTGTCGACGTCGAGTGCGGCCGCGAGCGCGCGTACGAGAAGGGTCTTGGCGACGCCGGGGACGCCTTCGAGGAGGACGTGGCCGCGGCAGAGCAGGGCGACGACGAGGCCCGTGACGGCGGGGTCCTGGCCGACCACGGCCTTGGCGATCTCGGTGCGCAGGGCCTCCAGGGACGCTCGGGCGGTGCCCGGATCCCCTGCGTGACCGGCGTTGTCAGTGGTCGGGTCCATCATGAAGTGCGTACCTCTCTTTCGAGGGCGTCGAGTTGGTCGGCGAGGGTGATGAGGGCTGCGTCGTCGCGGGGTGGCGGCCCGAAGAGAAGCGTGTGCAGGTCCTGTCCGCTGCCGTGGAGTTGGGCGGAGAGGGCCGGGAGGAGTGCCTCGGGCGCGTGCGCCTGGGCCGGGGGTACGCCGAGGAGGGGTGCGAGGCGGGTGCGGGTGGCGGCGCGGAGTGCTGTGGCGGCGCGCTCGCGGGCGTTCGCCTTGCGGTAGAGGCGGGCGCGGCCTTCGGCGGTTTCGGAGGCGCGGATGGCGACGGGAAGGCGTTCGGGGACGAGGGGGCCGAGGCGGCGGCCGCGCCAGAGGGCTGCGAGGGCGGCGGCGATGGTGAGCTGCAGGGTGCCCCAGAGCCAGCCCGAGGGGATCAGGTCGAAGAAGCTGCGGTCGCTTGCGTCGGTGGCGGTGTCGTCGGAGAGGGAGGGGAGGTACCAGACCAAGTGGGTGCGGGAACCGAGGAGTTGCAGGGCGAGCGAGGCGTTGCCGTGCTGGTCGAGGCGGTCGTTGTAGAGGATGTCGGCGGCGCCGATCACGATGGTGTCGCCGGTGCCGTCGGCGGCCGGGATGCGCACGAGAGTGGGAAGGCCGTCGTCGGGGTAGCAGCGGTCGGCGTCGGTCGCGGCGGTGTAGCGCCTTCCGCCGGTGTCGGCGTTTCCCGCGCGGCGGGCGGCGGGCAGGTCGCAGCCGGGGGAGAGCGTCGAGGCGAGGCTGGGAGCGGGGTCTGCCGTGACCCCTGGGGCGAGCGTGCCGAGCGACGGATCCCCGGGGGCGACCAGGACGGTGCGGCCGCCGGAGTCGGCTGTGGCGGCGCGGAGTTCGGTCTGCTGGCGGCCGGTGAGCAGATCGGGGGCGGCCACGAGGAGGGTGGTGTCGGGGCCCGCTGCGGCCCGGGCCTCATCGGTGGTGGTCACGATGCGCGTGGACACGCCCCGGTCGTCGAGGAGTTCGGCGACGGCCCGGCTTCCGTAAGGGTCGGCGGAGCGGGGGTCGAGTCTGCCGTGCCGGTCCCCGGAGCGGACCACGGCCAGCGCGATCGCTGCCGCCAGGAGAATCACGAGTGCGAGCACGACGCCTCGGGCGCGGGTCCACCGCTGACGAGCGGTGGGCGAGACGGAGGTGGAGGTGAGGGTGGCCTGGGTCATTCGGCGGCCCCGTGGTGGGTGGTGCTGTGGGGCGTGCTCTGGGCGCTGCTCGCGCTTCCTGCTGTTGTCGCGCTCCCTGCTGTGGCGGCGAGGACTGGCTTGGTGCGCTCCAGGTCGTGGTCCAGATCGGAGATGCGGCGGTACGCCGGTTCGTCCGCGGTGCGGCCGCCGTATGTGACGTCGTCGAACTCGCGGGCGGCAGCGCGTAGTCGGTCCGTGTGCGCGGGCAGGACGCGGCCGGCTTCCGCGGCGGCCTCGTCGGCGGTGCGGCCGGGGCGGGGGTCGAGCAGAGCCCGCTCCTCCAGGGAGCGGACGACGGCTCGCATCCGCTCCTGGACGGCCGGGTTCCAATGGCCCTGGGCCGCATGCGCTTCGGCGGTTGCTCGGTGGTCTGCCGCGCTGCGTGGCCGGTCGTCGAAGAGCGCGGAGGATGCGGGCGCGCGGCGCGGTGTGCCGAGGCGCCACCAGAGTGCGGCCAGGAGCGCGACGACGGTCAGTACGACCACGAAGAGGCCGATACCGCCGCCAGGTGTAGCGGCGGAGGCGGCGCTGAGGAGACCGTCGACCCAGTCCCAGAACGTGTTCAGGGCGCGTTGCAGCAGGCCGGGGTCGTTCTCGTGGTACATCGGCCGTGACAGTTCCCGCTCGGCTGCCTCCCGCGCCGGGTCGCGCGAGATCGTCACCGGCGGTTCGTCGTCGGCGCGTGGCAGCAGCAGAGCCGCCCTGAGAACTCCCCCCGTCGCACTCACTGCATCAGCTCCCTGGCGTGCCCGGTGCGCCGGAAGCGTATCCCTGGACGCCTGCGGCGCGGGCGAGTTCGAGGTCCAGGGCCTCGCGGCGGATCCTCTGGTCGATGTAGAGCAGCACGGTGACGCCGGCGGTGATCGGGAACGTGAGCGTGGATCCGATCACGGAGCCGATGCCGCTGACGATGAGGAACGTCCAGCCGACGTCCCCGACCCCGCTGTCGAGGAAGCCGGTGATGCCGCCGCCGCTCAGTGCCCCGGCGAGGAAGGCGAACGGGATCACGATGATCGACGCCACGATGTTGGCGATGATCGCGGCGAGCAGCTGGATGCCGAACACCCGCCACCAGGCGCCGCGCACCAGCTTGGCCGAGCGGCCCATCGACTTCACGATGCTTTGTTTCTCGAGCATCAGGGCGGGCGAGGCCAGCGAGAAGCGGATCATCAGCCAGAGGGCGACGACCCCGGCGGCCAGCGCGCCCAGTACGGCCAGTGCGGCACCGGCTTCGGCACCTCCCGCGGCGGCGATGAGGATGCCGGGCAGGGCGCCGACGCCGACGATGGCGAGGGCGAGGAGGAGCAGCAGGAAGGTCAGGCCGAACAGTTTCAGCAGCTGTGGGCGTGCGTCGCTCCAGGCCTCCCGGGTGGTGACCGATCTGCCGAGCACGGCGCGGCTCGTGACGGTCGTGAGCAGGCCGGTGGCGACGATCGTGCCGAGCAGGCTGATCAGCAGGATGACGCCGGAGTTCAGCAGGGTGTCGCTCATCGCGCGCATGAGTTCGTCGACGGTTGCGCTCGGATCTTCGAGGGCGGCGGTGCTGCTGTCGTCGAGTGTGAACTTCTGCAGCAGAACGACCACGATCTCGGTGACGACGGCCACGGCCAGGGAGATGCCGAGAACGGTGCGCCAGTGCGTACGCATGGTCGACACGGCGCCGTCGAGGATCTCACCGACGCCGAGCGGGCGCAGCGGGATGACACCCGGCTTGGCCGCCGGCGGAGGGCCGCCCCAGTTGCCGCCCCAACCGCCGTGGCCCGCAGGGCCGCCACCGTAGCCGCCAGGCCCCCGGGGAGGCTGCTGACCGCCCCAGCCGGTGCCGGCGGTCGGCGGCGTCTGGCCGGGGGCCTGCTGACCGGGAGCGGACCATTGGCCGGGCGGGGGCTGCTCCTTGGACCATTTCGAGGAGGGGCGCTTGTCGTCCGCCGGATCCACTGGGCCGTCCTGGCCGGGGGTGGTGTCGGTGGGGCGGGAGGCGTCCGGTTCCTGTCCGTCGGAGGGGGCAGATCCGGGCGAGGCCCAGCCCGGAGTGTCGTTCATCGTCGCTCCTTCACGGTGCCCGTCCGCGGTTGCGGCGGCAGGTTGGCAGCCATCGTGCCACGGTGTGTCCGGCTGTGGACCGGGCGGACCAGGCAGCTTCTCGGCTGTGCACCTTCAATTGTCCGTCGGGTAAGGGGCAGACTGGTCGAATGGCTGATCAGTACGTGCAACCCCATGAGGAATCACAGTCCTCTCAGACGCCGGCGATCCGCTGGGAAGAGCCACCGGAGGGTCCCGTACTGGTCCTTCTCGATCAGACCAGACTGCCGGCCGAGGAAGTCGAGCTGGTGTGCACCGATGCCCCGGCTCTGGTGCAGGCGATCCGGACGCTTGCCGTGCGCGGTGCACCGCTGCTCGGTATCGCAGGGGCGTACGGTGTCGCGCTCGCCGCCGTGCGCGGGTTCGATGTGGAAGAGGCCGCCGATGCGCTGGCGAGCGCTCGGCCCACCGCGGTGAACCTCGCGTACGGGGTGGGCAGGGCCCGCGCGGCGTACCAAGCTGCACTCGCGGGCGGTGGCGGCCAGGAGCAGGCCGCCACGGCAGCGCTCGCGGCTGCGCGTGCGCTGCACAAGCAAGACGCCGAGGCGAGCGCGCGGATGGCGGGGCACGGGCTGGCGCTGCTCGACGAGCTGCTGCCCGGCGGCAACCACCGGATCCTCACTCACTGCAACACCGGGGCACTCGTGTCGGGTGGTGAGGGCACGGCGTTCGCCGTGGCGCTGGCGGCGCACAGGGCAGGGAAGCTGCGCAGGCTGTGGGTCGACGAGACGCGGCCGCTGTTGCAGGGCGCGCGGCTCACCGCGTATGAGGCGGCGCGCAACGGCATGCCGTACACGCTGCTCACGGACAACGCGGCGGGATCGCTGTTCGCGGCGGGCGAGGTGGACGCGGTGCTCATCGGCGCCGACCGCATAGCGGCCGACGGTTCGGTGGCGAACAAGGTGGGGAGCTATCCGCTCGCGGTGCTGGCCCGGTACCACCATGTGCCGTTCATCGTGGTGGCTCCGCTGACGACCGTGGACCCGGACACCCCGGACGGCGCCTCGATCGAGGTGGAGCAGCGGGCCGGTCATGAAGTGACGGAGGTCACGGTGCCGCAGGCGCCGATGGCCGGGACGGAAGCAGGAGGCGGAATTGCGGTGGCTCCCCTGGGAACCCAGGCGTACAACCCGGCGTTCGACGTGACGCCGCCCGGATTGGTGACAGCGATCGTCACCGAACAGGGCGCCGTGTCGCCCGTGACCGCCGAGGCCCTGGCCGACCTGTGTGCCAGGTCACGCCAGGTAACGATTAGCTAATGGGATGATGACGTTTATGAAGGGACGAGTCCTTGTCGTCGACGACGACACCGCACTGGCCGAGATGCTCGGCATTGTGCTGCGTGGTGAAGGTTTCGAGCCGTCGTTCGTCGCGGACGGCGACAAGGCGCTGGCCGCCTTCCGTGAGACCAAGCCCGATCTGGTGCTCCTCGATCTGATGCTGCCCGGCCGGGACGGCATCGAGGTGTGCCGTCTGATCAGGGCCGAGTCGGGCGTGCCGATCGTGATGCTCACCGCCAAGAGCGACACCGTCGACGTGGTGGTCGGACTCGAGTCCGGTGCCGACGACTACATCGTGAAGCCGTTCAAGCCGAAGGAGCTCGTGGCCCGTATCCGGGCGCGGCTGCGCAGGTCCGAGGAGCCGGCGCCGGAGCAGCTCGCCATAGGTGACCTGGTCATCGACGTGGCCGGCCACTCCGTGAAGCGCGACGGTCAGTCGATCGCGCTCACCCCGCTGGAGTTCGATCTGCTGGTGGCGCTGGCCCGTAAGCCCTGGCAGGTGTTCACCCGCGAGGTGCTGCTCGAGCAGGTGTGGGGCTACCGGCACGCGGCGGACACCCGTCTCGTCAACGTACATGTGCAGCGGCTGCGCTCGAAGGTCGAGAAGGACCCGGAGAAGCCGGAGATCGTGGTGACAGTACGTGGCGTCGGATACAAGGCCGGACCCAGCTGATATGTCCCAGGACAGTGCCGCTCCGGCGTCCGGGACGCCGGGAGCCCGCTCGGGGCGGCCTGTCGACCGGAAGACACCTGCCTCACGCCTCGCGCGCCTGCTCGAAGGCGGGCTGCTGCTTCAGGGCGGGATGCAGGGCAGCCCCGTGCTGCGCCTCTTCACACGTTGGGTGCGGCGTCCGCTGCTGCCCGCGTTGCGGCTGTGGCGGCGCAACATCCAGCTCAAGGTCGTCGTCACCACCCTGCTGATGTCACTGGGCGTGGTCCTGCTGCTCGGCTTCGTCGTCATCGGGCAGGTACGCAACGGCCTGCTGGACGCCAAGGTGAAGGCATCGCAGAGCCAGGCCACGGGCGGTTTCAAGGCTGCCGAGACCGCTGCTTCCCCCACGGGCGGCGACCAGGACGCAGGCCCCGCGAACGGCCGCACCGAGCAGAACACCGCGGTGTGGATGACCGACCTCGTGGGGCAGCTGGCCAGCGGCGGCCAGAGTGCCTTCGACGTGGTCACGCTCAGCCCGGCCGCGTCCGGTGACGCCAGCGCGCGGGCTCCCCGGGCCTCAGGCGGTGTCAAAGCCGTGCCGAGCATTCCCGAAGAACTGCAGGACCGCGTCGAACAGGGCACCGGCGCGTTCCAGAGCTACACGCGCATCGTCTACGACAGCGGTCAGGAGTCGCAGCCGGGACTGGTCATCGGCAAGCGGCTCAACGATCCGAACAGCCAGCCGTACCAGCTCTACTACCTCTTCCCGCTCACACAGGAGGAGAAGTCGCTGAGCCTGGTCAAGGGGACGCTGGCGACCGCCGGACTCTTCGTCGTGGTGCTGCTGGGCGCCATCGCCTGGCTCGTCGTACGGCAGGTCGTGACGCCCGTACGGATGGCTGCAGGGATCGCCGAGCGGCTGTCCGCCGGGCGCCTCCAGGAGCGTATGAAGGTCACCGGAGAGGACGACATCGCGCGCCTCGGTGAGGCCTTCAACAAGATGGCTCAGAACCTCCAGCTCAAGATCCAGCAGCTGGAGGACCTCTCACGGATGCAGCGGCGCTTCGTGTCGGACGTCTCGCACGAACTGCGCACCCCGCTGACGACCGTCCGGATGGCCGCCGACGTCATCCATGAGGCGCGCGAGGACTTCGATCCGGTGACAGCCCGTTCCGCGGAGCTGCTCGCCGACCAGCTGGACCGCTTCGAGTCGCTGCTCGCGGACCTGCTGGAGATCAGCCGTTTCGACGCGGGCGCGGCGGCGCTGGAGGCGGAGCCGATAGACCTGCGGGAGGTCGTACGCCGCGTGGTCGGCGGCGCCGAGCCGCTCGCGGAGCGCAAGGGCACGCACATCCGGATCGTCGGCGACGAGCAGCCGGTGGTGGCGGAGGCCGATGCGCGACGCGTGGAGCGTGTGCTGCGCAACCTGGTCGTCAACGCCGTCGAGCACGGCGAGGGCAAGGACGTCGTGGTGAAGCTTGCCGTGGCCGGCGGCGCGGTCGCCGTCGCCGTGCGGGACTACGGAGTGGGCCTGAAGCCCGGCGAGGCGACGCGGGTCTTCAGCCGCTTCTGGCGGGCGGACCCGGCACGCGCGCGTACCACCGGTGGAACGGGTCTCGGACTGTCCATCGCCCTCGAGGACGCGCGGCTGCACGGCGGCTGGCTGCAGGCATGGGGGGAGCCGGGCGGAGGCTCGCAGTTCCGGCTGACGCTGCCGCGTACGGCGGACGAGCCGCTGCGGGGTTCACCGATACCCCTGGAGCCCGACGACTCGCGGCGCAACCGCGGTCTGAACGACGCGGGGTTGCCCCTCGGGAGCAGCAGCAAGCTCGCCACGGTGCCCGCGCAGCATTCACCCGTGGATGTCCCCCGGGCCGAAGGCTGGGGGAACACGCCTTCGCAGAGGGCCACGCGCGCGCCGATCGCCCCGCGGCTGGGCGCCGCGCCCGCGTCCGCTCCGGCCGCGGATCCGACAGCGCTTCCCGGGAGCGGCGCGCGGGTCGTGCCGCGGCCGTCCGGGGACGTCGCCGACAGGGCAGCTGCGCGGCCGGCACCGGCTGGTCCGGGCGAAGACCGCGAACCGGCCGAAGAGGAGGCCGGGAGCGGGCAAGCGGTGTCCCCGGTCCATGAAGGCCGGAAGGATCCCGTCAGCGACGCGACGGGCGCGGTGAGGGAAGGGGAGACCTTCGGTGGGCGCTGAACGCTTCGGGCGCGGTCGTCGGCGGCCGCTGCGTGCCGGGCTGGTCCTGGCCTGCAGTGGCGTCCTGCTGGCGGGCTGCGCGTCCATGCCGGACAGCGGGGACGTGCGGGGCGTTCAGGCCACGCAGGGACCGGACTCGCAGGTCCGGGTCTTCCCCATGCCGCCGAGTGCCGACGCCTCACCCGTGGAGATAGTCCAGGGCTTCCTGGAGGCGCTGACGAGCGACGACCCGCAGTTCGAGGTGGCCCGCAAGTATCTGACCGCGGAGGCGTCCAAGGACTGGAATCCGGACAGTTCGACCGTGGTCCTCGCCGACGGCCCGACCACCGAGGTGGACCGCGGTGGCGACGAGGGAGGCGGTGATCGCACCTACACACTGACCGGCCAGAAGGTCGCCAGGGTGGACGCTCAGCACGCCTATCAGCCCGTTGGCGGCCGGTACAGGGAGGCGGTGCATCTCACGAAGGTGGACGGCCCCGACGGCCAGGAGTGGCGTATCGACCTGCCGCCGGACGGGGTGGTCCTCGGTGACTCCGACTTCCAGCGGATCTACGAACCGGTCGACAAGTACTACTTCGCGGACTCGTCGTCCGACGGCGACGGGCAGAGGGAGCTCGTCGCGGACCCCGTCTACGTGCGCGGGCAGATCGACCCGCTGACACAGACGGTGAAGTCGCTCCTCGCAGGGCCCACAAACTGGCTCGAGCCGGTGGTGCGATCGCGCTTCCCCAGCCGTACGCAGCTGAAGAAGGGCACGAAGTCCCTGTCGCCCGACGACCAGAACAAGCTGAAGGTCCCGCTGAACCGGAAGGCCGACCATGTCGGGCGGGCACAGTGCATGGAGATGGCCGCTCAGCTGCTGTTCACCATCGACGATCTGACCCCGTCAGGCGTCGACGAGGTCGAACTGCAGCGCGCGGACGGTTCGCAACTGTGCGTGCTGAGCCAGGCCCAGGCGGAGACGATCGCACCGCACCGCACGGTCGGCCGCCCCGAATACCAATACTTCCTCGATGAGAAGCACCGTCTGGTACGGATGGGTGGCAGCAGCAGCGGCAGCGGCACGGCCTCCGAGCTGGAGCCGGTGCCAGGCCCACTGGGCAACGACGATCAGACGCTGCGGTCGGCGGCGGTCTCGCGTGACGAGGAGCGGGCGGCCGGTGTGTCACTGGATGGGCGCTCGCTGTTCGTCGCATCGCTCACTTCGGGCGGCTCGCTCGGGGATCCGGTGGTGACGAGCCGGGCCAAGTCCGAGAGCGACCGGCTGTCGACGCCGAGTTGGGACGGCAGGGGCGACCTGTGGGTCGCCGACCGCGATCCCAAGGATCCGCGACTGCTTCTGCTGGAGAAGGGGGCGGGGGAGCCGATCGAGGTGGGCACACACGACCTCGACGGCGGGCGCATCGAGGCGGTGCGGGTGGCCGCCGACGGCGTACGGGTCGCGCTGCTCGTGAAGGAGGACGGCAAGACGTCCCTGCGGATCGGGCGGATCGAGCGCCAGGACGGGTCCGGAGAGCGGCCCGAGGTGTCGGTGGTCAGACCGCGTCTGGCGGCGCCGCAGATGGAGGTCACGGCCATGTCGTGGGCGGGCGGCAGCCGCCTCGTCGTGGTCGGGCGCGAGTCGGGTGGTGTGCAGCAGATTCGGTACGTCAAGTGCGACGGTCTGACGCCTTCGGGCGGAGTGCTTCCCGGCCTCAACGGAGTCAAGGAGATAGCCGCCTCGGAGAACGACCAGCTGCCGTTGGTGGCGAACTCGGACGACGGGATCGTACGGCTGCCGGTGGGCGCGGCCTGGCAGACCGTCGTTGAGGACGGGACGGCGCCGGTTTATCCGGGGTAGCCGGCTTATTGGGGCGGCCTGTCGTTTGTCGCGGACCGGCGTTTGTCCTGGGCCGGCGTTTGTCGCGGACCGGCGCTCGTCCCGGGCCGGCGCTTGTCGTCGGTCGGGCTCTTCTCGCGGATCAGCTCTTCTCACGGTGCCGGACCTGGCGCCGCGGTGGCCGGGGCGCCGTCCGGTGACGGTGGCGCCGAGTTGTCCACAGGGCGTTACCTCGAGTTATCCACAGGGGTGGCAGCCCCGTGTCTGCAGAGGCACAGTGGTGGGCATGCGGGGGTGGTGGCAGGACCTCACAGACCTGGTGCTGCCGGCCGAGTGCGGAGGTTGTGGACGGCCTCGTACGGCGCTCTGCGCGCAGTGCCGTGAGGCCTTGTGCGGTCGCGCTCCGTGCCGGGTGCGGCCGGTGCCGGAGCCGGCGGGCCTGCCCGTGGTGCACGCGGCCGCTCCGTACGAGGACGCGGTACGGGCGGTGCTGCTCGCACACAAGGAGCGAGGCGCTTTGGGTCTCGCGAGGCCGCTGGGCGAGGCGCTGGCGGGTGCGGTGATGGTTGGAGCAGGGGAGGGGCATGGGTTCGGGGGCCTCATACAGACAGGCCGTGAAGAGCAAGAGCATGGGCACACAGGGGGTGAAAAGCATGTGCCTTGTCGGTGGGCCGGGCATGGGCGGGCCGGGCCGGATGGCGCCGGACACGCCGCGGCCACGGGGTGTGGGCCGCTGTTGCTGGTGCCTGTGCCGTCCGCGCGGCGGGCTGTGCGGGCGCGTGGGCACGATCCGGCGCGGCGGATCGCGCTCGCCGCGGCCGGCGAGTTGCGCAGGGCGGGGGTCCCCGCCCGGGTGCTCCCGGTACTGCACCAACGGCGCCCGGTGGCCGATCAGTCGGGGCTGAACTCCCGGCAGAGGCTGGCCAACCTGACGGGCGCCCTCGAGGTGGTGGCCGGGGGCGGACGGCTACTGCGCGGAGGCGGCCGGATCGTCCTGGTGGACGATCTCATGACGACGGGCGCCTCGCTGACGGAGGCTGCGCGGGCCGTCCGCGCGGCATGTACGGAAAGCCGGACAGGACAGGAGAGACAGGGAAGAGCTGGGAGAACGCGTGGATCGGCTCGAGCGCCGGGAACGAGCGGACCAGGAAGAACTCAGGAAGTATCGACGGGAGCGACCGGGGTAATGCTCCGGAGAAGCACACCGGTGAACGTGATCAGCGCCGCCGTCGTCGCTGCCACCCCCGATTCCTTCGAATAATCCGGAACTGGCTAATGACCTGCGTCGTTGCAGGAAGTGACCGGGTTAGTTCACCTGAATGGAGGTACGTCGCGGTAGAGGGTGACGACATCCGTCCGGGCGAGATATGTTCGGTGTGAGGGAATGGCGTCGCCGTCCCTCGCATATCCGAATGCCGTGCCGTGGGGTTTTCTGTAATCACCCGGTCGGCGGGGTGGAGATCTTGCCCGCGGGGGAGGAGGAGGTGGAAGTCACCGAGTCCGAGGCTCCCGGGGCATTCCGGGGCCTGGTGCAAAAGGGAGATGCTCCGCGCCGAAGCGGAGCGATCCGGGAACGGAGTTCTGCGTGGACATCGTCGTCAAGGGCCGCAAGACCGAGGTGCCCGAGCGGTTCCGGAAGCACGTGGCCGAAAAGCTGAAGCTGGAGAAGATCCAGAAGCTCGATGGCAAGGTGATGAGCCTCGACGTCGAGGTGTCCAAGGAGCCCAACCCCCGACAGGCCGACCGTAGCGACAGGGTGGAGATCACGCTCCGCTCCCGCGGTCCGGTGATCCGGGCAGAGGCCGCGGCGAGTGACCCGTACGCGGCGCTGGACCTGGCGGCCGACAAGCTGGAAGCGCGGCTGCGCAAGCAGCACGACAAGCGGCACACACGGCGCGGTACGGGCAGGCTGTCGGCAGCCGAGGTGGCGGACAGGGTCCCCGGTGCGGCGACGCTCAACGGGGACGGCACGCTCGCCAGGGAAGAAGAGCCGGACGGTGTGCCGACGAAGAAGATGGGTCCCCTTGAGGTCAAGGGTGAAGGCCCGCTCGTAGTCCGCGAGAAGACCCACGTCGCGGCACCGATGACGCTTGACCAGGCGCTCTACGAAATGGAGCTGGTCGGGCACGACTTCTATCTTTTCGTCGACTCCGAGACGAAGGAACCGAGCGTCGTCTACCGCAGGCACGCCTACGACTACGGCGTCATCCACCTGTCCACGGACCCTATGGTGGCCCAGCCGCCGTCGGCTGAAGCGGGCGGTGCACTCGGCGGTTGACGTTCCCCGGTGACCGCAGGACCGGTGCCCCTGGCGTGCGCGTGCGCCCCCGGGGGCACCCGTGTGCGCCCCTCCGAAACCGCGCTGTCGCCCCACTGTCGTCCGGGCATGAAATCATGGCGGTCAGGTCAACCCGTCGGCAGCGGCCACGGGTTGGCGCAGGACCCACCTGGCAGCGCAGACCGGGCAGCTCAGGAACACAGGCCACGGCCTTCAGGGGGAGGAACGATGGCGGACAGCTTCGGACCGATGCATGACGAGGACGCCGACGACGGCGCCGTCGCCATGGGACCGGACGGGGGCTCCCCGCGGAAGGAGCCCATCAGGGTCCTCGTGGTGGACGATCACGCCCTCTTCCGCCGCGGCCTCGAGATCGTGCTCGCCGCCGAGGAGGACATCCAGGTCGTCGGGGAGGCCGGTGACGGTGCGGAGGCCGTCGACAAGGCCGCCGACCTGCTGCCCGACATCGTGCTCATGGACGTCCGGATGCCCAAGCGCGGCGGCATCGAGGCATGCACCTCCATCAAGGAGGTGGCTCCCAGCGCCAAGATCATCATGTTGACGATCAGCGACGAGGAGGCAGACCTCTACGACGCGATCAAGGCGGGCGCCACGGGCTATCTCCTCAAGGAGATCTCCACCGACGAGGTGGCCACCGCTATCCGTGCCGTGGCAGACGGGCAGTCGCAGATCAGCCCGTCGATGGCCTCGAAACTGCTCACCGAGTTCAAGTCGATGATCCAGCGCACCGACGAGCGGCGCCTCGTGCCCGCCCCGCGGCTCACCGACCGCGAGCTCGAGGTCCTCAAACTCGTGGCGACCGGGATGAACAACCGCGACATCGCCAAGGAATTGTTCATCAGCGAGAACACCGTCAAGAACCATGTGCGGAACATCCTGGAGAAGCTGCAGCTGCACTCCAGGATGGAGGCCGTGGTGTATGCGATGCGGGAGAAGATCCTCGAGATCCGCTAGTGGATCTCCGCCGCCGGGCTCACGCGGAAACACCTACGGCCGAAGCCGTGCGGGCGGCGGCCACGCCGTCAGGCGAGCCTGCGGGCGAGCTCCGCCGACAGCGGCTCGCGGAGCTCCTCCGGATCCAGCCGCTCCACGCGTACATCGGTGCAGCCCACCCAGCTTGCGGCCTCGACAAGGGCCTCAGCCACGGCGGGGACGGCCTTGCGGCCCTCCAACGACACCTGTCTGGCGACCAGCGTCCGGCCCTGACGTGCGGGGTCCACCCGCCCGACCAGCCGGCCCCCGGCCAGGACGGGCATCGCGAAATAGCCGTGCACCCGCTTCGGCTTCGGCACATACGCCTCCAAGCGGTGCGTGAAGTCGAATATCCGCTCGGTGCGCGGCCGCTCCCAGATCAGCGAGTCGAACGGGGACAGCAGCGTCGTACGATGCCGGCCGCGCGGCACCGTCTCCAGCGCCGCAGGGTCGGCCCAGGCAGGCTTGCCCCAGCCCTCCACGGCCACCGGTACCAGCCCCGAGTCCGCGATCACCGCGTCGAACTGCTCGCCCTTGAGCCGGTGGTAGTCCGCGATGTCCGCGCGCGTGCCCACGCCCAGTGCTTCGCCGGCGAGGCGCACCAGCCGGCGCAGGCACTCGCTGTCGTCCAGCTCGTCGTGGAGCAGCTCGTCCGGGATCGCGCGCTCCGCCAGGTCGTACACCCGCTTCCAGCCGCGGCGCTCCGTGCACACCACCTCGCCGTACATCAGCGCGCGCTCCACCGCGACCTTCGAGCCCGACCAGTCCCACCACTCGCCGCCGTTCTTCGCGCCGCCCAGCTCCGTGGCGGTCAGCGGCCCTTCGGCGCGCAGCTGCTTGATGACCTGGTCGTACGCCCCTTCCGGCAGATCGTGGTACCACTGCGGTCGGGCGCGGTAGGCGCGGCGGCGGAAGGCAAAGTGCGGCCACTCCTCGACGGGGAGGATGCACGCCGCATGCGACCAGTACTCGAAGGCGTGCGGGGCGCCGTCGGTGCCCGGGGTCCAGTAGGCATCGTCCACCGTCTGACGCCCCACGGCGCCCAGGCGGGCGTACGGGATGAGCTCGTGCGAACGGGCCAGCACCGAGATCGTGTCGAGCTGGACCGCGCCGAGGTGCCGCAGCACGCCTCGCACACCCGCCTTGCGGTCGGGGGCGCCCAGGAATCCCTGTGCGCGCAGCGCGATACGGCGGGCCTCGTCGGCGGAGAGCTCGGCGGTGGGACGCGGCGGAGTCGTCATGCCCGCACGATAGGGCGTGCCACTGACAGCGGGTCCGGGACCGCCGAGTTCAGGCTCCCCGGGCAGGCAGATACGGTGCCGTCGACGGCAGGCCCAGGTCCGACGGAAGCAGCGAGCCGACCCAGCAGTCGCGTCGCACGCCCTTGTTGTTGATCGCCGAGCGCAGCGTGCCCTCCATCGTGAAGCCGGCACGCAGGGCCACAGAGCGGGAGCCCTCGTTGCCGACCTCCGCCCGCCACTCCACGCGGTCCATCCGTGCGCTCGTGAACGTCCAGCGGCACACGGCGAGCGCCGCCTCGCTCACATAGCCCTGGCCGCGGTGCTCCTTGGCGGCCCAGAAGCCGATCTCGCCGGTGCCCAGGGAACGCATGTCGAGGCCCACCATCGCGACCAGCACGCCGCCCCGCGGAGTGCCGTCCCGCAGGAAGACGCCCAGCGTGAACATCGAGCCGTCCCGCCAGCCGTCGGGTACCAACTGCCCCACGAAGCCGTCGGCGTGCTCCCGCAGGTACGGAGACGGGATGGTGGTCCAGCGCTGGATGTCGGGGTCCTGGCAGGCCGTGTACACGGCGTCTGCGTCGTCGGCGTCGACGGTGCGCAGGAGGAGGCGGTCGGTGGTGAGCGTGACGGGTTCCATCGGCCGATTCTGCTCGGGGGTCCTCGCGGACGCCACCACATTCCCGGGCTGCAGGGGCGCCACCGCGTTCCCGGGGGGCCGGGTGCGCGGATATCCGGACGCCATGTGACCGTTTATCGGGGAACGGGTCACCGGTCGCCGGTCACCGGTCACCGGGTGACGGGTGACGGACCGTGGCCGACGAAGGCTGCGTGATCCGGCCGTCACAATTCGCAGCGGGATCGCGGCACCTTCGCCGCGCCCCGCCCGTTCTCCTAGTGGCTGTCGCCATGGCAGACCTCCCGGCGCGGCGGGGTCCTCGCATACGATGGCCGTTGCTCAAGCAGTCAAATGGAAACCGACCATGCCAGGCCCGACCGGCAAGGAGACCAACCCCCGTGTCCGTCCTCTCAAAGATCATGCGTGCAGGCGAAGGCAAGATCCTGCGCAAGCTGCACCGCATCGCGGACCAGGTCAACTCCATCGAAGAGGACTTCGTGGGCCTCTCCGACGCCGAGCTGCGCGCACTCACCGAGGAGTACAAGGAGCGCTACCAGGAGTGGGTCGACAGCGAAGGCAAGAGCGGGGACAGCCTCGACGACCTGCTCCCCGAAGCCTTCGCCACGGTCCGTGAGGCCGCCAAGCGCGTCCTCGGCCAGCGCCACTACGACGTGCAGATGATGGGCGGCGCCGCACTCCACCTGGGCTATGTCGCCGAGATGAAGACCGGTGAGGGCAAGACCCTGGTCGGCACCCTGCCCGCGTATCTCAACGCGCTGTCGGGCAAGGGCGTGCACCTGATCACGGTCAACGACTACCTGGCCGAGCGCGACTCCGAGATGATGGGCCGCGTCCACAAGTTCCTGGGTCTGTCGGTCGGCTGCATCCTGGCGAACATGACGCCGGCGCAGCGCCGCGAGCAGTACGCGTGCGACATCACGTACGGCACGAACAACGAGTTCGGTTTTGACTACCTGCGCGACAACATGGCGTGGTCGAAGGACGAACTGGTCCAGCGCGGACACAACTTCGCGATCGTGGACGAGGTCGACTCCATCCTCGTCGACGAGGCCCGTACGCCGCTGATCATCTCCGGCCCCGCCGACCAGGCCACCAAGTGGTACGGCGACTTCGCCAAGCTGGTCACCCGCCTCAAGAGGGGCGAGCCGGGCAATCAGCTCAAGGGCATCGAGGAGACCGGGGACTACGAGGTCGACGAGAAGAAGCGCACCGTCGCCATTCACGAGTCCGGCGTCTCCAAGGTCGAGGACTGGCTGGGCATCGACAACCTCTACGAGTCGGTGAACACCCCGCTCGTGGGCTACCTGAACAACGCCATCAAGGCCAAGGAGCTCTTCAAGAAGGACAAGGACTACGTCGTCATCGACGGCGAAGTCATGATCGTCGACGAGCACACCGGCCGTATCCTCGCCGGCCGCCGCTACAACGAGGGCATGCACCAGGCGATCGAGGCGAAGGAAGGGGTGGACATCAAGGACGAGAACCAGACGCTCGCCACGATCACCCTGCAGAACTTCTTCCGCCTCTACGACAAGCTCTCCGGCATGACCGGTACGGCGATGACCGAGGCCGCCGAGTTCCACCAGATCTACAAGCTCGGCGTCGTCCCGATCCCGACGAACAAGCCGATGGTCCGCAATGACCAGTCGGACCTGATCTACCGCACCGAGGTCGCGAAGTTCGAGGCGGTCGTCGACGACATCGCAGAGAAGCACGAGAAGGGGCAGCCGATCCTCGTCGGCACCACCTCGGTCGAGAAGTCGGAGTACCTCTCGCAGCAGCTGAGCAAGCGGGGCATCCAGCACGAGGTGCTCAACGCCAAGCAGCACGACCGCGAGGCCGTGATCGTCGCCCAGGCCGGGCGCAAGGGCGCGGTCACCGTCGCCACGAACATGGCCGGCCGCGGTACGGACATCAAGCTCGGCGGCAACCCGGAGGACCTCGCCGAGGCGGAGCTGCGCCAGCGGGGCCTCGACCCGGAGGAGCACATCGAGGAGTGGGCCGCCGCCCTGCCCGCCGCCCTGGAGAAGGCCGAGGAGGCCGTCAAGGCGGAGTTCGAGGAGGTCAAGTCGCTCGGCGGGCTGTACGTGCTGGGCACCGAGCGCCACGAGTCGCGGCGTATCGACAACCAGCTCCGCGGCCGCTCCGGCCGCCAGGGCGACCCGGGCGAGTCCCGTTTCTACCTGTCGCTGGGCGACGACCTGATGCGCCTGTTCAAGGCCCAGATGGTCGAACGCGTGATGGCCATGGCGAACGTTCCGGACGACGTGCCCATCGAGAACAAGATGGTCACGCGTGCGATCGCCTCCGCCCAGTCCCAGGTCGAACAGCAGAACTTCGAGACCCGGAAGAACGTCCTCAAGTACGACGAGGTCCTCAACCGGCAGCGTGAGGTCATCTACGGCGAGCGGCGCCGCGTCCTGGAGGGCGAGGACCTGCAGGAGCAGATCCAGCACTTCATGGACGACACCATCGACGCGTACATCGAGGCGGAGACCGCCGAGGGGTTCGCGGAGGAGTGGGACCTCGACCGGCTGTGGGGAGCCTTCAAGCAGCTCTACCCGTGCCGGGTCACGATCGAGGAGCTGGAGGAGGCGGCGGGCGACCGCGCGGGCCTCACCGCGGAGTTCATCTCGGAGTCCATCAAGGAGGACGTCCACGAGCAGTACGAGGCGCGGGAGGCGCAGCTCGGCTCCGAGATCATGCGCGAGCTGGAGCGCCGCGTGGTGCTGTCGGTCCTGGACCGCAAGTGGCGTGAGCACCTCTACGAGATGGACTACCTCCAGGAGGGCATCGGCCTGCGGGCCATGGCGCAGAAGGACCCGCTGGTCGAGTACCAGCGCGAGGGCTTCGACATGTTCACCGCCATGATGGACGGCATCAAGGAGGAGTCCGTCGGCTACCTGTTCAACCTGGAGGTCCAGGTCGAGCAGCAGGTCGAGGAGGTCCCGGTGGAGGACGCGGCGCCGGCTCCGTCCCTGCAGAAGAGCGGTGTGCAGGATGCCGTGCCTGCGGGCGCGGCATCCTCGGGCGGCGGCGCCCGGCCCGAGATCCGCGCCAAGGGGCTCGACACGCCGCAGCGGCCGGACCGGCTGCACTTCTCCGCGCCGACGGTGGACGGGGAAGGCGGCATTGTCGAGGGCGACTTCACGAACGGGGACGCGCCGGGGCCGCGGTCCGAGTCGGATGGGCTTACGCGGGCGGAGCGGCGTAAGCAGCAGAAGGGCGGACGGCGTCGCAAGAAGTGACGGGCGTCTGCGACGCGTGAGCAGTTGAGGGGCCGGGCGCTGGGCGCCCGGCCCCTTTGTGTGTCCCCGGGGCTGCTGCCCAGCTGGGTGCACGTCCGACGCCGAGGGCGCCCGCCGTCGTGGGGCTGTGCCCACCATCTGCCATTGCCTCAAGGGGCATGGGCGGTACCCCCATCGCCCTGCGGTAACGGTGGTACCCCCATCGCCCTGCGGAACTGTGGTTCCCATCGCCCTGCGGAACGCCTGCCCACGGCCAGAGGGAGGCCTGCTGGAGCGCGGTTACCTTCGGATGGGGCGGGGGAGGCCTGGGACGGCTAGTTCTACTGCTGTACAGCGCCAGCGTTGGTCGGGGCCTTGCTCCAGGCGGAAGGCCATGGCGCGTAGGTGTTCGCCGGCGGCGATGCGGGCGAAGGCCTCGATGGCTCCCGGGCGCGGCATCTCGTAGCCGAGGTCGCGGACGACGGGCCTGTACCTGCCGATGCGCAGCGGGGCGTGCTCGGCCAGCCAGACGAGTTCGTCGTAAGCCCTGCCTGCGGTGTATCGCAGCATCGAGTGCACAGGGCGCTGCCCGCTGAGCACGGCCAGCAGGAGGTCGGCGAAGAGATCGTGGGGCCGGGGCGGCGGTCCCGGTGGGGTCACCCTTGGTGGAGCTCCGGCCGGACGCCGTGAATCGCGACGGCCGGGCGGGCGCGTGGCGGCGCCGGGCCTGTTGCGTGCCGACCTCGTCATCACCTTGTTCACAGTGGGTGGCCCCCGTCTGTTCCGGCCCAGTGGGATACCGGGCAGTAGCTTCGTTGGGGATCTTGTACGAGGCTGCGGGAGCGGCCCGCAAGGAGCAGCAGGGGGCGGCGGAGGCGGCGGGGGAATTCACCTATCAGGGTGATGGGCGGGTTGGTGCGCCCAGTAAGGGCCTGGTCGGAGGCGGGTTGGCGAGGGCTGCCGAAAGCCGCCGAGTCGACGCCGGACGTCCCTTCACCCGGCCACGAAGGGGGACTCCCGGCACGTATCCTGAAGGTCTCTCCGCGGCCCGGCGGTATGAATTCCGACTACGAAAGCGGCCAGTATGCGCGTCTACGTCCCCCTGACCCTTCACGGTCTCGCCGAGGCGCACAAGACGGGCGAGCTGGGCCCGGGACCGCTGACGGCGTACGCCGTGACGCCCGCGCTGCGGGAGTGGTACCTCTCGGACGACATCGAGGAGCTCGAGTACGCGGCGCTGAACCGCGCGGCGGTCGCCTCGCTGCGGCTGATCGCCACCGATCCGGGGGCCCCGCGGCGCCGGGTCGTCGTCGCGGTCGACGTACCGGACGGGGCCGCGGTCGCCGACCCCGACCGCGGGCTCGACCCCGCCGCACTCGGCGAGGTCCGGATCGCGGTCGCGGTGCCGCTGGCCAAGGCGGCGGCAGTCCACGTGGACGCGGACGACGCCGAGGCGGACGTGTCCGCGGCGGCGGACGCCCTCGGCGCGGCGGACCAGGGGGACGACGACGCGCAGTTCATCGTGGACGGGGCCGAGGACCACGAGCTGCTGTGGTACGCGACGCAGGAGATCCCGAACCTCATCGGCTGAACCGGCGCTCGTGGAGGGGCACGACGGGTTGTCAGTGGGGGCGGGTACGTTCTTGGACATGGGGAAGCACGCAGCGCACATCGTGTGGGACTGGAACGGCACGCTGTTCCATGACAACGACGCGGTCATCGGCGCGACGAACGCCGCCTTCGCGGAGATCGGCCTGGAGCCGATCACGCTGGAGCAGTATCGCGAGGTGTACTGCGTGCCGATACCCCGCTTCTACGAGCGGCTGATCGGGCGGCTGCCGACGGACGCGGAGTGGGAGCGCATGGACGCGGCCTTCCACCGGCACTACACCGCATGGCGCGCGGCGTGCAGGCTCGCCGACGGCGCGGAGGTGCTGCTGGCCGACTGGCGGTCGGCGGGCCACAGCCAGTCGATTCTCAGCATGTACGGGCACGACGAGCTGGTGCCGCTGGTCAGGGGGTTCGGCATCGAGCCGCACTTCGTACGGATCGACGGGCGGACCGGGCCCTCCGGGGGCAGCAAGGCGGAGCATATGGTGCGCCATGTGGCCGCGCTCGCCGGTGTGGAGCCGGCGCGGACGGTGGTCATCGGGGACGCGGCCGATGACGCGATAGCCGCGCGGCGGGTGGGGGCCCAGGCCGTTCTCTACACCGGTGGTTCGCACAGTCGGGCCAGCCTGGAGGTGGCGGGGGTTCCTGTCGTGGACAGCCTGGCGGAGGCGGTGGCGGAGGCGGAGCGGGTGGCTGCCGCCTGAGTCGGCGGCCGCCGGGGGGTGCCCCCGGCGGCCGACGTAGGCAGAGGACGCGCCGTGCGTCGTGGGTTGTGCCCACCCTCCCCAGACTCCGTCCGGGAGGTGCCCCCAGCCCTGCGGAACGATTGCCCACAACGGGACGCCCGGTGGAACCATTGCCCACACCGGCAACGGCTCGCCCCTGCGGCGGGCTACGTCACCGGCGCCTTCGCCCGCAGTACCGTCAGGAACTCCCTCATCCACGTGGAGTGGTCCGGCCAGGCTCGGGAGGAGACCAGGGTGCCGTCGACGACGGCCTCGGCGTCCTTGAAGGTGGCGCCTGCTGCCTGCATGTCCGGTTCCAGGGCGGGGTACGCGGTGACGCGGCGGCCGCGCAGGCCGTCCACGGCCGCCGTGAGCAGCGGGCCGTGGCAGATCTGTGCAACCGGCTTGTCGGAGTCGAAGAACGACTTGAGGATCTTGCGGAGTTCGGGGTCGTTGCGTAGGTACTCCGGGGCCCGGCCGCCCGGGATGACCACGGCCACGTACTGGCCGGGGTCGACCTCGGAGAAGGCCAGGTCGGCGGGGTACGTGTAGCCCGGCTTCTCCGTGTACGTGTCGAAGCCCGGCTCGAAGTCGTGGACCACGAACTGCAGCTTCTTGCGGGTCGGGGCCGCGATGTGGACGTCGTACCCCTCCTCACGCAGGCGCTGGTACGGGTAGAGGACCTCCAGTGACTCCGCTGCGTCGCCGGTCACGATAAGGATCTTGGCTGCCATTGCGCTGCGCTCCCCTCGCTCGACCTTCCCGGCCGAAGCCGGACGTTTCGCTCGGACGTTTCGCTCAACGTGCCTGCGGTGTCCGCCTCTGCCAAGGGGCCGTGCGTCGTTTCGGGTACCTCCATCGTGCGCTGTGCCCATCCCGTCCGCACCACCGCCGCCACCGGCACCCCACAACCCGCACCCCACAACCCGCACCGCCCTGTCCCTGTGCAGAACGTCAAACTTCCACCGCTGGTTTTGTACACATACGGCTCATGACGGGGCACCCGTACGGAGCGATAGCCTTGGAGCCGTGATCAGCGCGATATCCCGCGGGGGCGCCTTTGCCCCTGCCGTGCGCCCGGAGCACACGGAGGACATCCGTGCCCGGGCGATCGCTGGTCCGCACGGAGGGGGTGGGCCGGTGAGGCCGGCGGAGCCATCGGTGCTCCCGGAACACCCGGGATCACCGAGGCCATCGGAATGCTCAAGATTGGCTCATAACGCCCCTCTCATCTCTCATCGCGGCATAACGTCGACTCCGACCGGAGACCCCGCGTCGTGGCGTTGTGTCGCAAAACTTCCTTCTACGTCACGCAACGGCGCGCGACAGGAGCCAGAGGACAATGCAGACCAAGCTGGACGAAGCAAAGGCCGAGCTGCTCGCACGGGCCGCCCGGGTAGCTGAGAACAGTCCGGTCGGGGGGTACCTACCGACTGGAGAAACCGACAAGGGCACACCTGACCAGGAGACAGTGCTCGCGTTCCTCCAGCGCTACTACCTGCACACCGCGCCCGAGGACCTTGCCGGCCGCGACCCGGTCGATGTCTTCGGAGCCGCCTTCTCCCACTACCGGCTGGCCGAGCACCGCCCCCAGGGCACGGCGAACGTGCGGGTCCACACCCCCACCGTCGAGGAGAACGGCTGGACCTGCAGCCATTCCGTCGTCGAGGTCGTCACGGACGACATGCCCTTCCTCGTCGACTCGGTCACCAACGAACTGTCGCGGCAGGGCCGCGGCATCCACGTCGTCATCCACCCCCAGGTGGTCGTCCGCCGGGACATCACCGGCAAACTCCTCGAGCTCCTGCCCCCGGGTACTCCCGGGCACCCCGGCCCCGCCGTACTCGCCGCGGCCTCCGATGCAGCCCGCGAGGCCGACCTCGACGTCGCATCGAAGACCCCCGCGGGCACGCCGCAGTCGCTGCCGCACGACGCCGTCACCGAGTCCTGGATCCACGTCGAGTTCGACCGTGAGACGGACCGCGCCGATCTCAAGCAGATCACCTCCGACCTGCTGCGGGTCCTCTCCGACGCCCGTGAGGCCGTCGAGGACTGGGAGAAGATGCGCGACGCCGCGCTGCGCATCGCCGACGAGCTGCCCGTCGAACCCACCGCCGACGACCTGCGCGACCAGGAGGTCGACGAGGCCCGTGAGCTGCTGCGCTGGCTCGCGGACGACCACTTCACCTTCCTGGGCTACCGCGAGTACGAGCTCCGGGACGACGACTCGCTCACCGCCGTCCCCGGTACCGGCCTCGGCATACTGCGCTCGGACCCGCACCACGCCGTCGAGGACCACCACCCGGTGAGCCCGTCCTTCAGTCGTCTGCCGGCCGACGTCCGGGCGAAGGCGCGCGAGCACAAGCTGCTGGTGCTGACCAAGGCGAACAGCCGCGCGACCGTGCACCGGCCGTCGTATCTCGACTATGTCGGCGTGAAGAAGTTCGATGCGGACGGCAACGTCGTCGGCGAGCGCCGCTTCCTGGGGCTGTTCTCCTCGGCCGCGTACACCGAGTCGGTGCGGCGCGTGCCCGTCATCCGGCGCAAGGTCGACGAGGTGCTGCGCGGCGCGGGCTTCTCGCCCAACAGCCACGACGGCCGGGACCTGCTCCAGATCATGGAGACCTATCCGCGCGACGAGCTCTTCCAGACCCCGGTGGACGAGCTGCGCTCCATCGTGACGAGCGTGCTCTACCTGCAGGAACGCCGCCGGCTGCGGCTGTACCTGCGCAAGGACGAGTACGGGCGCTACTACTCGGCCCTCGTCTACCTGCCCCGCGACCGCTACACCACCGGCGTCCGGCTGCGGATCATCGACATCCTCAAGGAGGAGCTGAACGGCACCAGCGTCGACTTCACCGCCTGGAACACCGAGTCGATCCTCTCTCGCCTCCACTTCGTCGTCCGCGTGGCGCCCGGCACCGAGCTGCCGAAGCTGAGCGACGCCGACAAGGAGCGCATCGAGGCCCGTCTCGTCGAGGCCGCCCGGTCCTGGGCCGACGGCTTCGCGGAGGCGCTGAACGCCGAGGTCGGCGAGGAGCGCGCCGCCGCGCTGCTGCGCCGGTACGGGAGTGCCTTCGCCGAGGGCTACAAGGCCGACCACTCCCCGCGCGCCGCCGTCGCGGACATCCTCCACCTGGAGGCACTCACGCAGGAGGGCAGGGACTTCGGGCTCTCCCTGTACGAGCCGGTCGGCGCCGCGCCCGGCGAGCGACGCTTCAAGATCTACCGCCTGGGCGACCAGATCTCCCTCTCCGCCGTGCTTCCCGTGCTGAACCGCCTCGGCGTCGAGGTCACCGACGAGCGTCCGTACGAGCTGCGCTGCTCGGACCGCTCGACCGCGTGGATCTACGACTTCGGGCTGCGCATGCCCAAGGCCGCGGGCGCCCACAACGGGGACTACCTCGGTGAGGACGGCCGCGAGCAGTTCCAGCAGGCCTTCGAGGCCGTCTGGACCGGGCAGGCAGAGAACGACGGATTCAACTCCCTCGTCCTGCGTGCCGGAATCACCTGGCGGCAGGCGATGGTGCTGCGCGCCTACGCCAAGTACCTGCGTCAGGCCGGGTCGAAGTTCAGCCAGGACTACATGGAGGACACCCTCTGCAACAACGTCCACACCACCCGGCTGCTGGTCTCCCTGTTCGAGGCCCGGATGTCCCCGGACCGCCAGCGCATGGGCACCGAGCTGACGGACGCCCTCCTCGAGGAGCTGGACGGCGCGCTCGACCAGGTCGCCTCGCTCGACGAGGACCGCATCCTGCGCTCCTTCCTCACCGTCATCAAGGCGACGCTGCGCACCAACTTCTTCCAGGAGGCCGGGGGCGGCAAGACGCACGGGTACGTCTCCATGAAGTTCGACCCGCAGGCCATCCCGGATCTTCCGGCGCCGCGTCCGGCGTACGAGATCTGGGTGTACTCGCCGCGTGTGGAGGGCGTGCACCTGCGGTTCGGCAAGGTCGCACGAGGGGGCCTGCGCTGGTCCGACCGGCGTGAGGACTTCCGTACGGAGATCCTCGGCCTGGTGAAGGCGCAGATGGTGAAGAACACCGTCATCGTGCCGGTCGGCGCGAAGGGCGGATTCGTCGCCAAGCAGCTGCCGGACCCGTCCGTGGACCGCGACGCGTGGCTGGCCGAGGGCATCGCCAGCTACAAGACGTTCATCTCGGCGCTGCTCGACATCACCGACAACCTGGTCGCGGGCGAGGTCGTGCCGCCGCACGACGTGGTGCGCCACGACGGCGACGACACCTACCTGGTCGTCGCCGCCGACAAGGGCACCGCGACCTTCTCGGACATCGCGAACGAGGTCGCCCAGAACTACAACTTCTGGCTCGGCGACGCCTTCGCCTCCGGCGGCTCGGCGGGCTACGACCACAAGGGCATGGGCATCACGGCCCGCGGCGCCTGGGAGTCCGTCAAGCGGCACTTCCGGGAGCTGGGTGTGAACACCCAGGCCGACGACTTCACCGTGGTCGGCATCGGCGACATGTCCGGTGACGTGTTCGGCAACGGCATGCTGCTGAGCGAGCACATCCGCCTGGTGGCCGCCTTCGACCACCGGCACATCTTCATCGACCCGACCCCGGACGCGGCCGTCTCGTACGCCGAGCGGCGCCGCCTGTTCGAGCTGTCGCGCAGCTCCTGGGCCGACTACAACAAGGAGCTGCTGTCGCCCGGCGGCGGGGTCTTCCCCCGCTCGGCCAAGTCCGTCCAGCTCAACTCGCACATCCGCAAGGCGCTCGGCATCGAGGGCAACGTCGCCCGGATGACGCCGGCCGAGCTGATGCAGCGGATCCTCAAGGCGCCGGTCGACCTGCTGTGGAACGGCGGCATCGGCACGTATGTGAAGGCGTCGACGGAGACGCACACCGACGTCGGCGACAAGGCGAACGACGCGATCCGCGTCGACGGCGCCGACCTGCGGGTGAAGGTCGTCGGAGAGGGCGGCAACCTGGGCCTGACCCAGCTCGGCCGTATCGAGTTCGCACGCCACGGCGGCAAGATCAACACCGATGCGATCGACAACAGCGCGGGCGTGGACACCTCCGACCACGAGGTGAACATCAAGATCCTGCTGAACGCGGTCGTCGCGGACGGCGATCTGACCGTCAAGCAGCGCAACCAGCAGCTCGCCGAGATGACCGACGAGGTCGGCCGGCTCGTGCTGCGCAACAACTACGCGCAGAACGTGGCCCTGGCCAACGCCGCCGCCCAGGCACCGGACCTGCTCCACGTCCACCAGCGGATCATGCGCCGGCTGAGCCGGGAGGGCCGCCTGGACAGGGCCATCGAGTTCCTGCCCAACGACCGGCAGATCCGCGAGCTGCTCAACTCCGGGCGCGGGCTGACCCAGCCGGAGCTGGCCGTCCTCCTCGCCTACACGAAGATCACCACGGCCGAGGAGCTCATCGGCACGCCGCTGCCGGACGACGCCTATCTGCGGCGGCTGCTGTTCGCCTACTTCCCCCAGGCGCTCCGCGAGAAGTTCCCCGACCAGATCGAGGCGCACGCCCTGCACCGGGAGATCATCACGACCCTCCTGGTCAACGACACAGCGAACACGGGCGGTTCGACCTTCCTGCACCGGCTGCGGGAGGAGACGGGCGCGTCCACCGAGGAGATCGTGCGGGCGCACATGTCCGCACGGGAGATCTTCGGGCTGGCGCAGGTGTGGGACGCCGTCGAGGGGCTCGACAACGTCGTCGCCGCGGACGTGCAGACCCGTATCCGGCTGCACTCGCGCCGCCTCGTCGAGCGCGGCACGCGCTGGCTGCTCAACAACCGGCCGCAGCCGCTGCAGCTCGCCGAGACCATCGGCTTCTTCAGCGAGGGCGTGGCCCAGGTCTGGTCCGAGCTGCCGAAGCTGCTGCGCGGTGCGGACGCCGAGTGGTACCAGCGCATCTTCGACGAGCTGACCGGCGCGGACGTCCCGGAGGAGCTGGCCCAGCGCGTCGCCGGGTTCTCGTCCGTCTTCCCGGCGCTCGACATCGTCTCGGTCGCCGACCGCATGGGCAAGGACCCGATGGCCGTCGCCGAGGTCTACTACGACCTGGCCGACCGGCTCGGCATCACCGAGCTCATGGACCGCATCATCGAGCTGCCGCGGGCGGACCGGTGGCAGTCCATGGCGCGCGTGTCGATCCGCGAGGACCTGTACGCGGCGCACGCGGCGCTCACGGCGGACGTCCTCGCCGTGGGCAACGGGTCCTCCACGCCCGAACAGCGGTTCAAGGCGTGGGAGGAGAAGAACGCGGCGTTGCTGGCGCGGGCGCGCGGGACGCTGGAAGAGATCCGGAGCTCGGAGAGCTTCGATCTGGCAGTGTTGTCCGTTGCGATGCGGACTATGCGGACGATGCTGCGTACGCATAACTGAGCGTGGGCTCTATGGGGTGCCCTGGGCCTTCGGCCCGGGCACCTCGTCCGTTCGACGCCCTGCGGAACGCCTGCCCACAACCTATCGTCGAGTTCATGATCGCGGTGGGCGTCGTCAGGGCCCTCGGCCGGAACGGCGTGCAGGGCGTTGTTCTGCTCGTTCTTGTGCTGATGCTCGCCGTCGTCGTCCGGCTGCCCTGGGTCGGGGATCTCGGGATTCACGCGGCCACGACGGAACGGCTGCGGCACAGCCTGCTCGATCCGGGCAACCCGCTCGTCGCGGAGGACACACCGAGCCCGTACTACTCGCCGTGGATGCTGCTGCTCGGCTGTCTCGCCAAGGCCACGGGCCTCTCGGTGTTCGTCGTCCTGCGGATCGCCGCGCTGATCAGCCTCGCGTTGCTGGTGACGGGCGTGCGGCACTTCGTACGGACGTTCAGCACGCGCCGGGCGGCCGTGCCCCTCGCTCTCCTCTGCGTGCTGTTCCTGTGGGGCACGGAACTGTTCGCGTGGAGCGGCTTCCTCGGGCTGAACTCGCTTGCCCTGACCGTTTCCTACCCCAGCACGTTCGCGCTGGCCCTGGCCTTCCACTTCTGGGCCCTGCTGAGGAAGGCGCTGCCGGGACCGGCGGGATGGTGGACCTTCGCCGGGCTGGGGCTGATGTGGGCGGTCATTCTGCTCAGCCACCAGTTCTCGGGTGTGGTGGCGTCGCTCGGGGCCCTCGCCCTGGTGCTGGGGGCGCGGCCCTGGCCCGGCCGGGACGCCTGGGCTCGGCTGGGCGCCGGGCTCGCCCTGGGGGTGGTGGCCCTCGCGGTCTGGCCGTACTACGACTTCTTCGCGCTCTTCGGCACCCAGGACCTGGACGCCATCCACCGTTCCCTCTTCCGCGACGTGCTTCCGCGCTTCTGGCTGGTGCTCGTCGGAGTCGCCGCGCTGGCGGTCCGGTGGCGCCGTGATCGGCGCGATCCGCTGGTGATCTTCTTCCTGATGGGCGCGCTGGTGTTCATGGCCGGCCGGCTGACCGGCCACTACTCATGGGGGCGTGTCCTGCCCGCCGCCCTGATCCCGGCGCAGCTGGCGGCCGCGCTGGAGGCCGCGGAGTGGAGCGGCAGGCGGGCGGGATCTCCCGCCACGCGACCGGCGACGCTCTTCGCTGCGGTCCTCGCCGCCGCGCTCCTCGTGGGCGCGTGGACCCAGGCCGGGACGCTCGGCTACGCGATCCGCCCCGGCCTGCTGCCCATGGCCGTGGCCGACAAGTACCGCAAGCCCTGGAACGGCTACCACTGGATCACCCCATGGGTGTCGTACGGGGACGTGGTGATGGCCAAGACCTTCCCGGCCCGGCAGATCCCCGCGTACGGGCCCTACACCGTGGCGCCGGGCTACCCGGACTTCTTCCTCCCGGACCAGCAGCAGCGCCTGGACGCGGTCGAGCGCTACTTCGCCGCGGGCACACCTCGAGCCGAGCGGCTCGGCATCCTGCACCGGTACGGCGTCCGGTGGATCGTGCAGCGGCCCCGCGACGGCGGTCTGCCCGCCCGCGACCCGGGGCTGCGGCGGGTGACGTCGGGGCCGGGCGGACAGATCCTGTACGAGGTCGTCGGCTGAGCCGTCCCGTACGTACCGTGCCGGACGCCCTCAGGCCAACGCCCTGGCGACCGTCCGAGCAGCCTGGCACACCCGCGTCCTCGCGGCCCGCCGTGCCAGCGGCCGCACGACGTGTGCGGTGAGGCCGAGGGGTTTCCAGCGGATCTGCAGCCGTCCGGCGCCCCGGCCCTCCGGCTCGACCGTCACCCGATGCGGGGCGCCTCCCCGCCGGTAGTCGACGCGGGCGGTCATCGCAGGGAAGGAGAGCGGGGCGAGCAGCAGTCCGGTGTTGCGCTGCCGCTGCTGCTCGAGTTGCAGCACCGGGTGGCGGACGCCGTCGAAGCCGTGCACGGGCAGGGTGGCGGCGGACAGGTCCAGACGCACGCCGCCCTCGAAGACGCCGGGCCGCACCGGGTCCAGGCGGAACGGCGTGGTCAGCCGGCGGCGTCCGGGGGTGACGGCGAGGGCCGCGATGTGCGGGCCGACGGGAAGCCGCAGCCCCGGATCGTAGGTGCGGATCCGCAGGTCGACGCAGACGCCAGGCCCGCGCTCCACAACTGTGACCTCCGTGATCTCGTGGCGGAACCGCGCGCTCTGGAAGGGCCGGGCCTCCAGCCCTTGGTCGGTGAGGTCGAGTTCGTGCCGCCCGGACTCGGTGTCGGGCACCTGCTCGCCCCAGTAGATCCGCCCCGCCTCATCGGCGGTGACCGCGCGTGGCGCCACGCCGTGGCCGAGGCCCCGGGCGGCGAGCCGGGCGTCGGCGAGGCGTCCTTCGCGTACGAGCTGGAGGACCACCCGTTCGTCGCGCGGCAGCCGCTCGTACGCGCCCGGCGCGAGCGTCGCGAGATACGGGTTGACGATCTCCGCGAAGCCGGCCAGCCACTCCTCGTCGCGGTACGGCAGGTCGCCCGCGTACATACGGAAGTCGTGCTTGAGGAACTTGTGGTCCTTGTCCTCGCGGACGGCCTCGTGCCCGCTCTCGACGAGGAAGTCGTCGATCAGGGTCTGGACGTGTATCCGGTCCCGGACATTGGCGAGCATGTGCCGCTGGTTGGATATCGAGGCGGCTTCGGCGTCGGCGTACGGATCTATGTACCAGCGGTAGACCGGCTCCGGGACGATCGTGAAGGACTCGGCCAGGCAGTACGCCTGCGCGGAGAACAGCTGGTCCTCGTAGTGGATGCCCTCGGGGAAGCGCAGCCCGTGCCGGTCCAGGAAGGCGCGCGCGTACATCTTGCTGGTCGACAAGTGCTCGAAGAACAGCCGGGGTTCGGCCTCGATGCCGGGCACCGTCCGCCGTTCGGCGACCAGACGGGGCATCCAGGTCGACTTGGAGCCGGTGTCGACCCGGATCCGCTGGACCGCGCCCATCGCGAAGTCGATGTCGCGTTCGCGGTGCGCGGCGAGGAGCAATTCGACGGCGTCGTCGGTGAGTTCGTCGTCGCTGTCGAGGAACATCACATACGGGGCGCGGGCGACGTCGAGCGCGCGGTTGCGCGGTGCGCTGCAGCCGCCGCTGTTCTCCGGAAGCCGCAGACTGATGATGCGGTCGTCCTCGGCGGCAAGGGTGCGCGCCACCTCGGGGGTGCGGTCCGTCGAGTGGTCGTCGCTGATGACGATCTCGATGTTCGCGTGCGTCTGGCGGCGCGCCGAGGCGACGGCGCGCGGCAGCCGCTCCGCGTCGTTGTAGACGATGACGACGACGGTCGCATCGGGCGCTGCCGCAGGGGCCGACAGGGGTGAAGGGCTCGGGTGGGGGCTCATCGGGGTGCGGCCTCCTCAGGGGTCGGCGCGGGCGTGCGCTCGTCGATGGGCACGACCGGCGGCAGCGACTCCTCGCTCTCGCCGAGGAAGACCCGGCGTACGACCCGCTCCGCGGCGTGCCCGTCGTCGAACTCGCAGAAGCGGCGGCGGAACGCGGCCCGCGCCTTCGCGGCGGTCTCGTCGCGCCAGGCGCCCGAGGTGAAGATCTCCGCCAGCTCGTCCTGGGTGCGGGCGATCCGGCCGGGCGCCTCCTCCATCAGGTCGAAGTAGACACCGCGGGTCTTCGCGTACGTCTCCCAGTCGTCCGCGTACACGACGATCGGGCGGTCCAGGTTGGCGTAGTCGAACATGATCGACGAGTAGTCCGTGACCATCGCGTCCGAGGCGAGCGCCAGCTCCTCCACCGGGTCGTACGACGACACGTCGATGATCCGGCCGCTTCTGCGCAGCCAGGCCGGCGGGGCCGCGGCGCCGCTGTAGAAGTAGTGGCCGCGCACCAGGAGCACGGTGTCCTCGCCGAGCCGTTCGGCCAGCGAGGCGAGGTCCAGACGCGGAGTCCAGGTGGCCTCGTAGTCGCGGTGCGTGGGCGCGTACAGGATCGCCGTCCTGCCGGGCGCGATGCCCAGTTTCTCGCGGATCGCGAGGATGTCGTCGGCGCCGGCCCGGTAGAAGACGTCGTTGCGCGGATAGCCGTAGTCGAGGGATGTGTAGTGCGCGGGATAGGCGTGCTCCCACACTTCCGTGGAGTGGCTGTTCGCCGAGACGCTGTAGTCCCACTTGTCGACACGGGCCAGCAGGCCCCGGAAGTTGAAGCCCTTGGAGACCGCCGGATACTCCCGCTGGTCCAGGCCCATGCGCTTGAGCGGGGTGCCGTGGTGGGTCATGACGTGGACGGCCTCGGGGCGCTTCACCACGGCGCCCGGGAAGTTGACGTTGTTGACGAAGTACCTGGCGCGGGCCATGACCTCCCAGTAGCGCCGGGTGCCGGCCACGACATGGTCGGTGCCGGGTGGCACCAGCGGCGCCCTCGCGGCGGAGACCGTCCACACCGGGTAGATGTGCGGGGCGAGCCTGGCGAGTTCGGCGGCGATCGCCGCGGGATTACAGGCCACGCCGCGGTCCCAGTACGCCGAGAAGACGGCGAGGCAGGGGTCGACGGGGCGGCGGAGTTCGCGGTGGTAGCGGAAGTCGCGGACCCTGGCGCCGACCTTGGCCCTGACCTTGCGCTTTCGCGTCGCGAGCGCTGATCTGGCCTTGTGCTGCCGGTGGTTGGCGGCCTGCAGCAGGCGGTACTTGACGTATGCGTCCTGTTCGAGGAGCGAGCGCTGGACGCCGCCCAGTCCCGCGGGGCGGGCATGGCCCTCCGGGCGCCAGGCGACCGCGGCCCGTGAGGCGCGATGGAAGAACTCCCGTACGAGCGGCTCCGACAGTCCGCCTCGCGCGATGATCCGCAGCCACTCGGAGACCATCACGTCGTAGACGGTGGCGCGCAGCGCGGCGGGCGCCCCGGAAACGGCCATGAGCCGCTGTACGTCCTCGTACTGGCCGATCTGCGCGTACAACTCCTCGGGAGTGGGCGGCGGCAGACTCGCGGGCCTCAACTGCCGGTGGTCCAGGCATACGTGGCCGAAGCAGGCGACGGCCGTGGAGCACAGCAGTGTGGCGTACGCGGCGAAAAGCTCGTCGTCGGTGGGGGGTTCGGGGCCGGCCCCGTGGGGTCCGCTCGGGTCCGGCGCGCGGAACTCGGCGGCGTGCGCGTGCCAGAACTCCGCGCGCAGCGCCCGGTTCCCCAGCAGCGGTGCGACCCGCAACAGGCCCGGGAAGTCCGTGAGGGCGACGGGTGCGGGGCCTGCCTTGGCCAGGACCCGGCTGTCCCGCCCGGCTGCCCCCTGGCTGTTCCAGGTCGAGCGGACGTGGTCGAAGAGCAGGACGTCCACCGAGTCGGGGAGGCCGCCCGTGTGTTCGGCAACGGCACGCTGAGCCCCCGGAGGCAGGGCGTCCTTGCTTCGCACGAACTGCAGCCAGCGGCCGGTGGCCTGCTCGGCTCCCGCCGCCCGCGCTGCCGCGTCGGTCGTGTCCTGGGGGAGGGCGACGGGGACGATGCGGGGGTCGCGGGCGGCGTGGACCTCCGCGACCCGCTGGGCGGAGGGGCCGACCGCCGCGACGATCACCTCGACGTCGGCGCCGGGGTCGTCCAGGCAGATAGCGTCCAGGGACTCGTCGAGATGCCCCTGGACGTTACGTCCGTACACGATGACGCTCAGGCTTGGCTGCACACGGACTCCTTGCCCTCGAGCGGTACCGCGAGCTCTCCATAGCGTAATAAGTCATCGCTTGATGCGACAAAAGGGATACGTACGGTTGGGTCTCGGGACGGGAGTCACGGGCGGAAGTCTCGAGACCGAGCCTCAGGAGGATGCCCTTAGGAGGATGACTCAGGGGGATGGCTCAGGAGGATGCCTCAGGGGATGCCTCAGGAGGGAAGAGGGATCTTGGGCTTCGCCGAGGCCGCCTTCTTGCCGCTGGGCTTCTTGGCGCTGGGCTTCTTGCCGCCGGTGCCGCTGCTGCCGCCGGTGAAGGCTTCGTACTCCTCGAGCACCTCCTCCGTCGGCCCGTCCATGCGCAGCTGGCCGCGTTCCAGCCAGAGCACGCGGTCGCAGGTGTCGCGGATGGACTTGTTGTTGTGGCTGACGAGGAAGACCGTTCCGGCGTGCTTGCGCAGCTCGCGGATGCGGGCCTCGGAGCGCTTCTGGAACGAGCGGTCGCCGGTGGCCAGCGCCTCGTCGATCAGCAGGACGTCGTGGTCCTTGGCGGCGGCGATGGAGAAGCGCAGCCGGGCCGCCATGCCGGAGGAGTACGTACGCATCGGAAGGGTGATGAAGTCGCCCTTCTCGTTGATGCCCGAGAAGTCGACGATCTCCTCGTAGCGCTCGCGGACCTCCTCGCGGGACATGCCCATGGCCAGCCCGCCGAGATGGATGTTCCGCTCGCCGGTCAGGTCGTTCATCAGGGCCGCGTTCACACCGAGCAGCGAGGGCTGGCCGTGGGTGTAGATCCGCCCGTTCTCCACGGGCAGCAGTCCCGCGACGGCCTTGAGCAGCGTGGACTTGCCCGAGCCGTTGGTGCCGATCAGGCCGATGGCCTCGCCCTTGTAGGCGGTGAAGGAGACGCCCCTGACCGCGTGCACCGTGCGGACGCCCGCGGCCTTGGCCGCCCGGCCGGGCCGCAGGATCCGGCTCAGCGCGGCGGTGGCGGTGCCGCGGCCGCCGCTCACGCCGTTGACGCGGTAGACGACGTCGACGCGGTCTACGACGACGGTGGGGACGGGGGACTCGCCGGGGTCGGCGCCGGCGGTTGCCGAGGTTCCGGCGGCGCCGGTGGTGTCGCGGGGGGTGTCGGGTGCGGTGTCGGGTGTCTCAGCCACGGCCGTACTGCTCCTCTGCCTGCCAGAAGTAGATGAATCCGCCGACGCCCGCGAGCAGCGCCCAGCCCAGGGCCCAGGCCCACACATGGTCGGGGAGCTGGCTCGCATGGAAGCTGTCGATGAGCGCGAACCGCATGAGGTCGATGTAGATGGCCGCCGGATTCGCCTCGAGCACGACGCGCACGGCGTCCGGCAGGTTCGTGCGGCTGAGTACGTGGTCGATGCTCCACATCACACCGGACACGTACATCCAGGTGCGCAGCACGAACGGCATCAGCTGGGCGATGTCCGGGGTCTTGCTGCCCATGCGGGCCATGATCAGCGCAAGGCCGGTGTTGAAGGTGAACTGCAGCAGCAGAACGGGGATCACCAGCACCCAGGACAGGGTCGGCGGCACACCGAAGACGAGCAGGATCACGACCAGTGCGCACATGGAGAACAGCAGCTGCTGGAGCTGCTGTAGGCAGTACGAGATCGGCAGCGCCGCCCGCGGGAAGTGCAGGGCGCGTACGAGGCCGAGGCTGCCGGAGATCGCACGGGTGCCGGTCATCACGGAGCTCTGCGTGAACGTGAACACGAAGACGCCGGTGACCAGGAACGGGACGTAGTCCGGGACGCCGTGCTTGGTGTTCATCAGCACGCCGAAGATGAAGTAGTAGACCGCCGCGTTCAGCAGGGGCGTCATGACCTGCCAGAGCTGGCCCAGCTTCGCCTGGCTGTACTGGGCGGTGAGCTTGGCGGTGGCGAACGCTGCGATGAAGTGCCGCCGGGCCCACAGCTGGCGGACGTAGGCGGACAGCGAGGGGCGCGCGCCGCTGACGGTCAGGCCGTAGCGGGCGGCGAGGGCGGCGGCGTCTTCGGCCGGCTGCGCTGTGGGGGGCGCCGTCCGGGGTGCTGGCTGGGGGGTGGCATCGAGGACCTGACTCACGTCGCTGCTTTCACTCGGGTGTCAGGGAGGCTGAGGCGCGTACGACCGATCGAGATGGCCGCGTCGGGACGGGACGCCTGTCGGGACGGGACAAGACGTCGGGACCACACGACCACATAAGACGTCGGGACGGGACCGTTTCGTCGTAACGCCGAGAGTAGGACGCTCTTACGTCGGAACGCAACCGTTTCGTCGTAACGTCCTATGCTGGTCTGTATGACGACGAACGACGCCCAGCAGCGCCGCAGAGCCCCAGCCGGGGCGGCCGTGCTCCGCGAGGATGTGACGGAGGCCATCCGAGCCGCCGTCTTCGAGGAGCTGGCAGCGGTGGGCTACGCCCGTATGTCCATCGAGGGCATCGCGCGCCGCGCGGGCGTCGGCAAGACCGCCGTCTACCGGCGCTGGCGCTCCAAACTGCACCTCGTACTGGACCTGGTCTCGGCGGTGGCGGTGCAGGGTCTGCCGATGCCGGACACGGGGTCGCTCGAGGGCGACCTGCGCCTGCTGTACGAGGTGACGTCGCGCGCCCTGCGCCACCCCGTGGCCTCGCAGATCATCCCGGATCTCCAGGCGGAGGCGGCGCGCAATCCCGACATCGCGCAGGCCATGCAGAAGGCGCTCCGCGAGGGGCAGCACGGAGTGGCGAGCGGCATCCTCCGCTCGGCGGCCGCCCGCGGCGAACTCCGTGAGGATGTCGACGAGGACCTCGCCCTCGACCTGATCTCCGGCCCGTTGTACTGGCGGGCCGTGGTCGTCAGGGGCGACCTGTCCAAGGGCTATCTGGCGAGTTTGACGGGGGCCACGGCGGCGGCGTTGCGCGCGCTGTGAGCCTACGGGGAGCCTGGTTCAGGGTGTTCCCGCTGGTTCGTTGTTCCCGCTGAGTTCTGGGCGGACAGGGCCTAGTTGCGGCCCGCCTCCGGATGCAGCCGTACCCATCCCTCCCACGCCGACGTGATCATGTCCTCTACGTCGTGCTTCGCCTTCCAGCCCAGTTCCGCTGCGATGCGGTCGGCGGAGGCGACGACCCGCGCCGGGTCGCCGGGGCGGCGCGCCGTCACGGTCGGCGGGGTCTCGTATCCCGTCACCTCGTTGATCCGGTCGATCATCTCGCGGACCGAGACACCCTCGCCCCGGCCGATGTTGAGGGTCAGATCCGTCCCGGGGGCGGCGGCCAGGCGGCGGGCCGTGGCCACATGGGCCTCGGCCAGGTCCACCACGTGGATGTAGTCGCGTACGCATGTTCCGTCCGGCGTCGCGTAGTCCGCACCGAAGATGCGTGGCGCTGCGCCTTCCGTCAGCTTCTCGAAGACCATCGGCACGACGTTGAAGACGCCCACGTCGGCCAGTTCGGGTGCCGCTGCGCCTGCCACGTTGAAGTAGCGCAACGACGCCGTCGCCAGCCCGTGGGCGCGGCCCGCCGCACGCACCAGCCACTCGCCCGCCAGCTTCGTCTCGCCGTACGGGCTCATCGGGAGGCACGGTGTCTCCTCGGTCACCAGGTCCACGTCCGGCATCCCGTACACCGCGGCGGACGAGGAGAACACGAACGACGGGACGGATGCGGCCACCACGGCCTCCAGCAGGACCCGCAGGCCCTCCACGTTCTCGTGGTAGTAGCGCAGCGGCTCGTCCACCGACTCGCCCACCTGCTTCTTCGCCGCCAGGTGCACGACGCCGGTGATGCCGTGCTCGGTGAGTGTCCGGTCCAGCAGCTCGGGGTCCAGGGTCGAGCCGATGACGAGGGGTACGCCGTCGGGGACGCGCTCGGCGATTCCGGTGGACAGGTCGTCGTAGACCACGGCCGACTCGCCGGCCTCGGTCATGGCGCGGACGACGTGCGCCCCGATGTAGCCGGCCCCGCCGGTGATCAGCCAGGTCATGGTCGATGGTCACCTGTCCCGTCGTGTCGTTCGTGCGTACGTATTAGTGAACCAGGCCACCAGGCCGCCCGGTCGGCCACCGGGCCGATCACTGGAACAGTCTCGCCGCCCTGCGCCGCGCGGCATCCGCCACGCCGCGCGTCCCCGGTGCCAGCCGCACCGCGAGGGACCCGGAATGGGTGGCGTACGGCTGTACGAGCAGGATGCCTTGGCGGCGGCTGGGGAGGACCGAGCGCCGCAGCAGGCCGGGGCCCGCGGCGGCGTGGGCGGTCGTCTCGCGCCACGTGCCGTCGTGGAAACGGAGCCGCAGACGCAGGTCCCAGACGCCGGATGCCAGCGCCGCCAGGTCCACGAGCACATCGGCGGACCAGGTGTCCCCGTCGTCGGGATCCGGGGCGAAGGCGGCCGTCCTGCGCAGGCCGGGACTGCCTCGCTGCCGGTCCACGAACTCGACGTCGACGGACTCGGGCCCCGCGGCTCCCACCCGCCCGTACAGCTCGTGCAGGCGGAGCCGCAGTCGTGTGGCACGCGCGCGTGGCCGCAGTTCCGCGTCGACCGCCACCGGGAGTACGTGCATCGGACGGAGCAGCAGATGGTCCAGGCTCACCTGGGGCAGGTCCTGTGACCACACCGGAGTGCCGTCGGCGGCCCGTGCGTAGGGGGGCAGCAGCCGCGCCGGGCGGGACGCCAGCTCTTTCAGACGGGGCAGGTCGCGCGGCTCCTCGGAGGCGAGGACGACGCGGGCGACGACGCGGCCGGGGGCCGGGGCCCGGTCGAAGTCGGCCGCGTCGAACGTCTCCAGGTACGCGCGCGTGAGAGCCCACCAGGCGCGGCGGTAGCCGGGGCCGCGCAGCTCCAGTTCGCGCGCGTACATCCGCAGCGGGTGATCGAGGGAGTAGGCGCGGACCGCCCGTGCCAGCTTCTTCTCGCCGGCGGCCAGCAGGATCTCGACCGCCTGACGTTGGGCCGCCGTCCGGGCGCGCCAGTTGTCGATACCCGAGCGGTCGAGTGAGATCGACAGCTGTTCGGCGGCCCGGCGGACGTGCCATACGTAAACCGCGTCCCGGATCAGTGCGATGCGTGGCGCGGCAGCGAGCACGCGTGCGCTGAAGACGACGTCCTCGTACGGGAAGCGGCCATCGGGGAAGCGGATCGTGTGCTCGCGCAGGAAGGCGGCGCGGTACAGCTTGCCGACGCAGAGCGCGTCGCGGACGAGGGCCGGGCGCCTCTCCGGGCGGGCGACGAGGGTGGGTCGCTCGTGGAGCTCGGGCAGCCAGGGCGTCTCGCGGCAGGGGTGCGCGGCGCGGCGCCCGCGCCCTTCGCGGGATTGCTCGTCGTGGCCGGGCGGCAGTTCGCGGCGTACGCACAGGCCGGACGCGATGTCGGCTCCGTGCGCGACGGCGGAGTTAAGCAGGGCGGTCGCCGCACCCGGCGGCAGTACGTCGTCGCTGTCGAGGAACATCACGTACGGGGACGTACAGGCGTCGGTGCCGTCGTTGCGGGGCGTGCCGCAGCCGCCGCTGTTGGCGGTGCGGCGGATCACCTTCAGGCGTGGGTCCTCGGCGGCGAGCCGCTGCAGGATGTCGCCGCTGCCGTCCGTCGAACAGTCGTCGACGGCGATCACCTCGCGGACGGCGGGCTCTTGGCCGAGCGCCGAGCGCACCGCGTCCGTCACGTGGGCCGCGTCGTTGTAGCCGATCACGACGACGCATACCTGTGGCGGATGAGAGGGCGCCAGTTCCATAAGATGAAATCTTAGGTCTTCAGAGCATTTGTCCGGTGTGAGGTCGGCTGTCCGATGTGGGGGGCCGACTGGACCGCCACAGCCGCCGGAAGGACAGCACCGCCGCGGCGATGAGCAGCCCGTTGCGTACGAGCATCACCAGGCAGCCCGTCCAGGTGCCGCCCGTGATCTGCGTGTACAGCACGGGATAGGCCAGCGCGCTCACGCCGGCCGCGGCCGCGAGCAGCGCCGCCACGGGGCGTTGTGTGGTGTGCCGCGAGGTGAGGCAGACCGCGGCGAGGCCGAGGAGCCAGATCATGTACTGCGGGCTGATCACCCGGCTTGTGACGGTGAAGAGCAGGACGGCGCAGAGTGCGGCGTCGTACGGGGTGGCCTCGGTCCACCGGCGGGCGCACAGCCGCCACAGCAGGAGCAGGCAGAAGGCGGCCGCGGTGAGCAGCAGCGACAAGGCGGCCACCGTGGACACGTACGGGCCGGTGAACTCCATCGCTCCGAACTGGTATCGCACCTTGCCGGGCCAGCCGACCCGCCGCGCGAGCCCGAGCGCCGTGCCGCCCAACGACTCGATCTGCACACCGCGCTTGCCCTGTTGGCGCAGAAAGGACAACGGGTGTTGGAAGGCGAGGGCCAGGACCAGCAGCAGGGCACCCGCCGAGACCGCCGCCGCGGTCCAGGCCTCTCTGGTGGTACGCCCGCGCGGCGTTCCCAGCAGCGTCAGCGCGGGCCACACCTTCACGAGCGCCCCCCCGGCGGCGAACGCACCGCACGCGCGCGTGGAGCGTGAGAGGGCCAGCAGCGCGAACACGCCGAGGGCGGTGGCCTGCACGTCGTACCGGACGAGCGGGATGTGCAGGAGGAGTGGGAGGCCGGCAATCCAGAAGACGGCGCCGTGCAGGCTGCGTCCCGGCCGCTTCCCGACGCGCAGGAGCGCCATCGCCACCAGCGCGTCGGCGGCGAGCGTGAGTGCGACGAAGGCCTCGAAATAGGTGAGGGACGGCAGCGCCGGTGACAGCCACGAGGGTGACAGCAGCGCGGGTGAAAGCAGCACGGGCCCGGCGCCCGGTGGGTACTGCCACATCGGGTCGTCCACCGGGAAGCCGCCGTGCGTCAGGGTGACGTACCAGCGGAAATAGTGCTTGTGGACCTCGCGCGAAACACCGCCTCCGCCCAACGGGCCCCATTCGTCGTGCAGGAGAAGCCACAGCATGAGCGCGCGTGTCGCGAGCCAGGCGACGGCCAGGCAGGCGACCGCTGGCGGGCGCCTGAGGCGCGCCGGGCTCGGCTCGGGCGGCGAGGAGGTACGGGCCTGAGGCATGGGGCGGGTCCTGGACCGGGGCAGCGGGCGCGTCATCGCGGGAAGGGTAAGGCGTTCACCTGCCTACCGCCCGATAGGCCGTCAATACCGAGAAAAGGTGAGCTAATACCACAAAATCGGATTCATGTCTGCACAAGCGACCACATCTCGCAAGGAGCTCCTCGACGCGCGGCCCTTTCCGGCCCCGCTCCCCGCGCGGCTGGAGCGGCGGAGGTTCCGCTTGCCGTCCGCGCGGCCGAAGGGGTGCCCGGATGAGCGGCTCAAGAGCGGGGAGCCGGCGGGCGGGGAGCAAGCGGGCGGGGAGCCACCAGGCGGGCAGTCGCCGGTTGCTCAGCCCTCGGATACGCAGCCGCCCGGCGGGCGGCCTGTGGCCGAGCGGTCTCGGGGCCGGTGGTCAATGGGCGGGTGGTGGCCGCTGGGTGCGCGGTCTGGACGTCAGCGGTCCTTGGGCGGACGGTCGCGAGGCCGACAGTCCCAGGACCGGTCTCTGGACAAGGACCGGCATCTGGACAAGGACCGGTCTCCGGAAATCGACCGGTCTCTGGACAAAGTCACCACCCCACGTGTCACCGATCCACGTGGTACCGCCCCACGTGGTGCCAACCCACGCATCACCGCCACACGAGTCACCGCAGGGGCAGTCGACTCCCGGCGTGGTATCGCCGCCCGAGTCACCCGCGCGCGGGCCGACACCACAAGCGGCAATGCCGTCCTGAGCCGCGCGGCCCTCCTGAGCGGCGCAGCTGTCCGGCGGCTCGCCGTCGTACTGCTCCCGGCTCTTGCCATGTTCGGCGTGGGCCTGTGGGGACTCGAGCGCGGCACGATGTGGCGCGACGAAGCGGTCACCTTCGAGGTCGCCCAGCGCTCACTGCCCGAGATCTGGCGTCTGCTGCACACCTCGGACGCGGTGCACGGCCTGTACTACGCCCTCATGCACTTCGTCCTCGGCGGCCAGCCCGGCGAGTTCGCACTGCGGCTCCCTTCCGTGTGCGCGGCCGCCGTCACGGCCGGCCTCGTCGCCGCCATCGGCGCCCGTCTGGCACGCCCGCGTGTCGGCCTGTGGGCGGGCCTGCTCTACGCGGCCACGCCGATGGCCGGCTATTACGCGCAGGAAGGCCGCTCCTACACCATGGTCGCCGCCGGAGCCGCCCTGGCGACGCTGCTCCTGGTGCATGCGGTGCATGCGGTGGGCGGCGAGGCCCACGCGCGCGTGCGCTGGTGGTTCGCCTACGGCGCCGTCGTCGCGGTCACCGCCCTGCTGCACGAACTCTCGATCCTGCTGCTCCTCGCGCACGGGGTGACGCTGCTCGTCTCCCGGGTGCCGCGGCGTGTGTGGTGCGGCTGGGCATGTGCCGCGGTGGCCGCCGTACTGGTAGTGCTGCCGCTGGTGCTGGCCTCACAGGGGCAGTCCGGTCAGGTCGCATGGCTGAAAGCGCCCGACGGGGACGACGCGGAATACCTGCTGCGCTCCTTCGCGGGCCCGAGCCAACTCGTCCTGGCCGTCTACCTCGTACTTGCCGCAGTGGCCCTGCGCGCCCCGCTGCCGCGGGCTCGCGGAAGCCGGGCGGCCACGGATGTGGCGCCGACCCGCAGGGGCGGCGCGGTCTCGCGTGTGTCGTCGACCCGCAGGCCCGGCTCGGCCTCGTCGGTGCCGCCGACCGCCCGGGAAGGGACGGCCTCGCCGGTATCACCGACTCGTGAGGTCGCGGCACCCTCACGCATCGCGGCGCCCTCGCGAGTACCGCCGGCTCGCACAGGCGGGACGGCAGCGCGTACGTCGTCGGCCCGCTGGGGCGAACTGTCGCTGAACGCGGTGGCGTTGCCGCTCGTCCTGCTGCCGCCCGCCGTCCTGTTCGCCGTCTCTCAGCACTGGCCGCTGTACAACGCGCGCTACGTTCTGTTCGCGCTGGCGGGCGCACCCCTGCTTGCCGCGGCTGGTGCGGAGCGGATCGTTTCGTATGTGGGCCTTTTGGTGGGCGCACGCGCGCGTGTCCACGGCGGGGCCGCCGATCGCGGTGCGACCACGACCAGAAAGAGCTACAGGACCCCCGGAGGCTCAGCAACCACCCGAGGCTCAGTGACCACCCGAGGCGCAGCGACCAACCGAGGCGCAATCACTTCACGAGGAGCAAGTACCACCGCAGGCGCAAGAACCACCCCAGGCGCACTGGCCCCCAAAGGCACAGCGACCACCCGCGGCAAAGCGGCCACCCGGGTAGGGGCGCGCCCCTACGCCGGAGCCCTCGCCGGTGTTCTCGCCGTGGCCGTCGCCTTCTGCTGGCAACTGCCGGTGCACCGGCACGACCGGACGGCCGGACACCGGCCGGACGACCCGGCGGCCATGGCGGCAGTAGCGGCCCGGGTGGTGAACCCCGGCGACGCGATTCTGTTCCTGCCGTCGGCAGGGCGGCGCACCGCCCAGGCGTACCCGAAGAGCTTCCGAGGCGTGTACGACGTCGCCCTGCAGACGAGCGGACCCGACTCAGGCACCCTCTACGGGGTGGAGGAGGGGCCGGAGCAGCTGTGGCACCGGCTGGCCTTTCTGAACCGGCTGTGGGTGCTGGCCGAGCCCAACGCACTGCGGCCCGACTGGTCCCCGCGGAATCCGACGGAACGGGCGAAACTCGCCGCTGTCCAGCAGCAGTTCATGCCGCAAGCGGAGTTCGAACGGCCCGGGGGCGTACTGCGGCTGTACGTCAGGCAGCAGGCGGAACCGGCAAGCGCCTCGGCGGGTACCTCGGTGGGCCCGGAGTACCAGGAGTACCCGGAGTACCAGGAGTACCCGCAGCCGCCGTCGCCGCCCATGGGCCCACAGAACCCGGCGCAGCTGCACTTTTCCGTGCCGTAGCAGTACCTGTCGTCGTGGCGGGCCGCCGAAGTCGTCACTCGCAGACCGGGACCCCCTCCAGCGCCGCCGCGTCCAGAGCCAGGGTGAGACGGTCCAGGCGGGCACGGAGGTCGCGGATCTCCCTGAGGTCGAAACCGGTGGCCGCCGCGATCCGGCGCGGCACCACCAGGGCCTGTTCGCGCAGGTCGGCGCCCGCTTCGGTGAGGTTGACGCGGACGGACCGCTCGTCCTCGGCGCTGCGCTCACGCCGTACGAGACCGGCGGCCTCGAGTCGCTTCAGGAGCGGGGACAGCGTCCCCGAGTCGAGCCGCAGATGCTCGCCCAGCCGTTTCACGGGCAGCTCGCCGTGCTCCCACAGCACCAGCATCACCAGGTACTGCGGATAGGTGAGCCCCAGTTCCTTGAGCACGACGCGGTAGACGCTGTTGAAGGCCCGCGAGGCGGCGTTCAGGGAGAAGCAGATCTGCCGGTCCAGACGGAGGAACTCCTCGGCGGGCACGGCGGACGGGTCGGACGGGTCGGACGAGTCGGACAGATCAGGCAGTGCCTCGGCCTTGTCGGGCAAGTCCCGCACGACCCCCTCGGAAGCGGAAAGCGGCGTCTTGGTCATGCCCCCAGGATAGTCCAACGCAAGCCATTTAGTTGTGCACAACTTAATTGTGTGCTGTAGTAGTGCCCGCAAGGCGGCCTACCGAGGCCGCCCGGACACCGCACCCGGACACACAGAGGGATGGTTCTGATGGACGCGCTGTACACCGCCGTCGCCACCGCCAACGGCCGAGAGGGTCGTGCCGTCAGCTCCGACGGCCAGCTGGACCTGCCGCTGGCCATGCCGCCGGCCCTAGGCGGCAACGGCCAGGGCACCAACCCGGAGCAGCTCTTCGCCGCGGGCTACGCCGCGTGCTTCGCCAGCGCCCTCGGCCTGGTCGGCCGCCAGGCGAAGGTCGACACGAGCGATGTGTCGGTGACCGCCGAGGTCGGCATCGGCAAGGACGCCACGAGCTTCGCGCTCGCCGTCACCCTGCGCGTCGAGCTCCCCGACTCCCTCGCCGGCGAGACGGGCGAACTGCTCGTCAAGCAGGCCCACGAGGTCTGCCCCTACTCCAAGGCGACCCGCGGCAACATCCCGGTCGAACTCGTCGTCGAGTAGGGCCGAGTAGGTCGAGCAAGACGAGCAAGTGGAGCAAGTCGCGAGCAAGACGAGCAAGACGAGCAAGACGAGCAAGACGAGCAAGTCGAGTAGTCAGCCCGCCGGGCTTCCCCACCTCGAGCTGGACCCCGCCCTCGACACACCCCCGTCGACCCGCGTCAGGACCTCCCCGATCCGCCCGTTCCGCGCCACCACCACCGCCTCCTCCGGCACCTGTTGGCCCTCGGCAAGCAGGAGCCACCGCAGGTGGTACCGGCGCACGATCGCGGTGCGCTCCGCGCGGGTCGACGTCGGGGCCAGGTAGGCGCGGACGGCCTGCACTCGGCGGCCCCGCTCCCGTTCGCCGAGGGCGGGGTCGGGCCAGGCGGGGGCCATGAGGTTGGGCCCGCAGGCCGCGAGCGACCGCTTCGGCGGGTACCCGTCGGTCAGGACGACCTCGCGGGGCCGGATGTGCCGCGCTGCCCACTCACACCTGGGCCCGGCCGCCGCATGAGGCCGCTGCCGCGGTGTGGTGCCGGTGGCGCCGCGAGCCGTCCGCCGGTCGGCCGTTGCCGTGGTCACCGCTGCAACCGGCGACTGCTCGAGGCCTCAGCGCCCCGTCTTGGGCCTGACCAGAGCCCGGGACACCACCGGCGGCAGCAGCTCGAGCGCGAGACGGCGCGCGCCACGCGGACCGGGGATCGCGTTGATCACGCGGATCACCGGATCGCCGTCGATCTTCTCGTCCGCGACCACGCGGTCCACGCGGTCAGCTGCCCAACTGCGCACCGCCCGCTGGAACGGCTCGGGGTCGCCCCATGTCGCGTACAGCTTGGCCGCCGACAGGCACACCGGCCTCAGGCCCTTGGTGAACACGGCCTCCCAGGCGGCGGCGGCCACCCCCGGCACGTGCTCGGTGCGGTAGTCGTCGATCGCGACGATGCCGTGCTTGCGCAGGACGCTCCGGGCGATGTCGATGTCGCCGCTCATGTCCTCGTACGTGCGCGAGGCGTCGATGTGCACGAAACGGCAGCTGTCCCGCTCGATCCGTGATGCGAGTGCGGTGGTCCTGCCGTGCACGATGACAGGCAGATTCTCGTGAAACGCAAGGTAGTTGGCCTCGAAGGCCGCTCGCGTCAGGGTCTGGCGGTAGAAGGCCAGAGTGTCCCGGCGGCTGTACAGCCCGTGCGACTCGACGCCGAACAGGTCGCACACCGTGAACGTTTCTTCAGCGCGCAGATGCTCTCCCAGCAGGATGGCGCTCTTGCCGAGGTAGCACCCCATCTCCAGGAGGTCGCCCGGCTCGGTCGCGGTGGCATCGAGCAGGACGCGGAAGAGGTCCTGGTCGATGGCGCGGAACCAGCCCGGTACCTCGTTGAGACTGCGCGCTGTTCCTGGTGCGGTCTGGGTCGTCATGGTGATCAACTCGCTTCGTGATCCGGCCGGACGGCTGGCCCATGGATGGCTCCCCGCCAGTCCGGCGCTCGATCGGGTGAAGCGAACAGACACGGGAAACCGGGGACTCGGACCGTGAACGAGTACGAGGCCTCGGGATTACGGGGCCCATGGGCCTTCCGGGTGAATACGGAAAGTGATTTGCCTACCGGGACACGAGGAATCCGCTGGCGACTGAAGAAACGTATCGCTTAAGTATGTTCATCACTGAAGCGTCGGGTCGTATCCATCGCCATGTGCGGTGCTACGTTCCTCATCCATGGGCATGAGTATGCGAGCGTTGTCTGATTCACGGGCCATGCGGAGGGGGCAAGTTGTCGCCGTCGCCGTCGCGGTAGTGATCTGTCTCGCGATCAGACTGTTCTTCCTCCTCACGACGCACGGGAGAGCAGACGTTGATATCTTCCACGGATTCGCGAGGGCAATCGAACAGTTCGGTCCCATTCGTGTCTACGAGCAGCCGCTGCATGGGCTTCCCGTCTATAACCATCCGCCGCTGGCGGGGTGGATGCTGCTCGGGATGAGTGAACTCGAGCGAATGGGGATCCCCTTTCTGGTGCTCATTCGCTTGCCAGCGACGCTTGCCGATGCAGTCTCCGTAGTGCTCGTCTTTGAAATTGTCAGGCAACGCGCCCGTGTTCACACTGCGGTGGTCTGCGCGTGGACCGTGGCCCTCAGCCCGATCCTGGTCTGTGTATCCGGGTATCACGGGAACACCGACCCTGTCGCGGTCATGTTCGCGCTGGCCGCGGCTTACCTGCTTGCGGACCGGAAGCGGCCCTTGGCCGCGGGACTGGTCGCCGCGCTGTCGGTGAGTGTGAAGTTCATCCCCGTCGTGGCGATCCCCGTCCTCCTGGTCGTGGCCGCGCGCGGCGGACAGCGCGTGCTGGTCCGTTTCAGCGCGGGGCTCGCCGGGTTGATGACGCTCGTCTGGGGGCCTGTCCTTCTGACAGTGCCGGGTGCCCTAAAGGACAACGTCCTGAACTACGAAGGCAGCCGTTATCGCCTTTGGGGCCTTATCAGGTTCGCCGACTGGCTCGATGTGCCGGAACCGGCCATCGCTTTCGCCAAAGGCCCGGGCCACCTCCTCTTCGTGCTGCTCTGCGTCGCCGTCGGCGTCTGGCTGGCCTGGCTGCGTCCGGACGGGGCCCCGGTCGTTGTGGGGCTGACCTTGGCACTTCTCCTGCTGCTGTCCACGGCCTCCGGTGCCCACTACCTGTCCTGGGCCGTCGTCGGACTGTGTGTCAGTGGCATGTGGGCAGGCCTTGCCTACAACGCAGTCGTCGGAGTCGTTGCCTACCTCGCCTACACGGGAGGCTCCATCGTGATCTGGAGCAGGGAGACGCTGTTGCTCGGCGCATTCGGCTGGGCCGTCCTCGCGGCGGGCATCGCCAGCGGCATGTACAGGCTTCTCATCCGCCCGGGCGCCACAGCCGGGAACCACCTCCAAGCACTGACGAAGATCGGTGCCCCCCGTTCCGAGAGAGCCTCCGAACTCGCCGACCACTCGGCCAAGTAAGCATATTTCCAAGCGAAGATGAGGAACTACCCCGTGACGCAGACCCCGGCTCCCAGGATCGGCATCCTGGTCGTCGCGTACAACGCCGAGTCGACCCTGCGGACATCGCTGTGGACCTGGACGCGATCGTTCATGGTCGTACTCGGGCTCATCACGGTCATGGCGGGGCAGCAGAGCTGAGGACACACGTTCCGCTCGGGCACCCGCCGCCCCGCAACCTCTCGTACGGCTTCCCAGTTGTAGGTATTGGTCAATATGGCGAAATGAGAGGTCTGCTCAGATGCGTCCACTGACGATCGAGGGTGCGTGGGCGTGGGAGCCCAGGGTGTTCCCGGACGAGCGCGGCGCCTTCCACGAGTGGTTCAAGGAAGGCCCGTTCCATGAGGGCGCGGGACGGTCCCTGAGCCTCGCCCAGGCCAACTGCTCTGTCTCACGCAGGGGCGTGCTGCGTGGCATCCACTACGCCGACGTCCCGCCCAGCCAGGCGAAGTACGTGAAGTGCGTGCGCGGAGTGGTGCTCGACGTGATCGTCGACATCCGCGTCGGCTCGCCCACGTACAAACAGTGGGAGGCCGTACGCCTCGACGACGTGGACCACCGCAGCGTGTTCCTCGCGGAGGGCCTCGGCCACGCCTTCATGGCACTGAGCGACGAGGCGACGGTGGTGTACCTCTGCTCGACCCCGTACACGCCGAGCCGCGAGCACGGCATCCACCCGCTCGACGAACAGCTCGGCATCGCCTGGCCCGAGGTGTTCGAACCCCTCCTCTCCGCGAAGGACGCCGAGGCGCCCACCCTCGCCGAGGCCGAGCGGGCTGGGCTGCTGCCGCGCTACGAGGACTGCCTGGCGATGTACGCCAGCCACAGTCCCGCACTGCTCGGATGGTGAGACATGACGGTCAAGGTCAGCGTCGTCGTCCCCGTCTACAACCCGGGCCCGTACATCGAGGACTGCATCGCCTCGCTGCTGCGTCAGAGCCTCCCTGACGACGAGTACGAAGCGGTCTTCGTGGACGACGGCTCCACGGACGAGACCCCGACCCGCCTCGACGAACTCGCCGCCCGGCACCCGCATATGCGCGTCCTCCACCAGGAGAACTCCGGGTGGTCGGGCAAGCCCCGCAACGTGGGTATCGAGGCGGCGCGCGGCGAGTTCGTCATGTTCGTCGACAACGACGACTGGCTGGGGGACGAGGCGCTCGAGCGGATGTACGCGTACGGCGTCGAGCACCAAGCGGACGTCGTCATCGGGAAGATGGCCGGCAAGGGCCGCCCCGTACCGCTGGAGCTGTTCCGCGTGAACCGGCCCCGGGCCGACGTCATGAACGCCCCGCTGATCGACAGCCTCACCCCGCACAAGATGTTCCGCCGGTCGTTCCTGGACGAGCGCCGGCTGCGTTTCCCGGAGGGGCGGCGGCGGCTCGAGGACCATGTCTTCGTCACCGAGGCGTATCTCACCGCGGGCAGCGTCGCTGTCCTCAGCGACTACGTCTGCTACTACCACGTCAAGCGCGAGGACGCCTCCAACGCCGGTTTCCAGCGCATCGACCCGGTGGGCTACTTCCGCAACCTGCGGGAGGCCCTCGACGTCGTCGAGAAGTACACCGAGCCCGGACCACTGCGGGACAGGCTGTACCGCCGCTGGTTCCGCAACGAGATGATCGAGCGGATGCGCGGCGGCCGGCTGCTCGGCTGGCCGGAGGACTACCGGCACGAGATGTTCCGCGAGATCCACAAGGTGGCCGTGGAGCGCTTCGGGCCCGGCGTCATGACGGGGATGCTGCCCACGCAGCAGGTCGTCGGCGCGCTGATCAAGGCGGACCGCTACCCGGACATCGAGGCGCTCGCCCGGTGGGAGAAGGACATCAGGCCGGGCGCCGAACTGACCGGCCTGGAGTGGGAAGGCGGCACGCTCCGACTCGCTTTCACCGGCGAGATGCGCGTCAGCAAGGAGCCGATGACGTTCCTGCACAAGGGCGAGGAGGGCCTGCTCGACATCCCGATCGAGACGGCGGGCCGGGACGTCGTGGCGCTGCAGGACGCCGACATGTCCGCCCGTACCGGCAAGACGAAGATCGATCTGGTGGTACGGGAACGCTCCACGGCCGCCGAGTTCTACCAGCCCGTCGAGTTCACCAGGCAGCGCATGGACGGCCAGGAGGCGGACCGGTTCAGGCTGGTGCTGCGTGCGACAGCCACGATCGACCCGCAGTCCGCGGCGGGCGGCGCGCCGCTGACGCGCGGCATCTGGGACGTCTTCGTACGGATCCATATCTGCGGCTGGACCAAGGAGACCCGCCTGGGCGCCGTGCGCAGCGAGGCCGCCCGGGCGGGCCGCCGCGCCGCCTTCCTCGGCGAGCCCGCGCGGCTCGTCCTGCCGTACTGGACCGAACCCCACGGCAATCTGTCGCTGGACGTCGGCCAGGCGACCTCGCGATTCGCGTACGACCTCGCGGACCTCGGCGTCCGGGAGGTGCGCGTGGACGGCGCGGATCTGGTGGCGCACCTGCCGGTGCAGGTCGCCGAGGAGGCCGAGGCACTGCTCCACCTGTCCGGGAACGCGGGCGCGGAGCGCACGGTGACGGCCCGCGCGGTGGTGACCGCCGCCGAAGGACGCTCCGGGTCGGTGCTGCGCGCCGGGCTCTCCGACCCGGAACTCGCCGAGGGGGACTGGCGGCTGGAGCTGAGCCTGTGTGACGAGCCGGAGCGTCGCACCCGGCTCCCCCTCGTCCTGATCGTCGGCCCCGGAGGCGCGTTCTGCCTGCGTCGCCCGCACGAAGGCGCCGCCCAGCATCCCGTACCGCCTCCCCGTAAGCCGCGGCCCGGTCTGCTCCGGCGGGCGATGCGCAGGGCGCAGCGGCTCACTGCCCGCTGAGTACCGCCCTGGGCTCCACCACACACCGACCACGAGGTTCCCATGCTCAAAGTCAGCGTCGTTGTACCCGTCTACAACGCGGGCCCCTATATCGAGAAGTGTGCGGAAACGCTTCTTCGGCAGAGCATCGGCCCGGACGCGTACGAGGTCGTCTACGTCGACGACGGCTCCACCGACGACTCGGCGGAGCGCCTCGACCGGCTCGCGGAACGCCACCCTCATGTGCGCGTCCACCACCAGGAGAACTCCGGCTGGCCGGGCAAGCCGAGGAACGTCGGCGCCCGGATGAGCCGCGGCGAGTACGTGCAGTTCGTCGACCAGGACGACGAACTGGGCCTCGAGGCGCTGGAACGGCTCTACGCACTCGGCAAGCGCAACGGATCCGACATCGTCCTCGGCAAGACGGCGGGCACCATGGCGGGGTCCAGCAACGTCTTCGCCCGCACCATCGACAGGTGCACCGTCGAGACCCACACGCTGTTCGAAAGCCTGACCCCTCACAAGATGTTCCGGCGGGAGTTCCTGCTCGAGAACGAGATCAGGTTCCCGGAGGGGCGGTGCCGGCTCGAGGACCAGCTCTTCATGGCTCACGCCTATTCGGTGGCGAACTGCGTATCGGTCGTGGGCGACTATCCCTGCTACTACTGGATGCGCCGCGAGGACGGCAAGAACACGAGCAGCAGAGGGCTCGTCGTCGACGAGTACTTCGGCTATCTGCGGAAGGTCGTCCAGACCGTCAAGGCCCATACGCGGCCCGGACCGGTGCAGGACAAGATGCTGCGCCGCACGTACCGGGTGGAGATCCTCCGTCAGGTGTCCGAGCCCTACGCACTGAGCAGCCACCGGCAGATCGAGGAGCGCTACGAGGCCGTACGGAAGCTCGTCCTTGAGGAGTTCCCCCCGTCGGTCCTTGCCGGCCTTCCCGCGGTGGCGCGCCTGAGGGGGCACTTGCTGGAGCAGGGGCGTCTCGACGCGCTGTGCCTCCTGGCCGGCCGCACCAAGCAGATGGCGCCCCGTGCCGAACTCGGCAGGCCCCGCTGGCATGAAGGGGCACTCACCGCGCCGGTGCGGCTGCATCTCGTCCATGCCGACGGCAAGCCCCTGACGCTCGTCGAACGCCGGGGACGGCTGCTGCTCGATCCGGCGCTCACCGAGGGACTCCCCGGTGCGGAGGAGTGGGAGGCGGGCGACCCCCTGAATGCCGCCTACGGCGAAATCCGGCTTTCACACCGGGGACAGCACATCGGCTGGTATCCCGAATCGGACTTCGGGGTCCGTCTCGAAGACGCGGGTCGCGGCAGGAAGAAGCCCGTGGTGTCCGGAACCATGCGGATCGATCCGCTCACCGCGGCCGGAGGCGGTCCCCTGGAGCGGGGCGTGCACGACGTCTCCGCGTTCTTCCAGTTCCTGGGACTCGGCCGCAGTGCGGCGCTCCGCGGCGACTGGAAGAGCCAGCCGCTTGCCGGACAGGCGGTTCAGGTGGGCACGCCCACCCGCACGGTCATCCCGTACTGGACGGCGAGCCGCCAACTCGCCATCGACATCGGTGAGTTCTACCACCGGCTGAGCGATGTTCCGGGGCGGGTCGCGCTGAGGCAGCGGATCCGCGTCCCGGCACCCGTCCGACGGCCGCTGGGGAAGGTGCTGCGTTACGTGCGGCGGTGAGGCGGCGGCAGCTGGCCCCTGCCTGGGAGAGGGGCACGGCAGGCGCCTCGGGCGACCGGGCGCAGCTAGATCAGGGGGGGTGCGCTGTCCGCACTTGTGGCGCACCAATGCGGCAGCGGCCGGCGAGAGCCGGACCGTGTCGGCGGTCACGTGGACGAAGGTCGTGCCGTGAGGGCACTTGCACGCTCCTGCCCAGGCGGTGCAGGAGCAGGTCCACCCCAACGAGGTGTACTTGGCCCGGAAGCGGCTGTATGGATCTGCTCAGCGATCCGCGCTCAGGTAGAGAACGACGATGGGGCATCAGGATTACGCGGGCTGTGCACCTTCTGGGTGATTCCCGAAAGTGATTTCCTACCGCAGTGGTGCGAGGGGTGCTGGCGTGACGTATCTCATTGGACTCGTGGAGCGCATAAGTATTTTCATCGTGAGAGGGAGCCGTAGTTCTGAATCGTCTCTTCGGTGCTACGTTCCTGGTCCATGGGCATGAGAATGCGAACGTGGTCTTATCTATCGGCCGTACGAAGCGGGCAAGCGGTCATCGCAGTCGCGCTGGCGACGGATGGGCAGTCCTCACCGTGGGCATCGCCAGCGGCATGTACAAGCTCCTCGTCCGCCCGCGGACCGCGGACGCTAACCACCTTCGTGAATTGAAGAAGGTGGGGGCGCCCCCGTTCCGGAAGGACCTCCGACCTCGCCGACCACTCGGCTAAATGAACGTGTCCAAAGCGAAGATGGGGAATCACCCGTGACGGAAAATCCGGCTCCCAGGATCGGCATCCTGGTCGTCGCGTACAACGCCGAGTCGACCCTGGAGAAGACCCTCGACCGTATCCCCGCCGGCTTCAGGTCGCGCATCGCCGAGATCCTCATTCTCGACGACGCCAGCCACGATGGGACCTTCACTGCCGGCTGCCGCTGGTCACAGCTCGAGGGCAGGCCGAAGAGTGTCGTCATGCGGCACACCAAGAACCTGGGCTACGGCGGAAATCAGAAGGCCGGCTACGCACTGGCCATGGAGCGGGGCCTGGACATCGTGGTGCTGCTGCACGGCGACGGCCAGTACGCCCCCGAACTGCTTCCGGAAATGGTTGCGCCCATTGAACGCGGTGAGTGCGAGGCCGTGTTCGGGTCGCGGATGATGGACTCCAAAGGCGCTCTCAAGGGCGGCATGCCGATGTACAAGTGGCTCGGCAACCGCATCCTCACCCGCTGCGAGAACCGGCTGCTCGGGTCGGATCTCACGGAATTCCACTCCGGTTACCGTGCCTACAGCGTCGATGCGCTGCGCAGGCTGCCGGTGGACCGGAACACCGACGACTTCGACTTCGACACCCAGATCATCGTCCAGCTGCTCCATGCGGGGATGCGGATCAAGGAGATCCCCATCCCCACCTACTACGGCGACGAGATCTGTTACGTCAACGGGATGCGCTACGCCAAGGACGTCATGAAGGACGTCCTGGAGTACCGGCTCGCCCTCAAGGGTTTCGGCACCTGCTCGTGGATTCCCAAACCGGCCGCGTACGCCTTCAAGGAAGGCGACGGCTCGTCGCACTCGGTCATTCTCGAGAAGATGCGCGGTCTACCGGCCGGCCGGGTCCTCGATCTGGGCTGTTCCGGCGGACTGTTCGCCGAACGCCTCCAGGCGCTTGGGCACCTGGTGACGGGAGTTGACTACATCGAGGTTCCGGGCGTACGGGAGCGGTGCTCACATTTCGTCCTGGCAGACCTGGAAGCGGGCCTGCCGGAGGAGATCGACGGGGAGTACGACTACGTCGTCGCCGGGGATGTCATCGAACACCTCTCCCGGCCCGAGCGGCTGCTCTCGCAAATCAGGGATGTGCTGCGGCCCGGCGGACAGGTGCTGGTGTCCGTGCCCAACTTCGGCCACTGGTATTCCCGTCTGCGCGTCGCGCTCGGGGTCTTCGACTACGACCGCCGCGGCATTCTTGATGAGACGCATCTGCGCTTCTTCACCCGCGGCAGCCTGCGCCGGACGGTCAGGGCGGCGGGATACGACGTCCTCGACGTGACCACCACGGGCGCACCCTTCTGGTCCGTCCTCGGCGGCGGGCCCGTCGCCCGGACACTCGGCGTGGCGTCCAGGTTGCTGACCCGCGTCAGGCCGACCCTCTTCGGCTATCAGTACGTCGCATCGCTCACTCCGCATGCGGCACAGACGATCATTGCGGGGGAGCACATCGATGTCCAAGACCTTCTCAACCGTCAGTTCACCCCTGCCGACAGGGCCCAGGCAGGCGTCTGACGCATCGTCCGATCTCCGTCCGGTACGCGAGGCGGAATCCCACTCCGCGCACCGCAATGAACGACCCGTCAGGAGAAAGCCCTTGACCCTTCCGAGTCTTGCGCTGCTGCTCTTCGCCGTCTTCTCGTCGGCGGCCGGGCAACTCCTGCTCAAGCACGGCATGCGCGCCGCTGCGGCCCAGGTCGAGCGCAGGGGTGGATCCATCGCCGTGCACGCCGCGACCAGCCCATGGGTGGTGCTCGGCCTGACGGTGTTCGCCGTCTCGGCGGTGGCCTGGATGTCAACCCTGGCCCGGGTGCCGCTGTCCATCGCCTACCCGTTCAACGCCCTGGGGTATCTGCTGATCGTGCTGGTGAGCGCCACCGTGCTGCACGAGCGGACGTCGCTGTGGACCTGGACAGGATCCGTCATGGTCGTACTCGGGCTCATCACAGTCATGGCAGGACAGCAGAGCTGAAACTACGGCTACGGGCCCGCGCACGCCCGGACCACAACTCCTCAAGTCTCAGCAGTTACATAGTGACTACTCCAGTCGCACTTCGTTATCCCCACTGGTCAGGGGCGATAACGAAGTGCGACTGCGTGCCAGAGCTTCGGGGCCAATCGATGGAACCGGTGGCATCGGTCGTAGTGAACCAGGTGCCGGCAAGACGGGGGCAGCCGGCTCCAACGGCAGGCGGCGCCACTTCGTCGGACTGATGCACCGGCTGCGGGCCAGGATCTCCGACAAGCGTGTCCTGGCTCTGGTGAAGGCGCTCTTGAAGGCGGGAATCATGCACCACGGCATCAGTTCCACGCGTGGTGGTCGATCGCATTGAAGGTCCGCTTCGCCGCGCCGTGACGAAAGTAGGTCGTCCACCCGACCAGGCTCCGGTTCAGGCTCTCCAGGAGCTGGGCCAGGCTCTGGTTCTGGGGGTGTCTCTAGGTCCGCGCCGATACCCGCTCTCTGATGGCCGGCATGGCCTTCGAGGGAGGGGTGTAGATGGCCTGCTTGTTCTTGCCGCGTTTCGGCTGGCGGCGGATGTGGTGGCCGAGAAAGTTGCAGCCCGTCGTCGATGTGGACCAGGCCCACCGCGTCGCGATCTGGCTCCGCCGCAAACATCGCATCCCAGCAGCCAGTTGAGGAATCACTGCGATCACGGATGGCGGTTCGCCGCAGGCGACACAGTGTTCCTCGGCGCATCCAGCGTCGTGGTCGAACGCTATCGCTACCGCGGAACTCGGATCCCGACTCCGTGGACCATCGAACCGGCAGCCGATCAAAGTCGACTGCCGGGCAAGACACGTGGAGTGCCGGATGCGTGGCCAACGCGTACGTCCGGTTCGGGCCGACCGCACAAGGTCAGTCGGGCCCGGGAAGGGTGCAGCGGATGTGGTGGAGGGTGGAGCGGAGTCGCCGTCTGTGGCCGAGCCAGGACCTTGCGAAAACCGCTGGCAATACCCAGCGCCAGCACTGTCCATCCGAAGACGGCGAGGCTCAGCGTGTCTTCATTCCAAAACATGGGTGAGGGCCCTGTGTACACCATGTAGGCGACAGCCCCGACGATTGCGTTGTACGCCAGCCCCTGCCAAAGGCCTGTCGCAGACATGCCCACAGCGGCCCACGCCAGGTACTGGACCGCACCGGCCGTGGACAGCAGCAGCAGGAGCGCCAACGTCAGCCCTACTACGACCGGGGCTTCATCAGGTCGCCGCCAGACGAGCCAGATGCCGATCGCGACGCAGAGCAGTACGAAGAAGAGGTGCCCCTCACCCTGAGCAAAGGCGATGGAGGATTCCGAAATGCCAAGCAAATCGGCAAATCGCATGAGGCCCCAAATGGGCCAGGGCTGGCCTTGGTAGTCGACAACATTTTCCTTGAGGGCGGCCGGTACAGTCAGGACAACCGGCCCCCAAATGAAAGCCGTCAACCCGAAGAGCCCTGCACAGAAACTCAACAGCGCCTGCCGTCCACTGCGCGCAGCCACAACAAGCAGGATTGGAAGTGTCACCACCGGAACGAATTTCACGCTCACCGACAAAGCGGCGACCAGCCCTGCCGTCCAGGGCCGTTTCTTGTCCACCAGCAGATAGGCCGCAGCGATCGCCAACATGACCGCAACAGGGTCATTGTTTCCGTGGTATCCGGAGATAGCAATCAGGAGCGGGCTGAGGGCGACTGTCCATGCACACCCCATCGCAGAGTGGACGGAGGTCCGGCGCCTAAGGATTTCGAATACGAGCATGCTGGAGACGGCGTCGGCCAGCGTCGCCGGTAGGCGAATTAGTGCAGCGAAAGAGAAACCCATCCCGTTGAGTTCACTCATTCCGAGCAGTATCCAGCCGGCCAAAGGTGGATGATTATAAACAGGGAGCCATGGTAGTGGCTGCTCATAGATCCGAATCGGACCAGAATCCTCGATCTCTTCAGAGAATCCGAGGAAGATCGAAACGTCCGCCGACCCTTTCGTTGTATAGAGGAGGATAAATCTGATCACTGTGCCGATCGCCGCCACACAGAAGACCATCATTCGAGCTCTCGGAACCGTCAGGTGTTCAGACCCCAGTCGCGCACTCATGCTCATGGACGAGAACTTAACATCGGGCGCAGCAATAGGCGGTGCCCCACGCCCAACGATAGACTTACCCAAAGCAGCGTTGAGTTTAAGTGTCAGCGAATTTAGCCAGGCTCGGTAGGTGAATGGCTTACCGGAATCACCGGACTGCCCACGCCACTGTAATTGGCATGCCTCGCCCTCGATAGACGTTCGCCTCATTAAGGTGCGGAGATAGATTTATACTACATACTCCGCACGTCGGCCTTCGTCGAAGGGACAGAACCCGCGCCCGGAAACTGGACTGTCCAACCATCAGCACCACTCTCCATGTCAAGCGGCGTCGATCGAGAGGCATCCCGGTCGCGGACACGGGGTGGTAGACGGCATCGGCTATGCCATGTTGACGCCTGTCCGGCGACACTGCCAGGGCGGGCTACGTGCCGGGCCGCCGATTGCCGTAGCGGCGCTGAACGTTGGTGCCTGCGCTCTCCGGCTGCACGACCGAGCCGGGAGCGCGCCCAGCCGCTGGCTGTGAGCCGCTCGGCAAGCGGTGAGCGGTGCACATTGCCTGTGCAGACGAAGAGCACCCACATCATTGCTCGATGGCGCGCGCGGCCGGGGCCCGCGTGCCGGCGCCGTCACTCATCGCAGGCTCCCAGTGAGGGACGTATCCCGCAGGGAGGGACCCTGGGCGCGCCCGCTGTTCGCATTGCCGTAATGGCCGTACCGGTCCTCCTTGGGCAACCGTGCCATCGACAGCACGGCGCCCAGCATCGATGCTCCGACCACACGCAGTGCGGCCACTGCATCCTCGATGCGGTGGCGGGGGGTGTGCTTGGCGCGAACCACCAGGACCGTTCCATCGGTGTGGGCGGCGAGGCCGGTGCTGTCGGCGACGGGGAGCAGCGGAGCGCTGTCGATGATGATTTTGTCGAAGCGTCCGGCCAGCTCCGCCAGTACCTCACGCATGCGGGCAGAGGCGAGCAGCTCGGCCGGATTGGGCGGGAGTTCACCGCTGGCGAGCACGGCGACCCGACCGCCGTCGATGTGCTGGAGCACGTCGTCGAGGGTGGCGCGGCCGATCAGCGCGGTGGTAAGCCCGGCGTTCTCGACCAGCCCGAAGAAGCGGGCAACGCGCGGCTGGCGCAGATCAGCGTCGACAAGGCAGACACGGCTGCCCGACTGGGCGAAAGCCAGGGCCAGATTCACGGCGAAGGCGCTCTTGCCCTCCTCTGCGTCCGCGCTGGTCACCAGGATGGTGCAAGCCGGGCGGTCGACCTGCGTGAACTGAAGCGCTGCCCGCACCAGCCGTACGGCCTCGGCGCGTTCACCGTGTGCGTCGCTGACCATCGCGAGCGGATGTCTCTGGGCCCTGCGGTCATAAGGAACGGTGCCAAGCACCGGTGCGCCTCCGGCTGCCTTCGCGAGTTGCTGAGTGTCGCTGACCGTTGTGTCTGAGCCGTCCCGTACGACGGCGAGCAGAGCTCCGCAGAAGAGCCCAATGGCAAGCGCGCAGAGGGCGTTGAGCAGCGGTCGAGGGGAAGCCGGTTCATCCGGTACCTGCGCGGCGCTGATGACCTCCAACCGCGTCAGCGGATCAGGCTGCGGGCCCTCGAGCGGCGGCTTCTCGCCACGTGCTCGTGCCGCCTCTGCCTGCTTTTCCCGCTCCTCCTCGGTGAGCCGCGAGACGGGGGTCTCCAGCAGTGTCATCTGCCTACGGAACTCAGTGGCGACGGCGTTGGCGATCCGTGCCGCACCAGCGGCGGTGCCGTCCCGCGCCGTGATGTCCAGCAGAACCGATTGCGGGGGAGCCTCGGCGCTGATCCGCTCGGCGAGCTGAACCGGTGTCTCCTTCAATTTGAGTTTCTTCACCACCGGTTCAGTGAACCTGGGACTTGCAACGATCTCTGCATACGACCGCACGCGTTGGGTCGCGAAAGACGAGTATTGTGCGCGTTCGCCCATTGTTTCCGCTCCCTGCGGGGCGGCGAACAAACGATTGGTGGCTTCGTACTCGGGTTCAGCGGCCCATGTCAGTGTCACGCCGACGGTGAGGCCGAGCAACGCAACTGCCGTCACCGTGCACCAGCGGCGGCGCAGGACCTGGAGGAATTCATACAGTTTCACGGAGTTTTGCCCTTCCCTTGCTCGCCGTGCGTGGATTGGCATTACCGGGCTCGGTGTGCCGGGTCTTCCGCTTCCACTGCCAGAGCCCATTCTGAACCTGCTGTCAGAATCGGGAAATTCGGATCAATGCTGCATGCCGGGGCCATAGAGGCCAGCATTCGAAAATTCGGCCGTCTTCACGATTCGCGGCGAACGAGAGGAACCCTGAGACACCGATGCGGTGGCCGCGATCTTGGAAGGCTGACGGCGGCGGGTCTACGGGATGGGCGATCCCGCTTCCCTTCACGTGGTGCCTGTGCATTTTCCGTCCCGTCGCGTCCCGTTCAATGTAAAGTCATGAAGTCAGTTATGCGATGTCTTCCGCATTTAGCGCTGACGGCCTGATCCGAACCCGCGCGGCCCAGAACCCGGCGCTTCGCGATGTAGCTTCGGTGGGTTCGAGACGGAAGGGTTCAGTCATGTCCGTGTGCACAGAGCTCACCAATCCGGTCCGCGCGGGCGATTTTCCGGCCGCGTCCAGATTCTGCCGGGTATGCCAACGACATTGGTGCAGATCAAGTCCGGCCGTTGCGAAGTTTGGCCCCGACTTGGATCCCCAACGCGCGATCCGGCTCCCAGCGTCCAGGGCAATGTGGTGCATAATTCGGCATTTGATCGCACGGATTGCGGAGTCTGTGAATTCCCTGGCGTGCACAGGAGGGACCGTAGAGCAGCGGGGCCGGTGCCTTTTTTTACCACGCCCCGGAAACTTCCGGCTTCACCCCCATGGACGCTGCCCGGCCAGGACCGCAGAACAAGGCCCGATCGGCGAACCACTCGATGGTGCGCGCGATGCCCTCGTCGAGCCGAACGCGCAGACCCATCCCAGCACCTTGTTACTCATGGGGGCGCCGACTTGCAGGGCACCCGGCGCATTGTGTGGCGGCCGGTGCTCCCCTGGGACACACGTCGAAGCCAGCTGCCGGGAGTGGCTCGCGCACCCCGGGCAGTTCGTCCCCGCAGAGATCGGCAGCCGTCCGCTGCCTACCGCCGGCACCGCGGACGGTGAAGCCGAGCCGAGTATCCAGCAGGTCGCAGCCCGCCTCGGCATCCTGCCCGCCGCCATCATCTACCAGATCCGAGCCGGTCGCCTTGCCGCCCGGCACCGCAGCAACGGCCGCGTCGCGATCCCCTGAAACAACATGGTCGGCCGGTGGCTGCGAGAACCCGCCAAGGAGGCCGCGCCGGTACTGCAGCGCGTTCAGTCGCTGGCGGAGCAAAATCGCCAGCTAGGTGAGGGTACGGGGCGGCCAGGTTGGCCAGGCTCCGTTTGATGTTAGCCGGTCACACCCGCTTCGTCGCCGAGTAGGCCCGGGGCGCGGTGTCAGGCGGACCGCTACCCGGACATCGAGGCGCTCGCGCGGTTGGGAGAAGGACATCAGGCCGCACGCCGAGCTGACCGGCCTGCAGTGGGAGCGCGGCACGCTGCTCCTCGGCTTCACCGGCGAGATGCGTCGCAAGCAGCCGATGACCTTCCTCCGCAAAGAGAGGTAGAGCTGCTCGACCTTCCGCTCGGAAAGACGGCTGGGGAGGTCTCGATCCCTGCCCGTGTCCCGGGCAGGGGATCAGGTCGAGCGGCGGATACCTGGGAACGCGGCGCTGAGTGCCACCCGCCAGTCACGCAGCGCCCCCAGCCCCACCTCTCCCCAGCGCCCATGGTGCAGCACGCTGAAGGCTGGGCGGGGTGCCGGGCGGATGTACGCCGTGCTGTCCGTGGGGCGGACGCGCGACTGGGCGGCGCCGGTAAGGCGGAAGACCTCGCGTGCGAGGTCGTACCAGGTGGCCTGTCCTGAGTTGGTGCCGTGGAAGACGCCGGCCGCTTCGGGGTGCGTGCCCAGCCAGACGAGCCGTTCGGCGACATCGCGCGTCCATGTGGGCTGGCCGACCTGGTCGTTGACGACATCGACCGTGTCGCGCTCGCGCTCCAGACGGAGCATCGTGCGGACGAAGCTCGGTCCGTGGGCGCCGTACAGCCAGGCCGTGCGGACCACCGCCGCGCGGTCGGGCAGCACGCTGAGCACGGCCTCCTCGCCCGCCAGCTTGGTGCGGCCGTAGGCGGTGCGCGGGCCAGTCGGGGCATCCTCGGCATACGGAACGGTCGCGTCGCCGGGGAAGACGTAGTCCGTCGAGACGTGAAGGAGGCGGGCGCCGTACGCACGGCACGTCTCGGCAAGCAGCTGCGGGCCGTCGGCGTTGACCCGGAGCGCCTCCGCCTCCCGGGACTCGGCGTCGTCGACCGCCGTCCAGGCCGCGCAGTTGACGACGACGTCCGGGGCGACGGTCTTGATCGCGAGCCGGACCTGAGCGGGGTCTGTGATGTCCAGTTCGCGGCGAGTGCGGGCGCCCACCTTCGCGCCCTGCGCGGCCAGCAGATCGACGACCTCTCGGCCGAGCATGCCGCCGGCGCCCGTGACCAGCCACTTCATCGCTGAGCCCCGACATGTGCGCGCGCCTTGAGGGGCTCCCACCAGGCGCGGTTGTCGCGGTACCAGGCCACCGTCTCGGCCAGACCCTCCGCGAAGGCCTTCCGGGGCCGGTACCCGAGCTCCGTACGGATCTTGGTGCAGTCCACCGAGTAGCGGCGGTCGTGGCCCTTGCGGTCCTCGACGTACTCGACCATGTCCCAGTCGGCGCCGCACGCGTCGAGCAGGCGCTCGGTCAGCTCCCGGTTGGAGAGTTCGGTGCCGCCGCCGATGTTGTAGACCTCTCCGGGCCGGCCGCCGGTACGGACGAGTTCGATGCCCTGGACGTGGTCGTCGATGTGCAGCCAGTCGCGGACGTTGAGACCGTCCCCGTAGAGCGGGACCTTCCGCCCGTCGAGCAGGTTGGTGATGAAGAGCGGGATGACCTTCTCGGGGAACTGGTGGTGCCCGTAGTTGTTCGAGCAGCGGGTCACGCGGACGTCGAGCCTGTGCGTGCGGTGGTAGGCCAGGGCCAGCAGGTCGCTGGACGCCTTGGAGGCGGAGTACGGGGAGTTCGGCGCGAGCGGCTCATACTCCGTCCAGGAACCGGACTCCAGGGATCCGTACACCTCGTCCGTGGAGACGTGCACGAAGAGCCGCGGCGCGTTGTGCAAGGCGGCGTCCAGGAGGGTATGGGTGCCGAGGACGTTCGTACGGACGAATTCGCCGCCACTGAGGATCGACCGGTCGACATGGGATTCGGCGGCGAAATGCACGATCTCGTCGTGCTCGCCGACGAGCTTGCGCACGAGGTCGGTGTCGCAGATGTCCCCGTGCACGAAGGCGAAGCCGGGGTGGGCGCGCACCGGGTCCAGGTTGGCCGGGTTGCCCGCGTAGGTGAGGGCGTCCAGGACCGTGACCTGCACGTCTCCGGGGCCGCCGGGGCCGAGGAGCGCCCGGACGTAGTGTGAGCCGATGAAGCCGGCACCACCCGTCACCAGGATCTTCGTGGTCGTCATGAGCAGATCTGAACCTTGCTGTGATCACCGAGTACGAATCGGTGGGCGGCGGGCACGCGCGGGGCGGGGGTCACGTCCACCTGGCGGCCGATGAGCGACGCCTCGATACGGCGGACGCCGCGCACGGAGGCTCCGGTGAGGACGATGGAGTACTCGATCTCGCTGTCGTCGACGGCGCATTCGGCGGCGATGGAGGTGAAAGGGCCGATGTACGAGTCCGTGACGGTGGCGCCCGCGCCCACCACGGCGGGGCCGACAATGCGGGAGCGCCGCACCCGGGCGCCTTTCTCGATACGCACCCGGCCGATGATCTCACTTTCGGAGTCGACGTCCCCGGCCTGTACCGGCTCGAGGACTTCCAGTACCGAGCGGTTCACCTCGAGCATGTCCGTGACATTGCCCGTGTCTTTCCAGTAACCGGTGATGGTGGTCGAGCGGACGTTTTTCCCGTTCCCGATGAGCCACTGAATGGCATCTGTGATCTCCATCTCGCCGCGGGCCGACGGCTCGATGGAGCGTACGGCCTCGTGGACCAGCGGCGTGAAAAGGTAGACGCCGACGAGAGCGAGGTCGCTCTTGGGATGCTGCGGCTTCTCCTCCAGCGCGATGACGTTCCCGGAGAGATCGAGCTCGGCGACGCCGAAGGCCGACGGGTCGCTGACGGGGGTCAGCATGATGTGGGCATCGGGACGCTCTTCACGGAAGGCGTCGACGACCGATGTGATGCCGCCCACGATGAAATTGTCACCGAGGTACATGACGAAGTCGTCGTCGCCGAGGAAATCCCGGGAGATCAGCACGGCGTGGGCCAGACCGAGCGGACGTACCTGGTGGATGTAGGTCACCCGGATACCGAACCGCGAGCCGTCACCGACCGCCTCGCGAATCTCGCCGGACGTCTCACCGACGACGATGCCGACATCGCGGATACCGGCCTCGGCGAGGGATTCGAGCCCGTAGAACAGCACGGGTTTGTTCGCTACCGGCACCAACTGCTTGGCGGAGGTATGGGTGATCGGGCGAAGCCGGGTTCCCGAACCGCCGGCGAGTACAAGGGCTTTCATGGGGCGCATGACTGGTCAACGACTTCCTGAGGTCTGAGTTGCGTTGGACGTGGCTTTTGAGGGTTTCTCAACCGGTGGTTGTTGCGGGACGACGGGGATGGCCAGCGCGGTGATGGATTCCGCTGCGTGGGCGAGACGTTGGACCGCCCTGTTGAATCGCGTCATCGCATCCGGCTCGTCGGGACCGAGCAGATAGTGCTTCACGTCATCGCGGGTCTCGCGCATCGTGTCGGGTTCCTTTCCGGCAGCGACCAGCAGCGCGTCATGGAGGCCCGCCGCGTCCGGTGTGAGGACGAACGCGCCCAGGGCCGCGGTATAGCGGCGGCGGAATTCCTCCTCGCCCAGCTCGGCGCCATCGACGATGGCGTACGGCTTTCCGCTCGCGACGAAATCGGAGACGACGCTGGAGATGTCGGAGACGAGCAGGTCGCACTCGTTGAAGCAGGAGTACAGATGCGGGCCGTCCGCATCGATCACGATGTGCTGTTCCGGGGCGTGGTCGGCCCAGAACAGCGCGTCCCGGCGCTCCGTGAGACCTTCCAGGACGCCGGCGTCCTCCGCGGTCAGCAGGGAGTCACGGGCGCGCTCGGCCTCGTCCGCACCCGCTCGGCCCGGGGTCTGGGCCGAGCGCCACTGTGCCTCGACGCGCATGCGTTCGGCCGTGAGCAGGGGGTCCGCGGGGGAGGCGGGGCGGGCGGCGTTGGCTGCCTGCAGCAGGGCCACGATGCGCTCGTGCGCCTGCTTCGCTCTCGGGTCCCGTACACCCGTGTAGGGATGCGGCTTGTAGAGGATCCGCACCTCCACCGGGGCGGAGAGCAGCGCCCTGATGATCAGCTCGCCCGAATCGATGAGCGAGGTGACGCCCGGCTCCGGCTCCCAGCTCTCCCAGGTCGGCGCGTACAGAACGGTCAGCGGCGTGCGGGGCTCCTCCACCGCCCGCCGGACCGGGGCGAGTTGCGGCCTGCCCACCTCGACGATGTCCTCGTCCCGTACGCCCACGTCCGCACCCGCCCAGCGGTCGCGCCCGGCCCGGCCTGCCGTCCACACCTCGTCGTAGACCTTGGCGTACGGGTTGACCGACGCCTGCTTGTCGCTGTCGCCGTGGCCGATGAAGACGTGCCTGGCGGTGGGGATGCGGAGCATGTGGATGTTCGGCCCGACGTTGGACGCGTAGAACACCACGCGTGCGGAGCCGAAGTCGAGGCTCATCACATGGTTCGCGTTCGACACGCACATCACCGGCAGCGTTGTGGGGGCCAGATCGGTGAGGATGTGGCGCTCACGCAGGAGAACCACCGCGCGGGCGTCCAGCGCCTCCAGCGTCCTGAGCCACATGTTGATCTGGTAGGCGGAGGACTTCATGCCGCTGAAGTACAGGACCACCGTGGGCCGGTTCTCCCGCAGCCAGCGGTCGGCGAAGGCGAGGACCCGTTTGTCGTCGGGCGTGGTCCGGGCCTCCAGGAAGACCGGCAGCAGCGCCACGTCATAGGCGATGACCAGGGTGACGGTGGCGGCACAGCCCACCGTCCCGGCTGCCGTGCTTCCCGTCGCGACCCACACGAGGAGTCCCGCGACAGCGGGCACGTCGGCGTGCATGACCTTCTCGAATCCCCGGAGCGTGAGCAGCGGCGAAGGGGTGTCCGGGATACGCAGCGGCCCCAGGTCGATGTTCCGGGTCACCACAGGGAGCCTGCGGGCCCGCTTGATGAGCGTCAGGAGCAGGCTCTGCGGCGCCTGGAGCACGTAGAAGAGGACGAAGGTGGTGGCCGCGAGCAGGACGGGGGCGTCCATGCGCGCGAGCAGCACCACGAGGAGCAGCTGGCGGACGACGAAGCGCAGGGTCAGGCCGACACGGGCCGTGCGCACCGCCGAGAAGAGCCAGGTGCCGGCCTCACTCAGGCGCCAGTCGGCGGCGTACGTCACGGCAGCGGCACATCCGAAGAGCCATGGGTCGCCCAGTGCGGCTGCCAGGGCCAGCGTCGGATAGGCGAGCAGGAAGCCGATCGAGGAGAAGGGGCGCTCGGAGAGCAGTTTCGCGATCACCGGGCAGCGCTCCCCACGGACGACTCGAGGCGGACGTCGATGACCTGGCCGGTGCGGCCGGACAGCAGCACGTCGATCGATGTCCGGGCGACCGCATCCGACGTCAGCAGGGAGTCCGCGGGCTCGTCGCCGAAGGCCCGCACCCGCATCGGGGTGCGGGTCCGCTCCGGGTTCACGCAGTTGACGCGGATGCCGTCGGCCGCCCACTCGTCGGCCAGCGCCTGCGTGAGGTTGACCATGGCCGCCTTGGAGGACGAGTACAGGCTGTACTCGGCGCGCCCGCGCGTGTAGCTGCTGGAGGTGTACAGCAGCAGATGGCCGCGGCTGGCGGCGAGGTACCTGTGTGCTGCCTTGGCGATCTGCACAGGAGCCAGGTAGTTGACCTCGAGGGCCTCGCGGATGGCCGCGTCGGAGCACTCGTTGAGGCGGCCGATGCGCAGGACAGCGGCCGTGTTGATGACGTAGTCGATCCGGCCGGCCACCGCATGCGCCTCGGCGAGCGCCTTCTCGATCTGCTCGGCGTTCTCGACGTGCACACCGGTGGTGCTGCGCCCGTGTGCGAAGACCGTGGCCCCGTAACTCCGCGCCAGCTTCGCGACGTCGGCGCCGATGCCGTACGAACCTCCGAAGACGACCAGCGACTTGCCCGCGAGCAGGCGGCGATAGGCGTCCTCGCCGCTCTGGGGCGGCACGGTGTGCGAGGAGAGCTGGAAGAGCTTGTCGGCGATGTGGATGTCGACCGGCTCGGTCACCTTCATGTTGTGCGCCTCGCCCCGGACGACATGGATCGGCACGTCCGGCAGGTAGTTAAGGACGACGGAGCAGTCGTCGGTCGCACGGAAGGCCGGGTCCGAGGAGGCGATCTCGTACGCCCTGCGGATCGTCGACAGGCTGAAGGCCTGAGGCGTCTGGCCCCGGCGCAGCCGGCTGCGGTCCGGGATGTCGGTGATGTACTCGCCGTCCGCGCCGTGCGTGCGCGTGACGATGATGGTGTCCGCGGTCGGAATGGCCACGTCGACGGCGTCGTGGGTGTCGAGGGCGGCGATGCAGTCGGCGACGATCCGCTGCGAGAGCAGAGGGCGTACGGCGTCGTGGAAGAGGACCTTCTGGTCCTGCCCCTCGGGGGTCCGGGCCGTCAGGAAGCCGATGGCGCGCTCGGTGGTCTCGTTGCGTGTGGCCCCGCCCTCCAACACGCGCACGATCTTGGTGAATCCTTTCTTCGCGACGATCTCCTCGGCCCGCCCCACGTATCCGGGCGTCATCATCAGCAGGACCTCGTCCACGCCCGGGGCTTCCTCGAAGATCCCGAGGGTGTGCTCGAGGACGCTCCTCCCCGCGATCTTGACGAACTGTTTGGGGAGGGCGAGGCCCACGCGCTGTCCGGTGCCTCCGGCGAGGACGACAGCAGTGGTACGCATCGATGCCATGGGGAGGTACGTGATCCTTCCGTGCTGAGTGGCGGCTCGGGCTGACGCTCACGGTTCGACGAGCGGGGAGCAACGGGCGGCGGCCGGGGGTTGTTCGGTGGGCAGATCGGAGACGGACGACTCGGCGGCCGGGGCGGCGATCGCGGCGGGGGCTGGGCGGCGGTCCTGCAGCGGCACGAACGATGGGAGGCCTTCGGTCTCGCCGAGGAAGACATGTCGTACGACGCGTTCGGCAGCGCGTCCGTCGTCGTAGGGGCAGAAGCGTTGGCGGAAGGCGGCGCGGTGCTGGGTGGAGCGGGGGCTGCGCCAGGTGCCGGTGGCGAAGACGTCGATGAGTTCGTCCTCGGTCTGTGCGACGGGTCCGGGTGGGAAGGACCTGAGGTCGAAGTAGGTGCCGCGGGCCGCCTCGTAGGCCTGCCAGTCGTCGGCGTAGATGACGATGGGGCGGTCGAGATTGGCGTAGTCGAACATGAGCGAGGAGAAGTCGGTGACCAGCACGTCGCTCGCCAAGCAGAGGGATTCGATGTGCGGGTACTTCGAGACGTCGATCAGCTGTGACGTTTCTGCGCGGCCGTCCATCGGCAGTGACGTTTCTGCACCCGCGACGGGTGTGTCGTAGAAGTAGTGCGCGCGGGTCAGCACCGTGAAGCCGGCGCCGAGGGCGCGGAGCATCCGCTCCAGGTCGAGCGAGTGGCGTGGGGTGCGGCGGTAGTCGCGGTGGGTGGGGGCGTAGAGGATCGCGACGGTGTCGCGGGGGATACCGAAGGACTGACGCAGGCGGGCGACGTCCTCGGCGGTGGCGTGCTGGTAGATGTCGTTGCGGGGGTAGCCGTATTCGAGCGTCTTGTAAGCGGCTGGAAAAACGTTTCTCCAAACGCGCGACGAATGGGGATTGGAAGAAAGCAGGTAATCCCACTTATCGGCATTGGCCATGAGCTGCGCGAAGTCCATGCCTCGTGCTGCGGCAGGCCGCTCCATCAAATCGAGACCCATGTGTTTGAGGGGAGTGCCGTGCTGGGTCTGGAGGAAGATCTGGCCGCGGCGCTTGACGAGTTGGCGGTCGAAGTTGACGTTGTTGACCAGGTACTTGGAGCGGGCGAGGGCGGTCCAGTAGGCGGCTGTGCCGGGGGAGAGGCGTCGCGCGGCCGCGGGAATGGTCGTGTGGTGCCCGGAGTGGGCGATCCAGGCGGTGCGGATGCCGGGCACCATTTCCCGCGCTTTCTCTTCGATGGCCGCTGGGTTGCAACGGTAGCCGCGGCCCCAGTACGCGGAGAACACGGCGTGGTTCTCGCGCAGGGGCAGGCGCAGCTGGATGCGGTAGTGGAGCCGGAGCACCCCGACCCAGAGCGCGTGGCGCAGGGCACGGGCCAGGCGGCGGGCGCCGCTCTGGAGGGCGGTGAGGGCCGTCAGCGCGCGGTAGGTGCGGTGCGCACCCAGGCGTACCAGTGTGTGCCGGATCCTGGAGCGCCACCTGGCAGGAGCCGCACTGAGGACGTGGTGGCGGCAGCAGTGGGTGCGGGCCCGGCGTAGGAACGCGGCGCGGCTGCCGCGGGGGAGCCGGCTGCGGGCCAGGAACACAGTGCTGAAGTGGTCGAGCATGCGCGCGAAGACGACAGGACGCAGGCCCGCGGGCTCTGGATGTGCGTCCAGATAGGCGAAGACCCGGTCGTACTGCTCGAAGATCTCGAAGTGCCGAGAGCTGGAGGTGCGGGTGATGGCTCCGTGCCTGCGCTGCCGGTAGTGCACGCAGACCCGGTCGAGCACCGCGATCGACTCGGCGGTCAGCAGCACGGGATAGGTCCAGGAGACGTCCTCGTAGTAGCCGGGTGCGAAGGTGAAGCCCTCACGCTGGAGGAAGTCACGGCGGTATGCCTTGTTCCAGACCACGTGGAGCAGTTGCAGTAGGCCGGGCCGCTCCGTGAGTTGGAAGACGGCGGGGCCTTCTTGGACGAGCTCGGCCGCGAAACGGTCGCGAGCCGTCCTGCCGTTCCAGTACGCCCTCACGTAGTCGTAGACCAGGAGATCGGGGTGGTCCGTGTCCTTGATCCGGTCAGAGATCGCCTGCAGCGCGTGCGGGGTCAGCGTGTCGTCGCTGTCCAGGAAGATGACGTACTCGCCGATGGCGCGGTCGAGACCGGCGTTCCGGGCCGGGCCGAGCCCGGCGTTCTCCGGCAGATGGATAGCGGTGACGCGCGGGTCGCGGGCCGCGAACTCGTCGACGATGGCACCGCTGCCGTCGGGTGAGCAGTCGTCGACGGCGATCAGCTCGAAGTCCGTGAACGACTGGCCCAGTACGGATTCGAGGCATGCGTGCAGATAGGCCTCCACCTCATACACGGGGACGATCACACTGAACCGAGGCAAGGTGCATCCATAGGTCGTTAACGGCATATAGCGCTGAAACGACCAATAGGGTACGTGAGTTACGCCGGGTTGTGCCGTCCGGGGGAAGCCGGGAGGGAAGCTGCCAGGGGGACCTTGGCGTCGGCCGTGTCACCGCATAGGCACCGAGTCCCTGTACCCGAGACAGAACCTCCGCCCTCTGCCGCTGTCGCACAGGTGGGTTGCGGGTCGTCGCTCACAGCGTCATCGCCAGGCCTTCGGTCCGAACCGCCGTCACGCCCGCACCGGTGCGTACAAGGAGTGATGGTGAATCGTTTCTGTCTAGGCCACCGGAGTGGAACAGGGCCCAATCACCCGAACTCGATCCAGAGATCGGAGGTTGTAGGAAGGCCGACGCTCTCGTTCCCGAATGGAGACTGCCCATGAGCGGGTCCACCTTGTCGATCCCGGCCGCGGATGAAGAACTGCCCGATTGCGTCGAAGTCGCGGTCATCGGGCTCGGTTATGTCGGGCTGCCGCTCGCTCGGGAGGCGGCGTCGGTCGGCCTGAGAGTCGCGGGTCTCGACCGGGACCCGCGTGTTGTCGAGGGCCTCAACGCCGGCCGCTCCCACGTCGACGACGTGTCAGACGACGACGTCCGCCAGATGCGGATGGCGGGATTCACGGCGTACACGGACGACGCCTGTCTTGCCCGGGCGCAGACCGTCGTGATCTGCGTGCCGACCCCGCTCAGTGAGGACGGCGGACCCGATCTGAGCGCGGTGACCTCCGCCGTCCGTGCGGTCGCGGGCAGGCTGCGGCCCGGACAGCTCGTCGTCCTGGAGTCGACCACCTATCCGGGCACCACCGAGGAGGTCGTACGGCCGCTGCTCGAGGAGTCCAGGCTGCGGGTCGGCGAGGACTTCGCGCTGGCCTTCTCGCCGGAGCGCATCGACCCTGGCAACACCACTCATGGGTTGCGCGATACACCCAAGGTGGTCGGCGGCTGCACCCCGTCGTGCGCCGCCCATGCGGTCGCCTTCTACGGCAAGTTCATCGACACGGTCGTCCAGGCGAAGGGCACCCGTGAGGCCGAGATGGCCAAGCTGCTGGAGAACACCTACCGGCATGTGAACATCGCCCTCATCAACGAACTAGCCATCATCAGCCGAGAGTTGCATGTCGACGTGTGGGACGCGATCCGCTGCGCGGGCACCAAACCGTTCGGCTTCCAGGCGTTCCGGCCGGGCGCCGGCGTGGGCGGACACTGCATCCCCATCGACCCGAGCTACCTGTCGTACAAGGTGCGGTCCTCGCTCGGCTACGAGTTCCGCTTCGTCGAGCTCGCCCAGGACATCAACCGGCGGATGCCCGAGTACGTCGTGCGCCGCGCCCAGGACCTCCTCAACACCGCCGGTCGGCCGCTGCGCGGCTCCCGGGTGCTGCTGCTCGGAGTCACCTACAAGCCCGACGTCGCCGACCAGCGCGAGACCCCGGCCGTGCCGGTTTCCCGGCTGCTGCGGAAGCGGGAGGCCGAGGTGTCCTTCCACGACCCGCATGTGCAGCTGTGGACCGTTGATGGGGTGGCCGTCCCGCGCGTCGGCGATCTGATGGCGGCGGTGCGCGATCACGACCTGACGATCCTGCTGCAGGACCACTCGGCCTACGATCTGCCCGCTCTCGCCGACGAGGCACGCCTGCTGTTCGACACCCGGGGGCGGATCTTCCAACCGGGGGTCGAGGTCCTGTAGGCCGCCCGCGAGTCCGCACGTCCCTGGCCTGCCGGGAGTTATGAGGTTCTCTAATGCTTGTACTCGTCGTCACCATCGTGCATCACCCCGAGGATGCGCGGATCCTGCACCGGGAGATCGCCGCTCTGCGGGAGCGCGGTCACCGGATCGTGTACGCCGCGCCGTTCGAGGCGCTCGCGGTGACGCCGCGGCCGGATGTCGAGGGGGTGACCCTGCCCCGGGCCGCCGGCCGCGACCGCCGCGCGGCGCTGCGCGCGGCTCGCACGCTGCTGGCCGAGCGAGGGCCGGAGGCGGACGTGGTGCTGCTGCACGATCCCGAACTGCTGCTGGCTCTGCCCGGCGTGATGCGCCGCTGGCGGCGTGCCGGTCAGCGCCCGGTGACGGTGTGGGACGTACACGAGGACACGGCAGCGGCGCTCGTCATGAAGCGCTGGGTGCCGAGGGTGATGCGGCCACCGCTGCGGCTGGGCGTGCGGGCCGCGGAACGGCTGGCGGAGCGGCATCTGCGGCTCCTGCTCGCCGAGGACGCTTACCAGTCCCGCTTTCGCCACACCCACCCGGTGGTACCGAACTTTGCGACCACCCCGCCCGCGCCGCCCGAGCCGCCCGGCGCCGACCGCGTCGTGTATCTGGGCCACCTGTCGCGGGCGCGCGGCGTACTGGACCTCATCGAGACGGCGCGTCTGCTGGGACCTGCCGTGCGGGTCGAGGTGATCGGCGAGGCGAATCCCGACGTACGAGGTGCGCTCGAGCAGGCCGACGGGGAGGGCGTGCTGCGTTGGCACGGCTTCCTACCCAACGATCTCGCCCTCGCACGGCTTTCGGGGGCCCTGGCGGGCCTCTCCCTCCTGCACGACCAGCCCAACTACCGCCACTCGCGCCCGACCAAGGTCGTCGAGTACATGGCTCACGGCGTGCCGGTCGTCACCACGCCCACCCCGCTCGCGGCCGAGCTGGTCGAGCGACACGGCTGCGGACTGGTTGTCCCGTACGAGGATCCGTCGGCCGCGGCGGAGGCCGTACGACGCCTGAGCGCTGACCCGGAACTGCGGCTGCGGGCGGCTCGACAGGGCCGCGCGGCGGCACTTTCCGCTCTGAACTGGCAGGAGAGGGCGACCGAGTTCGCTCTCCAGCTGGAGGGATGGGTCAAGGAGGCAGAGGTACCCGGGGGACGACGATTCCGGCTCTACGGTCGCACGGGTGACGCGGCTCGTACAGGCTGAACTCGCCGCTGGCCCGACCGCCGGAAGCCGATCGCCCGTCCGCATGGCAGGTGCAGGAGAGGCCTGGTGAACTCGAAGCCCTCAAGGGCGAGTTCGGCGGTCCACGTCGTTCGCACATCAGCATCAGTTCCTGAGAGGCCTGCGGGCGGTCGGCGCACTCCGCGGACGGCACACCGGTGTGCCCAACCACGTGCCCCAAGCCAAGCTGGCGATATCTGCTGGTCCGCCCGCTGCATCTGCCACAGGAACCTTATAAGCACGTCGTGGGCATGGGACCAAACATCGATTGGCGACGCGTTCGCGGACGGGCTTGATGACAGGCCGCATCCGCCCGGGACGACTTCGTTCGCCCGCGTACTACCGTGCACCTCGGGTCGTCCGGCACCCATCCACGCCGCGGGTGGGTTGCTCACGCCCTCGGCGACCCAACTCCCCTGCGTGAGGATGGACGTGCGGCAGGCCAGGGGGCCGGGGCGGTCTGAGCCGGTTAATCGGCGTCGGGTGGTACAACACGCTGCTGATGCCACGCTGCCGCAGGTCTGCCTGCGCCCCATTCCCGACGGCCGTCGGGAATGGGGCCGTGTACTGGTCTTCAGGCGCACCCAAGACTGCGATACGCCTCACGGGTCGTGGCGGCGACGCGTTTCCAGGTGCGTTCACGCACGACCAGGTTGCGGGCGGATGCTCCCCATTCCGTCCGCCGTTTTTGACTGTACAGAAGCATTTCGAGGGCATCTCTCCAGGCGTGGGGTGAATCAGGCGGAATTAGCTGGCCATTGACGTCCGATTCGACCAGTTCTCTCATGGCGGTGAGATCACTACTGGCCACGGGAAGACCGCTCGCCATTGCTTCGACCGGCTTGAGAGGGGTCACCAGGTGGCAGACTCGTTCGTCGGTGCGTGGCACCGCGAATACATCCAATACTGCGTGATAATCCCGCACTTGGGCATGCGGCACCCGGCCTGTGAAGAGGGCTACGCCGTCGCCGAGACCCAATCGGGCGGCCAGCTGTTGCAGTGCCGCGCGTTCCGGGCCGTCGCCCACGATCAGTAGCCGCAGGGGCACGCCCCGACGTCGCAACTCGGCACCCGCATGCAGCAATGTGCCGATTCCCTCGTGTGGCGTCAGGCTACTGACGGTGCCGACGACGAGGTCGTCCGGTGCGATGCCGAGCCGGGCGCGCAGCGGCGCGCCGTCCGGCAGAGGGGCCAGGAACACCTCATCCACCGCGTTCGGGGAGATCAGAACCCGTTCCTCGGGCACCCCGCGTGCCACGATTTCGGCCTTCATCGCTGCGCCGAGTGTCAGAACCAGATCGGCCTCGCGCATGCAGTACGTCTCCAGCTCGCGCCGGGCGAGGTAGGTCCCATCGTCCCGGGACCGACCTGGGGCCTGCGTCAGCCAGGTCTCCTCCAGGAAGCCCCGTACCTCGTAGACCACGGGCAGGCCGTAGGCCTCGCGCAGGGCCAGCGCCACGCGCCCGTTGCCGTGGTCGGTGGCCGCGTGCAGGACGCCGGGCCTCAGTTGCTCCACCAGACGGCCGGCCAACTCGGCGTTGCGGGACAGCGCCGCGCCCTGCCCGTATGGCAACCGGAGGGGCAGCAGCCGGTGTTGCGGCACGCCATTCACTATTTGCAGTGGGCGGGCGTCCAGCACACCCTGCGCCACCGGAAACCCGACGCGCGTCACGACGTGCGGATCGAGTCCGGCAGCCAGCTGCGCCTCGGCGAGCGCCTGGGTGCGCACGGTGTAGCCGGCGTGCTTGAACGGCAGTCCGTTCGTTACCAGATGGAGTACCCGGCCCGGAACGGGCCGGACGGTTCGCCTGGCGGGGGCGGGCACCCGTGCCGCGGACGGTGTCGCGATCGGCCCGGCCGCTTGGGCGTGGGCGGCGAGCCGCCGCTCGAGTTGCCGCAGTCGGCATCGGACGCGCACCGGCGTCAGCCGTACACCCAGCAGCATCGCCCGATAGGGGTCGTGGCGCAGCTCGGCCCAGGCCGCCGATACCGCCAGGATGAGGGCATGAGGGATACGACGAGACATGCCGCAACAGTAGGACGGACAGAGCGGAGAACAACGGAAATGAACGGCCGCGTACTTCATGTCGTCGGCGCCCGGCCGAACTTCGTCAAGGCGGCACCGGTCATCGCCGCCCTGAGCTCTGCTGGCTGCGACCAGGTTCTCGTCCACACGGGGCAGCACTACGACGTACGCCTGTCGGACATCTTCTTCCGCCAACTCGGCCTGCCCGAACCGGACATCGACCTCGGCGTCGGCTCCGGTAGCCAAGCGCGGCAGACCGCCGACCTGCTGGTGGCGCTGGAGGCCGAGCTGACCGCCCGAGTGCCCACCGTCGTCGTGGTGTACGGGGACGTCAACTCCACGCTCGCCGCCGCCCTCGTCGCCGCCAAGCTGTCTATCCCGGTGGCCCATGTCGAGGCAGGCCTGCGCAGCTTCGACATGACGATGCCGGAGGAGGTCAACAGGCGCCTCGTCGACCAACTCTCCGAGTTGCTGTTCGCCACCAGCCCCGAGGCCGTCGCCCATCTCGCCCGTGAAGGGGTCGACCCCGCTCGCGTCCACTTCGTCGGCAACCCCATGATCGACACTCTGCTCGGCCACCTGGACCGCTTCGACACGGCGGCTGCCCGCGCCGCGCACGGACTGCCGGAGCGCTACGGCGTGGTCACGCTGCACCGGCCAGTCAATGTCGACGACCCCGAGGCAGCGCGGGCCGCTGCCCGCGCCTTGACCGAGGCCGCCGCCCACCTCGACCTCGCCGTACCGCTGCATCCGCGCGGCGGAGCGGCGCTGCGTGCGGCGGGCCTCGTGGACGCGCCCGGCATCCATCTCCTCGAACCGCTCGGCTACGTGGAGTTCATGAGTCTGGTCCGGGGCGCCGCAGCCGTGATCACCGACTCGGGAGGAGTCCAGGAGGAGACCACCGTGCTGGGCGTTCCGTGCCTGACCCTGCGCACCACCACCGAACGCCCGGTGACCGTCACCCATGGCACCAATCGCCTGGTGCGACACGAGGAGTTGGCACCCGCGCTGGACAAGGTGCTGGCCGGCGCGGCGACGGCCCCGGCCGAGGGCCCGCCATTGTGGGACGGAAAGGCCGGCCCCCGCATCGCCCGGGTGCTCACCCAGTGGATGGAGAGCCATGGCTGACCCGATCACGACGGACGACCGCACCACGACGAGCGCCCCCACCGCGGCTGACGACCGAACCCGCGCCTACTGGAACACCCGCCACCGCGAGCAGGACGACCTCACCGCAGGCGGGCACATCGGCCTCGACCGTCCCGGCCACGAGATCTTCTACGCGTTGCGGCTCGGTACCCTGCTCACCCTGATCGGCGACCTTTCGAACCCGCCGTCCCCGCTGTTCGTACTCGACGCGGGCTGCGGCGAAGGGCGCTTGGCCCGGGCACTCTCGCGCTGCGGTCACCGCGTAGACGCCATCGACACCAGCTCCGAGGCCATCGCGCACGCCCGCGCCAAAGGCGGCGGCCCCCGCTACGCCGAAGCTTCGCTCACCGGCTGGCGCAGCCCCTGGCTGTACGACGTGGTGCTGTGCGTGGACGTCCTCCTCCACGTTAGGGACGACGCTCAGTGGGCGGCCAGCCTGCGGAATCTCGCGTCCCTCGTGCGGGTCACCGGTCGGCTGATCGTGTCCGACGAGGACGGACACGCGCGAACCGCGCTCGGCGATTCCATCGTGCACCGCACAACGGCTGCCTACCGCAGCGCGCTCCAACCCCTCGGCCTGCACCACACCCTGTCCAAGCCATACGGATTCCGCGAGAACCCGGTCGGCTTCCACGTTTTCACGAGGATCCGCTGATGCGCATCATCGATCTGCTCCACCCTCATCTGGACGGCATCACCACGGTCGTGGACGCCACGGCGCGCCGCGGTCCGCGCCTGGAGCGGTATCTCCATCTGCCGCCGGGCGTCGAGTTGAGCCACCACGAAGAGGACATCGATGCGGGCCAGTTGGTGGTGATGTCCTACGGCCCTAATCCCAATCTGCACGGTGACGAGGCGGCCTGCCTCGCCGTACTGGAACGGATGCGCCCCGGTGGCCGGGGCGTGATTCTCTTCGGCCACCGCGGAACCGAACTCACTTATCACCGGCTGCTCGACCACCTGGTGACGCACCGCTGCCAGGTGCTGCGCGTTTCTGTTCTCGGTTACACGCACCTGCAAGCGGGCGCGGTGTTCGCCTGCACTGAGGAACTCCTGCCGCTCCACGATTGGTTCGGCATCCCCGCACCGTCGGACGGTTTCGCCACGGCGCTGCGGATGGCCGGCGAGTGCGTCTTCTCCGACTTCGTCTCCCGTTCCCTGCGCGCCCGCACGCTCGACCAGGAGTGTACGGCCGAGGAGACCGCCCGCGCCCTTGATGGGGCCCGCTCCGACGGTACGGCCGAGCAACTGGCCGCCATGACGCGCGAGAGGGCGCAACTCGCCTCTAGGTTGCGCGGCGCCCGTGACCGAGTCGCGCTGCTGGAGGCGCGCGTGGCCATGCTGGAGGCCTCGACATCGCTGAAGGTCGGCCGGGCGCTAGTCGCGACGGCTCGGTCTCCCAGGCGTGAGATGGTGCGGCTGCCGGGGGAGTTGTACAGGATGTGGCGCGGCCGCGGTCCCGGAATGACGGACCGCCCGGTGCCACCGGCGCGGGAACCCGATGCAGTCGTTTCCGACAGCCGGCTCTACCTCGCTCATCGCGCCCTCTCCTCGGCGCCGCGCGAGCGACTGGTGATCGGGGGTGTGCTCAGCGACGGCACCGCCGAGGACTTCGCGGCCGAAGCCGTCGTCAACCGGCTGCTGCCGCACGATGGACTGCTGCTCTTGGAGCGCACCAACCCGGACGCGCTCGTCGTCCAGCTGAGCGCCTGTTCGGATGCCACCGGCCCGTGGTCGTTGACGGGTACAGGACTGGTCCCCGACCTCGACAGCAACCTGGCCCAACTCATCACCCAGGCTCGTGCCCTGGGGCGCAAGGCCGTGCTGTGGCGTGACGCCCCGGCGACCGGCGCCCCAGGGCTCGCTCATTTCGATTGGGACGCCGTCGTCGATACGGACACTGGCGTACGGCTGTCCCGGCTGGACCCTGTGGAGGAGGGCAGAACGGGGCTGTGGGAGGCGTTCCAGCACAACAGCATCCGGGTACGGCTGGCGCAGCTTGCCAGGCTGACCGGATCCCCCAATCCCCTGGACGGCCGTCGCATCGCCGTCCTGGCCGCACCCCGGACCGAGACCGACGTCGCCCGCCTCACCGACCAGGTGCTCGGCCAGATGCACCGGCCGGCCGAGGTGGTCGTACCCGACCAGGCGGTACCCGCGCTCGACGAACTCACCGCCGCGGGCGTCGCCGTCCACGCCGGTGAGCCCACCGCCCCGTGGGTCGCCGACTGGACCGACCTGTCCGTGGACCGCCCCGACACCCTGCTGCTCGACCTGATGTGCGCCCAGGAGTACTCGGGCGCGGACGCGGTGGGCCACACGCCCGCGGACGACGACTACGCCTTCGTACCGGAGCTGCGCCCGGCCCTGGTACGTCGGTCCCTGCATCTGGCCGACGCCCCTGCGGACACCTGGTCACGCGAGGGGTACCGGCTATTCGCTGTACGCTGGAAGGAGATGGCATGACCCGCACGCTCAACGCGCTTGTCTACGGGGTCGACCTCAACATCATCGATGGCTCGGCCGTGTGGGCCCAATCGACCGTACGTGCGCTGTCGCTGGCGGGCTGCCGGACCCGGCTGGTCCTCAAGGCACCTGTGCACACTGAACGGTTGATCGAACCGCTGGGCGGGCTGCCGGGCGTCACCGTGGTGCGCCCCTTCGAGGAGGGGCTAGTGCCGGGCAAGGGGCCGAACCGCGCCCTTTCGCCTGAGCAGGCCTCGCAACTGCTCGCCCGGCTGGACGCGGACGAGCCCTGCGACCTGCTGGTGGTGCGCGGCCGGGCAGTGGTCACTCAGGTGGTCGCGGACGGCGCTTTCGACGGTCGGATCTGGGCCTATCTCACCGACATTCCGCAGTCCGGTGCCGAGATGACCGAGTCAGCCCGTAGTGACCTTACCCGCATCGCCACAGCCTGCCGCCGCTTCCTCTGCCAGACCGAGGAGTTGCGCTGCTTCCTGGAGACATGGGTGCCGGAGGCGTGCGGCAAGAGCGTACTCAGCCCGCCCGCCGTGCCCGAGCCAGGCTTCCCCCTGCCGGAACGCGACAGGCCGCACGACCCGCTGCGCCTCGTCTACACCGGAAAGTTCGCGCCACGCTGGAATACCCTGCCTATGACGCGACTGCCGTCCCTGCTTGACGATCGAGGCGTGCGCGCCGAACTCCACACGGTCGGCGATAAGATCCACAACGACCGCGCCCACCCTGAATTCAAGGCGGAGATGGCCCAGGCGCTGCGCGCCGCACCCGGCGTCCACCACCACGGCGGACAGTCCCGCGAGGAGGCCATGCGTATCGCCGCCGACTGCGACCTGGGCCTCGGCTGGCGGGACTCGTCCCTGGACGCGAGCCTCGAACTCTCCACAAAACTATTGGAGTTCGGGGTACTCGGTCTGCCCATTGTCCTCAACCGCACGCCCGCGCACGAGGCGCTGCTCGGCACCGACTACCCGCTGTACGTGCCGGGAGCCGCCACGCTCGCCGACGCCGCCGACGCCATCGCGGTCGCGGCGCGCGATCCCGAGGCCCGGCGGCTGGCGGCCAAACGCTGCGGGGAGGCCGCCGGGCGGTACACCCTGGAGGCTGCGGCGGACCGATGGCGGTCGCACCTCGACCGCGCTTTCCCCCCGGCGCCACCTGCCGTGGCCGCTCGCCAACAGCCGCTGCGGCTCGGTGTCGCGGGCCACGACCTGAAGTTCATGACCCGCCTGATCGACCACTTCCGTGCGCTGCCCGGCCTGGACGTACGTGTCGATGCCTGGTCTTCGATCGCCCGCCACGACCCGGCCGTAAGCCAGGATCTCGCCGACTGGGCCGACGTTGTGTTCGTGGAGTGGTGCGGACCGGCCGCCGTTTGGTACAGCCACCACAAGCGGCGCGGCAGCCGACTCGTCGTACGGCTGCATCGCTTCGAGGTGACCCGGCCTTGGCCGAAGCAGGTCAACATCGAGGCAGTCGACCAGGTGGTGTGCATCTGCCCGCAATATGCCCGCCGCACCCGGGAGTACACCGGCTGGCCCGAGTCTAAGATCACGGTCGTCCCAAACTGGATCGACACCGCCCAACTCGACCGCCCCAAGCTGCCCGGCGCTCGTTTTCGCCTCGGCATGATCGGCATGGTGCCCCGTCTCAAGCGCCTCGACCTCGGCCTCGACGTCCTGGAGAAGCTACGCGCCCGCGACCGGCGCTGGCACCTGTCGGTCAAGTCCAAACCGCCGTGGCAGTTTTCGTGGGTCTGGAGCGAGCCCGAGGAGCGTGCCCACTACGACGCGGTACTGCGCCGCGTGCAGACCTCGCCGCTGCTGGAGGGGGCCGTCGTCTTCGACTCCTTCGGTCCGGACGTGCCCAGTTGGTTGAGGCGCATCGGGCATGTCCTGTCCACCAGCGACCTCGAGGGTTCCCACGTCGCCGTGGCCGAGAGCATGGCTTCCCGCGCCGTGCCGGCGCTGCTGCCCTGGCCGGGCGCAGACGAGGTCTACGGCCGAAAGTGGATCCACGACAGCCCGGAGGCTATGGCGGATGCCATCGCCGATCTGGGGCCGGACGAATGGCGGTCGGCCGGGGAGGCGGCCCGCACTCAGGCAGTTGAGTCCTTCTCGCTGGAACGGGTGGCCGGGGACTTGATGGAGCTTCTCATGCCCGGGTGATGCCCCCAGCATGGCGCCGCGAGAGTACTGACTTTGCCGCACGGGGACGGCCAATCAGCGGCGCACCCGAATCCTCGCCGGAAGAAGCATCGCGGAATCAACAGAAATCGCTCTGACCGTTCATGCAGTAATGACCTGGATGAAACGCCCGTGACAATCAAGAGGGATACCCACCGGATGTTGCCTCGGCCACTGGTGTGGGGTGCCGTCGGTGTCGTCTTGGCCAATCTCGCGATCCGCGGGACATGGGTGGCGCTGGTCCACCCTCCTCCGTACAGCGACTACGCCTGGTACTTCGATGCTGCCACACGCCTTGCAGAGGGCAGCGGTTACGGGTTGTGGGACGGTGCGCCCACCGCGTACTGGCCGGTGGGCTGGCCGTTCATTTTGTCCGTGCTGTTCCGCCTGACTGGACCCTCGGTGATCACCGGCCTGATTCTGCAGGTCCTGTTGTCGACGGCTACGGCGGTCGTCGTCCTGATGCTGGCTCACCGCCTCACGCACAACGTGCGTGTGGCGGTAGCCGGCGGCTTCGGGTACACCCTGCTTCCCTCGGGCTGGGCATGGGACTCCCAACTCGGTTCCGAGCAGGCTTTCACGTTGCTCACGGTCACCATGCTGTTTCTGTTGGCCGGTGCTGACCGCTGGCCACGCTATGCGGGGGCCGGCGCCATCGCGGGCGCGGCGTCACTGGTACGTCCGACGCTCCTGGTCTTTCCGGCGGCACTGCTTGCCATCGAATTGCTGCGCAGTCGTGGCCCACGTCGCGCCGTAGCGCATACTGCGGCTTTCTCTGTGGCGCTGCTGGCTGTCATCGCGCCCTGGACGGCGCGGAACACCGCCGTGCTTGACTCGCCAGTCCCTGTCTCCACCAATGGTGGCGTCAACCTCTACATGGGCACCCGCACCGATACCGGCTACTGGTGGTCCGACAACCCGGCCGACAATCCGCTCATCACGGCCCGCGACGAAGTCACACGCAATCGGCTCGGAACCCGGCTCGCGTTGTCGTACTGGTCGGGTCACCCAGGCAGGCTGGTTGCCCTGGCTCCGAAGCGCCTCAAAGCGCTCTACAGCAGCAATAAGTCCCCCTTCTCGGCCCTGCGTGCGTATGGCGATTGGCCCGCGGACACCGCTCGCCGCTGGCAGCGAGCCGCGGATCTCGTGTACTGGCTGCTCATGACGGCGGCTATCGCCGGGTCCGTCGTCATGTGGCGGTACTTGAGTAAGGAACTGTGGCTTATCGGCGGATTCATCATCTTCCACACGGCGTTGTGGCTGGTGTTCTCGCCGTGGGACCGCTTCCGTTTCCCGCTCACGCCTCTCTTCGCGGTGCTGGCGGGCACAGTCCTGTTCCTGCATGGCCGCCGGAGAATGCCGTACAGCCTGCCGTCTGCACGTCGTTCAGGCCTACGACGGATTTCCGGCGCGCGGAATGCTGTAACACTGATGGCCGCCCACGCGCGCCTGCCTGTCCTGCGCGCCCAGGTGCTGGAGGCTGGCCAAGCAGAGACGGATGCCTTCCACGCATCGCGTCCCCTCCCTGTCAGTCTGCGATGAGACACCCGCTATGGCGGGCTAGAGGTGGCGAGTGGAAGAGACCTTCCAGTCCGAGAACGGCCCGGCCGGACTCGATGAAACACCAGGTCCGACGGTTCACGTCCTGGACCCGCTGGGCCACCCCTGGCAATACTCGCCCATGCCTTCCTCGCCGTCGTCCGGGCCGAGGAACACGCCCGCAACCCCGGCCCCACCGGCCTGGTCCCGCTGACATGCAACGAAATCCAGCGGTTGTTCATCACCCTCGTCGTCCGGCCCGTCCACGATACGGCTCACCGAAACCACTAGTCCGACTGGCGACGCCGCCATCAGACCAGATCTCAAACCGGCCACTACCAGCAACAAGCCGCAACCCAGACATGAAGATCACGATCTGCAGCTGGAGTATTAGGCGACCATGAACCATCGAATTCTCTCGCACGTCGACGACTTGGGAAGAGCCAGAATCGTCGTCGTCGCTGCGGCGACCTTGGCGTTCGCCTCAAAGGTGATCCTCGCGGCGAGTACCTTCGGACCTCCCGATGTGGTGTACTTCGAGGCATTCTCGCAGGCCATCGCCAAAAGTGGGCCCATTCGCATCTACGAGCAGCCACTCGGGCACCTGCCCGTCTACAATCATCCGCCGCTGGCCGGCTGGATGCTTCTCGGGCTCCACGAAATCAGCGGATGGGGGCTCCCGTTCAGCACGCTGATCAGATTTCCGGCCTGCTTCGCTGATTTCGTTACGTGCATTCTCGTATTCGAAATCGTGCAGCACCGTGCCCGGACACGTACGGCCGCATTCTGTGCCCTGGGCGCAGCGCTTTGCCCGGTTCTTGCACTCACTTCCGGATGGCACGGGAACACGGATTCGGTCGCTGTGATGTTCGCGTTCGCCGCAGCATACCTGCTCGTCGACCGTCCGAACCCGGTCCTGGCGGGTTGCGCCGCCGCCATGTCCATCAGCATCAAGCTCCCCCCGATCGTGGCCGTACCGCTGTTTTTCCTGGCAGCGTGGCGTCTGGGCGGACGAACGATGCTGCTCCGGTTCGGTGCCGCATTCGCCACGCTGTTCCTCGCAATCTGGGGGCCGGTCATCGCGACCGCACCGGGTCCGCTCAGGGAGAAGGTCCTGGAGTTCCCGGGAGGCGGCCAGAGGTACTGGGGTCTGACCGCGTTCGCCCAAGCAGCCGGGCTGCCAGAATCCGTGATCACCTTCGTGCGCGGGGACACCCACTTTCTTTTCGTCCTCTTCTGTACCGCCGTCGGACTATGGCTGGTGTGGCGGCGTCCCGCTGCCCTATCCGTCGCGCTCGCCACCACGCTGGGGCTCCTGCTACTACTCAGCACTGCGTCGGGCGCGCAGTACCTGGCCTGGCCCGCCGCCGGACTGTTCGTCATCGGCCTGCGAGAAGGCATCGCCTACGCCCTCGTCGTCGGGTCCTTCGCCGCGGGCATCTACGCAATGTTCGCGGACCTTGTCGGCCCCGACTCCTGGTACTCCAGCGTGGTTGAAGGGGCCAACGTCATCGGATGGCTGGTCCTCGCCTTCGGTGTCGCCTCGGGCATCCGAGCCACGCTCGGGCCTGGACCCGAGCCACCAGCCGATGGTGCCGTGCCCCTGGCCGTGGGCAAGCCACGCGCCGAGGTGCAGTCCTCGTCCTTTGCCAACCGGCCCTGAATCAACTGCCCTGCCAATAGGAGCCGTGGAGGAGTGAGAGGCCGAGTGCAGTTCCCCCTCCTTCTGTGGAGACCTTGGCTGGCAGGGTAGTTGGGGGTCTTGGCATCCAGGAAGCGCATCTACGAGGGGCGTGCATCCGGGCACCCTTGCACAGCTGGGTGTCGCGGGCACGGCGCAACGGATGGCCGTCGTCCGACCGGCCGGTGGCCGAGCCGTCGAGTGGCCGGCTGCGGGAGAGTGAGCGGGCCGAGTCGGAGCGGCTGCGGGCGGAGGCCGCCCGGGAGAAGGACAAGCGCATCCGCGAGCTGGAGATGGAATGTGATGTCTTCAAGCGCTGCATGGCCTTGTGGGTGTAGCTGGGCCGGATCCGGCCCAAGTGGTCAGGGTGATCGGCGATTGCAAGGCCGAGCAGCACGTTCCGCATCGGATCGCCTGCCGGGCACTGAGCGTGTCCGAGTCGTGGTTCTACAAGTGGCGCGACCGGCCGCTGACCACCCGTGAGGTGCGGCGGCAGCACCTGGCTGAGGAGATCGAGGAGATCTTCCGCCGCTCGGGCGGCACCTACGGCTCGCCGAAGGTGTTCATCGAGCTGGTGCGCCTGGGCTGGCGGTTGTCGGTGAATACCGTCGCGAAGCTGATGGCCGAGCTCGGGCTGGCCGGAGGCAAGAGCCGTCGCCGACCGTCGCTGACCCGGCCCGGCAAGCGGGCCGCGGCATCGGACTTCATACCTTGGGACTTCACCGCCGAGAAGCGCGATCTGCACTCGGCTGCGGCAGTCGCTGGCGCCTACGCCCGTGACGGTGCCAACACTTGCGGCGGGCCTCTAACGGCCCGCCGCAAGTGACCTCGCCCCTACTCATCGAGCATTTTTACGATGAGTTACTTCACCGCCCCCGCCATAACCCCCGAAACAAACTGCTTCTGGAACGCGAAGAACACCGCCAGCGGAATCACCATCGAAATGAAGGCGCCGGGCGCCAGCACGTCGATGTTGTTGCCGAACTGCCGTACCTGCGTCTGCAGGGCGACCGTGATCGGCTGGCTGCCGGAGTCGGCGAAGATCAGTGCGACGAGCATGTCGTTCCACACCCACAGGAACTGGAAGATCCCGAGCGAGGCGATCGCGGGGCCGCCGAGCGGCATCACGACGCTTACGAACAGCCGGAGTTCACCCGCGCCGTCCAGACGCGCCGCCTCCAGCAGCTCCCGCGGGATCTCCGCGAAGAAGTTCCGCAGCAGGAACACGGCGAACGGCAAGCCGAATCCCACATGGAAGAGGATCACGCCGATGATCGAGCCGAAGATCCCGATGTCGCCGAAGAGCTTGGCGATCGGCAGCAGCGCGACCTGGACCGGTACCACCAGCAACCCCACCACGAGCAGGAACCACCAGTCCCGCCCCGGGAACTCCATCCAGGCGAAGGCATAGCCCGCGAGCGAGCCGATCACCACGACCAACAGGGTCGCCGGGACCGTGATCCAGATGGTGTTGAGCAGCGAGCCCGTGATCGTGTCGTTCTCCAGCAGCCGCTGATAGCTGTCGAACGTGATCTGCGACGGTTGAGAGAGCACCTTCCACCAGCCGCTGCTGCTCATGTCCGCCGGAGTGCGCAGCGAGGACAGCAGCAGCCCGATCGTCGGCACGAGCCAGAAGAGGCCCACCACGATCAGGAAGACGCGGACGAAGCCGCCGCTCAGGACTTCCGCGATCCGCGAACCGAGCGACCGCCGCGCCTCTGAGGAGGTCGAACTCATCGCCTTACCTCCCGCCGCAACCGCCGGATGTTGAACAGCATCACCGGTACGACGAGCAGCAGCAGGAACACCGCGATGGCGCTCGCGATGCCGGGCTGGTCGTCGCTGAACGCCGAGCGGTACAGCTGGAGCGCAAGCACGTTCGCCTCGTCCTGCGACGAACCCGGCGGGATGATGAACACCAGGTCGAAGATCTTCAGGACGTTGATCATCAGCGTGACGAGAACGACCGCGAGTACCGGCGCGAGCAGCGGCACCGTGATCCTTCTGAACACCTGCCATTCGGTGGCGCCGTCCACCCGTGCCGCCTCCAGGAGTTCGCGCGGCACTCCGGCCAGCCCCGCCGCGATCAGCACCATCGCGAACCCGGCCCACATCCAGATGTACGAACCGATGACCGCCGGGGTGATCAGGCTCGGACCGAGCCAGTCGATCCCGTTGTACGGCTCCCGGAAGTTGGATGCCGGCAGGCGGAGTTGTGAGCCGTCGGCCTTCGACGACAGCGTGAACGTGCCGTCGGCCGCGGCCCGCGTCGAGTCCACCACCCTTCCGTCCTTGACCGCCTCGATCCTCATGCCGGGATAGCCCAGCTCGGAGGCGTCGACGCCGTTGCGCTCGCCCACGCCCTTGCCACGTGTGAAGTCCTGCCAGGTGGTGCCGGTGACCTTGCCCGGCTCGGCGGCCGGGGCCTTCGCCGGCTTCGCGCTGTCGGGCAGCTGGTCGGGCGCCACACCGACCAGCGGCAGCACCACCGGTTCACCGGCCCGTACCGGCTCCTTCGTGATGAACGCGCCGCCGCCCGCCGCCTTCAGCGGCGACTCCGCGCCCGGGTGCGCCTTCGGGAACGCGGACGACTCGGCGAAGGTGTCGTGCACCCCCACCCAGACGGCGTTGGCGAAGCCGCGGTCCGGATCCTGCTCGTACACCAGCCGGAAGATGATGCCTGCCGCGAGCATCGAGATCGCCATCGGCATGAAGATGACCAGCTTGAACGCCGTGCCCCAGCGGACCCGTTCGGTGAGCACCGCGAAGATCAAGCCGAGCGCCGTCGCGACGGCCGGGGCCACCGCAACCCAGATCACGTTGTTCTTGAGGGCGGTGCGGATGCCGTCGGTCGTGAACAGCGCCTTGTAGTTGTCGATCCCGACGAAGCTGCTGCCGGACTGGTCGAAGAAGCTGCGGACCAGCGAGTACCCGATCGGGTAGACCACGAGCGCACCGAGCAGCAGCAGCGCGGGCAGCAGAAAGAGTGCCGCCACCGTCCTGCGCGTGCCCGTCACGCTCTTACGACTCCGGGGTGCGGGAGGCGGCGGCGACTTCGCCGCGCCTCCCGCCGTCGACGACGTCATCGCCGGGTCAGTCCCCGTACGCCTTCGCCGCGTCCGCCTCCAGCGTGGCCTGCGTGCCCGCCACGTCCTTCGGGTTCTTCAGGAAGTCCTGCAGCGCCTTCCACTCGCCCGCGCCCGGAGTGCCGCCGAACGCCTGCGGGGCCTGGTCCGACATGTCGAAGCGGAAGTCGTCACCCGCGTCGATCAGCGCCTTGGCCATGTCCCGCTGCACATCGTTCGGGTACGAGGCCAGGTCGACGCTCTTGTTGGGGGAGAGGTAGCCGCCCTCCTTCGCCCAGATCGTCGCCGCGTCGGGCGAGGCGAGGAAGGTCAGCAGCGCCTGGCCGGCCTTGGAGTCCTTCAGCAGGACGGCCGCGTCGCCGCCGCTGACGACGGGCGCCTCGGTACCGACGGCCGGGAACGGGAACACCTTGGCGTCCTTGCCGATCTCCGCGTTGGCCTGCGTGATGTTGATGCCGACGAAGTCGCCCTCGAAGACCATGCCCGCCTTGGGCTGGTCGCCGCCGGTGAACGTCTGCTCGACGGAGCGGGGGAACTCCGTCTGCAGTGCGCCGTCCGCGCCGCCCGCGATGTAATCCTGCTTGCCGAACAACTCCCCGAGCGTGGTCAGCGCGTCCTTCACGGAGGGGTCGGTCCACTTGATCTCGTGCTGGGCCAACTGGTCGTACTTCTCCGGCCCCGCCTGCGAGAGGTAGATGTTCTCGAACCAGTCGGTGAGCGTCCATCCGTCGGCGCCGCCGACCGACACGGGCGTGACCCCGGAGTCGTAGATCGTCTGTGCGGTGTCCAGGAACTCCTTCCAGGTCTTCGGCTCCGTCGCCCCCGCGTTGTCGAAGACCGTGGTGTTGTACCAGATCAGCGACTTGTTGGCGGCCTTGAAGTACACGCCGTACTGCGTGCCGTCGACCTTGCCGAGGTCCTGCCAGCCCTGTGAGTAGTTCTTCGTGAGCTGCTCCTGGGCGTCCTTGCCCACCGGCTTCGCCCACTTCTTGTCGACGGCCTGCTTGATGGCGCCGACCTGCGGAAGCATCGCGACGTCCGGCGGCTCGCCACCCGCGATCTTCGAACCGAGGAAGTTGATGATCGGGTCCTGCGCGGGCACGAACGTCACCTTCGCGCCCGTGCGCTTCTCGAACTCGGCCAGCACCTTCTTGAAGTTGGCCTGTTCCGGCCCGGTCCATACGGCAGAGACCTCGAGGCTCTCGCCGTCGAGCTTGGGAAGCGTGACGGTGGCGCCCGTCTCCTGGGTGGAGCCGCCCGTGCCCTCCTTGTCCTTGCCGTCGTCACCGCCGCACGCGGTGAGGGTGAGCGCGAGCGCGCCCGCGAGGACGGCTGCGGCGGTCTTTGCGGCCCGGTTTGTCGTATGTGTACGGTGCGTCTTTCGCTGTCGAAGAGTGCTGTGCATCACTGCCCCGTTCTCTTCCCTCGCTCCATCGCGAGTGCTTGCGAGACCTGTCCCGTGCGCTCTGGTCTACGCCTGCCCGCTCAGGCCCGGCAAGAGCGCCTGCGCTGTCCAGCGGATGATCGTGACGGGGTCGTGATGTCCACGCAGACGTGACGGGTGAGGTGACCTCACAGCAGTGAGGGCACCTCGGAGGCCTCGACCGACCGCGCCGCCCGCTCCAGCGCGCTCGCCAGCAACGCCAGATCCGTTGGCCCGTTCCCCAGCTCCCGCACGGGCCGCCGGGCCGGCGGATCGCCCATCCGCTCCCAGTCCAGCGCCACCACGGTGGGCCGCAGCGTCCCGGTCCGGGGGATGCGCCCGGTGACCCGGCCCGCCTGGAACGGCGTCGCCCGTCCTTCGGCAGTCCGCAGGATCCCGCGCCCGGGCGCCGGGTCCTCGGCCCCGCCCGACGGTGCGTCCAGCGCGATCCGCAGCGACGCCGACCGCCCGAGCTCCGTCTCCGCCGGGCGCCCCCCGCCCCCGGTGGCCGCCACGAGATGCACCCCGAGCCGCTCCCCGTATCGCGCGACGGCCTCCAGCGCACGTACGACCGAGCCGGCCGCGGGACGCCCGGGCGACCCGAGGGCCGGGGACAGCAGCGCGTCGACGTCGTCCACGACCACGACGAGCCGGGGCAGCGGCGGCCCAGGATCCGGACGCTCCCGGCCTCCTGCCGGACGCAGGCGCAGTGTCGAGCTCGGCGGGGTGTCGAGATCGCCGGACGCCTGCGAGCCCGCCGGCGTACCGGACGTCTGGGTGCCGGACTGGATACCGGACGTCTGGGTACTGGGCTGCGCACCCGACGCCAGTGCGCCGCCGGAGGTCTCCGACCGCCCCGGCGACCGGACCCCCGTGGCCGACCGCTGCGCGACCATCCGGCCGGACACCTCGCGCGACGTGTGCCACTCGGCGAAGCCGAGCCGCCCCAGCAGCTCGGCCCGCCGCTTCAGCTCGGCCGTCAGCGACTGTGCGAACTCCCGCATACGGACGGGATCGTTGGCCTTCAGATACGTCGTGACATGCGGCAGGTCCGTACAGACCCGCAGCCCGTCGCCGCGCCCGGCGGCCCCCGTACCGCTGCTGCCCGCCGCGGTGGGCCCGCCGCTTCCTCCGCCGGCGTCGCGGCCGTCGATCAGGACGAGGCCGAGGCGGTCGGGCCGCTCCGCTGCGGCCAGCGACGCGGCGACCGAGCGCAGCAGTTCCGTCCTGCCGCTGCCCGGCGGCCCGTCGATCAGCAGGTGCGGGCCCTCGGCCGCGAGGTCCACGCACACCGGCCCGCGCGGCCCGGCGCCCAGCACGGCCCAGGCCCGGCCGCCGAGGTCCTCCGGACTGTCGCCGGCGGCCGCCCAACGTGCCAGGAGCGAAGCGGGGGTGGCCCGCGCGAGACCCAACTCGTCCAGCAGCCGGGCCGCTTGGGGCAGCGGAGCGGACACGCGCGCGTGCCGCCCGCCGGGTGCGCCGTCCATCCGCAACGGCGCCAACGCCCGTGCGAACCGCTCGATCCAGGCCGCCGAGACCGCGTCCACCGCGGCCACCGTGCCGTGCCCGGCGATCTCTCCGCGGACCGTGCGCAGCAGCCGCAGCGCTGTGGCCACGTCGCCGCTCAGCAGGGCGACGGCCCCGCACGCGCGAAAGGCCGGGGACTCGGCACACGCGGCCTCGTACGTGTCCGCCAGCGGTGAGACGGGCGAGGCCGCCGGGGTCTCTGCGAGACACACGACGTGGATCCCCGCGGCTGCACCGTGCTCGGCGAGCCGGGTCACGGCCTCGCGCAAGGCCGCGGAGCCCGGGTCCCCGTCCACCACGACCACGGTGTACGGCCCGGGACGTGCCCCTTCACCGGCAGGCCCGCCTGCCACGCCCTCACTCGCGCTGTGGCCGTGTCCGTCAGCGACGCTGTGGTTGTGTCCGGGCCCGTCGGTGCGCGGTGAGCGCCCGTCCGGGTGGGGGGCGTGCCCGTACGCATGGCGGGCCTGCTCGTTCGCGTCGTGCCCGTACGCCTGGCCGCGTCCGTCGTAGTCATCGGGTCGGTCGTGGGCGGCGTGGCCTTCGTGTCCGGGGCGGGATCCGTCGGGGGCGCCCGGACGGGTGTCGGCAGTGGAGGCGCGTCGGCCGTGGACCTCCGCTGCGGGGTCGTGATCAGGCCTGGGCCGGGCGCCCGCCTCGGGACCCGATGCGTCCGCCGATGAGGCCGATGAGGCCGACGGGCCCTCGTCCGGGCGGTGGCCGCCCGACGAGCCCGAATGGCCTGTCCAGCCCGAATGGCCACCGTCCGCGCGTCCCACGTCGTCCAGTCCGCCTTGCCTGCCGACGGTCCAGGACGGCGTGTCCTTCCGCGAATGCCGTCCGGTACCGAGCGGAGGACCCGCAGTCCTGTGTTCGCGCAGGTGCTCGTCCAGGCGGCGGAGGAGTTCGTCCGTACGGGCAGCGGCCTGTTCGCGGTCGTACGCGAGAAGCAGGCGGCAGTCCTGGCCGTGGCCGGGGCGCAGATGGGGGAGCCAGCCCAGCCAGGACCACTCGGCGGTGCGCTCCTGCACAGGGCGCGCCCGGTCCGTGCTGATCAGCACGATCTCGAGCGCGTCGGGCGAGTGCAACGCGGCCAACTGCGCGATCACGGACCGGGCGAGCCCGGACAGCCGCTCGCGCGGGCCCGCGAGTCCGAGCGCACCGGCCTCCCCCAGCCCGACGGTCACAGGCACCGCGGGCAGCAGGCCCGAGCCCCCCGGAGCCTGGCGGTCGGCGGTGCCCAGGCGCACCACCAGCGCCTCCGGATGGTCCGGCTCGCGCTCCCACAGCCGCGGTCCGGGACCGAGGGCCGTGAGCAGCAGCGCGGCCGGGTCGGGCCAGGGCTCGGGTGTGGAGGAGCCCAGGGGCGTCCGCTGCTGCGGCAATGTCTCGTCAGCGCGGCCCGAGGCCCGGCCGTGGTCGTCCCGGCCGCGCCCCAGCCGCCGGGCCCAGGCCGTGAACCCTCCGCGCCTGCGCGGGCCCCGCGGCAACGTCGTGCCGCGGGTGGGAGTGCCCTTACGCGTGCGCTCGTCGGGCGGCCCGACCTGGCCGGGCACGACGGGCGGCGCCTCTGCGTCCGGATCCGTTTCGCTGTCCGTACGCCCGAAGGCGCTCTCGCGCCGGGCAGCCAGGCCCGCATCGGACTCATAGGGAGCGGCCTGGCTCCGACCGCGGCGGTCGCTCCCGGCCCGGTCCGCCGGGTACGCGCCGTGACTGGCGCCTTCGCCCGGCGAGCCCGAGCCGCCCGGCGAGCCCGAGCCGAGGTCGCTCCCTGTCCCGTCCTGCGAGTACGGAAGCCGAGTGTGGTCGGTCTCCGCCGCACCCCGTTCGTCCGCGCCGGTCCAGGCTCCGGCCGATCCCTCTCCGTACGTGGCTTGCCGGCCGTCGACCGCACCCGTGTCCCGGTCCTGCGTCCCTGTCCCGTACGCATGGTGCGTCGCGCCTGAGGGCTCTGGCTCGCCCCGGCCCCCGGCGGGAACCTGTGTCGGTTGCGGCCCGTCGGCCACGCGCGCGTGCGCGGCGTCGAAGGCGCCTGGCATGCCGGAGTCCCCTGACGCGCCCGCGACCCCTGTCGTGGCCGCACCGGAAGAGGCGCTGGACGTGTCTCGCATGCCCGCCGCGTCGAACGCGCCGTCCAATGCCCCCTGCCCACCGGCCACGCCCGACCCGTGCGCCGTACCAGACGCATGCGCCGTACCCGACGCATTGAATGGGTCCGACTTGAATGGGTCCGACGTACGGCCGCTGCCCCGGGCAGCCGCCCCCCTCAGCCCTTCGCCGCTGCCCGCGCCCGCCGCGCGCAAGCCGTCGCCCCCGTCCCCGCCCGCCGCGGCCCCCGCGGCACGCCGCACCCGCAGGTGGCCCTCGCCGTCCGGCGTCGTCGGCAGTGCGGGCGCCGCGTCGCCCATCGGTGCGAGGCGGAGGGCGGATTCGCCCAGGCGCAGCAGCGCCCCGGGCGCGAGGCGGACCGGGCGGCGGTCTATCCGCGCGCCGTTCACCGTCGTGCCGTTCGTGGAGCCCAGATCCGTGATGGAGACGCCGCCGTCCGCGGCGACCGTCACGGCGCAGTGCAGCCGCGACACGTCCGGGTCGTCCAGCGGGACGTCGGCGTCCGCGGAGCGGCCGATGTCGATCCTGCCGCCGTGCAGCAGATGGACGCCGCCCGCGTCCGGCCCGGCGACGACGTGCAGCTGGGCCTTGGCGCCCTCGACCTCGGGGCCGGGGTCGGCGGGAGAGCCCAGCGCGAGAACGGCACCGTCGATCAAGGGGGGCTCGCCGAGCGTGCAGCGCTGCGCGTCGAGGCGCTCCGCGCCCGCGTACAGCACCGCGGGACCGTCGCCGCCCGCGACCGCCGCCGCCAGGCCCGAGGCCACCTCGGCGAGCGCGGTCCCGGCCGGCGCGGTGACCAGCACGTCGCACGCGGCCGCGCGGCCCGTCGGTTCGGGGCGCGGCGCCAGGACGGTCAGCCGGATCTGCATCGCCGTCAGCAGTCCCTTCTGCGGGCACCCGGCACGGGGCTGCGCTGTGATTCCCCCCACCGCACACGGGCACGTCGGCCAGTACTGGAGGCATCCTCGCACCCGCCACCGACAACACGCCCGGCGACCACCCGTAAGTGATCTTGATTGGTCGGCTCTGCCCGCAAAAGTACCCGCCCTGTACGCAGCCGGTGTCCGCTTGGGATCGCCCAGGAGGTGATCCCGGCAACCGACACCCCCGGCGGCGCGTCTTTCCCCACCACAACCCCACCACAAAGGGAAGCGGCTCGGGGAGGGGTGCAACGAGAACCACAGGAAGTCGACAGGCCGGAGCTCCGGTCGGTCCCACTACAGTGGATCGGAACGCTGGGACCGCCAGGGTCAGTCCCCTTCCGAAGCCGTCAGGGCAGCCGGGCGGGCGAGCACAGACCAGCAGAGCAAGCACAAGAAGCACAAGAAGCACAAGCAAGCTGAAGCAAGCACACCAGTGCGAGCAACAGACCAGCCAGGGCAAGTAGCAAGCAGGGAGCGCATGACGTGCGGCCGGTAGGCAGCAAGTACCTGCTCGAGGAGCCGCTCGGACGCGGCGCCACGGGCACCGTCTGGCGAGCCCGCCAGCGGGAGACCGCGGGCGCAGAAGCGGCCGTGCCGGGTCAGCCCGGCGAGACTGTGGCGATCAAGGTCCTCAAGGAGGAGCTCGCCAACGACGCGGACGTCGTGATGCGCTTCCTGCGCGAGCGCTCCGTGCTCCTGCGGCTCACGCACCCGAACATCGTGCGGGTGCGCGACCTCGTCGTCGAGGGCGATCTGCTCGCCCTCGTCATGGACCTGGTCGACGGCCCGGACCTGCATCGCTATCTCCGTGAGAACGGCCCGTTCAGCCCCGTCGCCGCGGCCCTGCTGACCGCCCAGGTCGCCGACGCGCTGGCCGCGAGCCACGCCGACGGCGTCGTGCACCGCGACCTCAAGCCCGCCAACGTCCTGCTGAAGCAGGAGGGCGGCCAGATGCACCCGATGCTGACCGACTTCGGCATCGCCCGCCTGGCGGACTCGCCGGGCCTGACCCGCACGCACGAGTTCGTCGGCACGCCCGCGTACGTCGCGCCGGAGTCCGCCGAGGGCCGCCCGCAGACCTCCGCCGTCGACGTCTACGGCGCGGGGATCATGCTGTACGAGCTGGTCACCGGCCGTCCGCCATTCGCCGGCAGCTCGGCCCTGGAGGTACTCCACCAGCACCTCAGCGCGGAACCGCGCCGCCCGTCCACGGTCCCCGACCCCCTGTGGACGGTCATAGAGCGCTGCCTGCGCAAGAACCCGGACGAACGCCCCAGCGCCGAGAACCTCGCGCGCGGGCTGCGCGTCGTCGCCGAGGGCGTCGGCGTGCACGCGAACTCCGCGCAGATCGCCGCCGCGGAGGGCGTCGGCGCGCTGCTTGCGCCCGACCCGTTCCCCGCCACGGTCCCGGGCATCCCGGGCGCCGCCGACCCCACGCAGGTGCTGCCCAACAACGCGGCAGCGAACGCAGGGGCGAACGCGGGTGCGTACGACCCGAACGCGGCGACCAGCGTCATGCCGCACACCGCCGGTTCCGGCGCTGCCGATCCGACCGCCGCCCTGCCGAACCGGGGCGCGCCCGATCCGACCGCCGTCATGCCGTCGATGCCGCAGAACCAGCCCGGCGGGCAGCACCCGTCCGGCGGGGCGCCCGAGGACCCGCACCCCTGGCAGAACCAGCTGCGCGCGGCCCGCGACAGGAACGAGCAGACGCAGATCCAGTACCTGGACCCGAACGAGGACCCGCTGCGGCGCCGGCCCCAGCGCCAGGTCGCCCGCCCGCAGCCGAGCCCTCAGCAGCAGCGGCCGCAAGCGCGTCCGCAGGCTCAGCCGCAGCCGTACGCGCCGCAGCGACAGCAGCCGCAGCGGTACGCCCCCGCGCCTGCATCCCAGCCACAGCCCCAGCGGTACGCCGAGCCGCCGCGGCAGGCGCCCCGGCCGGAGCGCGAGCCCCGGCAGCCGAGGCAGCGCAGCGCCAACCCGATGCGGATCCCGGGACTCGGCTGCCTCAAGGGGTGCCTGTTCACGATGGTCATCCTGTTCGTCGCGGGCTGGCTCATCTGGGAGCTGAGCCCCCTCCAGGAGTGGATCGGCACGACCAAGGGCTACTGGCAGCAGCTGTCGGACTGGTTCACCACGGTCTCGGACTGGATCGGCGAACTCGGCGGCGGGTCAGGCTCCGGAACGGGAACCGGGTCCGGTTCCGGGATGGGAACGGGGTCCGGGTTCGAGTCGTGGCTGGGGCAGTAGCGAGCGAGTCTGGGGATTTGTCGACATCTGCAGGGTGATTTCCTCCTCGGAAGTGAAGGTTGGCTCCACGGCCGCGTAGTTTTGTCGGCTGAAGCCCGGGGCCCGCGGTGGCAGCCGCTGATTGCGCCCGGCCCCCGGGAGAGCACAGTGTGGCCAACACGCGTCCGTAGGAGCAGTCTTGGCACGGAAGATCGGCAGCCGGTACACCGCCCACCAGATCCTGGGACGCGGCAGCGCCGGCACGGTGTGGCTGGGTGAGGGCCCGGAGGGGCCCGTCGCCATCAAGCTGCTGCGCGAGGACCTCGCGTCCGACCAGGAGCTGGTCGGACGCTTCGTCCAGGAGCGCACCGCGCTGCTCGGCCTGGACCACCCGCGCGTGGTCGGCGTGCGCGACCTGGTCGTCGACGGCAACGACCTCGCGCTCGTCATGGATCTCGTACGCGGTACGGATCTGCGGACCCGGCTCGAGCGCGAGCGCCGGCTCGCCCCGGAGGCCGCGGTCGCCGTCGTCGCCGACGTGGCCGACGGACTCGCGGCCGCGCACGCCGCCGGCATCGTGCACCGCGACGTGAAGCCGGAGAACGTTCTGCTGGACATGCAGGGGCCGCTCGGTCCCGGCGGTTCGCATCCCGCGCTGCTCACCGACTTCGGTGTGGCCAAGCTCATCGACACGCCACGGCGCACCCGTGCCACGAAGATCATCGGCACTCCCGACTACCTCGCGCCGGAGATCATCGAGGGTCTGCCGCCGACGGCCTCCGTGGACATCTACGCGCTGGCCACCGTGCTGTACGAGCTGCTCGCGGGCTTCACACCCTTCGGTGGCGGGCATCCCGGGGCGGTGCTGCGGCGGCACGTCACGGAGACGGTCGTCCCGCTGCCGGGCATCCCGGACGAGCTGTGGCAGCTGATCGTGCAGTGCCTGGCCAAGGCCCCCGCCTCACGGCTGCGGGCCTCCGAGCTCGGGGCGCTGCTTCGGCAGCAGCTGCCGCTGCTCGTGGGGATGCCGCCGCTGGACGTGGACGAGCCGGACGAGGAGCCGGCGGACGACGCCGACGCGTCGCCCGGGCCGGCCGGACCGGCGTACGACGATCCGGCGCCGTCCCCTGACCGTGGGGCGGCCCGGCGGGGCGCTGTGCCGCTGGTGCGGGGGGCTGCGCCCGACTCGAACCGGGACACGCATACGAGCATGCGGGTCCCGGCGCCCGACGAGCTCGCCGGGGGCGCTCGCGGTACGGCGCGGGCTCCGCGGGCCGCGGGGGCACCGCGGCCGGGGTCCGCGCGGCATCGGGCCGCGGCTCGGCGGCGGCGGATCACCCTGGGGGTGGCCGGGGCGGTGCTGGCGGCCGTGGTGGGCGTCGGGACGTGGCTGGCCACGTCGGGGAGTGACGCGGACGCGACGCCCCAGGACGCGGAGACCTCGGCGCCGGCCGTTCCCTGACACCGTCTGGGCCGCCTCCGGCGGGGTGCGCCTCTGGCCGGTGGGTGGGTGCCCGCGTGCGACGTCCGGCCGGTGGTGGGCTGGTGCGCCGCCTGCCGGTGGGTGGGTCGGGGCCGCGCCGGGATGTACTCCCCCAGTGCCTTAAGGGCCTGGGATGTGCCCCCAGGTCTGGCGCCGAGCCGTTGTTTTCGGACGGCGCCGGACGATTGCGCCAGCCTCCCCCAGTGCCTTAAGGGCCTGGGAGGTACCTCCAGCGGGCGCACATCCCGCCACGTCCCCTTCGGCCTGTACGCGGCTGCTGGCCGGTGGCCGGTGGCCGGTTCGGCCTGGCGGCGGGCGGGGTGCAGCGAGCCGCTGACCGTTGTGGGCAATCGTTCCTCCCCCAGCTAACGCTGGGAGGTGCCCCCAGGCGATGGGGGCACCTCCCATGCCCTTAAGGCAATGGGGGAGGGTGGGCACAACCCACGACCTCGGGCCACCGCGTGCATGTTGTGCAGCGCGACGAGGGTGGCCGCCACCCAGGCGGCGGCTACCGACCGTATTGCACGCACCACGCAGTGGTGGGGCCCCCGACCAGAGGGGGAAGCGAACGTTGCGCCAGCCGTTAGGCTGGAGGGCGTGGCAGTCGTCGATGTATCCGAAGAGCTCAAGTCCCTCTCCTCGACCATGGAGTCGATCGAGGCCGTCCTGGACCTCGACAAGCTGAGGGCAGACATCGCCGTGCTCGAGGAGCAGGCGGCCGCGCCGTCCCTGTGGGACGACCCGGACGAGGCGCAGAAGATCACCAGCAGGCTCTCCCACCTGCAGGCCGAGGTCCGCAAGGCGGAGGCCCTGCGTGGGCGGATCGACGACCTCGGCGTCCTTTTCGAGCTCGCCGAGGCGGAGGACGATCCCGAGACCCGCGCGGAGGCCGAGCAGGAGCTCGCCGACGTCCGGAAGGCGCTGGACGAGATGGAAGTCAGGACGCTGCTCTCGGGTGAGTACGACGCCCGTGAGGCGCTCGTGAACATCCGCGCGGAGGCCGGCGGGGTCGACGCCGCCGACTTCGCCGAGAAGCTGCAGCGCATGTATCTGCGCTGGGCCGAGCAGAAGGGCTACAAGACCGAGGTCTACGAGACGTCGTACGCGGAAGAGGCCGGCATCAAGTCGACCACCTTCGCCGTCCAGGCGCCCTACGCCTACGGAACGCTCTCCGTCGAGCAGGGCACCCACCGCCTCGTCCGGATCTCGCCCTTCGACAACCAGGGCCGCCGCCAGACCTCCTTCGCCGGTGTCGAGGTGCTCCCGGTCGTCGAGCAGACCGACCACATCGAGATCGACGAGTCCGAGCTGCGCGTCGACGTCTACCGTTCCTCGGGCCCCGGCGGCCAGGGAGTGAACACGACGGACTCCGCGGTCCGCCTCACCCACATCCCCACCGGCATCGTCGTCTCCTGCCAGAACGAGCGCTCGCAGATCCAGAACAAGGCCACGGCCATGAATGTTCTGCAGGCGAAGCTGCTCGAGCGGCGCCGCCAGGAGGAGCAGGCCAAGATGGACGCCCTCAAGGGCGACGGCGGCAATTCCTGGGGCAACCAGATGCGTTCGTACGTCCTCCACCCGTACCAGATGGTCAAGGACCTCCGTACCGAGCACGAAGTCGGCAACCCCGAGGCCGTGTTCAACGGCGAGATCGAGGGATTCCTGGAGGCCGGAATTCGCTGGCGCAAGCAGCAGGAGAAATAGCCTGCCGCTTTGTCGACAAGGCAACTGTCGCTCTCGGAGCGGCAGTTGCCTTTTGTGTTCCTGATTGTCTGCCTTTTACATCACACTCACATGTCTTTACGGCGGTCAAGTAACCGCATATCCGGCATCGCGTACGCAACGACCTTGACGTTGCTGTGAAAACTGGGAAGGCTAACGCGCGGCATGCGTATCACTGGGGCGCGTGTGAACAGGGGGCCGGCTCACCGGAGTTGCCCCGCCGCTGCCCCGGGCGCTGCTCCATTGACGATCAGCTACTGGGGGTAGCAGGCAGATGACCAAGAAGACGCGGATCCGTGTGGCGCGTATAGCAGCCGGTGCGGTGATCGCCGCCGGCGCTTCGCTGACCGCCGCCGGTGCCGCTTCGGCCCTGGATGTCGGTGTCGACCTGGGTGTCGTCGGCGTCGGCGCGCACGCTGGCGAGGACGGCATCGGCGTCGACGTGAACGTACCGGCCGCCGACGAGCCGGAGGAGCCGGCCCCGTCCGACACCGGTATCCCGGGGGACCCCGCCGACCCGGCGGACCCGGCAGACCCGGCTGACCCGGGTGACCCGGGGGACGGGGACCCGGCCGACCCGGCTGACCCCGCCGACCCGGCGGATCCGGCTGACCCCGCCGACCCGGCGGACCCGGCGGACCCGGCCGACCCCGTCGAGCCCACCGACGAGCCCACGGAGCCGACCGAGGACCCGACGGAGGGCGGTGGCATCGGCGGTGGCAACGACAACACCGACCCCGACGGCGGCTCCCAGCCCGTCGAACAGGGCGAGGGCAAGGAAGCGCTCACCGACACCGGCTCCGAGTCGGCGGCGGACGAGGGCGAGCTCGCCGAGACGGGTGCCGCCGAGACCACCTTCCTGCTGATCGGTGCCGCCACCATGATCGCCGGTGGCATCGGCTTCCGTATGCTGCCGCGCCTCATGGGCGGCCGCGCCGCCGTCTGATCAGCGGCGACGTCGTACGCGTACGACGCATCCGCTGTGATGCATGAGCAAGGGCCCGGAGCGCTTCTCGCTCCGGGCCCTTGTCGTCGACTCCGGCAGTTCGTGAGGTGCCCTCCATCGTCCCGCTGTGCGTGTCGTCACGTTGCGTGAGGGGCCGACTTCAGCGCTGGGGGGACATCCGGGCCCGTGGGCGTCAGGGGTGACGGTGGGTGACTAGGGCGTGTGTCGAAAGTCCCGCCTGCCCCGCGACGCCTGGCACGCACGCTCGCAGCGTTGCCGAAACGCCCGAATAGCTCCGCTATTAGGGCGTTCCGGCGCCTTGCGATCGCACGCACCAGACGCCGCGGGGCCCGCCCTTCGGGCGGACGACGGGACTTTCGACACACGCCCTAGTGCGTACCTACGCCGTCTGGTGTGCCAGCAGCGCGACGGCCGCGATCAGCACCACGAGCAGCGCTATCAGCGCCATAGGGTTGAGGCCCCCGAAGGGGCCTTCCTGCTGCAGCCGCTCCCGGTTCGCACGGCATACGGGGCAGCGGCCTTCAGTCACGGGCGCAGCGCAGTTCGCGCACACCAGTCGGTCGTAGGTCATGCGCTTGCCCTCCTTGCGCCCGAACCGGCGCCGCTCCCGCGGAGCTGGTCGTCTGCCGCCGGGGTCTGCTCAGTCGATGGTTGCGATGTCTTCACCTGAACAACGGTCCGCGGCGGGCCGCTGTTCCCCCTACCACTGTGCCAGCTTCTGCCGATTTCGGCGCGACTCCTCGGATCCTGCCCCGTCCCGCCGGATTCAGCCCGTTCCGTTCCGTGACAAATCGCGCAACCGGAGAGCAAGTGAGGACGCCGACTGCGCCCCGGCGCCAGGTTCGCGTATGGTCACGGTCACCTACCCCCGGCGACCCGTGGTGCATCCGTGATCCGATTCGACAACGTCTCCAAGGTCTACCCCAAGCAGACCCGCCCCGCTCTGAGGGAAGTGTCCCTCGAGGTCGAGCGTGGCGAGTTCGTGTTCCTGGTCGGGTCCTCCGGCTCCGGGAAGTCCACCTTCCTGCGGCTGGTCCTCCGCGAGGAGCGCGCCAGCCACGGACAGGTGCATGTCCTGGGCAAGGACCTGGCGCGGCTGTCCAACTGGAAGGTGCCCCAGATGCGCCGCCAGCTGGGGACCGTCTTCCAGGACTTCCGGCTGCTGCCGAACAAGACGGTCGCTGAGAACGTCGCGTTCGCGCAGGAGGTCATCGGCAAGTCACGGGGCGAGATCCGCAAGTCCGTGCCGCAGGTGCTCGACCTCGTCGGGCTCGGCGGCAAGGAGGACCGGATGCCCGGTGAGCTCTCCGGCGGTGAGCAGCAGCGTGTCGCGATCGCGCGGGCCTTCGTCAACCGGCCCAAGCTGCTGATCGCCGACGAGCCCACCGGCAACCTCGACCCGCAGACCTCCGTCGGGATCATGAAGCTCCTCGACCGCATCAACCGGACCGGCACCACCGTCGTGATGGCGACCCACGACCAGAACATCGTGGACCAGATGCGCAAGCGCGTCATCGAGCTGGAGAAGGGCCGCCTCGTCCGCGACCAGGCGCGCGGCGTCTACGGCTACCAGCACTGACCGCCCGAGCATGAAGCACCTGTCCATGGAAAGGCCTGAGTAGACGCCATGCGCGCCCAGTTCGTCCTGTCGGAGATCGGCGTCGGTCTCCGCCGCAATCTCACGATGACCTTCGCGGTCGTCGTCTCCGTCGCCCTCTCACTGGCCCTGTTCGGCGGTTCGCTGCTGCTGCGCGACCAGGTCAGCACGATGAAGGGCTACTGGTACGACAAGGTCAACGTCTCGGTCTTCCTCTGCAACAAGAGCGACGCCGAGTCGGACCCCAACTGCGCCAAGGGCGCCGTCACGACGGAGCAGAAGAAGCAGATCGAGAGCGACCTGGACAAGATGTCGGTCGTCGAGAGCGTCACGCACGAGTCGGCCGACGAGGCGTACAAGCACTACAAGGAGCAGTTCGGCGACTCGCCGCTGGCCAGCTCGCTCACTCCGGACCAGATGCAGGAGTCGTACCGCATCAAGCTGAAGGACCCGGAGAAGTACCAGGTCATCGCGACCGCCTTCGACGGTCGTGACGGTGTCCAGTCCGTGCAGGACCAGAAGGGCATCCTGGACAACCTCTTCGGGCTGCTCAACGGCATGAACTGGGCGGCGCTCGCGGTGATGGCGCTGATGCTGATCGTCGCGCTGATGCTGATCGTCAACACCGTGCGTGTGTCGGCGTTCAGCCGGCGGCGCGAGACCGGGATCATGCGGCTCGTCGGCGCGTCCAGCTTCTACATCCAGATGCCGTTCATCATGGAGGCCGCGGTCGCCGGTGCCATCGGTGGTGTGGTCGCCTGCGTGATGCTGCTCGTGGGCCGGTACTTCATCATCGACCACGGCCTCGCGCTCTCCGAGAAGCTCAATCTGATCAACTTCATCGGCTGGGACGCCGTACTGGCCAAGCTGCCGCTCGTCCTCGCGATCGGGCTGCTGATGCCGGCAATGGCGGCGTTCTTCGCGTTGCGCAAGTACCTGAAGGTGTGACGCATGACCAGAGCGCCGCGCGGTCCAACGCACCGTGCGGCGCTCTGCGTTGTCCTAGACTCACCGTCATGTCAGGTCTTGACCTGTTCTCCAAGCCCCGCCGCGTGCGCCGCGGGGCGACCCTGACATTGGTCTTCGCGGGCGTGCTGGCCACCGGCGTGGCCACCGGTTCTTGGAACACCGATCCCGGTCAGTCCCGTAAATCCCCCTCCGACCCCCTCGGTTCGGTCTCCGCCGCCCACGAGAAGGACGTGACCGAGGCCGCGGCCCAGGCGATGGCCGACGGCAAGTCCGTTACGGAGGCGGCCGAACGTGTCGTCAGCCGCAGCGGGGACCGCTGGGGCGCGGTGTACTCGCCCGACGAGTACGAGAAGTTCGAGCAGGCCCTCGAAGGCGAGTACACCGGTGTCGGGCTGTGGGCAGGGCGAGCCGAGGACGGGCGGATCCAGGTGGCCCGCGTCCAGTCCGGCGGGCCCGCCGAGCGGGCAGGCATCCGCGCGGGAGACTGGCTGCGCACCGTCGACGGCGAGCGCATAGCGGGCCGGCCCACCACCGAGGTCGTGGCCCTGCTGCGCGGCGACGAGAAGAGCGCGGACGCCGGCAGCCCCGTCACCCTCGGTATGGAGCGCGGCACGCGCGCGTGGAGCGTGACGCTGCACCGGGCCCTGCTCTCGACGGACTCCGTCACCGTCCGGCACCTCCGGGGCGGCACCGTGCTGATCAAGATCGCGGCCTTCACGAAGGGCTCCGGCGACCGCGTGCGGTCCGCCGTGCGGGACGCACCCGCCGGCGCCGGCGTCCTGCTGGACCTGCGCGGCAACTCCGGCGGCCTGGTCAGCGAGGCCGCGACGGCGGCCTCCGCCTTCCTGGACGGCGGCCTCGTGGCGACGTACGACGTGCGGGGCGACGAGCGTGCCCTGCACGCCGACCCGGGCGGCGACACCGAGAGACCCGTGGTCGCGCTCGTCGACGGCGGCACGATGAGCGCGGCGGAGCTCCTCGCGGGCGCCCTGCAGGACCGCGGCCGTGCGGTCGTCGTGGGCTCCAGGACCTTCGGCAAAGGCTCCGTGCAGATGCCGAGCCGGCTGCCGGGCGGCTCCGTCGCCGAGCTCACCGTCGGCCACTACCGCACCCCGTCGGGGCGCGCCGTCGACGGCAGGGGCATCACTCCCGATCTCGAGGCCCGCCAAGGTGCCCAGAAGCAGGCCGAGACGGTATTGAGTGGCCTCGGGGACCCCTCGTAGTGCGAAAATGGCCGCACTATGGCAAAGGAAAAAGGGCGCAAGCTGATCGCGCAGAACAAGAAGGCGCGGCACGACTACCTCATCATCGACACCTATGAGGCCGGTCTGGTCCTCACCGGTACCGAGGTGAAGTCGCTGCGTCAGGGGCGAGCCTCGCTGGTGGACGGCTTCGTGCAGCTCGACGGCGGCGAGGCGTGGCTGCACAACGTGCACGTGCCTGAGTACAGCCAGGGGACCTGGACCAACCACAGCGCCCGCCGCAAGCGGAAGCTGCTGCTGCACCGCGCGGAGATCGAGAAGCTGGACTCGAAGTCCCAGGAGACCGGTCACACGATCGTGCCCCTTGCGCTGTACTTCAAGGACGGCCGCGCCAAGATCGAGATCGCGCTGGCCAAGGGCAAGAAGGAGTACGACAAGCGGCAGACGCTGCGCGAGAAGCAGGACCGGCGTGAGGCGGAGCGAGCGATGTCGGCGGTCCGGCGGAAGCAGCGGGCCTGAGTGCCGCGGCGCGGCCGGGGGAACCCGGGCGGGCGGGCGGAATAGGCTGGCACCCTCGAGCGTTGGTCACGTACGATGGCACCTGCCCCTCACAGAGGGGGCGCCGTTTTGAAAAATCAACATGGGGATGATCGGTTTCGACAGCGGCTGTCGAAGCAGGGGAAGCGTGTCGAGGAAGCGGCCATGATCTCGTAAACCACAGGCCGAAAAAAATAATCGCCGAAACCAAGCGCGATTCCTTCGCCCTCGCTGCCTAAGTAGCGACTCGCGAAGTGTCAGCCCGGGGCTGTTCCCGACCCGGATCCTGGCATCAGCTAGGGGACTAAACCTTGATCCCGGTCACGGGGTGAAGAGGGAAACCAAACAGTGACTGAGCCCGTCGGAGACTTGTCCGCGTGATCTCCGGGGCCGAGAAAAGCGAAGCGGACTGCACACGGAGAAGCCCTGGTTCCGCACCGTTGGACGCGGGTTCGATTCCCGCCATCTCCACCACCCCATGTGGCCCCTGACCTGCGATTACGTCGACAGGTCAGGGGCTTTCTGCATGTCTTGGGAGCGCGGCGGGGGCACGAGTGTCCCCGCACCCGTGACAAAGCACTTGCCCCTGGCGTTTGCCAGCCAGGAGGGCATGACGATGAGCGCGGGAAACGGCGGTCTTCTTCGGCCGGACGTCGTCGAGGTGTCCTCGGCGCGCTGGTCGAGTGCGGCGAGCACGGAACCGGCGGCGGCGGGAGCGCAGCGCGGAGGGTGGGCTAATGGCTGTCGGCCGCGATGACCTCGATGGTGCAGCGGGCTTGGTTGCCCATGCCTTTCTTGATGCGGGCATCGGCAGTGACCAGCGGCACGCCCAGGGCCTCGGCGAGAGCGACGTACTGGGCGTCGCAGGCCGAGAGGTTGGCGTGCAGCTTCTGCACCCGGCTCCAGAACGGCAGCGTCTCTCGCTTGATGATGGGGAGGAGCCCGTAGGCGTCGATCGCCTTCTCGGTCTCCTTCTCGGTGATCTTGCCACCGCGTCGCATTCCAAGGAGCGCGGACATGACCTCGTAGTCCAGCAGGGTGGGGGAGTAGACCTCGTTGGCCCGGGCGATGCGGGTGCGAGCCTTGTCGCCCTCGGGAGTGTGCGCTGTGAGGGCGGTGATGAGGGCGGAGCAGTCGATGACGATCAACGTCCGGCCCTGCCCTCGTCGATGGCGGCGAGGATGTCGGCGTTGCTGATCTCTGCGGTGGTCTCCCGATTCAGGCGCTCCATCATCTGCGCCATGGTGGGCTTGGAGGTCTCGCGTGCGATGAGGTCGAGCAGGAACACCTGGAGGGACTGCCCGGCCTCAGCGGCCCGGATCTTGAGCGTCTGGACCTGTTCTTCCGGGACATCACGGATGGTGAGCGCAGTCATATCTGCACTCTATCAGCGATGCATGCATTTTGCAGATTCAACTCGCTGGCAGACCCAGACCGTCTGGGCGGCGCCGGAGCGATCTGGGCCGCGCCGGAGTGAAGGGAGAAGGGGGCCGGGACCCGCTCGGTGGCCCGCGGGGCGGGTCGGGTGGGGGAACTGCCGTAAAGCAGTGGAGCTCCGTCCGCCGAGCTGGTCCCGGCTCAGGTCAGCGCAACGAGAAGGTGGCCAGTCGCAGGCCCTCGCTGAGCACCAGGTACACGTCCTGGCGGCCCTTCGCGGCGGCCGAGAGGTTCCCGGTCACCGTTTCGTATGTGTACGTCGAGCCCGTGTCGGGAGTCTTCGCCGTACCCACGAGTGTGCCGGCCGGGGAGCCCAGGCGGATCTCGACCGTCCCGGGGACCGTCCCCGCCACGCGTGCCGTGAACTCAGCCGCGCCCGCACCCAGCTGCGCATCGGCGAACTTCAGCCATGCGCCGGGGCCCGTGGCGCCCACCGAGGTGCCCCGTGCCTTCGACTCGTCGACGAGCCGGATGCCCTCGTAGTCGTCGAAGTTCTCCGCGCGCGTCGTCTTCGTGAGGTCGCGGGCCGGGATCGTCTCGCCCTTCACCTTCACTGACGTACGGGTGCGGATGTCCTCGGCCGAGGCTCCGACCAGCACGTCGTACGTGCCGGTCTCCACGACCCACTTGGAGCGCGTCACGTCCCAGTGTGCGAGGTCCAACGCCCCGACCTTCAGCTTCACCGTCTTCGTCTCGCCCGGCTTCAGCGACACCCGCTGGAACGCCTTCAGCTGCTTCAGCGGCTGCTTGTCGCGGGAGACCCGCTGGTGGGTGTAGAGCTGCACGACCTCGTCGCCCGCCCGCTTGCCGGTGTTCGTGACGGCCACCTCGTAGCCGCCACTGACCGGCCTCACCTGGCCGTACGCGAAGGTCGTGTACGACAGCCCGTACCCGAAGGCGTACAGCGGATCGCCCTTGAAGTACTGGTAGGTGCGGTCGTACTTGATGTTGTCGTACTCGAGGATCGACGGGAGGTCCGTCTCGGACCTGTACCAGGTCTGGGTGAGGCGGCCGGCCGGGTTCACGTCGCCGAACAGGACGTCGGCGAGGGCGTTGCCCGTCTCCTGGCCCGCGTGGGTGGTCCACAGGAGGGCCGGGATCTCCTTCTGGAGGTCGCCGAGCGTGGTCGGGTAGCTGTTCTCGACGACCACGACCGTGTTCGGGTTGGCCGCCTTCACCGCCTTGACCAGGGCTTCCTGCGAGTCCGCCAGGCCCATGTCGGTGCGGTCGCGGGTCTCGCGGCCGTTGATCGCGGGCATCGATCCGACGACCACGACCGCCGTGTCCTTGCCCTTCACCGCCGCCACCGCCTCGTCGACGCCGCTGCGGACCACGTCCTTCGTGTAGTGCGCGGCGTTCTCCTTGGCGACGAGGCCGAGCGTGCCGTCCTCGCCCGTCGGGCCGAGGTAGGTGGGGTTCGACCACCAGGACTCCTCGGTCTCGTAGCCGGCGTAGCGCAGCAGATACGTCCCGTCGTCCTGCTTCTCCAGCTTGAACTGCTGCTGCACGAACCAGCCACCCGGCTGTGCCTGGTCGTTGACGAAGTTCGACCAGTTGTAGCCGATGTACTTGCCGTTGGCGGCCGAGCGCAGCGTCAGCACGCCCTGGCCCCAGTCAAACGCGTCGAACTGCGTGTCCACCGAGGCGGTCGTCGCGCTCTCCTTCAGCGGCTCCCCGTCGGCGTCCGAGCCCGCCGTGACGTACTTGCCGGTCTCCGTGTTCTTCAGCGCGATGCGGTCGACGGCCTCGCTGCTCGTGACGTCACCGGAGGAGCCGAGCTTGTTCGCGATGCCGTCCTTGGGCGTCACCTCGTACGGCAGGGTGCCCGAGTACCAGTCGGTGTAGAGGGTGTCGGCGAGCGGGCCGACGACCGCGACCTTCTTCGTGTCCGACGCCTTCAGCGGCAGGGCCTTGCCTGCGCGGTTGTCGTTCTTGAGCAGCACCATCGCGTCGGCCGCGGCCTCGCGGGCGAGCTTCTGGTGGGCCGGGCTGTTGACGACCGACTTGTCGATCTTGCCGTAGGGGCCGCCGTCCGGATCGAACTCGCCCAGCCGGACCCGGATGTTCAGGATGTGCCCGGCGGCCTCGTCGACGTCCGACTCCTCAAGCAGGCCGGTCGACAGGGCGTCCTTGACCGCGGTGGTCGTGGGCGCGGAGTTGGCGTCGTCCCCGGTGAAGCTGTCGATGCCCGCCTTCAGCGCGGCCGCGTCGGCCTCCGCCTGTGTGTCGTAGTACTTCTGGCTGTTCACGAGGTTGCCCGGTGCCCAGGCGTCCGTGACGTTCAGCAGCTCCTGGTCGGTCCAGCCACGCACGGTGTCGTCGAGCAGCGGGGTCACCGTCGCCGGGCGGCCGTTGACCAGGTTGTACGACGTCATCACGCCGGTCACCGCGTCGGCCTCGATCGCGGGCTTGAACGCCTGCTCCTCGTACTCCTTGAGGACCCGCGGGCGCAGGTCGGAGGAGGTGCGGTCGCGGCGGATCTCGTTGTTGTTGGCGAGGAAGTGCTTGATGGTGGGGGCTGTCTTGAGGTGGTCGGGGTCGCCGCCGGTCAGGCCCGTGCCGTAAGCCGTGGCCATGCTGCCCGTCAGATACGGGTCCTCGGAGTAGCCCTCCTCGTTGCGGCCCCAGCGCGGGTCGCGCAGCGGATTGGCCACCGGTGCCCACACGTTGAGACCCCAGCCGGCCGGGCGCTCCTGCTGGAAGCCGCGGGTCTCGTCGCCTACCGCCGAGCCGACCTTCTTGATCAGCGCGGGGTCCCAGGTGGAGGCGAGGCCGACGGCCTGCGGGAAGACGGTGGTCTTGCCGAGCCAGGCGACGCCGTGCAGGGCCTCGGTGCCGGTGCGGAACGACTGGATGCCGAGGCGCGGGATCGCGGACTGGTACTGGTGGAGAAGCGAGATCTTCTCGTCGAGAGTGAGGCGGGAGAGCAGGTCGTCGACCCGCTGGTCGACGGAGAGCCGCGGATCGCGGAAGGGGTAGGCCGGGTCGTCGGCAGCGGCGGGGGTGGTGGCGGTCGCCCCGAGTCCGGCCATCAGGGTCAGGGCCAGGACCGGTATGGCTCTGCGTCGTGCTCTTGCTCCCGCTCTGCGCGGTCTCGTACCTCTCACGTTCACGGCTCCTTCGGTGTGCGTCGTTGCAACTGACGAAGTGATGCGACTACGTGGGGGAGTGGGCGGCCGTTTCGACGTGGGGGCGCCTCCGCGGTCGTACAGACCGGTTCAGTGGGCGGGTCGCGGCGCCGAGCTCGCGCGCGCCGTCAGCCGCGGCGCGAGCAGCGTGGCCTCCGGTACGGGAACGCGGTCCAGCTTCTTCATCAGCAGCTCCACGGCCCGCGACCCCACCTCCGCGGACGGGATGGCGATCGAGGTGACGGGGATACGGAACTGCTCCGCGAGCTCGTCGGGGCAGATGGCGGTGATGGACAGATCGCGGGGCACGCGCAGCCCCAGCTGTTCGAACGCCTCGATGAGCGGCTCCACGACGGGCTCGTTGTGCACGACGACGCCGGTGAGCGCCGGCTGCTCGCGCAGCAGCTGCTCCGCGACCCGCCGGGCGGCGGCCGGGGTCGCCTCGCACGGGTGGAAGGACGAGGCCAGACCGTGCCGGTCGGCCGTGGCGGTGAAGCCCCGGACGACACGCTGGGCGAAGCCCGTCTCCCGTGCGTACACCTCGGGAGGCGACCCCACGAGCCCCACACAGCGGTGCCCGAGCAGCGCCAGATGCTCCACACAGGCCCGGCCCGCCGCCTCGAAGTCCAGGTCGATGCAGGTCAGCCCGGCGGGCTCGGCCGGGAAACCGATGAGTACCGAGGGACGGTCGAGCGTACGCAGCAACGGCAGCCGCGGATCGTGCAGTTGGACGTCCATGACGATGAGCGCGTCCACGAGCGCCGAGTCCGCGACCCGCCGCAGCCCGTCGTCGCCCTCCTCCTGGGTGAGTAGCAGCACGTCGTGGTCGTGCTGCCGCGCGCTCGTCACCACGGAGACCGCGAACTGCATGACGACCGGCACATGGATGCCCGTACGCAGCGGGATCACCAGCGCCAGCACGTTGGACCGGCTGCTGGCGAGCGCCCGCGCCCCGGCGTGCGGCCGGTAGCCCAGCTCGCGGATGGAGGCCTCGATACGCCGGCGGGTCTCCTCGGATATGGGGCGCTTGCCGCTCAGTGCGTAGCTGACCGTGCTGGCGGACACCCCGGCGTGCCGCGCCACGTCTGTGATCTTGACCAAGACTTCCCCCTCAGCGGTCGAGTACCTGTCAGTTGGCGCCGAGCGTCTCAGGGTTGCCGTGCGTACCGAATGTCCTGTTTGTACCGACTGTGCCGGAGGGGCCCTGGCCCAGCTCCAGGGTGAGGAATCCGGTGCCGGCCTCCGCCCGCACCGTTCGCCCCTCGGCCGCCAGCTGCCAGGGCGCCACCGGGTCGCTCGCCGAGGCGCGCAGCGTGTCGCCCTCGCGTACGACGGTGAAGGTGACGTCGCCGACGGGCACCGTCACCTGGGCGCCGGGCTCCAGGCCGTAGGCCTGCAGCGTCACCCCGTGCGCGTACGCGTAGTCGGGCCGGTCGTCCACCGCGCCCACCGGGATCACCGCACCCGGCCGCACCAGCACGGGCGTGCTCAGGAAGCCGTGCCGCTCGCGGACCCAGCGTGGACCGGTGACCGTCTCGCCGGTGAGGAAGTGCGTCCAGGTGCCCTCGGGCACGTAGTACGACACGTCGCCCTCGTCGGAGAAGACGGGCGCGACCAGCAGGTCAGGGCCGAGCATGTACTGCCGCTCCAGATGCGCGCACCCCGGATCGTCCGGGAACTCCAGCACCATCGCCCGCATCATCGGAACGCCCTCGGCGTGCGCGGTGCGAGCGGCCTCGTAGAGATACGGCATGAGCCGCAGCTTGAGCTTGGTGAACAGCCGCAGGACGTCCACGGCCTCCTCGTCGAAGAGCCACGGCACGCGGTACGACGAGGAGCCGTGCAGCCTGCTGTGCGAGGACAGCAGCCCGAAGGCGATCCACCGCTTGAACAGCGCGGGTGACGGAGTGCCCTCGAAGCCGCCGATGTCGTGGCTCCAGTAGCCGAAGCCCGACAGGCCGAGCGAGAGACCGCCGCGCAGCGACTCGGCCATCGACTCGTACGTCGCCTCGCAGTCGCCGCCCCAGTGCACCGGGAACTGCTGGCTGCCCGCGGTCGCCGAGCGCGCGAAGACGACGGCCTCGCCCTCGCCCCTGTGTTTGCGGAGCACATCGAAGACGGTGCGGTTGTAGAGGTACGTGTAGTAGTTGTGCATCCGCTCGGGGTCCGAGCCGTCCGCGTAGGCGACGTCGACGGGGATGCGCTCGCCGAAGTCGGTCTTGAAGCAGTCGACGCCCTGCGCGAGCAGCGCCTCCAGCTTCGCCGCGTACCAGTCACGGGCGGCAGGGCTGGTGAAGTCGACCAGCGCCATGCCCGGCTGCCACAGATCCCACTGCCACACGCTGCCGTCGGGCTTCCTCAGCAGATGCCCGAGCGCCTTGCCCTCCGCGAACAGCGGCGACCGCTGCGCGATGTAAGGGTTGATCCAGACGCAGATGTGCAGGCCCCGGTCCTTCAGCCGGGACACCATGCCCTCAGGGTCCGGGAAGACGCGCGGATCCCATTCGAAATCACACCAGTTGAACTCGCGCATCCAGAAGCAGTCGAAGTGGAACACCGACAGCGGCAGGTCCCGCTCGCGCATGCCGTCGATGAACGACGACACCGTCTGCTCGTCGTAGGAGGTGGTGAAGGACGTCGACAGCCACAGCCCGAACGACCAGGCGGGCGGCAGCGCGGGCCGACCGGTGAGCGCCGTGTACTTGCGCAGGATCTCCTTCGGGGTCGGCCCGTAGATCACGTAGTACGTCAGCGCTTGCGTCTCGGCGCTGAACTGGACGCGGGACACCACCTCCGAGCCGACCTCGAAGGACACCTTTCCGGGGTGGTCGACGAAGACGCCGTAGCCCGCGTCTGTGAGGTAGAACGGCACGTTCTTGTAGGCCTGTTCGGTGGCCGTGCCGCCGTCCGCGTTCCACATGTCGACGACCTGGCCGTTCTTGACCAGCGGCCCGAAGCGCTCGCCGAGCCCGAACACCGAGGTGCCGACGCCGAGGTTGAGCTGCTCGCGCAGGTAGTGCCCGCCGTCCGCGTCCCGCATGATGCCCATGGCCTTGGTGCCGCTGGTGGTCAGCGTCCGGCCGCCCGCCAGGAAGTCGACGTGCCAGGGTCCGGTGCGGGCCACGCGTACGGACAGCGCTCCCGCCGTCAGCAGGGCGTGCTCCTCGTCGTACGAGACGTGCGAGCCGAAATCCTCGGTGTTCACCGTGAAGCGGGGGCCGCGCTCCTCCTCGCCCTCGAAGTGGGTGAGGGTGACGCCGATGACGTCGGGCATCGGGGCGTGCGCACTGATGGTCACGACCGGTCCCTTCAGCAGGTCACCGCGGTGGCGGATGGGCTGGGTCGGGGCGTGGATCTGCAGGGTGCCCGGGTCGTCGGAGGTGACGTCGAGGACCTGGACCGGGTAGGCGGCGGTGACCCCTTCGCGCAGCAGCCAGTAGCCGTCGGTGAACTTCATGGGCTTCGTACACCCCTTACTTGACCGCGCCCACGGCGATGCCGCGGGTGAGCGTCCGCTGGAAGACGAGGAAGAAGACGATGGCGGGCAGTACGCCGAGCAGAGCGGCCGCGTTCGTCATCGTGGCGTCCATCAGGCGCTGGCCCTGGAGGACGCCGAGCGCCACCGACACCGTCTGGTTGTCGTTGGAGATCAGCATGACCAGTGGCAGCAGGAACTCGTTCCAGGTCCAGATGAAGAACAGGACCATCAGCACCCCCATCGTGGGGCGGCTGACCGGGACGACGATCCGCCACAGGACCTGCCACTTGTTCGCGCCGTCGATCTGGGCCGCCTCGATAATTTCGCGCGGGAACTGGCCGAGGATGGACGACAGCAGATACGTCCCGAAGGCGGACTGGATGACGACGAACACGATGATGACGCTCAGCCGGGTGTCGTAGAGGCCGACTTCCTTGGACAGGTAGTAAACGGGGTAGACCAGGGCCTCCTGCGGCAGCATGTTCGCCAGGACGAAGAAGGCGAGCACCCAGGGACGGCCCTTGATGCGGCCGACGCCGATCGCGTACGCGTTGAGGACCGACAGGACGACCGCGCCGACCGCCACAGAGCCGCTGATCAGCAGGGAGTTGACGAGCTTCTGCCCGAAGTCGACGCGCTCCCAGAAGTCCTTCAGGCCGTCGAGATAGAGGCCGTCGGGCAGGCTGAGGGGGCCGTTCGCGGAGTACTCGGCGGGTGATTTGACCGCGTTGATCGTGACGATCAGGAACGGCAGGATCATGAAGACGGCCGCGATGACGAGAGCGGCAAGGACGGGATATCTGCGGACGGCGGCCATCGGGCTCCTGGAGCCCCTGGTCGTAGCGCGCCCGCTCAGCGTGGCCCCGCTCATCGGGCTCCCTCCTCGGCGTCCTCAGCGCGGGTCTGCAGACGCAGGGCCACCAGGGCCAGCGCCAGGATGATCACGGTCAGCACGGTGGCGACCGCCGAGCCGTAGCCGACCTGCGTCTTCTCGAAGAAGTTCTGGAACGAGAAGTACGAGGGGACATTGGTCGCCCCGCCGGGACCGCCCTTGGTGAGCACGTACACCGCGCCGAACACCTTGAGTGCCGCGATCGTGCACCACAGCATGACGACATAGATCTCCGGGCGGATCTGCGGCAGCGTGACGTGCCAGAACCGCTGCCACCAGCCGGCGCCGTCCAGCTCGGCGGCCTCGTACAGCTGGGGGTCGACGCGCTGCAGCCCCGCCATGAAGACCACCAGCGGGAAGCCGATCTGCACCCAGACCATCACGCCCATGACGCTGTAGAGCGCGATGTCGGGATCGCCGAGCCAGTCCTGCTGGAGCGAGCCGAGCCCGACCGTCTTCAGCAGCTCGTTCAGCGAGCCGTTCTCGGGCGCGAGGATCCAGCTCCACACGATGCCGGCGACCGCGATCGGCAGCACCTGCGGCAGATAGAAGCAGGCCCGCAGGACGGCCGCCGTCTTCGAGCCGAAGTGCTTGGCGACGAAGTCGAAGAGGGCCGCTGCGACGACCAGGCCGATGGCGGTCGGCACGACCGCCATCGCCACGACCATCGCGAGGCTGTGCCGGAACGACTCCCAGAACGCTTCGTCCTCGAGGAGCCTGCGGTAGTTGTCGAGCCCCGTCCACTTCGGCGACCCCACGCCCTGCCAGTCCGTGAAGCTCACACCGGTGTTCATCAGGAACGGCAGGACGACGATCGCCAGGAACGCGAGAGCTCCGGGGAGCAGGAAGAGCGCGTACGAGTTGCGGCGGGGGCGGTGCGGGGGCCGCCCGGCAGTCCGGGACTTACCGGTCACCCGGCCCCCGCCGCTCCGTTCGGCGAGCACGGTCATTACTGCGGCACACCGTCGTCGTAGGCCTTCTGCAGCGCGTCGAGATACGCGTCCGGCGTGGCCTTGCCCGTGATGAGCTTCTGCGTCTCGGAGACGAGGACGTCGTAGAAACCGGGGACGGGCCAGTCCGGATAGAAGGCCAGGCCGTCATTCGCGGACAGCGTGTTGAAGTTCTCGATGAGGGCCTTGGACTGCTCGTCGGTGATGGCGGACGCGTCGGCCGCGACCGGGACACCGCCCTTGTTGCCGAGCAGGTTCTGGTACTTCTTCTTCATCGTGATGTCGATGAAGTCGTAGGCGAGATCCTTGTTCTTGGCGCCCTTCGGCACCACCCACAGATTTCCGCCGGAACCGAGCGTCATCTTCGAATCGGGCCACAGGAAGGTGCCCCAGTCGTACTTGATCTCGGCCTTGAACCGGCCGAACCACCAACTGCCGGAGAACAGAATGGGATTCTTGCCAGCAATGAATGCGACGCCCGCGTCCTCGGCCTTGGTGCCGCTCGAACTCTTCGCTATGTAGCCCTTCTTCACCCAGTCCGCGAAGGTCTCGGCACCATGGGTCCAGGCGGCGTCGTGGAAGTCCGTCTTGCCCTTGTAGAGCTCGTACGAATCCACCCAGGAGCGGTCCGCCTTGGAGAGCGCGAGCTGGTAAAGGTACTGCTGAGCCATGTACTCGGCACCGGCATTCGCGAGCGGCGTGACGCCGTTCTTCACGAAGGTGTCCATGGCGTCGGTGAGTTCGTCGAGAGTCTTCGGCTCGGCGATGTCGTACTTCTTGAAGAGGTCCTTGTTGTAGTACACCATCGTGTACTCGGCGTAGTTCGGGATGCCGTACCAGTTGCCGGACCCCATCACGCCCTTGGCGTCGTACTGGCTGGTGGTGCGGACGCTCGGCGCGATCAGCTTGTCCCACCCGCGCTTCTCGACCTCGGCCGTCATATCGGTGAGCAGTCCCTGCTTGGAAAGCAGACCGGCCGTCGCGTTGCCCTTGTTGTACTCCATGAGATCGGGCGCGTCGTCCGAGTTCAGCACCATCGGGGCGGTCTTCTGGATCTGCTCGAAGCCTTTCTCCTCGAACTTCACCTTCACACCGGGGTGCGTCTTTTCGAATTCCTTGATCGCCTCGTTCCAGGCCTGGGCCATCGCGCTGTCCGGGCCCTCGTAATGCCAGAGCTTGAGGGTCTTCGCATCGGACGAGCCGCTGTCTGAGTCGCCGCAGGAGGCCAGGAGCAGGGTTCCCGAAAGAACCGCCGCCACTGCCGCCGCACGCCTTCGTGCCGTCAACATCCAGTGCCTCCGAAGGGAGTGGAGAGATCACTTGCGGGTGGATCGCGTGACGCCGTGCTGTCGAATGCAGTCGAATCCCGTCGAATCGTTTCGACGATCACCGTCGAAGCGCTTCGATGGGGGAACTTATGTGCGCGCTGCGGGTGCGTCAATGGGCTGGACGGGAATTTCTGGCGGATGCGCGAGCGGCGGAACATGAGATCAGGAGCGCGATTGCGGCCGCGGCGACCGGCACGCCGTATCCCGCCGCGGCCGACACGTGCTCGGCTGCCCACCCGCCCAGGGCCGAGCCGCAGGCGACGCCTCCGGGCAGGGCTGCGGTGGCTCGTCGTCCGCCAAGGCCCGCGGTGGCTCGTCGTCCGTCCGTGCCCGCGCCGACTCGTCGTCAGCCAAGGCCCGCGGTGGCTCGTCGTCCGCGAGGGCCCGGGGCGCGCGGCACCGCGGCCGCTATCAGGGAATCTCCGGTGACGGTCAGGAACAGTGAGGATGGTTGTTGCGGCATGCATCGAACGGTGCCCGCGGCCGTCCTGAGTGGTCCAACACCTTCTCGACCGATTAAGTGGTGCTCACAAAATGGGCGCCCGGCTCGAGGCGCCTGGCACACACTCCCCCAGCTAACGCTGGGAGGTGCCCCCACGCCGCGTTGCCGAAACACCCTAGTAGCTCCTCCCCATTGCCTTAAGGGCATGGGAGGTGCCCCCATCGAGGGTCTTCCGGCGCCTTGCGATCGCACGCACCAGGCGCCTCGAGCTGATCGGACTCCCATTTTGTGAGCACCTCTAACGCACCTGCGTTGTAAGTTCGCCCAGTGCCCGCCGCCCTGGACCCCCGCCTCCTCCGCGCCTTCCTCGTCGTCGCCGAGGAGCTGCACTTCACCCGCGCCGCCGCCCGGCTGTACGTCGCGCAGCAGGCCCTGAGCCGCGACATCCGTCGTCTGGAGCGGGAGTTGGACGCCGAACTCTTCGTACGGACGACGCGCCAGGTGGCCCTGACCGCCCATGGCGAGCGGCTCGTTCCGTACGCACGGCGCGTGCAGGAGGCGCAGGACGCCCTGCTGACCGCCTTCGGCCGCGGGGTGGCAGACCCGGCGCGGCCGCTGCTCGTGGACGTCAACAGCCCGGGACTGGTCTTCGACAGGATCCTCGACCGCGCCCGTGAACTCGCCCCCGAGTCCGAGCTGATGGCCCGCTTCGAGAGCGGCCTCACCGGCGCCGCGGCCGAGATGCTCGCCGGGCGCCTCGACGCGTCCTTCGGGCGGTACGCCGGTCTCGACCCCGCACTACGCGACCGCCTCGCGCAACAGCCGGTCAGATACGAACCGATGGCGGTCATCCTGCCGCAGGACCACCGGCTGGCGGAGCGCGAGGCGGTACCGCTCGACGAACTCGCGGGCGAGACCGTGTACGCAGGCGCCGGCAACCCCCGCACACCCGAGTGGACCGACCTGGCGCACCGGCTCTTCGAGGGCCGCGGTATCGAGGTCGCGCCGCCCGCCCCGCTGGCGGTGGGCACCGAGGAGTTCCGGCGGATCATGGCGAAGTACCGGAACCCGGTGCTGGCCGTGGTGGATTTTCCGCCTGTGCCCGGCAGTGTCCTCCGGCCCCTCGTGGACCCCGTCCCTCTGTCACCCGTGTCACTGGTGTGGCCAAAGCGACTGGCGCATCCGGGACTTGACGCGCTGCGTGAGGCCGCGGCAACGCTGGCGAGCGAGTACGGATGGCTCCGGCGGCCCACGAACGGATGGATTCCAGCCGCGGACGCCCACGTCATGCTGTGCCGGGAGTGACGCGGCGGTACGACTGTCAGTCCGGTGCGCTACATTCATGGTCCGGGCGCAGTGTGATAGGGGGGCGCTCGGATCGGGTGGGGGCCCGATCCGACGGCAGGTGCCCGGAGTCGTACGCGCACCCGGTTCGGTCCCAGGGGGGAAGTGCGTGCGCGTGGAAAAGTGGCGGGAAGACACCCAAGTGTCGGAGGACACCGGAGAATCGGACGAGCCGGAACGGCCGGATGAGCCGAAGAGGCCGGAACGGCCGGACGACGAGGGCTCGGCGGACGGTGCCGACGGTGCCGCACCGTCGCGCGACAGCGACGGGTCGGACGATGCCGAGCCGGCGCCCGAAAGCTGGTTTCGACGCGGCCGGGAACAACAGGACGGCAGTGGCCTCCTGGGCGCCGTGCCCGCGCAGCCGGACCGCGGCCATGAAGACGACCTCGGCTTCGACCACGCCCATGACCCGAACGAGGTCACGGTCCAGCTCGATGCCGTCGGGTACGAAGAGGGCCGGCTGACCGTTCAGGAGAAGAAAAAGCAGGGCGGTCACGAAGTCCCGGTGTTCGTGGACGACTCGGGCCGCCGCAGCCGCACACTGCGCCGTATCGGCATGGCCGTCGGCATGGTCTGCGCGGTCTACGCGATGATCATCGTGGCCACCCTGCTCTCGGGCAACTCGAGCGCACCCTGGCTGCCGATCACCGGCCAGAACGACGACGACAAACCGGCGGGCAAGGTGGAGACGTCACCGCGGCCCGCCGACCCCGCGAGCCCTTCCGCCTCGGTGGGCACCACACCCGGCGTGAGCCCTTCGGGCACCGACGGCATCACGGCCTCCCCGGGGGCCGGCGCCTCGCCCGATCCCAGCGCCAGCGCGAGCGAGCCCGGCGAGTCCGCCGACCCCGACCCCACGACGAGCAGCAAGCCGGACCCCGAGGACAGCAGCTCCGCGGACCCCGGTCCCGACCCCGACCCCGACCCGACCGGAGAAGAACCCTCGACGCCGGTCGACCCCGAGCCGACGGACACCGGTGAGCCGTCCCCCGAGCCGACTCCGTCCACCGGTGAGGGCGGCGACGGCACCGACACCGTGGCGGAGAGCCCGATCGCGGAGGTCCCCGTCGAGATGGACCCCGGCAGCCCGTCCGAACCGACCGCTCCGTCGTCCCCGTCCTCGGAAAGCACCCTGTAAATGACCTCCCGCCCACGTAGTCCGCAGCGCCGCAGGCTGCCCATGCGCTACCTGCTGCCCTCGCTGCTCCTGGTCGCCCTGCTCGCGATGCTGATGCTCCGCGGCTACGTGCACAGCGAGATCCTCGCCGACCACCGCGTCCGCCCGCCGGTGGCTGCCGACAAGGTGCCGGACGAGATCCTCAAGGGCGGCCCGGTCATCGACACCCGCAGCGGCCGGGAGACCACGCTGACCATGCCGGACCGCCGCCTCGTGCTCACCTTCGACGACGGCCCCGACCCGGAGTGGACCCCCAAGGTCCTCGACGTGCTGGCCGAACACGACGCGCACGCCGTCTTCTTCATCACCGGCACCATGGCCTCCCGCTACCCGGAGCTCGTGCGGCGCATGGTGGCGGAGGGCCACGAGATCGGGCTGCACACGTTCAACCACCCCGACCTGTCGTACCAGTCCAAGCGCCGCATCGACTGGGAGCTGTCGCAGAACCAGCTCGCGCTCGCGGGCGCCGCGGGTATCCGCACGTCGCTCTTCCGCCCGCCGTACTCGTCGTTCTCCGCCGCCATGGACAACGCGTCGTGGCCCGTCACCGAGTACATCGGCGGCCGCGGCTACATCACCGTCGTCAACAACACCGACAGTGAGGACTGGCGGAGGCCGGGTGTCGACGAGATCATCCGCCGGGCCACGCCGAAGGGCGACCGGGGCGCCATCGTGCTGATGCACGACTCCGGCGGCGACCGCTCGCAGACCGTGGCCGCGCTCGACCGCTTCCTGCCCGAACTGAAGGCGAAGGGGTACGAGTTCGACAACCTCACCGAAGCCCTGGACGCATCGAGCGCCCACACGCCCGTGACCGGCCTCGACCTGTGGAAGGGCAAGGCGTGGGTGTATCTGGTCAAGGCCTCCGAGAACGTGAGCGGCGTCCTCGTCGTCGGCCTCGCGGTGATCGGCGTCCTGGTCTTCGCACGCTTCGGACTCATGCTCGTCCTGTCCGCCGTGCACGCGCGGCGCGTAAGGCGGCGCGGCTTCAGCTGGGGCCCGCCGGTCACGGAACCGGTGTCGGTGCTGGTCCCCGCGTACAACGAGGCCAAGTGCATCACCCACACGGTGAACTCGCTGGCGCAGAGCGACCACCCCATCGAAGTGATCGTCATCGACGACGGCTCCAGCGACGGCACGGCCCGCATCGTCGAGGACATGCGCATGCCGAATGTCCGCGTGGTGCGCCAGCTCAACGCCGGCAAGCCCGCGGCGCTCAACCGCGGCCTCGCCAACGCCCGTCACGACATCGTCGTGATGATGGACGGCGACACGGTCTTCGAGCCGTCCACCGTCCGTGAGCTGGTGCAGCCCTTCGGCGACCCGCGCGTCGGCGCCGTCGCGGGCAACGCCAAGGTGGGCAACAAGGACTCGCTCATCGGCGCCTGGCAGCACATCGAGTACGTGATGGGCTTCAACCTCGACCGCCGGATGTACGACATGCTGCGCTGCATGCCGACGATCCCCGGAGCGGTGGGCGCCTTCCGCCGCACGGCCCTTGAGCGGGTCGGAGGCATGAGCGACGACACGCTCGCCGAGGACACCGACATCACCATGGCGATGCACCGCGACGGCTGGCGCGTCGTCTATGCGGAGAACGCCCGCGCCTGGACAGAGGCCCCCGAGACCGTCCAGCAGCTGTGGTCCCAGCGCTACCGCTGGTCGTACGGCACGATGCAGGCGATCTGGAAGCACCGCAGGGCGATCATCGAGCGGGGTCCGTCCGGCCGCTTCGGGCGGATCGGACTGCCACTGGTGTCCCTGTTCATGGTGGTCGCCCCGCTGCTGGCCCCGCTGATCGACGTGTTCCTGCTGTACGGGCTGGTCTTCGGCCCCACGCAGAAGACCGTCGGCGCCTGGCTCGGCGTCCTCGCGATCCAGGCCGTCTGCGCGGCCTACGCCTTCCGGCTCGACCGCGAGCGCATGACCCATCTGATATCCCTGCCGCTTCAGCAGCTGCTGTACCGGCAGCTCATGTACGTGGTGCTGCTCCAGTCCTGGATCACCGCCCTCACCGGAGGCCGGCTGCGCTGGCAGAAACTCCGGCGCACGGGAGTGGTGGGGGCGGCGCCCGGCGCCGTGTCCGTGCCTCAGCAGAGGACGGGCGGCACCGGTGATCGGAGGCCGGTGGCATGACGTATCCGTACGGGACCGGGGGCGCGTCTCCCTACGGGACGGGGGCCACCCCCGGGGCAACGCCGCCGGAGGCCACGACGTCGTTCGGGTTTCCGCAGCAGCGCGGGGGCGGGGCGCTCTACCCATCGGCGGGTGCATCGTACGGGCCGGCCGGCCTGGACGACGCGACGCGTCCGTTCAGCACCCCTGAAGGGTTGTCGCCACCCACTGAACAGGAGCCTCCCGCCCAGGCGGCGCCCAAGAAGCCGGGCCGCGACCGCTATCTGGACCTGCTGCGCTCCATCGCGCTGGTCCGCGTCGTCGTGTACCACCTCTTCGGCTGGGCCTGGCTGACGGTGCTGTTCCCCTCCATGGGCGTGATGTTCGCGCTGGCGGGCTCGCTCATGGCTCGCTCGCTGAACCGCCCGGCGCTGGGCGTGATCCGGGGCCGCGTCCGCCGACTGCTGCCACCCATGTGGGCGTTCAGCGCGGCGGTGCTCGTGCTGCTGTTCGCGGGCGGCTGGAACCCGGGCTCTGATCCGGACAACGGAGGCACCTGGGGCTGGGTGAGCCTGTTCAACTACCTGGTCCCGATCGGCGCTCCGCCCTTCCCGTGGCACCTCGGCGACAAGGCGGGCCTCCTCGAGGACACCTGGCCGGCCCAGGCGGCGGGCCCTCTCTGGTACCTGCGCGCGTACCTGTGGTTCGTCATCGCGTCGCCGCTGCTGCTGTGGGCGTTCCGCCGCGTGCCGTGGGCGACGCTGCTCGCCCCGCTGGCGCTGACGGCGGTGGTCGGGACCGGCCTGGTGAAGATCCCGGGCGAGACGGGCAACGCGGTCACGGACTTCGCGGTGTACGGCAGCTGCTGGGTCCTCGGTTTCGCCCACCACGAGGGTCACCTGCAGAAGATCCCCCGCTACATGGCGGTCTCCTGCTCCGCGCTCGTCATGGCGTTCGGCCTGTGGTGGGCGTCCGGCCACCTCGGCCCGGACGGCTGGGACCTGAACGACATCCCGCTCGCCCAGGCCACCTGGTCGTTCGGGTTCGTGGTCATCCTGCTTGTCTACTCACCGTCGTGGCAGCAGCTGCCGGGCCGCTTCGCGCGCTGGGACAAGCTGGTGACCGTGTCGAACAACCGCGCAGTGACGATCTACCTCTGGCACAACATGCTGATCATGGCCACGGTCCCGCTCATCGACCTGGCCTACGACCTCCCGTTCATGAACGAGCGCCTCTCCTCCGCCCTCGACACGACCTACTCCCTGTGGATGTTCGCGCTCGTCTGGCCCCTGATAGGCGCAGCGATCCTCGCGGTGGGCTGGCTCGAGGACCTGGCGGCGAAGCGGAGCCCGAGGCTGTGGCCGAACGGGAGCCGGCGCCGGGCAGCCGTCCGGTGACGCGCTGCCGAGGATCCGCGCGTCAGGGGTGAGCCGCCTCGGCGAGCCTCCTGATGTCGCGCAAGGTGGCATGTCGGCGTACGCCCGAACTGCGTACGCCGACGGAAGGGGTCTCAGCGGCGGGTGAGCCACCGGCCCACGCCGACCACCACGGTGAGCAGGAGGACCAGGACGGCCGCGATCGCGATCTTCGTACCCGTATCCATGGTGCTGAACATTTGGGTCTCCTTTTCAGGGGCAATGTGTCGAATTAGTCGTGCGGGTCAGGACTTCTGAGGGTTTCCGGAGGACGATCCGGGGCGGTAGCTGAGCAGGTCGCCCGGTTGGCACTGCAGGACTTCGCAGATCCGGGTCAGGGTGGTGAACCGGATCGCCTTGGCGCGTCCGTTCTTGAGCACGGACAGGTTGACGTTGGTCACGCCGACGCGGTTGGCGAGTTCGGTGAGGGTCATGCCGCGCTCGTTGAGGAGCTTGTCGAGATGCACCTCGATGTCATGGCCCTCGTGGTCGTCGGCGGCCATCAGACGACTCCTTCGAGGTCCTCGCGCATGGACGTGCCTGCGCGGGTGATCCGTGCGAAGGTCAGCAGGCCGAGACCGGTCAGTACGGCCAGGTAGGGAGCTGTCCACATGCTCAGCCAGGTCCCGGCCGAGAAGTCCGCGGTTTCGGCCAGTTCAGCGAGCAGAGCCGCTCTGGCGTTCGCCTCGATGATCTCGACGACCAGGCTGCCGACGAGCAGCCACCAGCCGAGCAGGCGAAGCCTGGATGCCGTCTGCACGGTGTAGACACCGTCCCGCGCCGCTCCCTGAAGGAGTCGGTGCAGCAGGAAGAGTCCGCTGATCAGCAGCAACGTCGATGGAAGTTCGCCGAGTTCGTTGAGCAGACGCAGGTGGGCGTCGGGGCTCTCGGCGCAGTAGCGGGGAATCGAGTCGACCTGCGCCCCGTTCTCGGGGACGAAGTCGTCGGCGGTGACGGAGCTGGTGGTCGAATCGTCGGCGATGCAGACGAAGACGTCCCCCCAACTGCCATGGATGGTCGAGTGGACGAGTCCTGCCGCCAGCAAGGCCAACAGGGTGCGCAGGACGATGGACACGACCGTGGCCATGGGTTCCAGCATCTTCCGGTCTTCGGTCACGACCCCGCCTTGCTTATCGTTTATCGATGTTATCGAGAAACGATAAGTGGCGGGGCGGCGTGAGGCAACCCCTGCAGGCGGCGGAGTCAGTCAGGTGCGCCAAGATCCCGTAAAGCAAGGGGACTTCATCGCCGAGCAGTTCGGGTACCAGTACGCGGACGTCCGGCAGGGGGTGGGCGGAACGGCTCGCTGAAGGTGGTCGCCCTCCCCGACCCCAGCCCGGCGGCGCAGCAGCGCGCCGCGCAGAACTGGGCGCAGTATCCCCAGGCGGGCAGCGGCGGGCCGCTGCCGCCCCTGTTTCCGTCGAGGGAGCTGCGCAACATATGCCGGGTGTAGCATATGGTCATGACGATGAAGCGGACGATGGTCTATGCCGACGCAGATGACATGGCCGTGATCAAGCAGGCCGCTGCCCGGCAAGGGATAAGCGAGGCGGAGATCATCCGTGAGGCACTGCATCTCGCGGCTCTGCGCTACCGCCGACGCGAGAGGCCGCTGGGTCTGCGCCGCTTCAACAGGGGCGATCCCACACTCGCGGACCGGGCCGATGCGATCGTGCGCGAATCGATGGGGTCGGCGAGGACCGAGGATTGATCGTCATCGCCGACACGTCCGGAACGCTCGCTGCGTTCGACACGGCGCATCCGAGCAGCGATCTGGCGTACCGAGTGCTGGAAGAGGCCGGACTCACCGTGTTCTCGCCGCTTGTACTGGCCGAGCTGGATCATGTGGGGCGGCGTGAGCTCGGCGAGGCGCGGGCTCGGGACATGCTCGAGGACATCGTCAATGCTGCGGAGCGGGGTGACTTCGCCATCGCGGAGACCGGCCCCTCGATTCTGCTTCGTGCGCAACAGGTGCAGGCGCGGTACGCCTCGTTGTCGCTGGACCTCGCAGACGCTGTGAATGTGGCGCTCGCAGAGGAGTACGAGACCGATGCGATCCTCACCCTCGACCGGAGGGACTTCCGTGCGGTCCTACCGCTGACCGAGCACAAGGCGTTCCGGGTGTTGCCAGACGATCTGTAAGCATTGCTGAGACGGCGCAGGGCGCCTGAGAAGCGACCTCCGAGAGCACCCATCGCCTCGCCCGGCTCTGTTTCAGGGGCATGGCCCCACGGCCAACCCGTCATGATCCACGGCAAAACCCTCACTGCCGCACCCTGCCCGGGGTGAGAGCAAAGTTCCCCGGAGGTCACCCGCAGCCACAGCGCGGAAACGCGCCCTCCCTACCTTCGGCTCATCAGCCGAGATACGTGGAGGCGTGAGATGACAGCCCCGAGCACCACCACCGCATCGCGTAAGGGGGGCCGCTGGATCGAGCAGTGGGACCCGGAGAACGAGGAGTTCTGGAAGGAGACCGGTGAGCGCGTCGCACGGCGCAACCTCATCTTCTCCGTCCTGTCCGAGCACATCGGATTCTCGATCTGGACCCTGTGGTCCGTCATGGTCCTCTTCATGGGGCCCGAGTACGGGATCGACCCGGCCGGAAAGTTCTTCCTCGTGGCCATGGCCACCCTCGTCGGGGCGTTCGTCCGCGTGCCGTACACCTTCGCCGTCGCCCGATTCGGCGGCCGGAACTGGACGATCATCGCGGCGTCGATGCTGCTCCTGCCGACGATCGCCGCGTTCGTGGTGATGGAGCCCGGCACCTCGTACACCACCTTCATGCTGTGCGCGGTACTCACCGGCGTCGGCGGCGGTAACTTCGCCTCCTCCATGACCAACATCAACTCCTTCTTCCCGCTGCGCAAGAAGGGGTGGGCGCTCGGTCTGAACGCCGGCGGCGGCAACATCGGCGTGCCGGTCGTGCAGCTCGTGGCCCTCGGCGTCATCGGTGCGTCAGGCGGTCCGCGGGTGCTGCTCGGGATCTACATCCCGTTCATCCTGGTCTCCGCGGTGTGCGCCGCGCTCTTCATGGACAACATCGCGTCGGTCAAGAACGACACCGGTGCGGCGAAGGAAGCCGTCCGCGACGCGCACACCTGGATCATGTCGTTCCTCTACATCGGGACCTTCGGCTCGTTCATCGGCTACAGCTTCGCCTTCGGTCTCGTGCTGCAGACCCAGTTCGGCCGTACGCCGCTGCAGGCCGCGTCGGTCACCTTCATCGGCCCGCTGCTCGGTTCGCTGATCCGGCCCTTCGGCGGCTGGCTCGCCGACAAGTACGGCGGCGCCCGCATCACGCTGTGGAACTTCGCCGCCATGGCCGTGGCCACCAGCGTCATCGTGATGGCCTCGATGGAGAAGTCGCTGCCGCTGTTCACCACCGCCTTCATCGCGCTCTTCGTCCTGACGGGCCTGGGCAACGGCTCCACGTACAAGATGATCCCGGGCATCTTCGCCGCCAAGGCCGTGCAGAAGGGGCTCACCGGGGAGGAGGCCGCGGCCTACGGGCGCCGGCTGTCCGGTGCCTCGATGGGCCTGATCGGCGCGGTCGGCGCGCTCGGCGGCCTCGGCATCAACCTCGCCTTCCGGCAGTCCTTCATGACGGCGGGCACCGGCACCGGCGCCTTCGTAGCGTTCCTCGCCTTCTACGCGGTGTGCATCGCGGTGACCTGGGCCGTATACCTTCGCCGTCCGGCCGCCGCCGCCTCGTCGGCCGAGGCGACGTCCGAGGCGAAGCCCCAACTCAGCTACGCGGAGGTGTGACGCACCGCACCGCGGCATCCTGAGACTTCCACATCGGCGGCTGACGCCGCGGGCACCAGGCCCGGCCGCACCGCGGCCGGGCCGGGAGCCTGCCGCCGGTCTGTACGGGATGCGCGGTGACGTAACACGGACGACATCGCAATGATCCGAGCCTGTCACGGGCTGTTGGCAGGCTCGGTGAATCCGGAGGACTACCTGACAGCCGGCCGGAGAACCACTAGAGCTCGGGACGAGAGCCAATGTTCGACCACAAGGAAGGACCCCTCGCGGGGTTCACCGTCGCGGTGACGGCCGCACGCCGTGCCGATGAGCTCGGCGCCCTGCTGCAGCGGCGAGGAGCCTCCGTCGTGCACGCGCCCGCGCTGCGTATCGTGCCCCTCGCCGACGACAGCGAACTGCTCGCCGCGACCAAGGACGTGATCGACCAGCGGCCCGACGTGGTGGTGGCTACCACCGCCATCGGTTTCCGCGGCTGGGTCGAGGCCGCCGACGGGTGGGGCCTCGGCGAGGCGCTGCTCGACCGGCTGCGCGGCGTCGAGCTGCTCGCCCGCGGCCCCAAGGTCAAGGGCGCCATCCGGGCCGCCGGGCTCACCGAGGAGTGGTCGCCTTCGTCCGAGTCGATGGCCGAGGTGCTGGACCGGCTGCTGGGCGAGGGAGTCGACGGACGCCGGATCGCGGTGCAGCTGCACGGCGAACCGCTGCCCGGCTTCGTCGAGGCGCTGCGGGAAGGGGGCGCGGAGGTCGTCGGCGTACCGGTCTACCGGTGGATGCCGCCGGAGGACATCGCGCCCGTCGACCGGCTCCTCGACCTCGCCGTCTCGCGGGGCGTGGACGCGCTCACCTTCACCAGCGCCCCGGCCGCCGCATCCCTGCTCTCCCGCGCCGAGACCCGCGGCCGGCTTCCCGAACTGCTCGCGGCCCTGCACCACGACGTGCTTCCCGCCTGCGTCGGCCCCGTCACGGCGCTGCCGCTGCAGGCCCACGGCATCGACACCGTCCAGCCGGAACGCTTCCGGCTCGGCCCCCTCGTACAGCTGCTCTGCCAGGAACTGCCCGCCCGCGCCCGTACGTTGCCCATTGCGGGGCACCGGGTGGAGATCCGCGGCCACGCGGTCATGGTGGACGGCTGTCTGCGCCCCGTGCCGCCCGCCGGGATGTCGCTCCTGCGTGCCCTCTCGCGCCGCCCGGGCTGGGTGGTGCCCCGCGCCGACCTGCTGCGCGCACTGCCCGGCGCGGGCCGCGACGAACACGCGGTGGAAACGGCGATGGCCCGCCTCCGTACGGCCCTCGGCACACCGAAGCTGATCCAGACGGTGGTGAAGCGGGGGTACCGGCTGGCGCTGGATCCGGCGGCGGACTCGAAGTACGCGGACGTGTAACGGTCCCGGCCGCCGATCCCGACGCCTTATGAAGTCGGACCGGGGGCCTCGTCGGCTCGGCAGCCGCCCACGCCATCCGTGCGGTTCTCGAAGGCGCGGAGCACGGCGATGTTGCTGTTGCTCGCCCGCGTGGCTTCTTCCGCGAGGAGCCCTAGGGCGTGTGTCGGAAGTGGCGCCGTACGCCCGGAGGGCGGGCCCCGCGGCGTCTGGTGCGTGCGATCGCAAGGCGCCGGAGCGCCCTAATAGCGGAGCTATTCGGGCGTTTCGGCAACGCTGCGAGCGTGCGTGCCAGGCGTCGCCCGGCAGGCGCCACTTCCGACACAGGCCCTAGGAGAAACTCCTGTAGCGACTGCCCACGCTCTCGGGCTCGGGCGGCCAGGACGTCGCGTACTTCCTCCGCAACGTCAGCGATCTCCAGCGTCACCATGCGCGCATTATGGCGGTGATCGGCCCGCACGTGAGCAGAGCAGCAACACAACGAGGGCCGTCGTACCGTACGGGGATGATCAGCGACGGAATACGGATACGCCGCGCCACCGCCGAAGACGCCCAGGCGCTCGCCGACGCGTGTGTGCGCAACCGAGAGCATCTGCGGCCCACGGAGCCGTATCGCAGCGAGGAGTTCTACACCGCCGAAGGGCAGGCCGCGCGGCTCGCCGAGGCGGGGAGTGCACGGTGGATCGTCACCGACGGGCCGCTTGTCGTCGGGCGGGCGGATCTGACCGGCATCGCGCTCGGGCCGTTCCGCAGCGCCAACCTCGGCTACTGGATCGACGCGCGGTACGTCGGCCGGGGTCTGGCCTCCCGGGCCGTTGAGGAGGTGTGCCGGGCGGCCCGCGACGTGCTGGGTCTGCACCGCATCCAGGCCGGCACGCTGACCGACAACACCGCCTCGCAGCGCGTCCTCGCGAAGTGCGGTTTCGAACGCATCGGTACTGCTCCCAACTACCTTCACATCAAGGGCGCCTGGCGCGACCACCACCTGTTCCAGCGCATCCTGCACGACGAGCACCCTCCCCCACTCTCGGCTTCGCTCGAGCGGGGGGACCCCCATGGGATCCCGGGCCACTCGGACCGGTAGCAGGGGTTCCGGCGGCGCGCCCGGGCAGGCACTGTAGGGACACGGCACTCACCGGTATCCCCGAGGCGGTGACAGGCTCATGGCATCAGGCGCGACCAGCGCGGCCGCAGCCACCCGTACGTCCCCGGCAGTCACTCATACGTCCCCGGCGCAGGCCGCGGCTCCGTCCCCGCACGAGCCGCGGTTCGACGCCGGGCGGATCTGTCTGGACCTGCTGGCGACGGCGCATCCCGAGGAGCGGCTCGGCTCGATTGAACGGTTGCGCGCCTGGTGCGCGGCTGCGGGGCTCGTCCCCCCTGATACGCCTCTGAGCGCCGCAGAGCCCTCCTGGCTGGCGGCGTTCCGCGAACTCCGCCTGCGCGTCGACGAGTTGGTGCGCGGCGAACTCGACGGACGGTACGCGGGCGGCGCCCTGGAACGCGTCAACGCACTCGCCCGCTGGGCCCCGCCCGCCCCCAGGGCCGTCCGCGCCGAGGACGGCACTCTCGTGCGGGCCCTGCACGACGACCCCGGCTGCACCGCGCTCCTCGCCGCCGTAGCACGCGACGCCGTCGAGCTGCTGACGGACCCGGTCGCCCGAGCACGGCTGCGCCGGTGCGAGGGCGACAACTGCCCCCTCATCTACCTCGATACATCCCGCGGCCGGCGCAGGCGCTGGTGCTCGAGCGAGGCGTGCGGCAACCGGGAACGTGTGGCCCGGCACCGCCGACGGGCGGCGCTCGCGCGGGCCTGAACTCCCAGGCCCTGGAATTCCTTTGACGGAGCCTTGAACACAACGCCGTCCGGCTACGTAACCCGATGGTGAGCGACCGGCTGGGAAGCACCGGCTGGGCAGCCCCAGTCGAATCGGGGACACCGGAGGTAGGCGTGCGCAAGGATTCCGCCGTGGCCGATGAACGTCCGCCCAGGGCACGACATCGCATGTCCCAGCCCGCGGAACCCGACGAGGAGCTGATGCGCGCCCTCTACCGGGAGCACGCCGGTCCGCTGCTCGCGTACGTGCTCCGGCTGGTCGCGGGGGACCGGCAGCGCGCCGAGGACGTCGTGCAGGAAACGCTCATCCGTGCCTGGAAGAACGCCGGTCAGCTCAATCGTGCGACCGGTTCGGTACGCCCCTGGCTGGTGACGGTTGCCCGCCGCATCGTCATCGACGGTCATCGCAGCCGGCAGGCCCGGCCGCAGGAGGTCGACCCGTCGCCGCTGGAGGTCATCCCCGCGGAGGACGAGATCGACAAGGCGCTGTGGCTGATGACACTCTCGGACGCGCTCGAGGACCTGACCCCGGCGCACCGAGAGGTGCTCGTCGAGACGTATTTCAAAGGGCGTACGGTCAATGAGGCGGCCGCGACGCTCGGCATACCCAGCGGCACGGTGCGCTCGCGGGTGTTCTACGCGCTGCGCTCGATGAAGCTGGCACTGGAGGAGCGGGGGGTGACGGCATGAGCACGTACGACGCGTACGGATCCGGGTACGGATTCCCCGGGTCTCCTACGTCCGGGCAGCAGGGCCCTCAGGGCCCCGATGACGTGCACGAGACGGTCGGCGCCTACGCCCTCGGCATCCTGGACGATGCCGAGGCGACCGCGTTCGAAGCCCATCTGGCGGGCTGCGACTGGTGCGCGCAGCAGCTCGAAGAGCTCGCCGGCATGGAGCCGATGCTCGCGGCGCTCGCCGATCTTCCGGGCACCCAGGGCGATCCCGTCAGGGAGCAGTTCGGCGCACAGCTCGTGGTCAAGCCGAGCCCGAGGCTCACGGAGCGGCTCGTCGACGAGGTCGCGGCCCGGCGCGCGGCCAAGCGCAGGCGCGGCCTGTATCTGGTGGCGGCCGCGGCCGCGCTGATCATCGGCGGCCCGCTGACGGTCATGGCGGTGGACGGCGACGACACGAAAACGCTGGCCGATCCGCATCCGACCAGCCCGGCCGAGCATGCGTTCTTCAACGACATGGCGGAGAAGGTGCAGGCCACGGACGCGTCGACCAAGGTCACCGCCACCATCGGCATGGAGAAGAAGGCCTGGGGCACGCACACCGTCCTGGAGCTGCAGAACGTCAAGGGCCCCGAGAAGTGCTCCCTCATCGCGGTCGGCAAGAACGGCGAGCGCGAGACGGTGACCACCTGGTCGGTCCCGAAGTGGGGATACGGCATTCCGGGCAGCACGCACGAGACCGCCAAACACCCCCTGTATGTGCACGGGGGCGCCGCGCTCGCCCGCAACGACATCGACCACTTCGAGGTCGAGACGTTCGACGGCAAGCGTCTGGTGGAGGTGGACGTGTAGGAGGGGTGCGCGCCGCGTTCACATGACGCGTGCGCGCCGCGTCCGCGTCACGCGCGCGCAGCGCATCCGGCCCGTCACGCCCCGCACAGGACCGGATGCGCCGGACGGCCGCATCGGCGGTCTACGCAGGGCGTTTGTGCGGGAATGTGCGCACGCAGGTGCACATGGAGGCCCCCTTTCGCGTACGGTGGACGGCTGCCCAGCACGTCAGAAGGGGGCCTCCGGTGGCCGCGCAGGAAGCCGTCGATTCGGCTGCAGATACCGCTGTCGATTCCGTACGCGACAGCGAGATCAGCGTCGAACAGGAACATCTGGACCGCGTGTACCAGCGTCTCGAAGAGAAGATCCACGAGGCCGAGTTCCTGATGCACGACGCCGCCAAGCGCGGTCACGTCGGCACGCCCGGCGCGCTCGCCGAGCGGGACGCGCAGGTCTTCCGTGCCGGAATCCACCTCAACCGGCTCAACAACGAGTTCGAGGACTTCCTCTTCGGCCGTATCGATCTGCTGACCGGCAAGGACGGCAAGAAGGGTCCCGACGGCGCGTACACAGCGGTCGAGCCGGCCGAGGGCTCCGTGCGGACCGACAACACGGCAGACATCGCCGAGACGCTGCACATCGGCCGCATCGGTGTGCTCGACGCCGACTACTCGCCGCTGGTCATCGACTGGCGCGCCCCGGCCGCCGCGCCCTTCTACCGCTCCACGCCCGTCGACCCCGGCCGGGTGGTCCGCCGACGTGTCATCCGTTCCAAGGGCCGCAAGGTCCTCGGCGTCGAGGACGACCTCATGCGCCCCGAGCTCACGGCCTACCTGGACGGCCGGCAACTGCCGGTGGTCGGCGACGGCGCGCTGATGGCCGCGCTCGGCCAGGCCCGCACCCACACGATGCGGGACATCGTGGCCTCCATCCAGGCCGAGCAGGACCTGGTGATCCGGGCGCCCGCCGCCTCCGTGACGTACGTCGAGGGCGGTCCGGGCACCGGCAAGACGGCGGTGGCCCTGCACCGCGCCGCCTATCTGCTCTACCAGGACCGGCGCCGGTACGCGGGCGGCATCCTGATCGTCTCGCCGACGCCGCTGCTCGTGGCGTACACGGAAGGCGTCCTGCCGTCCCTCGGCGAGGAGGGCCAGGTGGCGATCCGCGCGGTCGGCTCGCTGGTCGACGGCGCCGAGGCCACGGTCTACGACTCCCCGTCGGTGGCCCGCGTGAAGGGCTCCTCGCGCATGCTGCGGGTGCTGCGGAAGGCGGCGCGGGGCGCACTGGAGCTCGGTCCGGCCGGCCACACCCCGGGCCGTCCTGCGGCGCCCGTCGGCCCGCCCAACCGGCTGCGGGTCGTCGCCTTCGGACGCAGGCTCGAGCTGGAGGGCGAGGCGCTCCAGCGGATCCGCCGGACGGCTCTCGGCGGCACGGCGCCCGTCAACCTGCTCCGCCCCCGCGCCCGCAAGCTGCTGCTCGACGCCCTGTGGGAGCAGTCGGGGGCCGGATCCCGGCACACCGACCCGGAGCTCGCCGCCGAGCTGCGCTCCTCCTTCGACGAGGACATCACCTCCGAGGACGACTTCATCGCGTTCCTGGACGCCTGGTGGCCCGAGCTCACCCCGCGCGGTGTCCTCTCGGCGATGGGCGACGAGAAGCTCCTCGGCCGGTGGGCGCGCCGCGAGCTGAACCCGGGCGATGTGCGCAGGGTCGCCCGGTCACTGCGGCGCGACGCGCTCTCCGTCCACGACGTGGCCCTGCTCGACGAGCTCCAGGCGATCCTCGGGACCCCCTATCGGCCTCGCAAGAAGCGCGAACTCGACCCGCTCGAGCAGCTCACGGGCCTGGAGGAGCTCATGCCGGTCCGCGAGGAGTCCTCGCGCGAGCGCGCGGAGCGGCTGGCCCAGGAACGCACCGAGTACGCCCACGTCATCGTCGACGAAGCCCAGGACCTCACCCCCATGCAGTGGCGCATGATCGGCCGCCGCGGACGGCACGCCACCTGGACGATCGTCGGCGACCCCGCCCAGTCCTCCTGGTCCGACCCGGACGAGGCCGCCGAGGCCCGCGACGAGGCCCTCGGCACGCGGCCCCGCCGCCGCTTCACGCTCACCGTGAACTACCGCAACCCGTCCGAGATCGCCGAGCTGGCGGCCCGCGTACTGGCCCTCGCCATGCCGGGTTCCCCATCGCCGTCCGCGGTCCGCTCGACGGGCGTACGGCCCCGCTTCGCCGTCGTACACGGCGAGGGGATGGCGGAGACGGTGCGGGAGGAGGCCCGCCGCCTGCTGGAACAGGTCGACGGCACCGTCGGCGTCGTCGTCGCGATGAACCGCCGCGAGGAGGCCGCCCGCTGGCTCGCCGGGCTCGGCGAGCGCGTGGTGGCGCTCGGCAGCCTGGAGGCGAAGGGACTGGAGTACGACGCGACGGTGGTCGTCTCACCTGCGGAGATCGCCGACGAGTCGCCCGCCGGACTGCGTGTGCTGTACGTCGCTCTGACCCGCGCGACGCAGCAGCTCACCATCGTCTCGGCGGAACGGGACGAGCCGGACGCGGCCGGGACGCCGGACCTGCTCAGGGACTGATCGGCACCTGCTCGGGGACTGATCGGCACCTGCTCGGGGACTGATCGGCACCTGCTCAGGGACTGATCGGCACCTGCTCAGGGACTGATCCGGACATGCTGTCGGGACTGATAGGCGGTACGGGAATTGCCTTAGGGGGATCGTTTGTTACCGTTGACGTGGCACCGGCTCGATCCAAGCCCCCGGGCCCAACCTTCGTCGCTTCGAGCGACCACTTGCCGCGAGGCGAGCATGGCGGGTCGGTGTCACTGAACGTTCGAGAGGTCCGCGCCATCAGGAGGCGCGGACCTCTTTGTCTGGCTTTGCCCTTTTTCATTGCGCCGTCGGAACGAGCGGTGCGAGAACAAAACGTTCGCAATCCGGGGCGGCTACCGCGTACTCGGCGGTAGGTGACACCATCGGATGACGCTGGCCGTGGACTCGCGGCGGGCGCACGCGACACACGCGACACAAAGGGAAAGCAGAGGAAGTCGGCCATGGCAACGGCGCCCAGCGTCTCCTACTCGATGACGGTCCGGCTGGAGGTGCCCGCGAGCGGAACCGCGGTGTCCCAGCTCACCACGGCCGTGGAGTCCTCCGGAGGCTCGGTCACCGGCCTCGACGTCACCGCTTCCGGGCACGAGAAGCTCCGTATCGACGTCACCATCGCCGCGACCTCCACCGCGCACGCCGACGAGATCGTCGGCAAGCTGCGCACCATCGAGGGTGTCGTCCTGGGCAAGGTCTCCGACCGTACGTTCCTGATGCACCTCGGCGGCAAGATCGAGATGGCGTCCAAGCACCCCATCCGCAACCGTGACGACCTCTCCATGGTCTACACGCCCGGCGTGGCCCGTGTGTGCATGGCGATCGCCGAGAACCCCGAGGACGCCCGCCGCCTCACTATCAAGCGAAACTCCGTTGCGGTCGTGACGGACGGCTCGGCCGTGCTGGGCCTCGGCAACATCGGACCCAAGGCCGCGCTGCCCGTGATGGAGGGCAAGGCGGCCCTCTTCAAGCGCTTCGCCGGCATCGACGCCTGGCCGCTCTGCCTCGACACCCAGGACACCGACGCCATCGTCGAGATCGTCAAGGCCATCGCCCCCGGCTTCGCCGGCATCAACCTCGAGGACATCTCCGCACCCCGCTGCTTCGAGATCGAGGCGCGCCTGCGCGAGGCCCTCGACATCCCCGTCTTCCACGACGACCAGCACGGCACCGCGATCGTCGTACTCGCCGCGCTGACCAACGCGCTTCGCGTGGTCGGCAAGGCGATCGAGGACGTGCGCGTGGTCATGTCCGGCGCCGGCGCGGCCGGTACGGCCATCCTCAAGCTGCTGATCGCCGCGGGCGTCAAGCACGCCGTCGTGGCCGACATCCACGGCGTGGTGCACGCCGGGCGACCGGACCTCGTCGACGCGGCCGCGGACTCGCCGCTGCGCTGGATCGCGGACAACACCAACCCCGAGGGCGTCACCGGCACGCTGAAGGAAGCGGTGCGCGAGGCCGACGTGTTCATCGGTGTCTCGGCGCCGAACGTGCTCGACGGCGACGACGTGGCCGCCATGGCCGACGACGCCATCGTGTTCGCGCTCGCGAACCCGGACCCGGAGGTCGAGCCCGCGATCGCCCGTCAGACGGCGGCAGTTGTGGCCACCGGCCGCTCGGACTTCCCGAACCAGATCAACAACGTGCTGGTGTTCCCGGGTGTCTTCCGCGGTCTGCTCGATGCGCAGTCGCGTACGGTCAACACGGAGATGATGCTGGCCGCCGCCACCGCACTCGCGAACGTCGTCACCGAGGACGAGCTCAACCCGAACTACATCATCCCGAGCGTCTTCAACGACAAGGTCGCGGGCGCGGTCGCCGGAGCGGTGCGGGACGCCGCGAAGGCCGCCGGGGTCGCTGTGACGGGTAACACCACCGCCTGACGGGCCGGTGGCCGGGCGTTGTCAGTCCGGGGTATTAGAGTCGGCGCGTCGTGGAACGCGGGGCTTGAGGCCTCCCTCTAGGGTGGCGGGCAGCCAGCCTGAGCCCTGCGGTCCGCTGTCGGGAGTGGACGGAGCGTCATCAATTCGAGGCAGTGGCGCTTTTCGTGTGACTCCCAGGGGTGCCGGATTGGCTTTCCCGCCGCAGGTGGGGGCAGGATGCGTCTCTGGGCGCGAGGGTCTGGCTACGGACCCGGGTCCGGGGACCGACCGAGGACCCTGGCAGCATCGGCTTCGCCGCATCACACATGCGGCTCCGCCGCGTGGCACGCCTCAACGGCAAGAAGAACACGGGAGTACAAAAATGAACCGCAGTGAGCTGGTGGCCGCGCTGGCCGACCGCGCCGAGGTGACTCGCAAGGACGCCGACGCGGTGCTGGCCGCGTTCGCCGAGACGGTCGGCGAGGTTGTTGCCAAGGGCGACGAGAAGGTCACCATCCCCGGCTTCCTCACCTTCGAGCGCACGCACCGTGCCGCTCGCACCGCGCGCAACCCGCAGACCGGCGAGCCGATCAACATCCCGGCCGGCTACAGCGTGAAGGTGTCCGCGGGCTCCAAGCTCAAGGAAGCCGCCAAGGGCCAGTGAGCCCATGCGAAAGGGCGGCTACCCCCTCGGGGTAGCCGCCCTTTCGCTTGCGCTCCTGCGGGGTGCGGGCGGTTGCGGCTGCCGCGCGCCGCACAAGCCGGGTGGCCCGCCGCGCGGGGCGCCGCTGTGCCCACCCTCCCCGAAGCTCTCGGCTTCCCCCTCCAGCTAACGCTGGGAGGTGCCCCCAGAGCAGGGGGACCCCCATCGCCCTGGGGGTACCTCCCAGGCCCATGAGTCACTGGGGGAGGCACGACTGCCCACAGCGGCGCGGGGCGCCGACCCGTGCCGCCCACAGCGGCGCGGGGCGCCGACCCACAGCGGCGCGGGGCGCCGACCCACAGCGGCGCGGCGCCGGTTCTAGAGCGTGCTGCCCGGCAGCTCCACCTTCGCGCCCAGTTCCACCAGCTTCTCCATGAAGTTCTCGTAGCCGCGGTTGATCAGGCCGATGCCGTGGACGCGGGACGTGCCCTGGGCCGCCAGGGCGGCGATCAGGTACGAGAAGCCGCCGCGCAGGTCGGGGATGACCAGGTCGGCGCCCTGCAGCTTCGTGGGGCCCGAAACGACCGCGGAGTGAAGGAAGTTGCGCTGGCCGAACCGGCAGTCGGAGCCGCCGAGGCACTCGCGGTAGAGCTGGATGTGCGCGCCCATCTGGTTCAGCGCGGACGTGAAGCCGAGGCGGGACTCGTACACCGTCTCGTGGATGATCGACAGGCCGGTGGCCTGCGTGAGCGCGACGACCAGCGGCTGCTGCCAGTCGGTCTGGAAGCCGGGGTGCACGTCCGTCTCCAGCGCGATGGCGTTCAGCGTGCCGCCCGGGTGCCAGAAGCGGATGCCCTCGTCGTCGATCTCGAAGGCGCCGCCCACCTTCCGGTAGGTGTTCAGGAACGTCATCATCGAGCGCTGCTGGGCGCCGTGGACGTAGATGTTGCCCTCGGTCGCGAGCGCGGCGGACGCCCAGGAGGCGGCCTCCAGGCGGTCGGGGAGCGCGCGGTGCGTGTAGCCGCCGAGCTTGTCGACGCCGGTGATACGGATCGTCCGGTCGGTGTCCATCGCGATGATCGCGCCCATTTTCTGCAGGACGCAGATCAGGTCCTCGATCTCCGGCTCCACCGCGGCGTTGGACAGCTCGGTGACGCCCTCGGCGAGGACGGCGGTCAGCAGCACCTGCTCGGTCGCGCCCACGGACGGGTACGGCAGCCGGATCTTGGTGCCGCGCAGCCGCTGCGGCGCCTCCAGGTACTGCCCGTCCGCACGCTTCTCGATCCGGGCGCCGAACTGCCGCAGCACCTCGAAGTGGAAGTCGATCGGCCGGCCGCCGATGTCGCAGCCGCCCAGGCCCGGGATGAACGCATGCCCGAGGCGGTGCAGCAGCGGACCGCAGAACAGGATCGGGATGCGCGAGGAGCCCGCGTGCGCGTCGATGTCCGCGACGTTCGCGCTCTCGACGTGCGACGGGTCCATCACCAGTTCGCCCGGTTCCTCGCCGGGGCGGACGGTCACACCGTGCAGCTGCAGCAGACCGCGTACGACACGGACGTCGCGGATGTCGGGGACATTGCGCAGCCGGCTCGGAGCGCTGCCGAGCAGTGCGGCGACCATGGCCTTCGGCACGAGGTTCTTCGCGCCGCGGACGCGGATCTCGCCCTCCAGCGGGGTTCCGCCGTGAACAAGCAGGACATCGTCAGTGACCGTCATGAATCTCGCGTTCCGAGTGAAGGGGGCAGGGCCGAGGAGCAAGCGTAATGGCCGCCTACCCCCCTTCCGTAAGCCCAAGGGGGCCACAGAGAGGTCATGAGTTCGCCACAACACGAAACGTGCCCGATCGTGGACACCTGGTCACCGCCTCACACGTGTGCTCTCACGCTCCTTCGGTCTGCCCGTCCGTCTCCCGCCGCCGCCCTCGATGGGGCCCCACCAGGGCACACCTTCCCTTCGTTGCCGTATTCACTCGGGTAAGGGCATTGGGTGTCCCCATGCGGGGAAGATGCGGGATCATGTCTGCCATGACCGAGGTGTCCTCGCTCACAGGGCGGCTGCTCGTGGCCACCCCCGCCCTGGCGGACCCGAACTTCGACCGCGCGGTGGTGCTCCTCCTCGACCACGACGAGGAGGGCTCGCTCGGCGTCGTCCTCAACCGGCCGACCCCGGTGGACGTCGGCGACATCCTCGAGGGCTGGGGCGATCTCGCGGGGGAGCCGGGCGTCGTGTTCCAGGGCGGGCCGGTCTCGCTCGACTCGGCGCTCGGCATCGCGGTGATCCCCGGCGGCGCGACGGGGGATCGGGCGCCGCTGGGCTGGCGCAGGGTGCACGGTGCGATCGGACTGGTGGACCTGGAGGCACCGCCGGAGCTGCTCGCGTCCGTGCTCGGCTCGCTCCGTATCTTCGCGGGCTATGCAGGATGGGGCCCCGGTCAGCTGGAGGCCGAACTGGCGGAGGGCGCGTGGTACGTGGTCGAGTCGGAGCCCGGCGACGTGTCGTCCCCGGCGCCGGAGCGGCTCTGGCGCGAGGTGCTGCGGCGCCAGCGCAGCGAGCTCGCCATGGTGGCCACCTATCCGGACGACCCGTCGCTCAACTGATCCCGGCGCGCTTCAGTACCCTGGGGGCTTATGAGCACTCTTGAGCCCGAGCGCGAGCGCGGAACAGGTACGGGGACCCTCGTAGAGCCGACGCCACAGACGTCGCACGGTGACGGCGACCACGAGCGCTTCGCCCATTACGTCCAGAAGGACAAGATCATGGCGAGCGCCCTCGACGGCACGCCCGTCGTCGCGCTCTGCGGCAAGGTGTGGGTGCCAGGGCGTGACCCGAAGAAGTACCCCGTGTGCCCCATGTGCAAGGAGATCTACGAATCCATGGGCGCCGGCGGCGGGGACAAGGACAAGGGCAAGGGCGGCGACAAGTAACGTCCCTGTAGTCCGCGTGACGCGCGAGCCGTCTCCACTGCGGTACGGCGCGTCGACCGAGCATGGCCGTGGCTCCCCGGTGCGGGGCGCCACGGCTTTGTCGTACACGGGGGTGTAGCCGACGCCCGACCCCCCGCCGCTGTGCCGGTCCGGCCGCAGGCCCCGGATGCGCGACTCTCCGCGCCTCCGGGGCCTCTGTGCTGCCCGCGCGTTGCACGGAGTGCTTCCGGTGGTCACAGAGTGGTTGAGACCACTTGTGGTCATGTTCATGGACTCTCTAGCCTCCGTTGTGTTGTACATAGCGAAACCGCTATTGCATATGCTGCAACACCTTCGGAGGATGTCCGATGAAGCTCCCTGCCTCTGCCCGAATGACCGCCTCCGTGGCGGCACTTGTCCTCGCCGGGCTCACCGCCACCGCGTGCGCCCCGGGGACCTCCGACGCCAGCTCGACCAAGGACGAGAAGAGCGGCACGCTGCGCGTCTGGCTCTTCCAGGAAGTCAACAACGCGCCGAAGCAGAAGGTCGTCGACGCCGCCGTCGACGCTTTCGAAAAGGCCCACGAGGGCACGAAGGTCACCGTCGAGTACATCCCCGTCGAGACCCGCGCGCAGAAGATGAAGGCCGCCTTCAACGACCCGAAGAGCGCCCCCGATGTCGTCGAGTACGGCAACACGGACACCGCCGGCTACGTCCACGACGGCGGACTCGCCGATATCACCAAGGAGTTCGGCGCCTGGGCCGAGGCGAAGGACACCGACCCGACCGCCAAGCAGTCCGTGACGGTCGACGGCAAGGTCTATGGAGCGCCGTTCTTCGTCGGCGTCCGGGCCCTCTACTACCGGACCGACGTCTTCAAGGAGATGGGGCTCGAAGTCCCGAAGACCCAGGAGGAGTTGGCGGCCACCGCCAAGAAGATCCACAAGGCGAAGCCGGACCTGTACGGGATGGCGGTGGGCGGCACGTCCACGTACGCCGCGATGCCCTTCGTATGGGCCAATGGCGGTGAGCTGGCCGTGGAGAAGGGCGGCACCTATGAGGCCGCCATCGACAGCGCCGAGGCCCAGAAGGGCATCAAGGCCTACGCCTCGCTCTTCGGCGACGACAACTGTCCTGCTGCCAAGTGTGCGGCCATGACCGGTAACGACGTCGTGACCGCTTTCGCCTCCGGGAAGGCCGCCATGGCCATCGGCGGCGACTTCAACCACGAGGCGGTCGAGGCCGGCAAGGTCAAGGGCAAGTACGCGGTCGTGCCGCTGCCGGGCGTCAGGGCGGGTGAGACCGCGCCGGCCTTCGCGGGCGGCAACAACCTCGGTGTCCTGAAGAGCACGTCGCATCGCACGCTCGCGGTCGATCTGATGGAGCAGCTGGCGAGCAAGGAGACCCAGGAGAAGCTCTTCGACGCGATGGGCTTCCTGCCGACCTACACCGACGTGCGCGACGCCGTTGCACAGAAGGAACCTTTCGTCGCGCCCTTCATCAAGACGCTCGGCGCAGGTACCAAGTTCGTCCCCGCCTCGCCCGCCTGGGCGGGGATCGACGCGTCCCTGGTGCTGCCGAACATGTTCCAGGAGGTCATCACCGGCCGTAAGGACGTCGCGACGGCCTCGGGCGACGCGGCGAAGAAGATGGACGACGCGTTCGCGTCCGTGGGCTGAGCCGATGACGCAGAACGCCACTGCCGAGCCGGCCGTCGTGGTCTCCGTGACCACGGCGGTCGGTCCGGCCGCACCCCGCAAGTCCGCCCGCCGGGGCGGCCGCTGGACCCCCTGGCTCTATCTCGCCCCTGCCCTCGTCGTCCTCGCCGCACTGCTTGTCTACCCCGTCTACCAGCTCGGCCTGATCTCCTTCCTGGAGTACACGCAGGCCCAGGTCAGCGGCGGTGAGCCGACGACCTTCCAGGGCTTCGGCAACTACGCGACGCTGTTCGCGGACGACCAGTTCTGGCAGGTGCTCCTCGCCACGGTGCTGTTCGCCGCCGCCTGCGTCGTCTCGACGCTGGCCGTCGGCTGCGCCCTCGCCGTGCTGCTCACGCGGGTACGGGCCGTGCCGCGGCTCGCCCTGATGCTGGCCGCGCTGGGCGCCTGGGCGACTCCTGCGATCACCGGTTCGACGGTGTGGATGTTCCTCTTCGACCCGGACTTCGGCCCGGTCAACAAGGTGTTCGGGCTCGGCGACTTCTCGTGGACGTACGGCCGCTACAGCGCCTTCGCCCTCGTCCTGCTCGAAGTGGTGTGGTGCTCCTTCCCGTTCGTGATGGTGACTGTCTACGCCGGCATCAAGGCCGTACCGGAGGAGGTCCTCGAGGCTGCCGCGCTGGACGGCGCATCGCAGTGGCGCATCTGGCGCTCCGTGCTCGCGCCCATGCTGCGGCCGATCCTCACGGTCGTCACCATTCAGTCGGTCATCTGGGACTTCAAGGTCTTCACGCAGATCTACGTGATGACGAACGGCGGCGGAATCGCCGGCCAGAACCTGGTCCTGAACGTGTACGCGTACCAGAAGGCGTTCGCGTCGTCGCAGTACAGCCTCGGCTCGGCGATCGGCGTCGTGATGCTGCTGATCCTGCTGGCGATCACGCTGGTCTATCTGCGGCTGCTGCGGCGTCAGGGGGAGGAACTGTGAGCATGACCGGTTTCGTACGGGGCGCGGTGCGGCGGCCCTGGCGGCTTGCGGCCGAGGCGTCGGCGCTGCTCATCGCCGTGGTCGTGGCCTTTCCGCTGTACTGGATGGTGCTCAGCGCCTTCAAACCGGCTGGTGAGATCGAGTCGACCCGGCCCCGGCCGTGGACGCTGGACCCGTCCCTGGATTCCTTCCGGCGCGTCTTCGGGCAGCAGGAATTCGGCCGGTACTTCCTCAACAGCGTGGTCGTCGCGGTGACCGTGGTCATCGTCTCCGCGCTGATCGCCTTTCTCGCGGCCACGGCGGTCACGCGATTCCGCTTCCGTTTCCGCACCACACTGCTGATCATGTTTCTGATCGCCCAGATGGTGCCCGTCGAGGCGCTGACGATCCCTCTGTTCTTCCTCATGCGGGACTTCGGGCAGCTCAACACGCTGGGCTCGCTGATCCTGCCGCACATCGCCTTCTCGCTGCCGTTCGCGATCTGGATGCTGCGCGGTTTTGTGAAGGCCGTTCCGGAAGCGCTCGAGGAAGCCGCGTACATCGACGGAGCGAGCCGCACCCGGTTCCTCTGGCAGATCCTTTTCCCGCTTGTCTTCCCCGGGCTCGTCGCGACCAGCGTCTTCTCGTTCATCTCGACCTGGAACGACTTCCTCTTCGCCAAGTCCTTCATCATCAGCGACACTTCGCAGTCGACGCTGCCCATGGCCCTGCTCGTCTTCTTCAAGCCCGACGAGAACGACTGGGGCGGGATCATGGCGGCGTCCACGGTGATGACCATTCCGGTACTCGTCTTCTTCGTACTCGTACAGCGGCGGCTCGTGTCGGGCCTCGGCGGAGCGGTGAAGGACTGATGACATCCCACAGGAGTATCCGCATGGATTCAGGAGCATCCGCAATGGATCTGATTCCCGCGCCCAGCCATGTGTCCGGCCACGGCGACGACTTCTTCGTGCTCGGCCCCGAAACCCGGCTGGCTGCGGGCGAGGGGACGGAACTCACCGAGCGGTGGCTGCGCTCCACGCTCGGGGCCGCCACCGGATTTCCGCTGGCACCGGGCTCGGTCGACAACGCCATCTGGCTTTCCGTCGACCCGGCGGTCACCGAGGAACTGGGCGAGGAGGGCTACCGCCTGACGATCCTGCGCGAAACCGTGGACCTGGTGGGCGGCGGTCCCGCCGGGCTCTTCTGGGGTGCCCAGACGCTCAGGCAGCTGCTCGGACCCGACGCGTACCGCCGTGCCCCGCTTCCCGGACGCGAGTGGCGGCTGCCGGTGACCCGCATCGAGGACAGCCCGCGCTTCGCCTGGCGCGGTCTCATGCTCGATGTCGCGCGGCACTTCATGCCCAAGGACGGCGTCCTGCGCTATCTCGACCTGCTCGCCGCGCACAAGCTGAACGTCTTCCACTTCCACCTCACCGACGACCAGGGCTGGCGCATCGAGATCAAGCGTCACCCGAGGCTGACCGAGATCGGATCGTGGCGCGCGCGCACGAAGATCGGTCACCGCGCCTCACCGCTGTGGGAGGAGAAGCCGCACGGCGGCTACTACACGCAGGACGACATCCGGGAGATCGTCGCGTACGCCGCCGAGCGGCATATCACCGTCGTCCCCGAAATCGACATCCCGGGCCACTCGCAGGCCGCCATCGCCGCGTATCCAGAACTCGGCAACTCCGACGTCATCGACACCGCCTCCCTCTCCGTCTGGGACACCTGGGGCATCTCCGCCAACGTACTGGCCCCCACTGACACCACCCTCCGCTTCTACGAGGGGGTCTTCGAGGAGGTCCTGGACCTCTTCCCGTCGACGTTCGTCCACGTCGGCGGCGACGAGTGCCTCAAGGGCCAGTGGAAGCGGTCGCCGGTCGCGCAGGCCCGCATCAAGGAGCTGGGGCTCGCCGACGAGGAGGACCTGCAGTCGTGGTTCATCCGGCACTTCGACAACTGGCTCGCCGCGCGCGGGAGGCGCCTCATCGGCTGGGACGAGATTCTGGAGGGCGGCCTGGCGCCGGGAGCGGCGGTGTCGTCGTGGCGCGGCTACCAGGGCGGCATCACGGCCGCGCGCGCGGGCCACGACGTCGTCATGTGCCCCGAGCAGCAGGTCTACCTGGACCACCGCCAGCACGGCGGCGACGACGAACCGATGCCCATCGGATACGTACGCACCCTGGAGGACGTCTACCGCTTCGACCCCGTACCGCCGCAGCTCGGACCCGACGAGGCACGGCACGTCCTCGGCGCCCAGGCCAACGTCTGGACCGAGGTGATGGAGAACCACGCGCGCGTGGACTACCAGACCTTCCCGCGCCTGGCCGCCTTCGCCGAGGCCGTGTGGTCCCGCCTGCCCGCCCCGGCCGAGCGTGACTTCGCGGACTTCGAGCGGCGGATGACCGACCACTACCGGCGACTTGACGCCCTCGGCGTCGGCTACCGCCCGGCCACCGGCCCCCTCCCGTGGCAGCGGCGCCCGGTCCCCGAGGGAATGGCCCCGGGCAGTCTCGGACGCCCGATCGAGGGGGCGCCCCCGAACGTGTGAGGTGGCCTGGGCGGCGTGACGTCAGGCGGCCGCGGCTGGGATCGCGGGTCCTCGGTGAGAAAGCCGCACAAGAAGCGTCGAAAAGTGGCAATTCGAGCCGACCGGCGAGGTCGTACGAAACCGGGACCATCGCCCTGCGCGTGCAGGAATGCCTCCTAGCGGACCCCCGCGTCGGGCCTGCGGAAAGATGTGCCAGAGTTGCCACGTCCGGCCTGTGAGCACGTACCGTACGGCAACACAGGTGGACCAGGTGGACAGCGGGAAGGGGCAGCCGGTTTGACCACGCACGCACCGCAGGCGGCGCAGTCCGTGACGCTGCCGGGCTCGCTGGACGAAGCCGTGGCGGCCCTGACCGCCATGCCCGCCGCGGTGCCCGTGGCGGGCGGCACCGACCTCATGGCCGCGGTCAACTCCGGTCTTCTGCGGCCCGCCGCGCTCGTCGGACTCGGCCGGATCAGCGAGATCCGCGGCTGGCAGTACCAGGACGGACACGCGCTGCTCGGCGCGGGCCTCACGCACGCGCGCATGGGCCGCCCCGACTTCGCGGCCCTCATCCCCGCCCTTGCCGCCGCCGCCCGCGCCGCGGGCCCGCCCCAGATCCGCAACGCCGGCACGCTCGGCGGCAACATCGCGACCGCAGCCCCGACCGGCGACGCGCTGCCCGTACTCGCCGCCCTGGAAGCCACGCTGATCATCGCGGGCCCGGACGGCGCCCGCCGCGAGCTGCCCGTCTCGCATCTGCTCGCCGGGATGGAGATGCTGCGCGCGGGCGAACTCATCGGGTACGTGCGCGTGCCGCTGCTGCACGCCCCGCAGGTCTTCCTGAAGGCGACCGGACGGACCGGACCCGGGCGCGCGACCGCGTCCGTGGCCCTGGTCCTCGACCCGGCCAGGCGCGGCGTACGGTGCGCCGTGGGTGCCGTCGCGCCGATGCCGCTGCGGCCGCTCGAGGCCGAGCAGTGGGTCGCCTCGCTCATCGACTGGGACGGCGAGCGGGCGGTCGTGCCCGAGGCGTTGACCGCGTTCGGCGAGTACGTCGCCGCGGCGTGCATCCCCGATCCGGGACCGGCCGAGGACGGCTCACCGCAGCAGCTGCCGCCCGCCGTACTGCACCTGCGGCGTACCGTTGCCGTGCTGGCCCGACGAGCACTGGGGAGGGCGCTGTCGTGACCGACCACCACGACGACCACGGAAACGGCGGCCCGACAGGCACGCCGGGTGCCTGGGAGCCGCTTCCCCAGGGCGAGTACGACTCGGACGCCACGGCGTTCGTGACGCTCCCCGAAGGGGGCATCGATGGTTACACCGGCACCCCTCTCGCGGCGCCCGGACACGGCTATGTGCCGCCGCCGATAACGGTCGCTCCGGCCGCGGGCGGGGCGACCGATCCGGCGGCCACGGGCACATGGGTCATGCCGGGCGCGCTGCACGGCGGTGCCGGGCACGCGCAGACGGGCGTCGGCACCGGGCATGTGCAGACGGTGCAGTGGCCGGACCCGGACGCCGGGGCCGGTGTGGGCACGGGTGCCGGCGCGGCTGCGGACCACGCGCCGCAGACGGCGCGGGACCCGTACGGCGGACAGGACCCGTACGGCGGACAGGACCCGTACGGCGGACAGGACCCGTACGGCGGACAGGAACTGAACCCCGTACAGGAGCCGTTCTCGTACGACCAGGGCAGGACCGGGCAGTGGTCCTTCGGCGGTCCGGAGGAGACGCACAAGAGCTCGTCCGATGTGACCGGACAGTGGTCGATTCCTGTCGCCGAAGGCGATCTTCCGGAGGAATCGGGCGAGTTCACCACCTCTGCGCTCGCTTCTCAGTGGGGCGCCACGCCCCCTTCGACCCTGCCGGGCGGTGCGTCCGCGCCATGGGCGACGGGGGCCGGCGCGGGGCAGTCGTGGAGTGACCGGCCGGAGGCCGAGGCCCGGCCCGAGCAGGGACACGGGCACGGGAACGGACACGGGAACGGGCACGGGTTTGGGCCGGAGGCCGGGCAGCACACCCAGGCGGGCCTGCACATGGGGCACTCCGTCGAGGGGCACTCCGCCGAGCCCGAACAGGGCTTCCGAGGCGGCGACTTCGGTGACGCCGGTGCCGGTCACCCGGAGCCAGGGATGCCCGCCGCGGCGGCGGAGCCGACCGGCGACGAGCCACCGGTCGTCTCCCAGGAGGAGACCCCTCAGGCATCAGCATCGGCAGACTCCTCGTCCCGGGAACCCTTCGCCTCAGAGGCAGCTCTTTCGCAGCATGCTCCTGCGGCCGAGCACACGTCTTCGGTTGAGCACACGGCGTCGGCCGAGCACACGGCGTCGGCCGAGCACACGGCGTCGGCCGAGAACGCGATGTCGGCCGAGAACGCGATGTCGGCCGAGCACGCTCTCTCGGCCGAGGACGCGGCCTCCGCCCGGCCCGCCGCCTCTGCCGAGCGCACCACGTTCGACGGGCACGCCGACGGCCAGCCGGGCGGCGACTCCGTGACTCCCGGCGACTCCGTGGCTCGTGGCGACTCCGTGACTCCCGGCGACTCGCCGGAGTCCGCGGACGCCCCGCCGGAGCACGAGCCCGCCGCCGAACCCTTGGAGGCGGACACCACCGAGGACGCCCAGCAGTCCGGCCCTGCCTCCCACGACGACGCTGCCGACGGCCCCGCCTTCCACGACGAGCACCCCCTCGCCTCCTACGTCCTGCGTGTGAACGGGACGGACCGCCCGGTCGCCGACGCCTGGATCGGTGAGTCGCTGCTCTACGTGCTGCGCGAGCGCCTCGGTCTCGCCGGTGCAAAGGACGGCTGCGCACAGGGCGAGTGCGGTGCCTGCAACGTCAAGCTGGACGGCCGGCTCGTCGCCTCCTGCCTGGTGCCCGCGGCCACCGCCGCCGGAAGCGAGGTGCGCACCGTGGAGGGTCTGGCCGCCGACGGGCAGCCCTCCGACGTCCAGCGGGCGCTGGCCCGCTGCGGCGCCGTGCAGTGCGGGTTCTGCGTACCGGGCATGGCGATGACCATCCACGACCTGCTCGAAGGCAACCACGCACCGTCCGAGCGCGAGACCCGGCAGGCGCTCTGCGGCAACCTGTGCCGCTGCTCCGGCTACCGGGGTGTCCTGGACGCCGTGCGCGAGGTCGTCGCCGAGCGCGAGGCGTCCGCCAAGGCCGCGGAGACGGAGGCGGAGGCCAAGGCAGAAGCGGACGCGGCAGCAGACGCGGAAGCCGCGGCCGGCTCCGCGGAGGTGCGTATCCCGCATCAGGCGGGCCCCGGCGCCGGCGGCGTCAACCCGGCGGCTCACGAGGCGCAGGGGCCGTACGGCGACCAGGCGCAAGGCCGGTACGAAGACCAGGTGCAAGGGGCGCCCGACGACCAGGACGGAGGCACGTCATGAGCAACGACGCCGCAGCCGCCACCGCGACCACCCCCACGTCCACGACCGCGAAGCCCGCCGCGAGCCCCGAGGCGTCGCCGCACGGCCTCGGTGCCTCGCTCGCCTCCACGCACGCCCCCGCCAAGACGGAGGGCACCTTCCCGTACGCGGCGGACCTGTGGGCCGAGGGCCTGCTCTGGGCCGGCATCCTGCGCTCTCCGCACCCCCACGCCCGTATCGTCTCGATCGACACCACCCACGCGCGCGAGATGCCCGGTGTCCGCGCCGTCGTCACGCATGAGGACGTGCCGGGCGCCGCAGTGCACGGCCGTGGCAGCGCGGACCGTCCCGTCTTCGCCTCCGAGGTCGTACGGCACCACGGCGAGCCCATCGCCGCAGTCGCCGCCGACCACCCGGACACGGCCCGGATGGCTGCGGCCGCCGTCATCGTCGAGTACGAAGTACTCGACCCGGTGACCGACCCGGAGAAGGCCTTCGAGGCCGAACCCCTGCACCCCGACGGCAACCTGATCCGGCACATCCCGCTGCGCCACGGCGACCCGGAGGCGACGGGCGAGATCGTCGTCGACGGCCTGTACCGCATCGGCCGCCAGGACCCGGCGCCCATCGGCGCGGAGGCCGGACTCGCCGTGCCCCGCCCGGACGGCGGCGTCGAGCTGTACGTGGCGTCCACCGACCCGCACGCCGACCGCGACACGGCGGCCGCGGTCTACGGCCTGGAACCGGACCGCGTGAAGGTCGTCGTCACCGGCGTGCCCGGCGCGACCGCCGACCGCGAGGACCCCGGCTTTCAACTCCCGCTGGGCCTGCTTGCGTTGAAGACCGGCTGCCCGGTGAAGCTCACCGCCACGCGCGAGGAGTCCTTCCTCGGCCACGCCCATCGCCACCCCACTCTGCTGCGCTACCGCCACCACGCGGACGCCGAGGGCCGCCTCGTCAAGGTCGAGGCGCAGATCCTCCTGGACGCGGGCGCGTACGCGGACACCTCGTCGCAGGCGCTCGCCGCCGCGGTCTCCTTCGCCTGCGGGCCGTACGCCGTCCCGAACGCGTTCATCGAGGGCTGGGCCGTCCGTACGAACAACCCGCCGTCCGGCCATGTGCGCGGCGAGGGCGCGATGCAGGTGTGCGCCGCCTACGAGGCGCAGATGGACAAGCTCGCCAAGAAGCTCGGCATCGACCCTGCGGAGCTGAGGCTGCGCAACGTCATGGGCACCGGCGATGTCCTGCCCACCGGCCAGACGGTCACCTGCCCGGCGCCCGTGGCCGAACTCCTCACCGCCGTACGGGACTCTCCGCTGCCGCCGCTCCCCAAGGACAGCCCCGAGGACGACTGGGTCCTGCCGGGCGGCCCGGAGGGCGCGGGCGAACCGGGCGCGGTACGCCGCGGGGTGGGCTACGGCGTGGGCATGATGCACATGCTGGGAGCCGAGGGCGCCGACGAGGTCTCCACGGCCACCGTGCGGGTCCAGGACGGGGTTGCGACGGTCCTGTGCGCCGCCGTCGAGACCGGCCAGGGCTTCTCGACGCTCGCCCGGCAGATCGTCCAGGAGACGCTCGGCATCGACGAGGTGCACGTGGCGTCCGTCGACACCGACCAGCCGCCGGCCGGGCCCGGCTGCCGCGGCCGCCACACCTGGGTGTCGGGCGGCGCCGTGGAGCGCGCCGCCAAGATGGTCCGTACGCAGCTGCTGCAGCCCCTCGCGCACAAGTTCGGGATGTCGGCGGAGCTCCTCCAGATCACCGACGGCAAGATCACCTCGTACGACGGTGTGCTCTCCACGACCGTCACCGAGGCCATGGACGGCAAGGAGCTGTGGGCCACCGCCCAGTGCCGCCCGCATCCGACCGAGCCGCTCGACGACACGGGCCAGGGCGACGCGTTCGTCGGCCTCGCGTTCTGCGCGATCCGCGCGGTGGTGGACGTGGACATCGAACTGGGCTCGGTACGTGTCGTCGAACTCGCCGTCGCTCAGGACGTGGGCCGCGTCCTCAACCCGGCCCAGCTGAGGACCCGGATCGAGGCGGGCGTCACCCAGGGCGTGGGCGCGGCGCTCACGGAGAACCTGCGCACCCCGCGCGGCCTGGTCCGCCACCCGGACCTCACGGGCTATGCGCTGCCGACGGCGCTCGACGCGCCGGACATCCGCATCGTGAAGCTGGTCGAGGAGCGCGACGTGGTGGCGCCCTTCGGCGCCAAGTCGGTCAGCGCGGTACCGGTGGTGACGTCCCCGGCGGCCGTCGCCTCCGCGGTCCGCGCGGCGACGGGCCGCCCGGTGAACCGGCTTCCGATCCGGCCGCAGGCGGCTGTGGTGACTTCTTGATGCCGAAAGGCGTCACGCCGGGGGTCGTCCTTATCACGGGCATCATGGCGGCCGGTAAGTCGACGGTCGCTACGGCGCGTGGACCGTGGCCGACCTGGACCGGGGCCTGCGGGCCGAGACCCCGCCCATCGGGCTGTGGCTGGACACCTCCGACCTGACGGTGTCGGAGACGGTGGACGCGATCCTGTCGGGACTGGACGAGGCCCGGGTCGCGTGACGTCGCAGGGCCGTTGTCAGTGGCGGCCCGTAGGGTCTTGAGCAGTGGGGATCGGCCGTGCGGTGGCGCCGTGGCCGCGGCCCGGGATTCGTTTGCACGGGGGCATGGGGGAGTCATGAGCAAGACCGTTACGACCGACGTGAGCAGAGGGAGCAGAGGGGCCGGGGGAGAGCTGCGTCAGCTCCGCGGCGTCTTCGGGGCAGGCGAGGGCGACGGGATTCCACTGCTGTGGAAGATCGGGCCGCTCGTCCGCCCGCCGGTCAGGATCGGGGGTCCGGGCGCGGACCTCGCGCTGGACCTGCCGGCGCGGCTGCTGGACGAGGAGTTCGGTCATGGCGCGGTGATGCGCTTCGAGGACTTCGACTTTCCGCGGGCCCTCACGCATGAGCCGACCCGCCGCTTCCTGAGGGACGTCGGACTGCCCGAGGACGGGTTCGTGCTCCAGCTGGACACGGACGTACCGTTGCCGACGCTCGCCGAGTACTACGCGGACGACGGGCTCGGCGCCCCCGTACGCCCCAGGGCCTGGCGTCACACTCCCGCCTGCCCCGCGGAGGATGCCCTGCCGGAGCGGGCGTCGGAGCTGATCCGTCTCGGGGGCCTCATCGACGACGCGGACCTCGTCGTGGACGGAGCGACCGGTGAGATCCTCATATGGAGCGCCCCGGAGGCCACTCTTCGCGCGGTCGACGCCGACATATCCACGCTCGCCTTCGCCCTGTGGCTGATACACCGCGAGAGGGCCGCCGACGTGGCTCCTGCCCAGCGGTTCCCTGCGGACGTGGCTCCTGCCTAGCGGGTTCCCTGCGGACGTGGCTCCTGCCTAGCGGTTCCCTGCAGACGTGGCTCCTGCCTAGCGGGTTCCCTGCGGAGGCCGAAGGCTCCGGGATCCGCCCGATGCCGGCGGCCCCCGGGCGTCGCGGCGACCAGCTCATGACAGCACCCGAGCTCCGGCCAAGGATTTCCCTCGAAGCCGCCAACGCTGGTTCAACACTTGACCATGGTCCACCAACACTCGTCCATCATTCAGCAACGTGAACAAACGGGCGCCGAGTCGGACGTACGTTCCTCTTCGTGAACTCTGACCAAGTACCTCACAGAGCCGTCCGCGCGACGCCCCGCGCCCGGCGCTCCCTCCTCCGCGCCGCGCTCACCGGGACCGCGGTCCTCGGCGGCGGCCTCGCCGTCGGCGCCTTCCCCGCGGCCGCCGCGCCCCGCACCGCCGCTCCGCGCAAGCGGCCCACCACTGCCGAGGAGGCCCTGCGGGAGCTGGCGGCGGGCAACCGCCGCTGGCGCGCCTTCTGCGAGCAGCATCCCGACGAGACGCCCGCCGTCCGGCAGTCGCTGACGACCGGTCAGCACCCCTTCGCCCTCGTGCTCGGCTGCATCGACTCCCGGGTGCCTCCAGAGCTGGTCTTCGACCAGGGCCTCGGCGACCTGATGACCGTACGCAGCGCGGGCCAGGTCCTCGACGAGGCCGTGCTCGGCAGCCTCGCGTACGGCGTGCTCGAACTGGGGATCCCGCTGCTCATGGTGCTCGGACACCAGTCGTGCGGGGCTGTGAAGGCCACGGTCCAGGCGGACGAGTCGGGCGAGGAACTGCCCGCCCACATCCAGTACCTGGCCGACCGGATCAGTCCGGCCATCGACCGCGGCAAGGAGGGCGACGCGCGCATCGACGCGACGATCGACGCCAACATACGGCTCATCCGGTCGCAGCTCTCCGCGGAGCCCGACCTCGCCGCCAAGGTGGACTCGGGCGCGCTGGCCATCGTCGGCGCCCGCTATGAGCTGACCACCCAGCGGGTGCACCGCATCAGCTGAACCTCGTGCACGCCGGATGGCGACGAGAGCCGCCGGGACGCTCGTACCGGCCGACTGAGACGGGAACTGAGACGGACGAACAAAGGGGCGGCACCCCCCGAGAGGGTGCCGCCCCTTTGTTCTGCCTGTTCAATGCGGTAGAAGCCGTGATCGGAATCGAACCGACGTAACTCGCTTTGCAGGCGAGCCCCTAATCCACTCGGGCACACGGCCTTGCCGAACTTCCAGAAACTGGAACTTCAGGTCTCGGGTCCGACGTCTCGAACTCGATGTCTCGACGGTAGGCGGCGGGTTCCGAGGGGCTCAAGAGATGCGCGCGGGCTGCAATGGAGCTGCCATACGCCGTTCATGGAGGGACACATTGGCGCCCGGAGGGCTCGGTGGACGAGGCCGCGCGGGAGGTCGTAGGACCAACGGACCAGCCGGTCACGGCCTCCCGACAGGGGCCATCGGGAGCCATGGCCCTTACTGTTGCGAGCATGACCGCCCGGGAACCGCGCGACACCGATGTCGCCGACGCTGCCATAGCCGCTGCCGAGGTCGACCCTGCCGTTGGTGACAGCGGGGGTGGCCGGAAAGAGGGAGACGGCGAGGGCGGGGGCCGCGGAACCCGCAGCAGCGGCCGCGGTGGTGCGGGCCAGCGTGAGGGTGTCCTCGGCCGCCCCTACCGCGCCCTCAGCATCGGCATCGTCTCGGTCGTCCTGCTGATCGCCTTCGAGGCGACCGCGGTCGGCACCGCGATGCCCGTGGCCGCAGGTGACCTGGACGGCGTCTCGCTCTACGCGTTCGCGTTCTCGGGGTACTTCACGACGAGCCTGTTCGGGATGGTGCTGGCCGGCCAGTGGGCGGACCGGCGCGGGCCGCTGGCGCCGCTGGCGGCCGGTATAGCGGGTTTCGCCGCCGGGTTGCTGCTGTCCGGCACGGCCGGTGCGATGTGGCTGTTCATCCTCGGCAGGGCGGTGCAGGGGCTCGGCGGCGGGCTGGTGATCGTCGCGCTGTATGTGGTCGTGAGCCGTGCCTATCCGGAGCGGCTGCGGCCGGCGATCATGGCGGCGGTCGCGGCGAGCTGGGTGATCCCGTCCGTGGTCGGCCCGCTGGCGGCGGGGGCGGTGACCGAGCACCTCGGCTGGCGGTGGGTGTTCATCGGTATCCCCGTACTCGTCGTGTTGCCGCTGGCCCTCGCCCTGCCGCAGATACGGCTCAGGGCCTCCGGACCCGCCGACGGTGCGGTCCCGGCGCCCTTCGACGGACGGCGCATACGGCTGGCACTCGGTATCTCCCTCGGCGCGGGCCTGCTCCAGTACGCGGCCCAGGACCTGAGGTGGCTCTCGCTCGCCCCTGCCGTGGCAGGCACGGCACTGCTGGTCCCGGCCGTCCTCGGCCTCCTGCCGCGTGGCACCTGCCGGGCGGCGCGCGGCCTGCCGTCCGTGGTGCTGCTGCGCGGTATCGCGGCCGGGTCCTTCATCGCGGCGGAGTCCTTCGTACCGCTGATGCTGGTGACCCAGCGCGGCCTGTCGCCGACGATGGCCGGAATGTCCCTCGCGGCGGGCGGCGGTACGTGGGCGCTGGGCAGCTGGGTCCAGGCCCGGCCGCGCGTGGAGCCCTACCGGGAGCGGCTGACGGTGTTCGGCATGGTGCTGGTCGCGGCCGGGATCGCGGTGGCCCCGAGCGTGCTGATACCCGCGGTGCCGGCCTGGACCGTCGCCGTCGCCTGGGCCTTCGGCTGCTTCGGCATGGGGCTGGTGATCTCCTCCACCAGCGTGCTCCTGCTGACGCTGTCGCCGCCGGAGGAGGCGGGCGCGAACTCGGCCGCGCTGCAGATCTCGGACGGCCTGTCCAATGTCCTCCTGCTCGCGGCGGGCGGCGCGGCCTTCGCCGCGCTGGGCGGCGGCGCGGTGGGCGCCGCGGCGTCGCTCGCGCATGGGGCAGCGGCAGCGGCGCAGGGATCGCATCCCGCGGCGTTCGCGGCGGTGTTCCTGCCGATGGCGGTGGTGGCGCTGGCGGGGGCGTGGGTGGCGACTCGGCTGAACACCACACGCACTTGAGTGGTACCACTCTGACCCCACGACGTGGTACCGTTTTGGTATGGCTATGAACCTGCGTCTCCGCGACGACCAAACGGAAGCACTGAAGCTCCGCGCCGAGGAGGAGGGAACCAGCATGCACGCCATACTGCTGAGGGCTGTGGACGACTACCTGGCCAGGACGGCTCACCAGGCACTGGTCCGCAAGGCCGCCCAGGAGCAGACCGCCAAGTGGGCTGAGCTCCTGGAGCGGCTCAAGTGACGTACGTCTACCTGTCAGCCGAGGACGTCCTGGCCATCGCCGAGCATGCGGTCGATGACCAGGACGTCGTCGTACGTGATGCAGGGCTGCTGGAGTCTGCCGTGCACCGCCCCTCGGCCTCCATGTTCGGGCAGGAGGCGTACAGCGACCTGTTCGACAAGGCGGCAGCGCTCCTGCAGTCGTTGGCGATCAACCACCCTTTCGTCGACGGGAACAAGCGCACGGCGTGGGTGTCCTGTGTCGTCTTCCTGGCGATGAACGAGGTGCAGTTGCGTCCGGACATCGACGCCGCCGAGCGCCTGGTCATCGCGGTGGCCACGGGCAGCCTGGACGAGGTCAAGGCCATCTCCGAGGTGCTGCGGGGCCTGGCCGAGTAGGCACTGTGAGGTGAATCCCATCGGCGGGCGACGCGGTGTCGTCTGCGCGTTGGCACAACCGGGTCGCCGATAGGGTGGCCCGGTTGTCATACGTAGCCGAACCCCAACAGAGCCGAGCCGCCCGACCCCCGAACCGGAGACCGTGACTACCACCGCCGCCACCAGCTCCTCCTCCCACCACCTCTCTCCCGCCTTCCCCGGCCGTGCTCCCTGGGGCACGGCCAACAAGCTGCGCGCCTGGCAGCAGGGTGCGATGGAGAAGTACATCCAGGAGCAGCCGCGCGACTTCCTCGCCGTTGCCACGCCCGGCGCAGGCAAGACGACGTTCGCGCTCACCCTGGCGTCATGGCTGCTGCACCACCATGTCGTTCAGCAGGTCACGGTGGTCGCGCCGACCGAGCATCTGAAGAAGCAGTGGGCCGAGGCGGCCGCCCGGATCGGGATCAGGCTCGACCCGGAGTACAGCGCGGGCCCGCTCGGCCGTGAGTACCACGGTGTCGCGGTCACGTACGCGGGCGTCGGCGTGCGCCCCATGCTGCACCGCAACCGCGTCGAGCAGCGCAAGACCCTCGTCATCCTCGACGAGATCCACCACGCGGGCGACTCCAAATCCTGGGGCGAGGCGTGCCTCGAGGCCTTCGAGCCGGCGACCCGGCGCCTCGCGCTCACCGGTACGCCGTTCCGGTCCGACACCAACCCGATCCCCTTCGTGGCGTACGAGGAGGGGAACGACGGCATCCGGCGGTCGGCCGCCGACTACACGTATGGATACGGGAGTGCCCTCGGCGACGGCGTCGTCCGGCCCGTCATCTTCCTCTCCTACAGCGGCAACATGCGCTGGCGCACCAAGGCCGGTGACGAGATCGCCGCGCGGCTCGGCGAGCCGATGACCAAGGACGCGGTCTCCCAGGCCTGGCGGACGGCCCTCGACCCCCGCGGTGAGTGGATGCCCAGCGTGCTGCGCGCCGCCGACCAGCGCCTCACCGAGGTCCGCAAGGGCATACCGGACGCGGGCGGGCTCGTCATCGCATCCGACCAGGACTCGGCCCGCGCGTACGCCAAGCTGATCCGCGAGATCACCGGCACCAAGGCCACGCTGGTCCTCTCCGACGACGCGGGCGCCTCAGACCGGATCGACGAGTTCAGCAACAACCAGGACCGCTGGATGGTCGCCGTCCGCATGGTGTCGGAGGGCGTCGACGTGCCGCGGCTGGCGGTCGGGGTCTACGCCACGACCATCTCCACACCGCTCTTCTTCGCCCAGGCCGTCGGACGCTTCGTGCGGTCCCGCCGCCGCGGCGAGACCGCGTCCGTCTTCCTGCCCACCATCCCGGACCTCCTCGGCTTCGCCAACGAGATGGAGGTCGAGCGCGACCACGTCCTCGACAAGCCGAAGAAGGAGGGCGAGGAGGACCCGTACGCCGAGTCCGAGAAGGAGATGGACGAGGCGAACAAGCAGCAGGACGAGGACACGGGGGAGCAGGACATGCTCCCGTTCGAGGCGCTCGAGTCCGACGCCGTGTTCGACCGCGTGCTGTACGACGGTGCCGAGTTCGGTATGCAGGCCCACCCCGGGAGTGAGGAGGAGCAGGACTACCTCGGGATTCCGGGGCTCCTCGAGCCCGACCAGGTCCAGCTGCTGCTCCAGAAGCGGCAGTCGCGGCAGATCGCGCACAGCCGCAAGAAGCCCGCCGAAGAGGCCGACCTCATCGAACTGCCCGCCGAGCGACGGCCCGTGGTCACGCACAAGGAACTGCTGGAGCTGCGCAAGCAGCTCAACACGATGGTCGGGGCGTATGTCCATCAGAGCGGCAAGCCGCACGGGGTGATCCACACGGAGCTGCGCCGGGTGTGCGGGGGGCCGCCCAGTGCGGAGGCCACGGCGGGGCAGCTGCGGCAGCGGATCGCGAAGGTTCAGGAGTGGGCTACGCGTATGCGGTGACGCTGCCGCTGGGCTCCGCAGTAGTGCAGTAGTCAGGGCACCCCGACGTTTCGAGGGCGCCCGCCGTCGTGGTGGGCCCACAACGGGCGCCGGACGCCGGCCAGTCGAACATTTCGGGCAAATCTGGCCCTGATGTGCAGTTACTGACCGGATTCTGGACGGAGTCTTCCGCTGACCGGACTGGGTCGCTACATTCCCGGCAACGCACACGCTTCGTGGCAGCGCCGCCGCGCAGCGCAGCCGGTGCCCAGCCCGGGGGGAGCTCCCGTGGCGCTTGCAGACCGGCGGCCTCTGACTGCATTGCCGAGGGACCGGTGATGCATCTGCCGCGCAGGGGCCGTCGACACTCACCACTAAGGAGTGGGCGTCGTGACCGCGGAAACCTCTCAGACGCTCGACCGGGGACTACGTGTCCTCAAACTGCTCGCCGACACCGATCACGGCCTTACCGTCACCGAGCTCTCCAGCAAGCTCGGCGTGAACCGCACGGTCGTGTACCGGCTGCTCGCCACGCTCGAACAGCATGCCCTCGTACGCCGTGACCTGGGCGGACGGGCCCGCGTCGGCCTCGGCGTGCTGGGCCTGGGGCGCCAGGTCCACCCGCTGGTGCGCGAGGCGGCGCTGCCCGCGTTGCGCTCGCTCGCCGAGGACATAGGCGCGACCGCGCATCTGACGCTGGTGGACGGAGCCGAGGCGCTCGCCGTCGCGGTCGTCGAGCCGACGTGGACCGACTACCACGTGGCGTATCGCGCCGGGATCCGGCACCCGCTGGACCGGGGCGCGGCGGGCCGGGCGATCCTCGCCGCGCGTCAGGGCGCGTTGAACGGGCCCGGATACACGCTTGCCCATGGGGAGCTGGAGGCCGGGGCGAGCGGAGCGGCTGCGCCGCTGAGCGGGGTCACCGGGATCGAGGGCAGCGTGGGGGTGGTCATGCTGTCCGACTGTGTGCCGGAGCGGGTCGGGCCGCGTGTCGTCGACGCGGCCCGGGAGGTCGCGGACGCCCTTCGGTGACGCCCGCGCCCCTGGAGCGGGGTCTGGCTTCACTGCCCGGGGGCCGTGCATCGCGCCCCCCTGTGCGGGGGCGCCCACCGAACGGACTGCCGGGCCTCGCGCAGGACGCCGTGGCCTCGCTTCCTGCTCCGACGCCACCTGATGCTCCGACGCCACCTACTGCTCCGACGCCCTGAGCCCGCCCAGCGTCCGCAACTGCAGCCACAGCACCAGCCGTTCGTCCGGGTCGTCCAGGTCGATCCCCAGGTGCTGCTGGGCCTGCCTGAGCCGGTAGCGGCAGGTGTTGGGGTGCACGGCGAGGAGCCGGGCCGCGCCCGCCGTGTCGCACCCGGCGTCGAGCCAGCAGATCAGGGTGCGCGCGTAGTCGGTGCCGTGCGCGGCGTCGTACGCGGTCACGCCTCGCCACGCGCCCGCGGCCAGCTCCCCCCGCTCGCCCATGACATCGGCCAGCCGCAGCAGGGTGACGCGGGGCCGCACCTCGTCGACGGTGGCCACGGGGAGCCCGTGGCCGAGGACCCGTAGCACCAGGTCCGCGTCGTCCCGTGACGCCGCGACCTCCGCGAGGCCCGGCACCACCTCGCCGAGCCCGGCCCGCACCGGCACCCGCAGCGCCTGCCCGGCCTGCCGCACGATGTCCTCGACGAGCCGCTTGTGCCGTCCTCCGGCCCGGCCTCCGCCTTGGCCTTCTCCGCGCTCTCCGGACCGGACCCCACCCGTTCCGTCCGGTCCGCCCGGCTTCGCTCCCCGCTCCCCGCCCGCCGGCAGCAGCGCGTACACGACACCGTCGACGAGCACGCACGCGCGCCGCCCGTAGCGCGCCTCGCACTGGAGGCGTACGAGATCCAGCAGCCGCAGCGCCGTCTGCTCGCTGTCGGGCACGGTGGCGGCACCCTCGAGGACGAACGCGGCCACGCGCACCGGGCTGTCCGGGTCCGGGCCGAGACCCAGCCGGTGGGCCGCGGTGGCGGGGTCGGCGGTGCCGTCGAGCAGGCGGCGCAGCAGCTCGCCGTGCTGGTGGCGGGCGAGTTCCTGCGCGACCCGTGCGCGCAGCAGGAGCAGGGCCGCTGTGGACGCGCCCCGGACCAGGGCCTCCTCGGCATCGGGCGCGAGCGTGCCGTCGTCGACGACCCACAGCGAGCCGAGGGTCTCGCCGCCCGCGCGCACGGCGACGGCGAGCCGGGGCAGGCTGTCGGCGTTGAGCGCGGGCAGGTGTACGGGCCCGTCGGCGGCGAAGAGGGTGCGGTACTGCCCGGTGTTCTCCGGGCTGCCCGGCACCTGCAGGCCCAGGATGCCCTGGCGGCGGTCCTCGTCGACGGTCTGCCCGGACACCGTCGAGTAGGCGAGGATGCGCTGACGCGGGTCCTCGATGGCGGTGGCGCCGCCCACGGCCGCGGCCACCGCGTCGGCGAGCGAGAAGAGATCACCGGCCGGGGCCCCGCTGCCGGCGGGCGACGGCCGGGCGCCGGCCACGGCGGCGAGCAGCAGATGGGCCTGGTGCCAGGCCATGTCATCGGCCACGGACAACAGTGCGACGCCATGGGCCTCCGCTTCCGCGACCGGGCCGTCGTCGCCGCGTACGACGACTCCCGTCATGCCCGCGTCGGCAGCCGCACCCGCCAGCGGTCCGGCCTCGGGAGCGCGCACCCCGACGGCCAGGAGCAGCGCACCCGGCGCGCGGCGGGGCAGCGGCGTGTGGGCGTCGTACAGCAGCACCTCGGTGACCGGAACGGTCAGCCCGCCCGCGGGCGCGGTCAGCAGCCGCACGGTGGACCCGCCGAGCGCGTCCAGCAGATCCCCGAGCGTGCAGACGTCCACGGCGATTGATCCCTACGGCGGTGTTTTGGCTGCTTGCAACAAGACCTTACGTAGATCTTGTGCGGGCGGACAACGCTCGCCTCCCTGGAGCCTTCCAGACTCGGAGGCATGACAGGAGTGACGACCTCCGCCTCCCCCGAGGCGGTCATGCCGGCGGTACGCGAGCTGGCGGCCACCGCCGCACGCACGGCCGGAGTCACCGTGCGCACCCTCGACGACGTGACCGGCATCGCCGCCGTGGCCGACTTCTTCTGCGACGTATGGAAGACGCCCCGCAGCACCCAGCCCTACCCGGCCGAGGTGCTGCACAGCCTGGTCCACGCCGGGGGCGCGGTGCACGCCGCGTACGACGGGGAGCGGCTGGCCGGGGCGTCGGTCGCCGTCTTCGGGCCGCCCGACGCGCAGGACGTGTACTCGTTCGTGGCCGCTGCCGCCGCCTCCGACCGCGGGGTCGGCCACGCGGTGAAGCAGGCGCAGCGGGTGTGGGCGCTGGAGCGCGGTGCCCGCACGATGCGCTGGACGTTCGACCCGCTGGTGGCCCGCAACGCCCGCTTCAACCTGGTCAAACTGGGCGCCACCGGCACCGAGTACCTCGTCGACTTCTACGGGCCCATGGCCGACGGCGTGAACGACGGCGACGAGAGCGACCGGCTCACCGTGACGTGGGACCTGGTCTCGCCCGGCCATGCCCCGACCGGTCAGGACACAGACGAACCCGAGCCCGAGGTCACCCACAGCGCCCCGGACGGCGGCCCCCTCGCAACCCGCGCCGCGGACGGCCACCGGATCCGCTGCCGGGTGCCGCACGACATCGTGGCCCTGCGCGCCGCCGACCCCGCACTGGCGCTGCGCTGGCGCCACGCCGTGCGCGGGGTCTTCACGGAGGCCTTCACCGAGGGCTTCACGGCGACGGGGATGTCCCGCGACGGCTGGTACACGCTCACCCGTCCCGCCGAGGGTCCCGAGGGCCCTCACCGCACCACCCCGGAGGCCACCTCGGAGGCCACCTCGGAGGTGGCCTGGGAGGCCGGTCAGGCATGAAGCTGGAACGCGTCGAACTGCTCCATGTGGCGATCCCGCTCGTCACCCCCTTCCGTACCTCATTCGGGACCATGACCAGCAAGGACACGTTCCTCCTGCATGTCGTCACGGACGAGGCCGAGGGCTGGTCCGAGTTCGCGGCCGACCCCGAGCCGCTGTACTGCTCGGAGTTCGTGGCGGGCGCCGAGATCGTCATACGCGACTTCCTGCTGCCGCGGATCGCCGCGCTCCCCGAGCTCACCGCCGCCGCGCTCGGGCCCGCCATGGCCAAGATCAAGGGGCACGAGCTGGCCAAGGCGGCCGTCGAGACCGCGGTCCTGGACGCCGAGCTGCGGGCCCACGGCATGCCGCTCGCCACCTTCCTCGGCGCCGTCCACGACCGGGTGCCCGCAGGCGTCTCGGTCGGTATCAAGAACTCGGTGCCAGAGCTGCTGGACGACGTGGAGCGCTACCTCGCCGAGGGCTACGTACGGATCAAGCTCAAGATCGAACCGGGCTGGGACCTGGAGCCGGTGCGGGCGGTGCGCGAACGCTTCGGCGACGGGCTGCCGCTGCAGGTCGACGCCAACACGGCGTACACCCTGGCCGACGCCGAGCATCTGCGCAGGCTCGACGAGTACGGACTGCTGCTCATCGAGGAGCCGCTGGAGGAGAACAACCTCCACGGGCACGCCCAGTTGCAGCGGCGGGTCGCCACGCCCGTCTGTCTCGACGAGTCGCTGCACTCGGCCCGCGACACCGCGTCGGCGATCGCCATGGACGCGTGCCGCGTCGTGAACGTCAAGCCCGCGAGGGTCGGCGGCTATCTCGAGGCGCGGCGCATCCACGACGTCGCGGCGGCGCACGGTGTTCCCGTGTGGTGCGGCGGCATGCTGGAGACCGGCATCGGGCGGGCGCCCAATCTGGCACTCGCCGCACTGCCCGGCTTCACTCTGCCGGGCGATACGTCCGCCTCCAGCCGGTACTTCGCCGAGGACATCACCGAGCCGTTCGTACTGGAGGACGGCCATCTGCCGGTGCCGCGTACGCCCGGCATCGGCATCGACCCGCTCCCGGACGCCCTGCGCCGCTTCACGACGGCGCGGCGGGAGCTGTACCGGACGGTGCGCTGAGGGCGTGCCGCCGCCCTGTGGTGTGCACACGACCGGGAGACGACCTGAGAGGGCCGCGTCGCCGCAGGTTAGATTGGCTCTGTGCTCTCTCGCCTCTCACGCCCCAAGGCCGTCGCCGTCTGTGCCGCCCCGGTCGTGGCCCTGCTCGCGACCGCGGTCCTCGCGCCGCTGCCGTTCGCCGTGGCGCAGCCCGGGATGACGGCCGACGTACTCGGCGAGAACAAGGGCCGGCCGGTGATCACCATCACGGGCGCGCCCACGCGCGACACCACCGGGCAGCTGCGTATGACGACGATCGCGGCGACCGGCCCGGACGCGGACGTGAGGCTGGGCAACGTGCTCGACGGCTGGTTCCGTACGGACCAGGCCGTGATGCCGGTCGACGCGGTCTATCCGAGCGGGGAGAGCACCGAGGAGATCGAGCAGTACAACGCGGAGCAGATGCGGAAGTCCCAGGACGCGGCGACCGACGCCGCCCTGTCGTATCTCGATGAGGATCCGGACAGGGTGCGGGTGACGATGGAGCTCGCCGACGTCGGCGGCCCCAGCGCGGGGCTGCTCTTCTCGCTGGGCATCATCGACAAGCTGGACGGCGACGGCAGCGGAGGCGACCTGACGGGTGGCCGCACCATCGCGGGTACCGGCACGATCAACGCCCAGGGCGCGGTCGGCCCGGTCGGCGGTGTCGCCCTCAAGACCCAGGCGGCCAAGCGCGACGGCGCCACGGTCTTCCTGGTGCCGAAGGCCGAGTGCGCGGACGCGCAGGCCGAACTGCCGAAGGGCCTGCGGCTGATCCCGGTGACGACCCTGGAGAGCACCGTCGAGTCGCTGCGCGCCCTGGAGAAGGGCGGCTCGGTCCCGAGCTGCTGACCCCGGTCCCGAGCTGCTGACAGACGAGCTGCTGACACGGACCGCGCCTCACCCCTCCTTCACGAACCCCTCCTGCACCATCCACTCCAACGCGACGAGATGCGGGTCCTGCCCCTCGACGTCCACCTTCGCGTTGAGCTCCTGCGCCACCGTGTTGTTGAGCCTCTTGGTGATCGGGTCGAGGATCCCGGCGATCGCCGGGTACTTCTCCAGCGTCCTCGTGTTGATCGACGGTGCCGCGTTGTAGTTGGGGAAGAAGTGCTTGTCGTCCTCCATCACCGTCAGGTTCATCGCCTTGATGCGGCCGTCGGTGGTGAAGACCTCGCCGAAGGTGCACGTTCCCTTGGCGATCTGGGTGTAGATGATCCCGGTGTCCATCTTGGTGATGTTGGACGAGGGGATGTTCATCCCGTACGCCTTCTGCATGCCCGGAAGGCCGTCCTCGCGGGAGGCGAACTCGCCCTCCACGCACAACGTGACCGCGTCCGGGTCCTTCTTCGACAGCTCCGCCACGTCCGAGAGCGTCCTCGTGCCGTACTTCTTCAGGTTGGCCGGGTTGGTCGCCAGCGCATAGGTGTTGTTGAGTTCGGCAGGCGGCAGCCAGGTCAGGCCGTTCTTGAGGTCGGCGTCCCGTACGGCCTGCCACTGCTTCTGGGGGTCGGGGATCGGCTCTGCATTGCCCTGGTGCGTGATCCAGGCCGTTCCCGTGTACTCATACATCGCGTCCGCGTCGCCGTTCCTGACGGCCTCGCGGGCGCCGATCGAGCCCTGGATGCCGGTACGGTCCAGGACGTTCGCGCCGGCCGCCTGGAAGGCGATGCCCGTGATGGCGCCGAGGATCAGCTGCTCCGTGAACTCCTTGGAGGTCACGGTCAGATCCGCGCCCTTGAGCGGCTTGCCCTGCCCGATCGAGCCGGGCTCCACGTCGTCGGTCATGGGGGAGCCGCTCGCCAGGCCGCACCCCGCCAGCAGAGCACCGGCCACCAGGACGGCTGCCACCCCGCGCATCCGCCCACGCATACCCACACGCAACCGTCGCCGCCTCACCGCCGCACCTCCAGACCCCGCGGTCGCAGTCCCAGTTCGGCCAGCGACGCCAGCCAGTCGACGAGCAGCGCCAGCGCGACCGTCAGGACCGAGCCGAGCATCAGCACCGGCATCCGCTGGCTGGTGATGCCGGTGCTGATCAGGTCGCCGAGCCCCCCGCCCCCGCCGAACGTGGCGAGCGTCGCCGTGCCCACGTTCAGCACCAGCGCTGTGCGTACACCCGCGAGGATCAGCGGGACGGCCAGCGGCAGTTCGACCTTCCCAAGCACGCCGAGCGGCGACATGCCGATGCCGCGCGCCGCCTCGATGAGCGTGGGGTCGTTGGCCTTCAGGCCCGCGATGGTGTTGGACAGCACCGGCAGCACGGCGTAGATGATGATGCCGATCAGCGCCGCCTTCTGGCCGATTCCCAGCCAGATCACCAGCAGCGCCAGCAGGCCGATCGCCGGGGTCGCCTGGCCGATGTTGGCCAGCGCGACGGCGAAGGGCGCCGCTTTGCGCATCCGTCCGCGGGTCAGCAGGATGCCCAGCGGGATCGCGATGATCAGTACGAAGAAGGTGGAGATCACCGTCAGCGCCACGTGCTGGCGCAGGCGCAGCCACACGACGCCCTCCGCCAGCGCGTTCCTGGAGATCGGGTCCAGGTCGGCGGTGGCGAACCAGATCCAGGTGGCGAGCAGCACGGCCGCGACCACCGCGGGCAGGTAGGTGAGCTTCTGCCATGTCACCCGGGCCGGTTCGCGGGCGCGTACCGCCGCAGCGCCCAGCGTCTGCTGCTCGGCCGCGCGCTCCTCCCGCGCCAGGAGTTCCTCATAGTCCCGCTCGCCGTCGGGAAGCCCGGTGCCCGGCAGCTCGTCCTGGGGCAGCTTCGTGTCGCGGTCCTTCGGAAGCCGCGTCCCGCGCTCCTTGGGGGGCCTCTTGTCACGGTCGCCGGGAACGCGCCTCACGCCCTCGCCCCTCCGCCGTCGCCCTCCTGGTCCGCATGCGTCTGGTGGGCGCGTACCTCCTCCAGGTGGTGCTGGTGCTCGATGGCGTCGAGCCGGTCGGCCTCGAGGAGTTCGTGGACGGAGTTCATCAACGTCTCCATGTCGACGACGCCCTCGTACTCGCCGCGCCGCCCGGTGACGGCGACCCGCCCGGTGTTGTCCGTGAGGACGGCCTCCAGGGCGTCCCGCAGCGTCGCGTCCCGCGTCACCGTGTCGGCCACGAGCGTCCCCGCACGGGCCAGCGACCCCTTGGCCCGCATCAGGTCGCCGCGGCGCAGCCACTTGTACGGGCGGCCGCGCCTGTCGAGGAGCAGGATCTCGTTCGTACTCCCCGAACGGAGCTTGTCGAAGACGTCCTGGAGCGGGTCGTCGATCTTCACCGTCGGATACTCGGTGATCTCCACATCCCGTACGCGCGTCAGGTTGAGCCGCTTCAACGCCGCACCGGCGCCCACGAAACCGGACACGAAGTCGTCCGCCGGATTGGTCAGGATCGCCTCAGGGGTGTCGAACTGCGCGATCCGCGAGCGCTCGCGCAGCACCGCGATCCGGTCGCCGAGCTTGATGGCCTCGTCGAAGTCGTGGGTGACGAAGACGATCGTCTTGTGCAGCTCGCGCTGGAGCCGGATCAGCTCGTCCTGGAGGTGGTCACGGGTGATCGGGTCGACAGCGCCGAACGGCTCGTCCATCAGCAGCACGGGCGGATCGGCGGCCAGCGCCCGGGCCACGCCCACGCGCTGCTGCTGCCCGCCCGAGAGCTGGCGCGGATAGCGGCCGTGGAACTCGCCGGGGTCGAGGCCGACGAGGTCCAGCATCTCCTCGACCCGCGCGGCGATCTTCGACTTCGGCCAGCCGACCATCTTCGGTACGAGCGCGATGTTCCGCGCGACCGTCATGTGCGGGAAGAGCCCGGAGGCCTGGATGGCATAGCCGATCTTGCGGCGCAGCTTGACCGGGTCCATGTCGGTGACGTCCTCGCCGGCGATCCTGATGCGCCCGCCCGTCGGCTCGATCAGCCGGTTGATCATCTTGAGCGTGGTGGACTTCCCGCAGCCCGAGGGGCCGACGAAGATGACGATCTCGCCCGCCTTGATCTCCATGTTGACGCTGTCCACGGCCGGGGCGGCGCTGCCGGGGTACTGCTTGGTCAGGTTCTCCAGCTCGATGGTGGCGCCCGTCTTGCCGTGGGCGGCGGAGGCGTCGGCCCCTCCGCTGTCCGTCGCCGCACCGGAGCGGCCCGGTCCGCCGGCCGCCGCCTCGGATCCCTGCGCGGTTCTCGGAGTCCCAGAGATGTCGGGAGTCTCAGGCACGGATCCCCCTCGGGATGGTCAGCCGTCCGATGAGGACGTATGCGGCGTCGAACAGCAACGCGAGGACGATGATCCCGAGCGTGCCCGCGAGCACCTGGTTGAGCGCGTTCGCACTGCCCAGGGACGCGATGCCGCGGAAGATCTCGTTGCCGAGACCCGGCCCGGAGGCGTACGCGGCGATGGCGGCGATGCCCATCAGCATCTGCGTGGAGACCCGGATGCCCGTCAGGATCGGCGGCCACGCCAGCGGCAGCTCGATCCGCAGCAGCCTCGCCGCCCGCGACATCCCGATGCCCTTCGCCGCGTCGACCAGCGTCGGATCGACGCCGCGCAGCCCGACGATGGAGTTGCGCACGACCGGCAGCAGCCCGTACAGCGTCAACGCGATCACCGTCGGCGGCACGCCCAGGCCCACGACCGGGATCAGCAGACCGATCATGGCGAGGGACGGGATGGTCAGAATCGTGGAGGTCGTGAGCGTGGCCAGATTGCCCGCCCACTCGCTGCGGTACGTGGCGACGCCGATCAGCACTCCCAGGACGGTCGCGACGACCATGCACTGGAAGACCGCGGAAGCGTGCTGGTAAGCGTCCGTGAGCAGCTGCTGATGGGTGCTGCTCACGAATTCCCAGAAGTTCACCCAGTCTCACCTTGCCCTGGCACCGGAGGGTGCCCGCGTCAGGAGTCTCCCGACGCCTGCTCCACAAGCGGGATGATCCGCAACGGAACGGGGTTTTCCATGACGATCGCCGTGGAAGCCCGGACGATGCCATCAAAACCCACAACCCGGTCGATCACACGTTGGAGGTCGGCGTTCGACCGGGCGACCAGCCGGCACAGCATGTCCCCACCGCCGGTCGTCGTGTGCAGCTCGAGGACCTCCGGGACGGTCGCCAGATGCGCCCGGACCTCGGCACCTTGCCCCTGGCGGATCTGCAGGGTCGCGAACGCCGTGACCGGATAGCCGAGCGCCGCCGGGTCCACCTGGGGACCGAATCCGTGGATGACGCCATTCGCCTGAAGGCGGTCCAAACGGGCCTGTACCGTGCCGCGCGCCACCCCGAGCCGCCGCGAGGCCTCCAGAACCCCGATCCGGGGTTCCCGGGCGAGGAGCACGATGAGCCTGCCGTCCAGATGATCGATCGCCATGCCGGCCTCCGAGGATGGTCATCCTGTACAGAACGCCCGACCATCCTGGCGTCGCGGTGGGCAGATTGACCAGCAGAACTGCGAACTATTGCGCACCTTGTGGAGCGGGTGGAGCCTGCTGCCATGGCAGCCACTTCTGCACCCCTCCACTCCACCCCGACCACCGCACGCGAGGCCGACCCCTTCCCGGTGAAGGGAATGGACGCGGTCGTCTTCGCCGTCGGCAACGCCAAGCAGGCGGCCCACTACTACTCCACGGCCTTCGGCATGAGGCTCGTGGCGTACTCAGGACCGGAGAACGGCAGCCGCGAAACGGCGAGCTACGTCCTGGAGAACGGCTCCGCCCGGTTCGTCCTCACCTCGGTCATCAAGGCCACGACCGACTGGGGCCGCTTCCTCGCCGGGCATGTCGCCGAGCACGGCGACGGCGTGATCGACCTCGCCCTCGAGGTGCCGGACGCGCGCGCCGCCTACGCGTACGCGATCGAGCACGGCGCCCGCGGCATCGTCGAGCCGCACGATGTCAAGGACGAGTACGGCACGGTCGTACTCGCCGCCATCGCCACCTACGGCAACACCCGCCACACCCTCGTGGACCGCTCCGGCTACGACGGCCCGTACCTGCCGGGCTTCGTCGCCGCCGAACCCCTCGTCGGGCCCCCGTCCCGCCGCACCTTCCAGGCCATCGACCACTGCGTCGGCAACGTCGAACTCGGCCGGATGAACGAGTGGGTGGCCTTCTACAACAAGGTCATGGGCTTCACGAACATGAAGGAGTTCGTGGGCGACGACATCGCCACCGAGTACTCGGCGCTGATGTCGAAGGTCGTCGCCGACGGCACGCTGAAGGTCAAGTTCCCGATCAACGAACCGGCCGTCGGCAAGAAGAAGTCGCAGATCGACGAGTACCTGGAGTTCTACGGCGGCCCCGGCGTCCAGCACATCGCGCTCGCCACGAACGACATCGTCGAGACGGTACGCACGATGCGGGCCGCGGGTGTCCAGTTCCTGGACACCCCCGACTCGTACTACGACACGCTCGGCGAGTGGGTCGGCGACACCCGCGTGCCCGTCGAGACCCTGCGGGAACTGAAGATCCTCGCCGACCGCGACGAGGACGGCTACCTGCTGCAGATCTTCACCAAGCCGGTCCAGGACCGCCCGACGGTCTTCTTCGAACTCATCGAACGCCACGGCTCGATGGGCTTCGGCAAGGGCAACTTCAAGGCCCTGTTCGAGGCGATCGAGAGGGAACAGGCACGGAGGGGCAACCTGTAGCTCGGGTCTCATTTCGGGGGAGCCGTCAACGCCGGCTCCCCCAGTTCCGCCAACGCCGCCTCGGCCCGAGGCGCCAGCAGCGGCGAGAAGTACGGATTGATCCGCAACGCCTGCTGCAGATGCCGCCGCGCCGCCCCATACCGCCCCAGAGCCCGCTCGATCTCCCCCCGGTGATAGGCGAACAACGCACTGATCTGCCCCTGGTCCATCGCCTTGACCGCGTGTTTCAGGGCCTCCTCGTCGTCACCGGCCCGGTGCAGCGCCCACCCCAGCGCATCCTCGGCCTGCGCGCTCCCGTGCCGCTTCCACTCCGCCTGCAGCCGCCGGACCGCCTCCGCCGGATCCCCGTGGTCGGCCTCGAAGAGGCCGAGGGTCAGCTCGTCGTTGACGCCGCCCTCGCCGTCGTGCCGCACACGGGCGCCCAGCGCCTCGTACTGCGCCCGGGCGGACTTCTCGTCGTTCAGCGACTGGTACAACTCGCCCAGTTCCAGGGCGTATTCGGGCGCGGGCTGCTTCGCGATCGCGCTCCTGTACGCGCTCAGTGCCGCCGATGTCCGGCCCAGTGCCGCCAGCGCGCGGCCCTTCCCGGCGAGGGACGCATGGTGCCCGGGGTCGGCGCGCAGCGCGGCTTCGTAGTAGCGCAGCGCCTGGGCCGGATATCCGCGCTCCCACGCGAGCTCCCCGGACCGGTACAGGCTCACGGCCTCCTGGGCCGGTGTCCTGGCGAGCACCGTCGCGTCCGCCAGCGCCGCAGCCGCGTCCTCGCGCCACCCCCGGTCCCGGTACACCTGCCCGGCAGCGATCTTCACCGCCGCCCCGGACGACCCTGAGGTGGTCAGTCCGCTCATGGTCTCCAGCGCCTTGCCCGCGGCCTCGATGTCGCCGAGCCGCCTGTACGCGTCGATCAGCACGGGATACGTCGTCCACCGCTTGGGAGCCAGCTCGACCGCCTGCTCGCCCCACTGCCTCGCCGCACGGAAGTCGTGGCGCGCGTAGGCGAGGGTCGCCAGCCCGGCCAGTGCCTGGACGTTCTTCTCCGGCTTCGTCTTCAGCGACGTGTACAGCGCCTTCTCGGCCCTCGGGAAGTACGCCGCGTCGGCGGTCTGCCGCCCTCGCTCGACGTACGCGGCGCCGAGCACCGCCCAGGACTCCTCGTCCTTCGGGTTCCTGCGCAGATGCGTCACGCGGTCGTCGATGAGGGCGGTCAGATCGGCCGTGGAGGCGGGCACCCCCGCGCCCAGGGCGGTCGCCGCCCGCGCGACGGGGCCGGGTCCCGGCGCGGGCAGCGGAGCCTCGTCCCGCTGCCCCGGGAGCCACGGGACCAGCATCACCACACCGCCGCTCACCACGCCGGCGACGACCGCGACGGCCAGCGCGCGTTTCACGATGCGGGAGAGGCGCCGGCGCCGCGACGGCTTCGCCGGGCCCTCAGGCATGATCTTGGGCGCTGACCCCGGTGCGGTCTCAGCCGCCGCCGGAACCTGCTGTCGCCCGGCCCCGGACGGCGGAACCTGCTGTCCGTTTTCGATCTCCATGGCGCAACTGTGCGCCAATATGAAGATCACATCCCCGCCACACGAACGGCCTCGCCGACGGGTTCACACCGATGGCTGCGAGTGTCACGCTGTGATCATGAGCCGTACTCTCGTCGAACACCTCAGCGCAGGTCTGCCGGCCGAGGCGATCCTCACCGATCCCGACATCACGGCCTCCTACGCCCATGACATGGCCAGCTTCTGCGAGGCGGGCGAGCCCGCCGTCGTGGTGCTGCCGCGCACCGTCGAGGAAGTGCAGCACATCATGCGCACCGCGACCGAGCTGCGCGTCCCCGTAGTGCCTCAGGGCGCCCGCACCGGCCTGTCCGGCGGTGCCAACGCCACCGACGGCTGCATCGTGCTGTCCCTGGTCAAGATGGACCGCATCCTGGAGATCAGCCCGGTCGACCGGATCGCGGTCGTCGAGCCGGGCGTCGTCAACGCAGCCCTCTCCCGCGCCGTCGGGGAGCACGGGCTGTACTACCCGCCGGACCCCTCCAGCTGGGAGATGTGCACCATCGGCGGCAACATCGGCACCGCGTCGGGCGGCCTGTGCTGCGTGAAGTACGGGGTGACCGCCGAGTACGTCCTCGGGCTCGACGTCGTCCTCGCCGACGGCCGGCTCATGCACACCGGCCGCCGCACCGCCAAGGGCGTCGCCGGATACGACCTGACCCGGCTGTTCGTCGGCTCCGAGGGCAGCCTCGGCATCGTCGTACGAGCCGTCCTGGGCCTGAGGCCGAAGCCGCCCCAGCAGCTCGTGCTGGCCGCCGAGTTCGCCTCCGCGGCCGCCGCCTGCGACGCGGTGTGCAAGATCATGGAGGGCGGCCATGTCCCGTCCCTGCTCGAGCTGATGGACCGTACGACCATCCAGGCCGTCAACGCCTTCGCGAACATGGGCCTGCCCGACACCACCGAGGCCCTGCTGCTCGCCGCGTTCGACACCCCCGACCCGGCCGCCGACCTGGCCGCGCTCGGCTTGCTGTGCGAGGCCGCGGGCGCCACCCAGGTCGTACCGGCCGAGGACCACGCCGAGTCCGAACTGCTGCTCCAGGCCCGCCGGTTGTCGCTCACCGCCCTGGAGGCCGTCAAGGGCACGACGATGATCGACGACGTCTGTGTGCCGCGCTCCCGGCTCGGCGAGATGCTCGAAGGCGTCGAGCGCATCGCGGAGAAGTACGGCCTGACGATCGGTGTCTGCGCCCACGCGGGGGACGGCAACACCCATCCCACGGTCTGTTTCGACTCCGCCGACGCCGACGAGTCCCGGCGCGCCCGCGAGTCCTTCGACGAGATCATGGCGCTCGGCCTGGAGCTGGGCGGCACCATCACCGGTGAGCACGGCGTCGGGATCCTCAAGAAGGAGTGGCTGGCGCGCGAGATCGGGCCCGTGGGGGTGGAGATGCAGCGCGCGATCAAGCAGACCTTCGATCCGCTCGGCATCCTCAACCCGGGAAAGCTCTTCTGAGGCCTCTCCCGGCGCCCGCGGTGTGCCCGAAAGGGGTGCTTCCCGCGGGACCCGCCCAGGGGCGTGCGCCGGTCTGATAGATGTGGACCCCAACTCCAGCCCTCGAGCAGATACGGGACGACGGCATGAGCGCCCCAACTCCGGCCCCCGGCGACGACAGGCCCCGCGAAGGCTACTACCCGGACCCGTCCATCCCCGGCTATGTCCGGTACTGGAACGGCGCTGCCTGGGTGCCCGGTACGAGCCGTCCGGCGCCCAGCGACGGCGAGCCGCTGCCCCCGCCCCCGGGGGTGACCCGGGCCCCCGCGCCTGCTCAGATCCCGGCGCCCGCCCCCTCCCCGGTGCTGCCGAGCGCGGAGGAGACCGGTCCGTTCTTCCTCGACGAGGAGCCGGGCGCCCCGAGGGCGACGCCGGGAGACGCACAGCACGGCACCAAGCCGGAGCCGGCCTCGGCATGGGGCGCCGACACGTCCCAGCAGACCGGCTTCGGCGGTGACCAGGACCGCCGCATCTCCTGGGGCTCCCAGCAACCGGCAGGCCCCCACACGCCGCGCCCCTCTCAGGAGCAGGAGAGCGCGGAGGGCGTGGGAGGCACCCCCGGCACGATGCGGATGCGCGCCCTGAAGCCCGGCCCGGCGGCGGGCTCCGCCGCGGCCGCAGGCGGTGACGCGGGGCCGGGCGGCACACCCGAGCCGCCGACGGACGGCACCGTGAAGTTCCGCCGCCCCGCCGTTCCGGGAAGGCCCGTCGGCGCCGGAGCAGGGAGTGCCGCCAAGCCCGCGGACAGCGCGTCCGGTGCGGGATCCGGCCAGAACGCGGGGGCCGCCGCACCGGGCACCGACGGGACCATGGCCATCCGGGCGCTCACCGGTCCGGCCGGAGAACGGGGCGCGGGCCAGGCGGCCTCCACCCCTGCCCCCGCCTCCCCGCAGCCATCCGCTCCCCAGCCGTCCGCTCCTCGGCCGGCCACTCCCCAGCTGTCCGCCTCCCCGCAGGCGTCCGCCCCGGCCACGCAGCACTCCGTTCCGCGGCAGGGCGCTGCGACCGGTACCCCCGCCGTGCAGCAGCAGCCGGGCCCGCCCGGGCCCTCCCCGGTGACTTCCGGGCCCGGCGGCGGACAGCCGTCCTGGGCCCAGCAGGTGCACCGGCTGGCGCAGCCCGAGTCCGGCCCGGCGGCGTCCGCGGCCGGGGGCGAGCAGCCGGTCGCGCCGTGGAAGCCGCCGGTCGAGGATCCGTTCCTCGCCGCGGCGCAGGCCCAGGCTTCTGCGCGTCCCGCGGGCCTCGGCAAGCGGTTCGCGGCACGGCTGATCGACACCTTCGTCACGGGAGCCGTGACCGCCGCGGTCGCCGTGCCGCTCCTCGGCAAGGCGATCGACCACATCGACGCCAAGATCGATGCCGCGAAGCTCTCCGGTGAGACGGTCACGGTCTGGCTGATCGACGGCACCACCGCGGGCTACCTCGGCATCGTCCTGGGTGTCCTCCTTCTCTTCGGCGTCGCCTACGAAGCGCTGCCGACCGCCAAGTGGGGCCGCACGCTCGGCAAGAAGCTGTGCGGACTGGAGGTGCGGGACATCGAGGCGCACGAGCCGCCCTCGTTCGGCGCCGCGCTGCGCCGCTGGCTGGTGTACTGCGTCCCGGGCGTGCTGGTGATCGGTGTCGTGGGCGTCCTGTGGTGCCTGTTCGACCGGCCGTGGCGCCAGTGCTGGCACGACAAGGCGGCGCGTACGTTCGTGGCCGGCTAAGCGGCCCCGGGGAAGTTCAGGCACGCCCCCGGCACCGCTTAGAAGTCCGCTGACAGGGCGGGCCGCCGTCCGGATACTCCGGACGGCGGCCCGCCCATTGCGGACCCGATGGGTTCGCGGTCGACTCGGGCCATGAGTACCGAACCGCCGCCCTCCGGTTCCGGCCAGCCGCCGGAAGACGACCCGTTCAGGAAGAAGCAGCCGCCTTCGGGGGACGAAACCCCGCAAGGCGGTTCCCCGTACGACGCTCCGCAGGGTGGCTCTCCGTATGACACCCCGCAGGGGGGCGGCGGCCCCTACGGCGCTCCGCCGCCGCCCGGCGGCGGCTCCCCGTACGGCGGTGGGCAGCAGCCACCGCCGCCCTATGGAGGCGGCGGCCCCTATGGCGGAGGCCCCTACGGCGCCGAGGATCCGCTGGCGGGCATGCCCCCGCTGGCCGACAGCGCCAGGCGCACGCTGGCCCGCATCATCGACATGATCATCGTCGGCATCGTGGTGGGGCTGCTCTCGTGGGCGTTCGGGCTGAAGGAGGTCTATGTGACCGAGAACGAGGTCGACGCCGGGCCGCTGTACGGCCGGGCGGTGCTGGCAGCCGTGCTCTACATCGCGTACGACACGTTCATGATCGCCAGGTCGGGTCAGACCCTCGGCAAGCAGTTGATGAAGATGCGCGTGGCGAATCTCAGCGACGGCTCGACGCCCAGTGTCCAGACGTCGCTCGTCCGGGCGGCCGTGCTGTGGCTGCCGTTCGCCTTCTGCTGCTACTGCATCTGGACGGTGATCTGCGGCGGCTGGAGCTATTTCGACAAGCCGTACAAGCAGGGTCTGCACGACAAGGCGGCCAAGACGGTGGTGGTCAGCACCACCCCTTGAGAGTCGCCGGCACCCGGCCGGCCGGAGCGGCAGTCAGCGCTGGTGTACGCGCTCAGCGCTCGCGTGCGCGGCGGCGTGCCGCACGGGCACCCGCTCCACGGGCGCGGATCGGGCGGGAGCGGTGGCAGGGGAGGAAGCAGAGGCCGAAGCGGGCGCGCGGGCCGGAGCCCCGCCCGACTTCGCGTTCACGGCGGAACGCACCGTCTTCGGCTGGGACACGGTCATGGCGACCAGAAGGCCGAGGCCGAGCGCGGCAAGGGCGATGACCGTCACTCCCACACCCGAACTCGTCTGCGACAACAGCAGCATGGCCAGGGTGCAGAGGACAACGGTTGCGGAACCGTAGGCGAGCTGTGCGGCGGTCGGACGAGGCATGACGTATCCGTCCTCGGGATGGGGTTCCCCCATGCCCTCGTGCCATGGGGGAGGATGCGAAAATCAACGAGGGTGCGTAACTATGTCGACTTGTCTGTAACGCGCCGTCAAATGACTCTAATCGGCTGCATGCCCGAGTGGAACGCCGGTAAGCGTGACCTTACCCACGGTGCCGGTGCACAGGGGGCGCACGGAGTCACCGAGTCCACCAAGTGGACGGGCCGACGCGCCCGTTGAAGGTTGCGCCAATCCTCGCCGGTCGTCCGGTTACCGAACTCCGTCTGCTGCATAGTGCAGTTGGCGTGCGCACTGGCCAAGAAGGCTTCGCGGCCGACTCGATCACGGTCACCGCGGACGGCTCGGCTGTCTTCTCCGACGACGCGGAGAGCGCGGACGTCGCCTGGACCGCGACCGGCTTCTCGTGGATCGGCGCCTCCTTCACCAAGGACTACGCGCAGTACTACATCGCGGAGAACCGCCGGTACGTGTCCTACGACAAGACGCTGAAGGCTGGCCCGTACAACTTCGGCTTCGCGGCCATGCGTCCCTCCTGGGTGGAGCACTTCCCCTACCAGAACGGCCTTCTGATCTGGACGTGGGACACCTCCCAGATGGACAACAACACGAGCGAGTACCCGGGCACCGGGCTGGTCCTGCCGGTCGACGCCCACCCGAAGGCGCTGCGGTGGTCCGACGGCACGCTGATGCGCAACCGCATCCAGAGGTACGACGCGCCGTTCACCGAGTACCGGATGGACGGGTTCACGCTGCAACACAGGGCGGACGTCCCCACGGTGATCCCGTTGCTGGCGGGCAACCGGATCTTCAACGACCAACACGTACTACGACGAGAGCA
>NZ_JACEHE010000018.1 GCF_013778455.1 Streptomyces himalayensis subsp. himalayensis | reverse complement strand
CGATCCCTCCAAGCGCTCGAAGGGCATCTCCGCGTTCGTGGTGGAGAAGTCCGATGAGGGTGTCTCTTTCGGTGCGCCGGAGAAGAAGCTGGGCATCAAGGGCTCGCCGACCCGCGAGGTGTACCTGGACAACGTGCGCATCCCGGCCGACCGGATGATCGGCGCGGAGGGCACCGGGTTCGCGACGGCGATGCGCACCCTGGACCACACGCGGATCACGATCGCCGCGCAGGCCCTCGGTATCGCGCAGGGCGCGCTGGACTACGCCAAGGGCTATGTCCAGGAGCGCAAGCAGTTCGGCAAGCCGATCGCGGACTTCCAGGGCATCCAGTTCATGCTGGCGGACATGGCCATGAAGATCGAGGCCGCGCGTCAGCTGACGTATGCGGCGGCGGCCAAGTCGGAGCGGGGCGATGGCGACCTGACCTTCCAGGGCGCGGCCGCGAAGTGCTTCGCCTCGGACGTGGCGATGGAGGTCACCACCGACGCGGTACAGCTGCTTGGCGGGTACGGCTACACCCGTGACTACCCGGTCGAGCGGATGATGCGCGACGCGAAGATCACCCAGATCTACGAGGGCACCAACCAGGTCCAGCGCATCGTGATGGCCCGCAACCTGCCGTAAGCCGACGTCCTGCCTGACCGGGCGACCCGGTCAGGCAGGACAGCGCCGCAGTCCACGCCTCAGCCCAGGCGCACAACCACCTCGCCCGTACCCTCCACCGAGGCACCACCAGGCACCTCCACACGGAACGCCCTGTCGGTGCCGTGCGCGGTGACCCGCAGCACCTCGCCCTCCCGCACGACGCGGTACATCGCCGCAGGGGCCCCGGTGTGGTCGGGCACCGTGACCTCGGCCTCGTACGCGGGGGAGCCGGCAGGGTGGACGCGCAGGGTCAGGCCCTCCAGCCAGTCGCCGTCCGGACGCTGGTCGTCCGCACCGATCGGAAGTACGGCGCCCTCGCGCACGTACAGCGGCAGGCTGTCGAAGCCGTGCTGCTCGGTACGCCACACCGGGCCGGTGACGGTCTCGCCGGTCAGCAGATGCGTCCACGTGCCTTCCGGCAGGTAGTACTCGACATCGCCCTCCGCGGTGAAGACCGGAGCCACCAGCAGGTCCGGGCCGAGCATGTACTGGCGGTCCAGGGCGCGGCACGTCGGGTCCTGCGGGAACTCCAGCAGCATCGGCCGCATCATGGGGACGCCGGTGCGGTGCGCCTCGACGGCGGCACCGTACAGATACGGCATCAGCCGGTGCTTCAGCAGCGTGAACTGCCGCGCCACGTCGACCGCTTCGTCGCCGAACGCCCACGGCACCCGGTACGACGACGACCCGTGCAGCCGGCTGTGTGAGGACAGCAGGCCGAACGCCAGCCAGCGCTTGAAGACCTCCGGATCCGGCGTGCCCTCGAACCCGCCGATGTCGTGGCTCCAGAAACCGAAGCCCGACAGGCCCAGCGACAGGCCGCCGCGCAGCGACTCGGCCATGGCTTCGAAGGAGGCCCAGCAGTCGCCGCCCCAGTGCACGGGGAACTGCTGTCCGCCGGCCGTGGCGGAGCGGGCGAAGAGGACGGCCTCGCCCTGGCCGCGCTCCTTCTCGAGGAGTTCGAAGACGGTGCGGTTGTACAGCTGGGTGTAGTAGTTGTGCATGCGCTCCGGGTCGGAGCCGTCGTGCCACACCACATCGGTGGGGATGCGCTCGCCGAAGTCCGTCTTGAAGCCGTCGACGCCCTGGTCGAGCAGCACCTTCAGCTTCGACTGGAACCAGGCGCAGGCCTCCGGATTGGTGAAGTCCACGAGGCCCATGCCGGCCTGCCACAGATCCCACTGCCAGATGTCGCCGTCTGCGGTGCGCACCAGATAGCCCTTCTCGGCGGCCTCGTCGAAGAGCGCGGACTTCTGCGCGATGTACGGATTGATCCAGAGGCAGATCCGCAGGCCGCGCTCCTTCAGCCGCGCGAGCATCCCGGCCGGGTCGGGGAAGACCTCCGGGTCCCACTCGAAGTCGGACCACTGGTACTCGCGCATCCAGAAGCAGTCGAAGTGGAAGACGGTCAGCGGGATGCCGCGCTCGGCCATGCCGTCCACGAAGGACGTGACCGTCTCCTCGTCGTACGACGTGGTGAACGACGTCGTCAGCCACAGCCCGAACGACCAGGCCGGCGGCAGCGCGGCGCGGCCGGTGAGCGCCGTGTACCGGCTGAGCACGTCCTTCGGGGACGGCCCGGCGACGACGTAGTACTCCAGCGACTGGTCCTCGACGCTGAACTGCACCTGACCCACCGACTCCGAGCCGACCTCGAAGGAGACCGCGCCGGGGTGGTTGACGAAGACGCCGTAGCCGCGCGACGAGAGGTAGAAGGGGATGTTCTTGTACGCCTGCTCGCTGCTGGTGCCGCCGTCGGCCTGCCACATGTCGACGACCTGGCCGTTCTTCACGTACGGGGTGAAGCGCTCGCCGAGGCCGTAGACGTTCTCTCCGACACCCAGGGCGAGCTGGGCCAGCATGTGGTGGGAGCCGTCGCCGGTGGTGGCGAAGCCGGTGCCCCGGTGACCGGCGGAGGTCAGTTCGCGGCCGTCCTCGCCGAGGAAGGTGAGGGCCCAGGGTGCCGCCGTGTCCAGCCGCAGGGTGAGAGGACCGCTGACGAGCTCGGTCACCGATCCGTCGCGCTGCACCCGTCCCGCGGCCCCGTCCGTGTCCGCTCCGGGCAGCTCGAAGTCCGGTCCGCGATGACGCCGTCCGGCGTGGTGCGTGACGCGTACCCCGATCACGCCCTCGGCCGGTGAGAAGCAGTCGACGGTGATCAGGGCCGAGTTGAGGGTGTCGCCCCGGCGCTGCACCCGCTTGACGGAGGCGTACGCCGTGAAACGGTCGGCGGTGGCGCGCACGTCGCGCACCTCGGTGGCGTATGAGGCGCGGACGCCGTCACGCATGAGCCAGAAGCCGTCGGTGAACTTCATGATCGTCCTCGGTTGGGCGTGGCAGGTGCGGCCGAGGAGGGATACGGCGCTCGCTTCTCGGTGGCGTGGTGGCGTACCCGGACTTCCTGCCAACGGGTTTGGTCGTGCTCAGAACAAATCGCAGGGCAATGCAGGGCAATGCTCAGAACAAATCGCAGGGCAACGGACAGCCTTGGCCCTGTCGCGTATCACAGGCAGCGTGCCCTGACTGCGGGCGACGCTATCAGCGTCGGAGTCCTCTGTCGAAGCGCTTCGACTCCGGCTCTGCTCCTCTATCACAAGGCAGCGCGTCTGACTGTGACGACGGTATCAGCGTTGGGGTCTGGTGTCGAAGCGCTTCGATGACCTATTAGTAATGGATGTAAACAAACGAACCCGGGCTGGATCGGTCGCCTGCTCGTCTTCGCCGCCCCCATCCGTCGACCCAGCGCCGTGCGGAACTGCCGGAGCCGCACGCGCGCAGACACCCACCCGCCGGGACACAGGCGTCCCCGCAGGCCGGCACTCCTCCCACGCAAGGGCACCACCGTGACAGCACACCCTCAGGCCGCCGCGCGCCCACCGCGGCGGCGTTCCAGGCGGGCTCTGGCCCCGCTCACCGTCGTCTCCGCGCTCGTCGCCACCGCCGCGCTGACCGGCTGCGGCCAGCAGCGGGACGACAACGTCTACACGCTTCTGAACTCGTCGACCGACGAGTCGTACCACCGCTGGGACGGCGACACGCTCGCCCGCTGCAGCAAACAGCTCGGCGTGACCATCGAGCAGCAGAGCGTCCCGGCCCCTCAGGTCATGACGAAAGCGCTGCGCATGGCGTCCTCGAAGTCGCTGCCGGACATCGTCCAGTTCGACGGCTCCGAAATGCCCACCTTCGCCGAGACCGGCGGGCTGATGGACCTCGAGAAGCTCGGCGTCTCCACCGAGGACATCCCGCAGGGCATCGTCGACTACGGCTCGTACGACGGCACCTACTACGGCGCCGCGCGCACGGTGAACACCCTTGCGCTGTTCTACAACAAGGACATCCTCGACAAGGCCGGCCTCGAGGTGCCCACCACGTGGGACGAGATGCGGGAGACCGCCAAGAAGCTCACTCAGGGCAGCCAGTACGGCATCGCGCTGAGCGCGGGCGGCGCGGAGGACGGCGTCTACCAGTTCACGCCGTTCATGTGGTCCAACGGCGGCGACGAGACCGACCTGGACAGCCCCGAGGTGGTCCAGGCGCTGGACTACTGGAAGGCCCTGATCGGGGACGGTTCGCTGTCCAAGTCCACGGTCAACTGGACCCAGGCGGACGTCAACGACCAGTTCATGGCCGGCAACGCCGCCATGATGATCAACGGCCCGTGGCAGGTCGAGACTCTCAACACCAAGAAGGACCTGAACTGGGGCATCGCCCAGATCCCGGTCCCGCAGAAGGGCGACGACTCCGTGGGGCCGCTGGGCGGCGGCATGCTGACCATCCCCGACATCGGTGACACCGAGCGGGAGAAGATGTCCGCCCGCATCATCACCTGCATGACCAGCGAGCAGGAGGAGATCACCTACGCGCTGAACAGCTGGATGATCCCGGCCAACCAGAAGGCCGCCGACACCTGGCGCGGGAAGGTCCCCGAGCTGAGCTCCCTGGCCGACCAGGTGGCCACCGCGCGGTCGCGCACCGCCAAGCTCGGCGCCGGCTGGTCCTCCGTGTCGCTCGCGCTGCAGAGCGCTTTCCAGGGGGCCCTCACCGGTCAGGAGAGCGAAGCCGTCCTGAAGAAGGCCCAGCAGCGCCTCGAGAGCGGGAACTGAGGTACGTACAGATGTCGACCACCACTGCTGCTGCCCGACCCGTCGCGCCTGCGCCGGAGACCACCGGCCGGAAGATCAGCCCCGCGAGCGGCAAGCGCCGTCGCGCGATCGCCCAGTGGGGGTTCGTCGCCCCCGCGGTGATCTTCATGGTGCTGTTCTTCGGGTACCCGCTCGTCCGCAACATCGTGATGAGCTTCCAGGACTACTCCCCGTCCACGTTCTTCACGGGTGAGGCCCCCTTCAACGGGTTCGACAACTGGAAGAACGTCTTCCAGGACGACCTCTTCGGCAAGGCCCTCTGGCAGACCATCGTCTTCACGATCGGCTCGCTGCTCGGCCAGTTCTGCATCGGCCTCGCTCTCGCGGTCTTCTTCAACCGCCACTTCCCGCTCGGCGGCCTGCTGCGCTCGCTGATCCTGCTGCCGTGGCTGGTCCCCATGGTCGTCTCCGGCATCGTCTGGCGGCGCATCCTCGACCAGGACACCGGCGTCCTCAACTCGTTCCTCGGCCTGTTCGGCCTGGGGGACACCCCCTGGCTGACCAGTACGAGCGTGGCGCTGGTCGCGGTCGTCCTGGTCAATATCTGGATCGGCATCCCGTTCAACATGGTGATCCTCTACGGCGGCCTCCAGGAGATCCCGAAGGAGCTCTACGAGGCGGCCTCGCTGGACGGCGCCTCCGCCTGGCGGACCTTCCGCTCCATCACCCTGCCGCTGCTCAGGCCCGTCATCACCGTGGTGCTGGTGCTCGGCTTCATGTCGACGGTCAAGATCCTCGACCTGATCCTCGCCCTCACCGACGGCGGCCCCGCCGACTCCACCCAGACCCTGGGCACCCTCACGTACCAGAACTCCTTCGTCCAGCTGGACTTCGGAGCCGGTGCCGTGGTCGGCAACGTCCTGATCCTGATCTCCGCCGTCTTCGCGGTGTTCTACCTGCGGGCCAACCGCAACGAGGGGAAGTGACCGGCATGGCGACCATCACCCGCACCCCCGCCGTCCCGCCCACGGCAGTCAACAAGCCGAAGCGCCGTTGGGGCGCCACCGCGTTCGGCGTCGTCGTCCTGTGCGTGATGCTGTTCCCGCTGTACTGGATGGTCAACACCGCGCTGCAGCCCGAGGCCGGACTGCTCGAGGTGGACCCGTTCCCGAGCAGCCTGGACCTGTCAGGCTTCAGCTCCGCCGTCACCGAGCAGGGCACCAACCTGCTGACCTCGCTCGCCGTCGCACTCGGCGCCGTGGCCATCTGCCTGGCGATCTCCGCGCCCGCCGCCTACGGACTCGCCCAGTTCCGGCTGCCCGGCACCAAGGCGATCGTCTTCGGCACGCTCATCACCCAGATGGTGCCGGGCATCGTCATCGCCAACGCCCTCTACAGCGCGTACGTCGACCTCGGGCTCGTCAACTCGTACTTCGGTCTGATGCTGGCGGACGCCTCGCTGGGCATCCCGTTCGCGATCGTGCTGATGCGCTCCTTCATGGTCGCCATACCCAGGGAGGTCATCGAGGCCGCGCAGGTCGACGGTGCCGGCCGGCTCCGCACCTTCGTCCAGGTGGTGCTGCCGATGAGCCGTAACTCCCTGATCACCGCAGGCCTGTTCTCCTTCCTGTACGCGTGGAGCGACTTCATGTTCGCCCTGACGCTGAACACCACGGACGACGTGAAGCCGATCACGCTGGGCATCTACCAGTACATCGGCGCCCACGTCGGCGACTGGGGCTCGGTCATGGCGGCATCCGTGCTGTCGGCCATCCCGGCCGCGATCCTGCTCGTCCTCGCCCAGAAGTACATCGCAGCCGGCATCACCGGCGGTTCCGTCAAGTAAAGGCAGACATGAGCGATTTCCCTGAGTCCTCGAGCTTCCCGAGCTTCCCGTCCGGTTTCGTGTTCGGCGCCGCCACCGCCTCGTACCAGATCGAGGGCGCGGCGAACGAGGACGGCCGCGGACCCTCCATCTGGGACACCTACAGCCACACGCCGGGACGCACCGACCGTGGTGACACCGGAGACGTGGCCTGCGACCACTACCACCGCTACCCGGAGGACGTGGCGCTGCTGCGCGAGCTCGGCGTGGACTCCTACCGGTTCTCCATCGCCTGGCCGCGCATCCAGCCCGACGGCTCGGGCCCGGCCAACCCCAAGGGCCTGGACTTCTACTCCCGGCTTGTAGACGAGCTCCTCGAGGCGGGGATCGAACCGGCCGCCACCCTCTACCACTGGGACCTGCCCCAGGCCCTGGAAGACCGGGGCGGCTGGCGGGTGCGCGAGACCGCCGAGCGTTTCGCCGAGTACACGGCGATCGTCGCCGAGCACCTCGGCGACCGCGTACCGCGCTGGATCACCCTGAACGAGCCGTGGTGCAGCGCCTTCCTCGGCTACTCGGTCGGGCGGCACGCACCCGGCGCGCAGGAAGGCACCGGCGCGCTGGCCGCCGCCCACCATCTGCTGGTCGGCCACGGCCTCGCGGTCAAGGCGCTGCGGGCTGCGGGCGTACGGGAGGTGGGGATCACCCTCAACCCGGACTGGAACGTCCCGGCCACCGACTCGGACGCCGACCTCGCCGCTGTCGTCCGTGCCGACACGCAGCACAACCTGGTGTGGACCGAGCCGCTGTTCGCCGGCCGCTACCCGGCCACCGAGGAGGAGACCTGGGGTGAGCTGATCACCGGCCAGGACTTCCGCCGCGAGGGCGACCTGGGGCTGATCGGGCAGCCGCTGGACTTCCTGGGCGTCAACTACTACCGGCCCATCGTGGTCGCGGCGGCCCCGCACCGGGAGGCCGACCCGGCCAAGCGCGTCGCCACCGACAACCGGTACACGGAGGCCGGCTACCCCGGCGTCCGGCACACAGCGATGAACTGGCCGGTCGTGCCCGAGACCTTCACCGACCTGCTGGTCGCGATGAAGCAGCGTTACGGCGACGCCCTGCCGCCCGTCCACATCACCGAGAACGGCTCCGCCGAGCACGACACGGTGGACGCGGACGGCGCGGTGCACGACACGGACCGGGTCGAGTACCTCAGCAGTCATCTCACCGCGCTCAAGGCGGCCATGGACGCCGGGGTCGACGTGCGCGGCTACTACGTCTGGTCGCTGCTCGACAACTTCGAGTGGGCCCTCGGCTACGCCAAGCGCTTCGGCATCATCCGGGTCGACTACGACACCCTCGAGCGCACCCCGAAGGACAGCTACCGCTGGTACCAGCAGCTGATCGCGGCCCATCGGGGCTGATCAGCTCGCTCCGGTGCGCGGGGCGGACGTGTCCGGGCGCGGGGCGCCCGACCCGCCTCGCGCACCCGGCGCCGTCAGGCCGTCGCCCTCCCATACTTCGCATAAGCCGCCGGATCGGCCAGCACCTCCCGTACCACGAGGGCGGCCGCGCCCCGAGAGGCGTCCCCGGACGAGGAAGACGCCCGCAGCCGTCCGTTGCCCGGTTCCCACAGGCCCGAGACCACGCGCGCGGTCAGCTCGCGGTCGATGGAAGGCGCCAGCCACGGCAACAGTTCGCGGTAGATGCCGCCGAGGACGACCGCATCCGGGTCGAACAGATTCACCGCGCCGGACAGCACAACCCCCAGCTTCTGTCCCGCCTGGTCGAGCGCCCTCACGGCCCGCTCTTCGCCGCGCCGCGCCCGGCGCTCCAGCTCGGCCACCCCGGGCCCTCCGGCCACGTCGTCCAGGCCCGCCGCCCTCAGCAGGGCCGCCTGGCCCGCGTACTGCTCCAGGCAGCCGTGCGCACCGCAGCGGCACAGGGGACCGATCTGGTCCACCGCCACATGCCCGATCTCACCGGCGAAGCCATGGGCACCACGCAGCAGTTCACCGCCCAGCACCAGAGCGCCACCGATACCGATCTCGCCGCTCACATAGAGGAAGGTGCGGACGGCCTCCGGCGCGCCGCCGAACCACAGCTCGGCCAACGCCGCCACGTTCGCCTCGTTGTCGGCGGTGACCGGCAGTGCGCGCTCGGTGGGCCGCAGCGTGGACAGCGCCTGCGCGAACAGTCCCTCGACGGCGACGCGCTTCCAGCCCAGGTTGGGCGCCTGACGGACCGTGCCACCGGAGATCAGCCCGGGCAGGGCCAGCTCAACGCCCACCGGACGCAGGTCCTGTTCGACAGCCGACTCCAGCGCGCGCGACGCGATCCGGGCCGCGTGGGCGAGCACCTCGGCGGCCGGTACGCCCCGGTTGTCGAGCCGTTCGACGAGCCGTACCCGGTCGGTACCGGCGAGGTCCACGACGCACACCGCGACATAGTCGATGTTGATCTCGACGCCCAGTCCGGCGGGCCCGGTGCGGGCCACCTTGAGCACGGTTCCGGGCCGCCCTGCCTGACCGCTGAACGTCTTGCCCGACTCCGTGAGGAACCCGCACTCCATCAGCTGTTCCACCAGCGAGGAGACCGCCGCCCTGGTCAGCCCCACATGCGAGGCGACCCCGGCCCGGGTCGCCTCGCCCGCGTCGTGGACGGCCCGCAGCACGAGGCTCAGATTGTGCCGCCGCACCGTGGCCTTGTCGGCCTTGGGCTCCAGGGGAGTCAGGTTGTTCTTCATCGTGGAGCCGACCCTATGCGACCGTGTTCGTGGCCGTGGCGGCGTGGCGGGCGTAGGCCCCGCCCTGGGAAGTGGCCGAGCGTCGGGGCGAAGGACATGCCGGAGCGGGCCAGTGGCCCGGTCACGTCCTGGTAGGTGTGGCCGAGGCGGGTCTCCTTCTGGCGGCGCCCGCAGCGGCCCGTGCCGGCCGATGTGTGTGAGCTCGTCCGCACTCCTGGCCGTGGGACCGTCGGCACTCCCCGTCAGGCCGAACGGCACTGGTCGCCCGAGCGGGGCGGTGCTGTCATGGGGAGAGGAGACGGCGTGGACGAGCCGGCAGGGCCGCGGAGGCCGGCGCGCGGCACGTCGTCCGCCCGGGCGGTCCGACCGCGGCCGCCCCGTCGCACAGCGGAGGAGGCCGATGCCATGCTGCACCGCCGCACGGTCGGTGACGTGATGACCGAGGAGGTCGTCACCCTCCGCCCCAGTACACCGTTCCAGGAGGTCGCCGCCCTGCTGGACGCGCACGACATCGCCGCGGCCCCGGTCGTCGACGATGACGGCGCCCCCGTCGGCGTCGTGACCGCGTCCGACGTGCTGCGGCACGAGACAGGCATGCCCGATCCGCAGGGGCGTGACGGGAACGAGGAGCGCGCCTGGGGCAAGGCCCGGGCCCGGACCGCGGGCGCGCTCATGAGCAGCCCCGTCTTCACGGCCCGTGCCGACTGGACGATCCCCCGGGCCGCACGGGAACTCCGCAGGCGGCACGTCAAGCAGCTGCCGGTGGTCGGCGAAAACGGGCTCCTCACCGGCATCGTCAGCCGCAGCGACCTGCTCGACGCATTCATCCGCTCCGACGCCGAGATCCGCGGCGAGGTCGAGCAGGATGTTCTGGGGCGCATCCTCGGCCTGGACGAGGGCACCGTCGCGGTCGAGGTCCGGGACGGCGTCGTCACCCTGCGGGGTCACGTCCCGGAACAGCGACTCGTCCCGGTGCTCATGGGCCTCTGCCAGGGCATCGACGGTGTCGTCGCTGTGGACGCCCACCTCGCCGCCCGGGCGGGCTAAGAGGTGCTCACAAAATGGGCGCCCGGCTCGAGGCGCCTGGCACGCACTCCCCCAGCTAACTCCCCCAGCTAACGCTGGGGGTGCCCCCAGGAGGTGCCCCCACGCCGCGTTGCCGAAACACCCTAGTAGCTCCTCCCCCATTGCCTTAAGGGCATGGGAGGTGCCCCCATCGAGGGTCTTCCGGCGCCTTGCGATCGCACGCACCAGGCGCCTCGAGCTGATCGGACTCCCATTTTTGTGAGCACCTCTAAGACCGGCCGGCAAATGGGGGGCGGCGTCGCGGGGCTGGGTTCCCCAGGGAGCGGCGAGGCAGCAGCAGCCGCCGTTGCGGACCGTCGTGGGGGACGCGGCCGGTGAGCCGCAGCCCGTTCTCTCACGCCGCCTGTCCGGGCGCCTTCTCCGTCAACAGGATGAGCAGGCAAGCCGGATCCCGCGGCAGCTCAACGGCGAGCCAGGACCGGTCGGCATGCCAGGTCGCGGTCGCCGGCGGCGATGACGTGTGCAGAATCTCGGCGCGCACCGCACGGTCCGCCAGATGCGGCACGCGCAGCGTCCGGCCCGTTGCACCACCCCTCCGCCACACCGACACATACGTCGCGTCGTCCCCCCGCAGCCCCAGCGCCACCCACTCGTCGTCCCAGCCCGGCAGCCCGAGCGGCCAGAACGGAACGGCACGCGGCAGATCCCGGCGCAGTGACTTGTACGTATCCAACGCCTGCCGGACCAGTGCGAGTTGGTCCGGCGACATGCGGTTCAGATAGCCCGACAGATGGATCCGGCCCAGCAGCGCACCGCCGAGCGTGAAGGCGATTTCCTCGTCGGTGAACTCCGGCTGCGGGTACGCCCACACCGCACCCTGCTCCGGCGGCACCGCGGTGGGTGCGGCAGCAGCGATCGGCGGGTAGCGGAGGGGATCCTGCTGATCGCTGGTGGACTGCAGCTGGGTGACGGCGAGCGAGGCGCCGTCCATACGCATGCCACCGGAGGCGCAGTTCTCGATCACCAGGCCGGGATGGCGGTCGAGGAGGGACGACAGCCAGTCCAGCCAGGCGCGGGCATGGCCGAGCAGCGGGCCGCCGGGGGACACCGTGATGTTGTAGTCGAGCTTGAGATAACCCACGCCCCACTCCGCCACGATCCGGTCGACCGTCGCGTCGAGATGGGCGCGGGCGGCCGGGTGACGCAGATCCAGCTGGTGGCGGCCGTGCTCGGTGACACGGATGCCGTCCTGGCAGACGAAGGCATCGTCGGGGAGAGACCGGGCGACCGGGCTGCGTACGCCCACCACCTCGGGCTCCAGCCACAGGCCCGGCACCATGCCACGGCGGCGGATGTGGTCCAGGACGGCCTGGATGCCACCGCCCGGGAAGCGCCGCTCAGAGGGAAGCCACTCGCCGACGCTGTCCCACCAGCCCTGCGCGTCGTCGTACCAACCCGAGTCGATGCAGAAGTACTCGGCGCCGACCGAGGCCGCCGCGTCGATCAGCGGCAGCAGCTTCTCCGTCGTCGGGTCGCCCATCAGTGTGTTCATGTAGTCGTTGAAGACGACGGGCAGGGTGGTGTGGTCGGGGTGCGGCCGGCGCCCGGCACGGCGGTACGCGGTGAGGGCGGCCAGCGCGTCCTCGAAGCCGGAGCCGAGGGCGAGGGCCGCCGCTTCGGTCGTGAACCCGGCCCCTGGGGCGAGGTGTTCCCGCCACTGGTGCTCGGCATCCGTAGGTCCGCCGAGCGCCAGATACGTACCGCCCCCGCACTCGCCCGTGTCCCAGCGCCAGGCCACCGCCGACTCGATCTGCCACAGCCAGGTCCGGCCGTCCGTACGGTCGGAGAGCGCTCCCATCGCCAGATGGCCGTCGGTGGGCCAGCTGCCCCGGCTGCTCACCGCCAGGCAGGCTCGGCTGTCGTGCTCATGAAACTCTCGGCCGATGTCGGCCACATGGGCGCGCAGCGGCTCGGTGAACCAGCGGCACTCGGCCAGCCAGTCGTTGCGCGCGCGGTGCACGTCCAGCACGTCGGGCGAGGGCAACGCGCCGAGCAGAAGACTGGAGACGGAGCGCAGCACGAGCGGCTCGGCTCCCTCGTTGCGCAGCCGGACCTCGGAACGTACGACCGGGATGCCGTCCGGAGAGGAGAACACCACCTCGGCCGCCAACCCGGTCGCTTCGTCGAAGAGTTCGACATACAGCCGGTGCCAGACGCCGTCTCTTTCGGACCGATGGGCACGGTGCCGCAGCCGCCCGCCGAGCGCCGAGTCCAGGAACCTCGGCCCCGACCAGCCGTTACCGTGCCCCAGCGCGGTGATCTCCACCAGAGGCAGTGCCGACTCGGGGCCGACGGGCGACAGGGTGGCCGCGTCCGGCCGCGCCAGTCGGGTGATCCTCAGCGCCCCGTCGGAGCCGGTGGCGAACTCGGCCTCAAGTCCCGCGTGACCCCAACTGAACTTCTCCTGAGGGACGGTGGCTGGGCTGGTGGCTGCCTCACCGGTCAACGCGGACCCTCCTGATTCCCTGTGTCCGTCGCTTCCGACGGTGTGCGTCCGATGTATGAATCCGTCGTTACGGTCTCTTGACGAGGTAATTGTGACCGGTCACAATCCTGGCATGAATGTGACCGGTCACACAAGCAGGACGGCGAGCATCAGGGACGTCGCCGCCGCGGCGAACGTCTCGTACCAGACCGTCTCCCGCGTGATCAACGGCCACCCCAGCGTGAAGCAGTCGACCCGAGAGCGCGTACTCGCCGCCATCGACGAACTGGGGTTCCGGCGCAGCGCCACCGCGCACGCGCTGGCCAGCGGCCGTTCCCGATCGGTGACCGTCCTGACGGCCAACACCACCCACCACGGCTACGCGAGCATCCTGCAGGGCATCGAGGAGGCGGCCCGCTCGGCTTCGTACACCGTGGCCATAGGCGTACTCGAGTCGGCCGACGAGACCGCGGTGCGGGCCGAGGTGCAGCGCGCTGCCGATGCCGGCGGCGGGCTGATCGTCATCGCATACGATCCCGCCGGGGTGCGGGCCCTGCAGCAAGTACCCGAAGGCATCCCGGTCGTGGGTGTGGTCGAGACGCCCGCGCGGACACCCGGCAGCGACCGCCCCTGGGTGTGGACCGACGACCGCGTGGCGGCCTACGAGGCCACCCGCCATCTGCTGTCGCTGGGCCACGAGACCGTGCACTATGTCGCCATCCCCTCGAGCACACGGCGCACCGCGGCGCGTACGGCGGGCTGGCGCGCCGCACTGCGCGAGGCGGGAGCCCCCGAACCCCGGCCCGTGCAGGGCACTTGGGGCCCGGCAGGTGGTCATGCTGCGGGCCGCAAACTGGCCGCTGACCCGTCCGTCACCGCGATCCTGTGCGGCAACGACGACCTTGCGCTGGGGGTGATGCGGGCGCTGCACGAGGCGGGGCGCTCCATCCCCGGCGAGGTGAGCGTGGCCGGTTTCGACGACGCCCCGCACGCCGCGTATCTCACCCCGTCACTCACCACCGTACGACTGGACTTCACCGGCCTCGGGCGGGCGGCCTTCGGGCTGCTGCACGGGGTCGTCGAACAGTCCGCTCCCGTGGCCCCGCACCCCGTCTCCGTACCGGAACTGGTGGTCAGGGAGAGCTCAGGTCCTCCGCCGGTCATCTCCTGACCCGCAGTCAGACACACACTCTCGAGCCCCACTCAAGCCCTCTCGACCCCTTCATGCCCGTCCACGCAGCAAAGGCAGAAGCCCGATGAAGCGAGTTCTCCCAGCCCTCGTGCTGATATGTGCCACTGCCCTGACCGCCACCGCCTGCAGCGACCCGACCGCGGGCAACGGCGACGCGGACTCCGCGCCTCAGACGAAGGTCGACCCCACGGCGAAGCTCGACGGCGTGAAGCTGACCATGTGGACCGCGCAGAACACCGTCAACGCCCCCCAACAGGTCATCGACGCCTTTGAGAAGGCCACCGGCGCCGAGGTCGACACCCAGGCGATCCCCGACCTGTACGAGCAGAACGTGCCGACGAAGCTCGCTTCGGGTGACAAGCCGGACCTGATGTTCTGGCAGCCGTCCATCTCCACGCTGCCGTTCATCCAGCCGCAGCAGAACCTGCTCACCCTCGACAACGAGCCCTGGGTGAACAAGCTCGGTGACACCGAGAAGTCCCTCGGTGTCATCGACGGCAAGCGCTATGCCGCGATCGTCACCACCCCCGCCATGCTCGGCGTCTACTACAACAAGGACGTCTTCAAGAAGGCGGGCATCACCGAGGACCAGTTCCCCAAGAGCTACGACGAGTTGCTCGCCCTCGGCCACAAGATCAAGGACAAGACGGACGCGGCCGCCTTCTACGAGTCCGGCGGCGACAAGTGGCCCCTGCAGTGGCAGATGCAGGTGCAGCTCACCGACCTCGACAAGCAGTGGTGGGCGGACCTCAACAAGAACCAGGAGAAGTGGAACGACCCGGTCGTCGTCAAGGCCATCACCACGTACAAGGAGAAGCTGCTCGACGCCGGGCTCGCGCAGAAGAACTACAAGACCGGCACCTTCACCGGCTCCGCGGACGCGCTGTGGAACGGCGACGCCGCCATGGTCCTCAACGTCACCTCCTTCCAGTCACAGATCCAGGCCAAGCACAGCACCGAGGAGATCGACAAGAAGCTGGGCTGGTTCCCGATCTCCAACTCCGACGACACCGGCATGTACTCGCCGGACCAGACGAACGGCGTTGTCGCCTTCAAGACCGGTGACGAGAAGCGGCAGAACGCCGCCCGCCAGTTCCTGGCCTTCTGGCTCGACACGGACTACGCCTCGTACATCAAGGCGATGAAGATCCCCTCGGTGCAGCCCGGAGTGCCCAGCCCCGACGGGCTCCCGGACACCTCGCAGGCCCAGATGAAGGCGCTGCCCACGGCGAACGGCGTCTTCCAGGCCAAGGCCATCGTCGCCCCGGACACGCACCTCTATCTGGCCGACATGCTGTACGGCAAGAAGACCCCGGAGCAGGTGGCCCAGGCGATCCAGGACCAGTTCGCACAGGTGGCCAAGGCCCAGGGCGCGCCCGGCTTCTGACCGCCCGGTTGCTGATCCGAGCCGTTCAGCGCCCAGAGCGAGGGATTCCCGTCGTGGCCGACACAGCCATACGTATGGACAAGGCGGCACCGTCCGTCCGCAGGAGCAGGAGGCAGAAGAACGTGGGACGGCTGCCGCGCGCGGCCGTCCACCACCCCTGGTGGTTCGCGCTGCCGGCGGTCGTGGTCTTCGTGGCCTTCTTTCTGGTGCCCAACCTGCTCAACTTCTACTATCCGTTCACCAACTGGTCCTCGTACCACGCTGACGTGGCCTTCACCGGCCTCGACAACTTCAAGACGGTCGTGGACGACGGCTCGCTGCTGAGGGCCATCAGGACGACGCTCGTGTACGCGGCCCTGGCCGCCCTCTTCCAGAACGGCTTCGGGCTCGGCCTCGCCCTGCTCCTGGAGGAGGACACGCGCTTCAACCGCTTCTTCCGCGCCGTCTTCTTCCTGCCCGTCCTCATCTCGGCGCTCGCCGTCGGATACGTGTTCCAGGCGCTCCTGGACCAGGACGGCGCGGTCAACTCCGTGTTCGGCGCGAACGTTCCCTGGCTCGGCTCGACCACCTGGACGCTCGTCCTGGTCTCCGTCATCCACGGCTGGAAGTGGATGGGCCTGTCGATGCTGATCTATCTCGCCGGGCTCAAGGGCATTCCGGGCGACATGCTCGAGGCCGCGAAGATCGACGGTGCAGGGCCGTGGCGTACATTCCGGTCCGTGCGCTGGCCGATGCTCGCACCCGCCGTCACGTTCAACGTGACCACGGCACTGATCGGTTCGATGAACACCTTCGACATCGTGCAGGCCACCACGGGCGGCGGCCCGGCCGCATCCACCGAGGTCTTCAACATCTACATGTTCCGGGTCTTCGGACAGGGCCTGTACGCGCAGGCGTCCACGATGAGCCTCGTCCTCTTCCTGATCGTGGTCACGATCGCGATCCCGCTGGTCATCGGGTTGCGCCGAAGGGAGCAGATGCTGTGAGCGCGCTCGCAGTGATGTCTGGAAGCGGGTCTTCACGAGCCCGTGTCTGGCGCTTCGGGCGCCCCGCCCTCGTCCTGCTGCTCGCCGGCCTCGCCGTCGGTGTGCCGCTGTGGCTGGTCCTCGTCACCTCGGCCAAGCCCCAGGGCGAGGCGGTCAAGCCGAACCTCGACCTGCCGCGGCACTGGCAGCCCGCCGACAACTACGCCGACGCCGTCAGCCAGGGAGAGATGCTGCGCGGCCTGCTCAACTCCCTCGCGGTCGTGGTGCCTTCGGTGGTGCTCGTTCTGGTCCTCGGTGCGGGCGCGGCCTGGGTCTTCGCCCGCCGCAAGTCGAAGCTGGTCTCGGCGGCGTACGCCCTGACCATCAGCGGACTGCTGCTGCCGCCCGCGGTGATCACCATCGTCATGGAGCTGAGGCAGTTGGGCCTGGCAGGCACCAGGCCCGGCATGATCGCCGTCTACACCGGGATGTACCTGTCCACGTCGATCTTCTTCATGACGGGCTTCATCCGCTCCATCCCCACCGAGTTGGAGGAAGCGGCCCGGATGGACGGGGCGAAGCCGCTGCGGATCTTCCTGCGGATCATCCTGCCCCTGCTGCGGCCGGTCATCGCCACCGCGACGATCATGGTGATGCTCTACGCCTGGAGCGACATCTTCTACGCCTTCTTCGTCCTCGGCGGCGGAGACGCGGCGACTCTGCCGATCAACCTCTACCAGGTCGCCAGCGCTCAGCTCTACCTCAACAACTGGCACCTCATCTTCGCGTACGTCGTGGTGATGAGCCTGCCGATGGTCGCCGTGTTCCTGGTGGCCCAGCGAAAGATCGTGTCCGGAATCACCAGTGGAGCCGTCAAATAACCGGAGGTCTACGTGAGCAGCACGACCCGCACGCCACGCATGCCCGGCAAGAGAAGACGACGCACGACAACCGCCCTCACCGCAGTATTGATCGGAGCAGCAGCAATGGCCGGCACCCTGCCTGCGGCCCCGTCGGCCCGGGCGGCAGCCGCCCAGACCATCACCGTCGATCTCGGCGCCCCCGAGGGCGAGGTCATGCTCGGGGCGAACGGCGCGCTGTACGGACTGGGCGACGACGGCGTCCCGAGCGACGCCGCCCTCGCCCCACTCAAGCTCACGTCGATCTCACAGAAGCCGGACGGCGGACTGCAGCACCCGAACGGCGATGCGATCGCCGTCTCGAAATCGTTCTTCCGCAACGGCGGCGGCGACGTCAACGTGATGATGCAGGACATCTACCAGAAGTGGCCGTACGAGGACCTGGGTCTCGCCGACTACCTCACCAAGGTCGACTCGATCGTCGAGAAGGTCAACGCCGCCGAGCACAGTGACCGCTTCGTCTACGTCCCGTTCAACGAGCCCGACTGGATCTGGTACGGCCTCAACACGAAGGACCCGGCCGCCTACGAGAAGAACCGGGACCGCTTCCTCGCCGACTGGAAGACCGTCTACCAGCGCATCCGCGCCCAGGACCCGGACGCCCGGATCGCCGGCCCCAACGAGGCGTACTACGACAAGCGGCTGCTGCCCGACTTCCTCACCTACGCCAAGGCCAACGACGTCCTGCCCGACGTGATGACGTGGCACGAGCTGTCCCCGGACTCGCTCAGGTACTTCCAGTCCAACTACGACCACTACCGCGCCCTGGAGAAGTCCCTCGGCATCTCCCCGCTCCCCGTCAACATCGACGAGTACGCCAACCGCCGCGACCTGTCCGTACCGGGCCAGCTGGTGCAGTGGGTCTCGATGTTCGAGCGGAACAAGGTCCTCGCCAACCAGGCCTACTGGGACGCCGCGGGCAACCTCAGCGGCAACGTCGTACGCACCAACATCCCCAACGGCGGCTGGTGGCTCTTCCGCTGGTACGCGGGGATGACGGGCCAGACGGTGAAGGTCACCCCGCCGTCGCCGAACACGATCGACACGCTCCAGGGCCTGGCCTCGCTCGACACCTCGCGTAAGCAGGCCCAGGTGCTGGTCGGCGGCGCTTCCGGTGATGCGGACGTCGCCGTGCAGCACGTCGACCCGAAGGTCTTCGGCACCTCGGTGACGGCCACCGTCGCCGAGGCCGCCTGGTCCGGCTACGAGGGACAGCACGCCGCGCCGCGTGTCCTGTCGCGCACGAAGGTCAGCGTCGGGTCGGACGGCAGCGTCACCGTCCCCCTCAAGGGCATGAAGAAGATGTCCGCGTACCGCATCGTGCTCACCCCGGCCGGCTCCGGCACCCCCGCCGCCGCCACCGTCCCCTGGTCCGACTCGTACGAGGCAGAGGACGCGAAGATCACCGGCGGCCGGGTCTACACCCAGGGCACGGTGGCCAACGCCAACGGCTACGCCGCCTCCGGCACCAAGGACGTCGGCTCGCTCAACACCGAGAGCAGCAAGGTCGACTTCACCGTCACCGTGCCGAGCACCGGCACCTACGACCTGTCGATCCTCTACGGCAACCAGTCCGGCGCCCCGTCCACCCAGAAGCTGTCCGTCGACGGCGGCCCGGCGACCACGGTCACGTATCCGTCCACCGAGAACTGGACCTACCGGGCCAAGAAGGACCTGACCGTCGACCTCACCGCCGGGACGCACACGCTCACCCTGGCCCATGACACCGCCGAGGTCACGCTCGACCGCATCGACCTCACCGCGCACGTGGTGCCGTCCACCTCGTACGAGGCCACGCTCGCGGATGTCTCCGGCAACGTGTCGAACGTGTCGTACGACTACGGCGACTCGTCCGGGACCGGCACGGGCGCGCTGGTCCTCGGCTCCGGCGGCAAGGCGGTCTTCGACGTCTACGCACCGCGCGACGGCTACTTCACCGTCACGTCCCGTGCGTCGGCGGCCGTACAGCTGTCCCTGCACGGCGAGACGGTGGCGGCCGCCCCGAACCGGCCGCTGAAGCTGTACCTCGTCGCGGGCAACAACCGCATCACGGCCACCGGGCAGGCGGCGCTGCGCTCGCTCGACGTGACAGGCTCCGGATCGACGTCCGGCACGCTCACGTATGAGGGCGCACAGGCGAAGCTGACTGGTGGGGCGCGGCTCGTGGACAGTGCGTACGCCTCGTCGGGCACGTACATCGGCTGGCTCGGCAACAGCGCCACCAGCACCGCCACCTTCACGGTCGACGCGCCGCGCACAGGCAAGTACGTCCTAGTCGTCCAGTACGCCCACAACGACCGGCGCGACAACGGCCACGCGTACAACACCGACATCATGTCCCGCACCGCGGACATCACGGCCGGCGGCAGGACGCAGACGGTGACCTTCAAGAACACCTGGAGCTGGGACGACTACTGGACGCTGGGCGTCCCGGTGGAACTGAAGGAGGGCTCGAACTCCGTCACGTTCGGCAACGCGTCCGCGTGGGCCCCGAACATCGACCGGATACAGGTGGCCGCGGTGCGCGACTGACGTAGGCGGAACCCGCCGGAACCAGGCCCACGCCGAGCGACTGCGGATACACCGGTCGCTCGGCATGGGCCATGTCCGTGGGGCGGGCCGGAGTACCTGGTACGTCAGCTCGCCTCCACGCCGACGATGAGGGTGCCCGAGTAGCCCGCGGACGCTGAACTGCCCAGCGCCTTCAGCGTGAGCAGGCCCGAAGCGGGGTACTGGCCGCAGCGGCCGGAACCGGGTCACCTCCGCCGCCGTGCGAGAAGAAGCGCCACGTCGTCGTCAGATTCCCGGTGCAGTGCGCTGAGCACCATGTCGCACATCTCCTCCAACGGGCGTCGGTTGCCCTCCAGCAGCCGTAGCAGGGCCTGCAGTCCGACCTCTATGGACTCCCCGCGATGCTCCACCAGGCCGTCCGTGAACAGCGCGAGCAGCGTCCCCTCCGCCAGTTCCCGCTCCTCGGCGCTGAAGGGCACCCCACCGACCCCCAACGGCACGCCGCTGGGTATGTCGAGGTATTCGGCCGTGCCGTCGGGGCGCACCAGCACCGGCGGCAGATGGCCTGCGCTGGAGAGTTCGCATCGGCCGTGCTGGGGGTCGCAGACGGCGTAGAGGCAGGTGGCTATCGAGTCGCCGAGCGAGTCGGCGATGTCGTCGAGGTGGGACAGCAGCTCGGCGGGAGGCAGGTCGAGCCGGGCGAGGGCGCGGGTGGCCGTACGGAGCTGGCCCATGATCGCTGCGGCGTGCACGCCCTTGCCCATCACATCGCCGACGACCAGGCCGATCCTGCCCCCCTTGAGCGGCAGAACGTCGAACCAGTCCCCGCCGACCTCGCTGACCGCGGGCAGATAGCGGGAGGCGATCTCGATGCCGTCGTAGCCCGGTGGCGGGTGGGGCAGCAGGCTGCGCTGGAGGGTGAGCGCGATGGTGCGCTCGCGCCCGTACAGCCGGGCGTTGTCGACGCAGATGGCGGCGCGCGCGGCCAGCTCGGTGGCGAGCGTGAGGTCCTGGTCGTCGAACGGGGAGGCGTTGAGCGTGCGGTACAGGCTGAGCGTGCCCAGCACCTCTCCGCGGGCTATCAGCGGGGCGGCCAGATAGGAATGGACCCCGGCCCTTCGGAGCACCTCGGCGGCGGCAGCGTCCCTGGCGATGCATGGCATCGTCGCACCACTCACCCGCTCGACCAGGATCGGCCGCGCCTCTCGTACGCTCTGGGTGATCAGCCGTGACGAGCTGTACGACGCCAGTTCGCCGACCGGGTCCGCGGCCCGGATGGCATCGGTCGGGTAACCCGCCGCGACCGCCAGAGCCCGGAAGTCGGCGTGGCCGTCCCTCCGGGCTGCGGCTGCGTCGCCATGGCTGACCACCGAGTCGAGCAGGTCGACAGCCGCGAGGTCGGCGAGCTGCGGCACGGCCATTTCGGCCAGTTCACAGGCGGTCTGGTGCAGGTCCAGGGTGGTGCCGATACGGACACTGGCGTCCGCGATCACCGCGAGCCGCTCGCGTGCCTTCGCGACCTCGGCGGCCGCCAGCTGTCGCGCGGAGACATCGATGACTGCGATCGCCAGGCCCAGCACGCGTCCGCTGGGGTCCTCGATCCGGTGGTACGACTCCGAGTAGGCGTGCTCCTTGGTATCCGCGGCCGTCCGGCCCACGGTCTGCTGATCCAGCAGCGGCTCGCCGGTCTCCAGGACGTGTCGCATGCGCGACTCAATGGCCTCTACATCCAGCGACGGCAGCGCCTCGCTGACACGGCGGCCCAGCACGGCCTCCTCAGGCAGGCCGTTGATCCGCTCCAGTGACGGATTGACGCGGATCCACCGCAAATCGGTGTCGAACACCGCGATGCCCACGGGGGTCTGGTTGATCAGGCTGTGGGACAGGGCCAGGTCCCTCTCCACGTTCCGCAGGGTCTCGGCGTCGGCGGCCAGGCCCAGGGCATGGACGCCGCCACGCGTGTCGCTCAGCCGCATGGTGCGAAACTCCACCAGCCGCGTCGAGCCATCCTTGTGCAGGACCGGGAACACTCCCGCCCAGCTCGTGCCGGCCCGTACGCGTTCGAACAACTCCCGAGCCCGCCAACGATTCTCCTGGGACACCAGCAGCCCGGCGCTCCGGCCCAGTGCTTCGGTGGCCGAGTAGCCGAGCAGCAGCTCAGCCTCGGGGCTCCACAGCACGATCCGGCCGTCGCCGTCCACGACCAGGGCGGCGACCCGCAGCAAATCGAACAGCCCTCCAGGCGCAGCGGTGACACCGTCCTCCCAGCCGTCCCCGCTCCGGGCCTCATGCCCACGCATACCAGCCGCTCCCTCCGGCGGCAGTGCCGGAACCGCCAGGGACCGCTCCATGGATCTTCTCGTTACGTCATACCTCTTCCCGGGGGACATCGCACGCCGTGATCCCATCCGGGCAGTGCACGGCAAGAATGCCGAGCGCGACGAGCTGTGGAAGGCCGCCCGCGGGTGTCGACAGTCACGTAATCGAAATTCCCCACGTCCGACGCCTTGCGCGTCACGCGATACCCAGGCGGAACTAATTGGGTGGCCGTGGCACCGGGTGCCATCACATCGAGGAACGGATCAGTGAGTGCCCACACGCAGGAGTCGAGCAGGTCGGGGGAGCGGACAACTCGTCCGCGCCGACATCAGCGAGGACAAGGCAGGCGTCTTTATGCCCCGATCAGGCGCTGCACCGTACGTCATGAGCACGGCACCGCAGGAATGGCGGCTGTGTGCGCGCCGTGCGTTTCGGCAAAGTGATGATTCGTCAAATCACCCGGGAGACGGCGGAGTTATCGAATCACATTCGATGGTTCAGTGACGGGAGGGGTTGTGTAAACCGTTGACGCGAACGTGGTTCGACCCTACGGTCCCGTTCGAAGTGAGGGCCAATGTTCGATATTGCGAACGCCGCTCATGGGGTTGCTCACTTCCTGTGATTCCTTCTGCCCCCACCAAGGAGGGTCCGTGTGAGCCGCACCTCCCGTAGAACCACCCTGCTGGCCGTCCCGGCGGCTGTTCTGCTCGCCCTTGTACCGAGCAGCGCGTCCGCGTATCCGAACCCGGGCACCGTCACGGGTTCGACAGTCGTCCACGACCCGACGATGATCCGCTCCTCATCGGGCCAGTACTTGCTGTACGCCACCGGCGGCGGACTCGCATCCAAGACCTCCACCGACCGGATCGCATTCACCGCCGGCAGCGACGCGTTCACCACCAGGCCGAGCTGGTGGTCGAACTACTCGTCCGTCCCCGAGGCCTGGGCGCCCGACATCTCGTACCACGGCGGCAAGTACCTGATGTACTACTCCGTCTCGAAGTTCGGCTCGAACACCTCGGCCATCGGCCTCGCCGGCTCGACCACAGGCCGGCCCGGCAGCTGGACGGACTACGGCATCGTCTACACGTCGAGCTCGTCCAGCGACTACAACGCCATCGACCCGAACCTCTTCGTGGACGACAACGGCACGTGGTGGCTGTCCTTCGGCTCCTGGTGGACCGGGATCAAGATGATCCAGATCAACCCGTCGACCGGGAAGCAGCTCTCCTCGAACACCACCCGCTACTCGCTCGCATCCCGGCCGACCGGCACCAAGGCCGTCGAGGCGCCGTACATCGTCAAGAGGAACGGTTACTACTACCTCTTCGCCTCGTACGACGTGTGCTGCTCAGGCACCAGCTCGACGTACAAGGTCAAGGTGGGCCGTGCCACCAGCGTCACCGGGCCGTACTACGACAAGAACGGCGTCGCCATGATGAACAACGGCGGCACACCCGTGCTCGAGTCGCACGGCAGCATCATCGGCCCCGGCGGCCAGTCGATCATGAACGACGTGGACGGCGACCTGATCGTCTACCACTACTACGACGGCAACGACAATGGCACCCCGAAGCTCGGGATCAACCTTCTCAACTGGAGCAGCGGATGGCCCGTCGCCTACTGACCTTGCTGGCCGCGCTGGTCCTCGCGCCGTCCCTTGGGCAGTCCTCGGCGAGCGCCGCCTCGTTCACCGACCCGGTCAAGACCCAGAAGGGCGCCGACCCCTGGATCTCGTACCACGACGGCAACTACTACCTGGTGACGACCAGTTGGACCGACGTCATCACCATGTGAACAACACTTCGGGGGCCGGCCCCCACCGGGCCGGCCCCCGAAGTGCGCCACGCCAGAGATCAGGCCGCCACGGTCTCCCGGCCGGTCGCCTCCTGCGGCTCCCGCAGACCGAGCTGCTCCGTCGGCACCTTGTGGGTCTCGCGTGCGGTGAGCGCGGCGAGCACCGGCGGGACGCAGAGCGCCGCGGTGAACAGAGCCACGGCCGACCAGTCGTCACCGTTCGGGCCGGCGATCTGGGCCGCGAACGTCACAGCGAACCCGGCGACGGCGAAGCCGATCTGCGTACCGATGGCCATGCCCGACAGCCGTACGCGCGTGGAGAACATCTCGCCGTAGAAGGACGGCCAGATGCCGTTGGCGGCGCTGTAGACGACGCCGAAGGTGACGATGCCGAGGATCAGCACCAGGGGGTACGAGCCGGTGGAGATGGCCCAGAGGTAGGCGAACATCATGACCGCGCTGCCGGCCGCGCCGGTCAGGAACACCGGCCTGCGGCCGATGCGGTCGGAGAGCTTGGCCCACAGCGGGATGGCGCCGAGGGCGACCAGGTTGGCGAGCGCGCCCACCCACAGCATGCTCGAGCGGTCCATGCCGACCGAGTCGCTCGTCGCGTAGGCCAGGGCCCAGACGGTGAAGATCGTGCTGACCGACGCGACCAGGGCGCCGGCGATGACGCGCAGCACATCCGCCCAGTGCTCGCGGAACAGCACAAGCAGCGGAAGCTTGGCCACGCCCTCGGTCTCGGCCTGCTGGGTGAAGGCGGGGGTCTCCTCGAGCGTGCGGCGGATGACGTACCCGACCACGGCGACGGCGACGCTGAGCCAGAACGGGATGCGCCAGCCCCAGGAGAGCAGCTGGTCCTCGGGGAGGGCTGCGATCGGGATGAAGGCGAGGGTGGCGAGGAGCTGGCCCGCTTGTGTGCCGTTGAGCGTGAAGCTCGTGAAGTAGCCGCGGCGGTGCGGCGGTGCGTGTTCCAGCGTCATGGAGTTGGCGCTCGCCTGCTCGCCGGCCGCGGAGATGCCCTGCAGGACGCGGCACAGCACGAGGAGCACCGGGGCGAGCGTGCCGACCTGTTCCCTTGTCGGCAGACAGCCGATGAGGAAGGTGGACAGGCCCATCAGCATCAGCGTGAAGACCATGATCTTCTTGCGGCCCAGGCGGTCTCCGAAATGGCCCAGGAAGAGCGCGCCGATCGGACGGGCCGCGTACGCGACGCCGAAGGTGGCCAGCGACAGCAGGGTCGCAGTGGCCGGGTCCGACTCGTCGAAGAAGATCTTCGGGAAGATCAGCGCGGCGGCGCTGCCGTAGATGAAGAAGTCGTAGTACTCAAGGGCGCTGCCGATCCAGGCAGCGAGCGCTGCCTTACGCGGCTGGCCCTGGTGGGCGTCGGGGACGGTCACGGCGGCTCCTTGGGGACTTCCGGAGAAGGGTAGAGCGGGTGAGGGGGAAAGTGCCGGGCCCTGAGGGTCGGGGGTCGGCTGTCACCGGCGCTCCGGTCGGAAGGCGGGTGATTAACTCACTGGATAGTTAATAGCGAGTGGCTACGGATGTTGCAGCCGCGTGTCGCACCTGTCAAGAGGTCGCGCAGAAACCGGTCCGCCGCACATCCGGTGATCAGTCCGCGAGCGGTCCGCCGGGATCGGTGTTCAGTCCGCGGGCGGTCCGCCGGGACCCGGTGTTCAGTCCGCCGAGCGGTCCGCCGTGAGGTAGGCGATGACCATGTCGCCCAGCATGTTCCGGTAGTGCTCCCGCTGGTCCGCGGCGACCAGGTCGCGGCCGAAGAGGGCGCCGAACGTGTGCCGGTTGGCGACCCGGAAGAAGCAGAACGAACTGATCATCGCGTGCAGGTCCACCGCGTCGACATCGGCCGTGAACAGGCCCGATGCCCGGCCCGCCTCGAGGATCCGCCGGATCACCTCGATCGCGGGCGAACTGAGCTTGCCGAGCACCTCGGATGCGGCGATGTGCTCCGCCTCGTGGATGTTCTCGATGCTGACCAGCCGGATGAAGTCGGGGTGCGCCTCATGGTGGTCGAAGGTGAGCTCGGCCAGCCGGCGGATGGCCGCCACCGGGTCGAGATGCTCGACGTCGAGTTCCTGCTCGGCCTGGCGGATCACCGAGTACGCGCGCTCCAGGACGGCCGTGAAGAGCTGTTCCTTGCCGCCGAAGTAGTAGTAGATCATCCGCTTCGTGGTACGGGTGCGGGCCGCGATCTCATCGACGCGGGCACCCATGTACCCGGCGCGGGCGAACTCCTGCGTCGCCACGTCGAGGATCTCGGCCTTGGTGCGGGCGGCGTCGCGGATGCGTCCGCCGGGGCGGGCCGGTTCTTCGACGGTGGTCATCCGTTGGTTCCTTCTGGGTGAGGCGCTGGTGCGGGGCGAGGCGGGGACCTTCGGGCTGGTGCGCGGCGGGGCGGGGGCCTTCGGGCGACCTGCTGGTGCGGGGCGGAGCTTGGGCCGTCCGATGCTCGCGATTGTAGAAGCCGGTCCCGCTCGTGGATCCCGGTAGATCAACGTTCCGCGGAGACCCCGGAGCTTCCGGCGAGGTCTTCCTATGGAGCCGACCGCCTGATATGACTAACGAACCAGTTCGTACATTACGCAGAATGCGGCGAGAGGCAGCGATGGCATCCAGGACCCAGGACTCCTTCCTCATCGGCCTGATCGGCGCCGGCATCGGGCCCTCGCTCAGCCCGGCGCTCCACGAGCGCGAGGCCGACCGCCAAGGCCTGCGCTACCTCTACCGGCTGATCGACATCGATGTCCTCGGTGTCACGGCCGACGAGGTCGGCGACCTGCTCCGGGCCGCCCGCGACCTGGGCTACGACGGGCTGAACATCACCCACCCGTGCAAGCAGCTCGTCATCGAGCACCTCGACGCGATCGCCCCGGGCGCCGAGGCCCTCGGCGCTGTCAACACCGTCGTCTTCGAGGACGGCCGGGCCGTCGGGCACAACACCGACGTCACGGGCTTCGCCGCCTCGTTCGCCCGTGGGCTGCCGGACGCCTCGCTCGACCAGGTCGTGCAGCTCGGCGCGGGAGGCGCCGGCGCCGCAGTGGCGCACGCCCTGCTCACCCTGGGCGCCGGGCGGCTCACCGTCGTCGACGCGCTGCCGGAGCGGGCGGCCGCTCTCGCCGCCTCCCTCAACCGCCACTTCGGCGACGGACGGGCGACGCCCGCCGCTCCGGACGCACTCCGGGACCTCATCGCGGGCGCCGACGGCATCGTGCACGCCACGCCCACCGGCATGGCCGCGCACCCCGGACTCCCGTTCCCCGCCGAGCTGCTCCACCCGGACCTGTGGATCGCCGAGGTGGTCTACCGGCCGCTGGAGACCAAGCTGCTGCGCACGGCCCGTGCGCGCGGCTGCGCCACGCTCGACGGCGGCGGCATGGCCGTCTTCCAGGCCGTCGACGCGTTCCGGCTGTTCACCGGCAGGGAGCCCGACAGCACCCGAATGCTCGCCGACATCGCGGAGCTGGCGGGCGCCGCCGGAGCTCGCGCCTGACCGGTCTCCGAGCCGGACCCGGCCTCCGAGCCGGACTCGGCCTCCGAACCTGATCCGGCCTCCGAGCCGGACCCGCTCCGAGCCGGACTCGGCCTCCGAACCTGATCCGGCCTCCGAGCCGGACCCGCTCCGAGCCGGACCCGGCCTCCGAACCTGATCCGGCCTCCGAACCTGACCCCGCTTCCGAGCTTGGCCTGGCTCCGAGGCAGATCGGCCCGAGCCCGTGTCCGGGCCTTCGAGGCTGACCCGGCTCCCGAGCCGGACCCGGCCTCCGAGGCAGATCGGCCGAGCCGGCCCGGCCTCCGAGTCAGACCGGCCCGAGCGTGTCCCGTCCTCGGAGCCAGCCCCCGACACAGCACCGACCCCGAAGGAGCACCGCCGTGCGTACGTCCATCGCCACCGTCTCGCTCAGCGGCCCCCTCACCGAGAAACTCACCGCGGCGGCACGGGCGGGCTTCGACGGCGTGGAGATCTTCGAGAACGATCTCCTCGCCAGCCCCCTCACCCCGGAGGAGATCCGCGCCCGCACCGCCGACCTCGGCCTCACCATCGACCTCTACCAGCCGATGCGCGACATCGAGGCCGTCCCGGAGGACAACTTCACCCGCAATCTGCGCCGGGCCGAGCACAAGTTCCGGCTGATGCGGCGGCTGGGCGCCGACACGGTGCTCGTGTGCTCCAGCGTCTCGCCGCTCGCCGTGGACGACGACGCGCTCGCCGCCGCGCAACTGCGCCGGCTCGCCGAGCTGGCACAGGCGTACGGCATCCGCGTCGCCTACGAGGCGCTCGCGTGGGGCCGGCACGTCAACACGTACGACCACGCCTGGCGCATCGTCGAGGCTGCCGACCACCCGGCGCTCGGCACCTGCCTGGACAGCTTCCACATCCTCGCTCGCGGCTCCGACCCCAAGGGCATCGAGGACATCCCCGGAGACAAGATCTTCTTCCTGCAGCTGGCCGACGCCCCGTTGATGGCCATGGACGTGCTGCAGTGGAGCCGCCACTACCGCTGCTTCCCGGGGCAGGGCGGCTTCGACGTCGCCGGGCTCCTCGGCCATGTCGTACGCGCCGGCTATCAGGGGCCGCTCTCGCTCGAGGTCTTCAACGACGTCTTCCGACAGGCCGACGCGCGCCCGACCGCCGTCGACGCCCAGCGCTCACTGATCGTCCTGCAGGAGGCCACCAGCCTGGCCACCCCGCCGGCCCCGGTCGTGCCCACCGGCGTCGCCTTCGCCGAACTCGTCACACCCGACGCCGAACCGGCCTCCGCGCTGCTCGGCGCGCTCGGCTTCGCCCGCACCGCCAGGCACCGCAGCAAGCCGGTGGAGCTCTGGCAGCAGGGCGACGCCCGCGTCCTGCTCAACACCGGTCCGGTCGACAGGCGCGATGCCCTCTCCCTCGCCGCCATAGGCCTGGAGTCCCCGGACCCGGCCGTCGCCGCCCGGCGCGCCGAGGCTCTCCTCGCCCCCGTGCTGCCGCGCCGCCGTGCCCCTGAAGACGCGCCGCTCGACGCGGTGGCCGCCCCCGATGGCACGCAACTGTTCTTCTGCGCCACTGATCAACCCGAACTCCCCAGCTGGACCGGCGACTTCACGCCCGTCGACCACGCCCCCGCAGCAGGCACCGGCGTCCGCGGCATCGACCACCTGGCGCTCACCCAGCCCTGGCACCAGTTCGACGAGGCCGCCCTCTTCCACCGCAGCGTGCTCGGGCTCCATTCGCAGGAGAGCGTGGATGTCGCCGACCCGTACGGACTGCTGCGCAGCCGCGCCGTCACCAACCCCGACGGCAGCGTGCGGATCGCGCTGAGCGTCGGACCCGCCCCGACCGACGAGAGCGGCCGAGCCCAGCACATCGCGTTCGCCGTAGACGACATCGTCACCGCAGTCCGCCGCATCAGGGAGGCCGGAGGACGGCTCGTGCCGGTGCCCGTCAACTACTACGACGACCTGGCCGCCCGCTACGAGTTCACCCCCGGCGAGCTGGAGACCTACCGCGAACTCGGCATCCTCTACGACCGCGACGAGCACGGCGAGTTCCGCCACTGCTACACCGAGACCGTCGGGCGCATCTTCTTCGAGCTCGTCCAGCGCGACGGGGGCTACCGCGGCTACGGCGCTCAGAACGCCCCCGTACGTCTGGCCGCGCAGCACGCCATGCGGCCGGGGCGCTGACTCAGGCGATCGGCGGATCCGCATCTGCCGGGGGCGCGCTCCGTCGCTGCGGCCTAAGGAGCCGGCGCGACTGAGGCAGCCGACGAGACGGAGGCAGCCGGTGCCATCCCTGCGGCCGGGCGCTGACTCGGCGATTGGCGGATCCGCATCCGCCGGGGCCCGTTCCGCTGCTGCGGCCTAAGGACCCGGCGCGACTGAGGCAGCCGGTGCGATGGCGGCAGCCTGTGCCGCCGAGGCAGCTGGTGCCACCCCTGCGGCGGCAGCCGGTGCCACCGCTGCTGCGGACGCCGGTGCCGCCTCGGGAACCGGTCCCGAGGAGGGCGCCGGTACGAGCGGCAGGGAGTCCGTCCGCTGCTGAGGGAGCGTCACCGGACGCACCGGCCGGGGCCCCGCGACCACCGCGTAGTCCGGGCCCAGGAAGTCCGGTGTCAGATCGCCGGGGTCCTCGCCGAGTGCCAGGCGGACGGCGGACCACGGGGCGTTCAGCCCGCACTGGGAGAGCTGGTGGAGACCGCCCGCCGGGCGGGTGTTGACGTCCATGAGGACCGGTTCGCCGTCATGGAGGCGGTACTGGATGTTGGTGAGCCAGTGCAGCCCGAAGGTCTCGGCGAGGCGGCGGGACGGCTCGGTCCAGGACGGGTGGAGCGTGAAGCCGCGGCGGCGGCCGTGCTTGGTGCGGCCCACCGCCATACGGACCCGGCCGTCCGGCCCGGTGAGGCAGTCCACGGACACCTCGGGCTCGTCCAGCCGCGGCATGACCAGCCAGTCCACGGGCTCGTCGGCGTCACGCAGGGCGTCGACGACCAGGTTCAACGGGACGTACGGGCTGGGGAAGCCGGTCAGGTGCATCAGCGAGAACGCGGAGCGCGTGACGACGCGGAAGCCGACACCGCCCGCCCCGGCCGCGGGCTTGAAGCACGCCTTGTGGCCCGTGGCCTCGATCGCCTCGACGGCCGCGACCAGCTCGTCCTCAGTGCGCACTCGCCACCACGGCGGCACCGGAACCCCGGCGGTCGCCGCCGCTTCATAGGCGACGGCCTTGTCCTGGAAGGTGGCGATGGCCTCGGCCGGCGGGGCCAGCAGTACGGTGCCGAGGGCGGCGAAGTCCTCGCGGTGCGCCGCGATGACTCCCTGGTGCAGCACCGGCACGAAGACGTCGATCGCGAGCTGGGCGCACTGCGCCAGCGCGTATTCGACGTATGCGGCGGGGGACAGGCCCTCGGGCTCCAGCGCCGCGGTGTCCGCGGCGGCCAGGACCGGCGAGTCGGGATCACCGTGGGTGGCATGGATCTCGACCCGGGCGCCATGGGGATTGGACCGTAGCTGATCCATGAAGAAGACGTTCTCCGCGTACGTGCGGTTGAGCCAGACGCGTACGCGAGAGACCATTCAGGCCGCCTTCCAAGGGTCGGGCAGGGTACGGCGCAGCGGGCCGAACCCGGCCAGGGGGAGATGAGGGACACGGAGCCGTTGTGCGCATGCGAGGTGTCGCGGCGGCCCGTGTGTTGGGGCGATCATAAGGGCCAGACGGCTGTCGTGCTGCTACGTGCATGTTAAGAAATCACTGGCCACGGCCCTTGCTGCCGACTGCATACCGGAGCCCCCGGCTCCGATCTTCCTTGAGGCACCGGTTCGGGGGCGAGCGGAGTCACCGAATCCGGGATACGCAGTCACCGGTTCCGGGACCGGAAATAACCGGTTCCGGGACCGGAAATAACCGGTTCCGGGACCGGAAGTAACCGATTCGGGACCGCACGTCACCGGTTCCGGGACCCGGAGTCACCGGCTCCGGGCATAAAGGGCGTCGATCTCCCGCTTGAACGCGGTCACGATCGCGCTGCGCCGGAGCTTCAGGGACGGCGTCATGAACCCGTTGGACGTACTGAACTCCTGCGGCAGGATGCGGAACGCGCGGATGGACTCGGCCCGCGAAACGCCGGTGTTGACGCGCGTCACCGTCCGCTGGATCAGAGCCCGGAGGTCGTCGTCGTCCGCCATCTCCTCGGGACTCGCCTGCGGCTTGCCCATCATCTTCCGCCAGTTGGCGACGGCCGTGGGGTCCAGCGTGATGAGGGCCGCGACGTAGGGCTGGTTGTCGCCGACCACCAGGCACTGCGAGACCATCGGGTCCTCGCGCAGCTGCTCCTCGAGGGCCAGCGGGGCCACGCTCTTGCCGCCGCTGGTGATGATGATGTCCTTCTTCCGGCCCGTGATGACGAGATAGCCGTCGTCGTCGAGGTGTCCGACGTCGCCGGTCGCGAACCAGCCCTCGCGGAGCACCTGGTCGGTGGCCTCGCGGTTGTTGAGATAGCCGAGGAAGACGACGTCGCCGCGCACCCACACCTCGCCGTCCGGCGCGATGTGCACCGTGTTGCCCGGCAGCGGCTTGCCGACCGTGCCGAACTTGACCCGGTGCACCGGTTGAGCGGTCACCGCGGCGGACGTCTCGGTGAGGCCGTAGCCGTCGTAGACCGTGATGCCGGCACCGGCGAAGAACAGACCCAGCTGGCGGCGCAGCGTCGAACCGCCGGACACGGCGTACCGCACGCGCCCGCCGAGAACGGCTCTCATCCGCGCGTAGACCGCGTGCTCGTACACCGCGTGCTGCATTCTCAGCGCCGGGCCGGGACCGTGCCCCTTGCCGTGGGTCTGCCGCTCCAGCGCCTCCGCATAGCGCACCGCGACGTCCACGGCCTTGTCGAACGCGGCGAGCTTGCCCGTCTCCTCGGCGGTGAGCCGGGCGCGTTGGAAGATCTTCTCGAAGATGTAAGGGACGGCGAACAGGAACGTCGGGCGGAACGAGTCGAGCGCGGCCAGCAGCGCGTCGGGCGTCATGTCGGGCTGGTGGCTGAGCCGGATCCTGCCGCGCAGACAGCAGACCACCACGATGAGCCCGTAGCAGTGCGCGACCGGCAGGAAGGTGAGGATCGACGGCTCCTCGCCGGGTTCGGCGACGAGCTCGCGCCAGCCCGAGATGAGCGTGTCGCACTCGGCGGCCAGGCTCGCATGGGTGAGCAGGCAGCCCCGGGGGCGTCCCGTGGTGCCGGAGGTGTAGAGGATCGCGGCGATCTGCTGCGGCTGGACCGACGCGAGCTGCCGGGTGACCGCGTCGTCCGGCACGTCCTGGCCGGCCTCGACCAGCTGGCGCACACCTCCGGAGTCCAGCTGCCACATGTGGGCCAGCAGTGGCATGGAGCCGCAGATCGCACCGACCGTCATCGCATGGTCCTCGTGCTCGACCACGATCGCCGCGGCCTGGGTGTCGTCCAGGATCCAGCGCACCTGTTCCGACGACGACGTCGGGTAGACGGGCACGACGCGGGCGCCGACGGACCACAGGGCGTACGCCAGCAGCGTCCACTCGTAGCGCGTACGGGACATCAGGGCGACCCGGTCGCCGAACCGGATGCCGCTGGCGAGGAACCCCTTCGCGACGGCCAGCACCTCGTCGCGGAACTCGGCCGCCGTCACCGGATACCACTCGTTCGGCTGTCTCTCCGAGCGGCGGGACAACTGCACGAACCCCGGGGTCTGCTGGGCCACTTGGAAGACGGAGTCCGCGAGCCCGCCCGAGCGCAGCGGCTCCACCAGACGCGAAAGGCTGACCTCCTGCATCCGCCCGCCTCCTTCCCGCGCACAGCACCGCCGTGCGTCAGACGACAGGCAGCACACAACCCCCGCTACGCGCGTGGCTGCCCAGAGGAAGAATACGGTCCGCACTGGCGCGGTCACTCACATCGCGCCCGAATCGATAGGGAAGACCCAAAGAGAGCCCGGGAAGGACGAGTTCGGCGGCTCAGGGCTCAATGGGGCATGGCGTCAAGGGATGTCGCGATCGTGGTGACCGCGGAAGGCTCCGCGACGAGCAGAGCCACGCTGCGGTGGGGAAGGTCGGCATCGGTCACGTACCGGAACCCGCCGGCCTCGAAGTCGCCCACAGCCGCTGCGTCCTCCACATCAACGGCCGCCGTCACCCTCCGGCAGCGCGGATCCGACGCGAAAAGGGCCGAGGTCAGGTCGCGCAGAAGGTGCGCGATCAGCTGCCGGCCGGCGGACCGGGGGACGCCGGGGACGAGCTCGAGCGCGAGGTCGTGGGCGCCCACGGGGTAGCAGGCGCGCAGGGGATGGTGGAGGACCCGGTGCACCTCGAGATAGATCACGGGTTCGTCGTGGAGGCTGACGATGCACGGCCGGGCGGCCCGCCCGGCCTGTAGCCCGCGCAGTTCGCCCAGCAGCGCCTCACGTGACCGTGTGCGGCCCGAGGCGGCGAACCATCCGTGGACGAGGGCGAGATCCGCGACGGGATCTGTCGGACGCAGCGTCCAGCCGCCGCCGAGGCACGGTGTCGGGGGCGGCGGTACGGTGCCGGTGGCCAGGGGGGTCATGGGCGCGGATCCTTCGTCGGGGTCGGGGATCAGGGCGGCGCGGCCCCCGGCGGCCGGTCGGCCGCCGGGGTGTCCGCCTGAGGTACCGGCGGGCGGGTTCGGCTGTGTCAGCCCGCGGCAGCAGTGGCCTCGGCCTCCGGCTCCTCCACGGACTGCTGCTCCACCCAGGCGCTCAGGGCGGGCTTGTCGAGCTTGCCACTGCCGTTGCGTGGCAGTTCCTCAATGATGAGAACCCTGGTGGGCAGCTTGTAGCGGGCGAGATGCAGCCCGCCGAACTCCCGAATCTCCTCCAGGGTGGGCTCGACGCCCGGCTTGCACGTGAGGACGGCCAGCACGGTCTCGCCCCACTTGGCGTGTGGCACGCCTATGACGGCCACCTCCATCACGCCCGGGAAGTCGGCGAGGACCCGCTCCACCTCCGCCGGATACACGTTCTCGCCACCGCTGATGATCATGTCCTTGATGCGGTCGACGACGTAGTAGAACCCGTCGCTGTCCCGGTAGCCGATGTCGCCGGAGTGGAACCATCCGGCGTCGTCGAAGGCCTTGCCGGTGGCGGACGGGTTGTTCCAGTAGCCAGGTGTGACGTTGGGGCCCCGGACGCAGATCTCGCCCCGTACCTCGGGCGCGCTGATCTTGGCACCGCTGCCCGGCGCGAGCAGGCACACCTCGGTGTACGGCATGGGGGCACCGGCCGAGCCGGCCTTGTCCAGGGTCAGCCCAGGCGGCAGATAGGTGGCGAAGGGGGCGGTCTCCGTCAGCCCCCACGCCTGCTGCAGCAGTACGCCGTGCCGGGCCGCGTACTCGCGGATGATCTGCGGTGGTACGGGCGCGCCGGCGACGACGACGGCGCGCAGGCCGCTGAGGTCCGCCTCGGCGAAGCCGGGGGTGTGGGCAAGGGCCGCGAACATCGCCGGCACGGCGAAGAAGCTGTCGACACGGTGACGGACCAGGTCGTCGAGGCACCGCGCCGGATCGAAGGTGCGGCGGAGCACGACCGTGCCGCCGCGCAGCAGGGTCCGCAGCGTGAGGGCGTTGAGGCCGCCGATGTGGAACAGCGGTGCCACGGCCAGGTTGGTGTCGTCGGGGCGGGTGTCGACCACGCTGTCGACGTTCACGGCGTTCCACCAGATGTTGCCGTGGGTGAGCATGACGCCCTTCGGCCGCCCCGTGGTGCCGGAGGTGTACATCAGCGCGGCGAGGTCGTCGTCGTGCAGTGCCACCGGATCCAGTCCGGGGTCGGCGGAGCCCAGGAGCTCGGACAGCGGCGTCCACGGTGCGGGTGGCGCGGGGGTGGAGGGGCAGGCGGGGTCGGTGTCCACCAGCAGCCGGCAGCGGGCGGGCACCTCGGCCAGCACCGGCTCCGCCAGGGCACGGTGGCCCTCCTCGACCACCAGGGTGTGGGCGCCCGAGTCGACCAGGATGTGCCGGACCTCGTCCGCCGCGAGCCGGTGGTTCACCGGCACGAAGACCGCGCCGAGATGGGCGGCCACGAGCAGGGTCTGGAGCAGGGCGGCGCTGTTGAGGCCCAGGTAGGCGATCCGGTCGCCGCGGCGCAGTCCGCGGGCCGCCAGTCCCGTGGCCAGTTCGCGTACGGTCGCGGCGAGTGCGGCCGCGGAGATCTCCGTGCCCTCGTAGATGATCGCGCTGCGGCTGCCGGCATAGCGGGCTCTGCGGTGCACGGCGGAGGCGGGGCTGATGTCGACTGCTGCCATGACGGCTCCTTCGGCTCACGGCAAGGGGATCGGTGGAAAACGAGGGCTTGCTCAGAGATCAGAACTTACTCAGAGGTCAGGACTTGCTCGGGAATCGGGGCTTGTTCAGAGGTCTGCGCCGCCGGCCGAGTTGCGGAAGCCGCGTACGGCGATGCCTCCGTCCACCGGGACGACGGCACCTGTGATGTTGCCGCTGTTCCGGCGGGAGGCGAGCAGCACATACGTGCCGGTGAAATCCTCAGGTTCGACGCTCGCGTCGTACAGAGGTATGTGCGGTCTTTCTCCGGCGCCCTCGTTCCGGGCGAAGGAGTCCGCGATGACCCGCTGCTCCAGGCCCAGGCTCTCCGGGCCGCGCAGCTGGGTGCGCATGCCACCGCAGGCCACGCCGTTGACGCGGACCTTGGGCGCCAGCTCGTAGGCGAACTCGCGGACGAGCCCGAGGCAGGCGTGCTTGCTCGCCGTGTAGACCGGGCCGCCGCCGTTGGTGTGGAACGACGAGTTGGACAGGGTCATGATGATGCTGCCGCGGGTGGCCACCAGTTCCCGCCAGGCGGCCTCGACGGCGAGCAGATAGCCCTTGACGTTCACGGCGAACACCTCGTCGAAGGCCTTCGCCAGCTCATGGCCCGACAGCCGGGTGACGCTGCGGTGGTAGTCCCAGATCCCGGCGTTGGGGACGAGGATGTCGAGCTTGCCGAAGCGGTCGACGGCGGCCTTGACGGCCGCGTGCAGATCGTCGGGGCAGCGTACGTCGCCGACGACGGGCAGGACCCGGTCCGCGAGTTCACCGGCCGCGGTCACGACGGCGTCCAGCCGGTCTCGATCGCGGTCCAGGACGGCGACGCTCGCCCCCTCGGCGAGATAGCGCAGCGCGACGGCGCGGCCGAGGCCGGAGGCGCCACCGGTGATCAGGGCGACGTCGCCCTCGAGCCAGCCCATCGGTTCACCTTTTCCCATCGCTTCCGCTGTCCCCATCGGTTCAGCTCTCCCTGAGGAAGTCGGTCACCAGGCGCTCGAACTCCGCCTGGCGCTCCAGCTGGACCCAGTGGCCGCAGCCGCCGAAGACGTGGAGCTGCACGTCGCGGATCTGCTTGAGCATGAGCTGCGCGCCGTCGAGGGTGATGGTGCGGTCGTCGCGGCCCCACAGCAGCAGCGTCGGCGCCTTGATCTTGTGGACGCGCTGCCAGAGCGGGTCCATGCCGTGGCGCTTGGCGAAGGCCGCGTTGTAGGCGTGGTAGAAGGCGATGTGGGACTCGTCGAGGGAGGCCTCGTATCGGGCCTGGACGGTGTCCTCCCAGCGCTTCGGCTCGGCGGTCATGACGCGGATGAAGTCCCGCATCTTCTTCACCGTGGGGCCTTCGCCGTTGTAGTAGCGGAACATCGCCTTCTGGCCCTCGGTTGGAGTCGGCCCGAAGGGGAGCCAGCCGCCGCCGGGCGCCATCAGCACCAGCTTCTCCACGCGTTCCGGGGCTTCGAGCGCGGTGGCGATGGCGGCCGCGCCGCCCAGGCTGTTGCCCAGCAGGTGGAAGCGGTCGATGCCCAGGGCATCCAGGGTCCGCAGCAGCGCGTCGACGGTGATCTCGGTGATGCTGCGGGCGTCCAGGTCCGCCTGGGTGGGGCGGTAACTGCCGCCGAAACCGGGCTGGTCGGGCAGGACCACACGGAAGTGCGGGGCCAGGGCGGCGAGGTTCTGCCGGTAGTTGGCGACTCCGCTCGCGCCCGGACCGCCGCCGTGCAGCATCACCAGTACGGGGCCCTCGCCGGCCTCGCTGACCGAGATCGGGCCGAGCGTGGTCCGCACGGTGTGCTCGAGGAGCTTCGGCTCGGCGGGGGTGACGGGTTCGGTGGCAGTGGTCACGTCGGGACTCCGGTTCACAGGAAGGTGCTGATGTTCTTGGCGAGCAGGACGTTCTGGTCGAGGAGGATCGTGCGGCGGGCGATCAGCAGACCGCCGTCCGTGCCGCGGCGCAGGACGTCGGTGCGGCAGCCGGCGTAGATGTCGACCTCGCGTTCCAGGCGGTTGCGGTAGCAGAGGAACGCCGACTCGGCGACGTACTGCCCCGGTTCGTCGTCAGGGCGCACCATGACGTTGGTGATCAGATGACGGGTACGCGATGGCGGGTCCTCGGCCCAGGCCATGCCGGAGTCGAAGCGCCGGATACGCCACGCCAGGCTCGCCTTGGTCTCGTCGAAGATCGCCACCTCGCCGGGGGCGCCGTCGGCGAGGCTCTGCTGGCGGCGCAGCCGGTTGGTGCGTACCGGCGCCCAGTAGTGCAGGTCGTCTGCGAGAAGCTCCAGCCAGTCGGCGTACCGGTGCTGGTCGAGCAGCTGTGCCTCGAGGTGGTAGAGGCGCTGCACCTCGAAGTGGAGCAGCATGTTGTCGAGGGCTGCGGCCGGTGCTGCCGAGCTGGGTGCGGCTTCCTGGGCCGGTGCGCCGGGATCCAGGGCCGATCCGGTGGACACGGCGGCTGTGGGCTCCTCGGTTCGGATGCTCATGGGGTCCTTCCTTGCGGGGCCGCGCTGCTGTGAGCCATCCCAGCGCGGAGCGGCGGGATGGGGGAGCCGGTGTGCCGAGGAGCGGCACACCGGGCGCGCGGCGGGGTCGGGCGCGGGCGGAACGGCGCTGGCGGCGGCGGCATACGAGGCGGATGGCGGACGGGACCGGCCAGGCGGATCGGACGGCCGTTGCACAGCGTCGGCCGCCCGTGGCGCACGGCGCCCGCCGCCCGGCCGCCGTGCCGTCAGCCGCGCAACAGCGTGCGCAAGTCCGCCGACTCGTCGGCGAGGCGTGTGGCGTCGACCGCGACGCCCCGGTCGATGAGTCGCTGGGCGGCCTTGATGTCGCGCCCGCGATCGATCGCAGCGGCCGCGACGAGCCGGTCCGCGCGCAGCCCGAAGGCCGTGAAGGCGCCGCCGTCGGGCGAGCCGCGCAGCACGGTCCGGTCCGCGTCGGCCATCGTGCCGACGGCCTCGAGGCGGCTGCCATGCCGGTCCGACCAGAACCAGAGTGCCTGCTCAGCGGGCACCGGCCGCCCCAGTAGACCCGCCGCCGCGGCTTGTCCGCCGCGCTGCGCGGCGTCCCAGTGCTCGTGGCGTACGGCGTGGCCGTCGCGGCGCGCCACGTCGCCGACGGCGAAGACGTTCGGCTGCGAGGCCCGCTGCTCGTGGTCGACGACGATGCCGTTGTCGACCTTGAGCCCGGCCGCCTCCGCGAGCGCCGTGGCCGGGCGGATGCCGATACCGACCACCACCGTGTCGGCGGGCAACGGCTCGGCGAGACCGGTCACATGGAGCACCACCTCGTCCACTCCGGGACGGCGTTCTATCCGTTCCACACCGCCGGTGACGACCCGGATGCCCTCGGCCGTGTGCCGCTGGTGCAGCGCCTCGGCGATCTCGCTGCCGACTGCGGCGACGAGTGGCACCGGCACCGGGTCGATCAGCGTGACCCGGCAGCCGAGCGCGCCCGCGACCGCGGCCGTCTCGGCCCCGATCAGCCCGGCGCCGACGACGGCCACACGCGCGCCGGGCAGCAGCCGCTCCCGCAGCCGTTCCGACTCCTCCCAGGTGCGCAGCAGATGCACGGCCGGGTCGTCGCCGCCGGGTACGGGCAGGGCGCGCGGCGTACCGCCTGTGGCCAGCACGATCCGGTCGGCGGACACCACCGAGCCGCCGGACAGCTCCACGGCGCCCTCGGCCGGGCGTATCCCGCTGACGGTGGTGCCCGGCCACAGCTCCACGCCCTGCTGCTCGTACCACTCGGCGGGGCGCAGCATGATGTCCTCGCGCCGGGCCTTGCCCAGCAGTACGTCCTTGCTGAGCGGCGGGCGGTCGTACGGCAGGCCCTCCTCGGCCGAGAACAGCACCAGTTCGCCGTCGTAGCCCCCTGAGCGCAGTGCGTCGCAGGTGGAGACGGCGGCCAGGCCCGCCCCGACGATGGCGATGCGCCTCATACGGTGGGCTCCTCGCCGGGGTGCAGCCAGATCTCGCCGTCGCGGACCGCGACCCGGTGCGCACGGGCGCCGACGGTCGCGGGCATGCACTGGACCTCGCCGGTCTTCAGGCAGAAGCGGGCGCTGTGCAGCGGGCACTCGACCTCGCCGCCCTCGATCCAGCCCTCGGAGAGGGAGGCCTGGCCGTGGGTGCAGGTGTCGTCGAGCGCGTAGTAGGCGCCCTCGTCGTGGAAGACGGCGATCGCGTCGCCGTGGCCGGTCTGCTCGGCCGGGACCTTGATCGCCTCTCCCTCGGCGATGTCCCCGGCCACGGCGACGCGGATTCCCGTGCTGGTACCGGTGTTGCTCATGGGGTGTCCTTCTCGTGATCCTTCTCGTGCCAGGCAGGAGTGTTCATCAGGTCGCGCCAGCGGGCGTAGAAGCCGCGGGCGGCGCCATCGGAGTACAGGTGTCCGGTGGTGCCGGGATGGGTGCCGTCCTCGGTCTCACTGCCCAGGCCCATCTGGTAGTTGAGGGCCATGGAGCCCGCCATGAAGCCGTGGGCGGTCGCCTGGCACTCGCTCCAGTTCTCGCCGTCGTCCTGCTCGAAGATGCCGGTCGGTCCGAAGGTGCGCAGGTTGTACAGGCGTTGGGCGTTCTTGACCTCGTCGGGCATCGATTTGTCGACGAGTGTCCAGGCCCAGACCTCCATCCTGTCCGGGCCCTTGGGGTGCCAGACGCGGATGGAGCCGTTGACGGGCAGGTACGAGAAGTTGGGGAAGACCGTGGCGTGACCGGTGGTCATCGGCCCCTCGACCCGTGTGTCGCCGAGGCGCTCGCGCAGCTTCTCGTAGTCGTAGTAGTGGTGCACGACGCGGTCGTCGAAGCGGCTCTTGGGGTGCGTCGGGAAGCCGGCGCCGTGCCCGTTCGGGTCGGTGTACTGGCGGCCCGGGGTCTGCACGATCTCCGCCTTCGGGCCCTTGCCGGACGGCGACATGACCATCAGGGCCGAGGCGTGCGAGATGTTGACGTGATACCAGTCGGAGGCGAACTGCTCGGCGGCGAGCTTCCAGTTGCCCTCAAGGACCCACTTGTGGACGCCGCCGACCACCTCGGTGCCGTCCGGGTCCCGGTCGAGCATGGCGTCCATGTACCAGGTCATGTCGCCCAGTGCCTGGCGCAGCGGCGGGGCCTCGGGGTTCCAGGTGGCGAAGATCAGGCCCTTGTAGGTGTCCAGCTGGGCGACCTCGGTCAGGCCCCACTTGTCCTGGTCGAAACCGTCCGGGTAGCCGTCCCGGTTGGGTACGTTGATCAGCTTCCCCGACGTGTCGTAGGACCAGCCGTGGTAGCTGCAGGTGAACGCCTTGGTGGCACCGGCGTCCGCACGGCACACGCGCATGCCCCGGTGGCGGCAGGCGTTCAGGAACGCCCGGATACGCCGGTCGCGCCCCATGGTGACGATGACCGGATCCTCACCCATGTACGTGGTGAAGAAGTCGCCCGGCTTGTTGAACTGGCTCTCGTGCGCGAGGAACAGCCAGCTCGGCGCGAAGACCCGGCGCAGCTCCTGCCGGTACAGCGTCTCGTCGCTGAAGATCGAGCGGTCGATCAGTCCCTGGCCGAGGTCGAAGAGGGGGCTGACATCGGCGGCGGCAGCGGGGGTACGGGGCAGGGCGCTCACGCCTGGGCTCCTTCCGCGGCGGCCTGCGCCGGCCTGGGCGGGCGGCGGTGCCCCCACAGGCTGGTCCCGTCCACCCGGGTGGCGACCCACGGGTCGGACACCGTGATCGCGCCGTACCCGTACTCGACCTCGAAGCCGGACGGCGTGACCGCGTAGAAGGACAACATCTTGTCGTTGCTGTGCCGGCCGATCGTGAGCGCGATGGGGGCGCCGCCGTCCAGGCACCTGTCGTACGCGTACCCGACGGTGTCGTAGTCGTCGACCTCCAGCATGAAGTGGAACAGCTCGCCCGGGTCGATGTCCTTCTTCGGCTTGCGCTGGGGGTCGATCACCAGGCCGGCGAAGGCCAGGCTGTGGTGGCGCGGGTTGGTGTGCAGGAAGGCGATGCGCTTACGGCCGAGGTCGCAGAAGTCGCTGACCCTGAAGCCGAGCAGCTCGGTGTAGAAGCGGTACGTCGCCTCGAAGTCGTCCACGTTGAACACCACGTGCCCCAGGCCCTGGTCGCCGGTGACGAACCGGGCGCCGGTGGGGGAGAGGAACGGGGTGGTCGCTGTGCGGGCGCCGTGGAACAGCTCGACGCGGATGCCGTTCGGGTCCTCGAGGTGGACCAGGCCCAGCACGTCACGCTCGCGCAGCAGCGCCTCGTCGGCGCGCTTGACCACGACACCGGCTGCCTCCAACTCCGCTGCGGCGGCGTCCAGTTCGGCCGGTCCTGGCAGCTCCCAGCCGACGTACGCGAACTCCTCGGCGTCGCTCTGGTGGAGCGCGATCCGCCAGTCGCGGTCGTCCACGCGCAGCCGCAGCCCGTCCTCGGTGGTCCGGGACTGCAGGCCGAGGACGTCCTCGGCGAAGGTGCGCCATTCATCGGTCCGCCGGGTGCGGAGTCCGAAGTATCCGAGTCCGCTGAGTTGCATCGCGGATCCCTTCTGGCTTGGGGCGTACGGGGTGCTGTGTCGTGTCCGGTGTCCGGTCCACTCCGGTGTCCGGTCCACCGGACGGTCGCGGTCAGCGAAGGCAGCCGGTCCGAGGGGACGGAACGTTCCTGGTGGTGTCGCAGGTGACGTGTTGCTGCATGAGCACAGGAGATCTCGATGCCGCCGCCGGACCCAGCCGATGTGCCGTTCTGCGGCACGCGGCGTCCGTGAGGAACCGGCGTGCCGCATGGCGGCACACGCGCATGCGCCCGGCCGCCCGCACCCTCAGCATGCGTCGGCACAGTCCCCACTTTGTCCTGGATCACTCCGGATCCTGGGCACATCGGAGGTGAGCCGCTCCATGTCCGACATCGCCAAGCCACTCACACCACCCGGCATCGGTACGAGCGATAAGAGCAGTGACAAGAGCAAGGTGTCGCGGATCGCCGTTGCGAGCCTCATCGGCACCACGATCGAGTACTACGACTTCGCCGTGTACGGCACCGCTGCCGCGCTGGTCCTGGGCCCCGCCTTCTTCCCGTCCGGGAGCTCCACGGTGCAGACGCTCGCGGCATTCCTGACCTTCGCCGTCGCGTTCCTGGCCCGGCCCCTCGGTGTGGTGCTGTTCGGGACCATCGGCGACCGGCTCGGCCGCAAGCGGGCCCTGGTGGCCTCGCTCGTGGTGATGGGTGTGGCGACGGTCGGGGTCGGGCTCCTGCCGACGTACGAGACCGCCGGACTCCTGGCGCCCGTCCTGCTGGTGACGCTCCGTCTGCTCCAGGGAGTGAGCATGGGCGGCGAGTGGGGCGGTGCCGTGCTGCTCGCGGCCGAACACGCGCCGCCCGGGCGCCGGGCGTTGTACGCGTCCGTCCCGCAGGCCGGCCCGCCGCTGGGCTTCCTGCTGTCCAGTGCCGTGATCCTGCCCACCCTCGCGATCGCGGGCCGGGACGGGTTCGCGGCCGGAGCCTGGCGTGTCCCGTTCCTGCTCAGCACGGTGCTCATCGTCATCGGGCTGTGGGTCCGCAGCCGGGTCACCGAGTCCCCGGTCTTCGACCGGCCGGCGGCCGACCGCTCGGTTCCCAGGTTCCCGCTCGGCACCCTCGTCAGGGAGCACCCGGGCCGGCTGCTGCTCGGCATCGGCACGGCGATCGGCGGCTCGGCCGTCTACTACCTGACCATCGTCTACAGCCTGTCGTACGGGCCCAAGGCGCTCGGCATCCCGCAGAACACGATGCTGATCGCCGCGAGCACGGCGGCGGCCTGCGGCGCGGCGGCGACCGTCCCGGCCGCCCGGCTGGCCGACCGGGTGGGCAGGCGGCCGGTCATCCTGACCGGAGCCGTCGGGTGCGCGGTGTGGGCGATGCCCATGTTCGGCGCCATGCAGACGGGCGACGTGTGGATCATCACGGCGGCGTTCAGCCTCGGGCTGGTGCTGTTCACGCTGATGTTCTCGCCGGTGGCCGCCTTCCTGCCCGAGCTCTTCCCCGCACGCTTGCGCTACACCGGCGCCTCGGCGACCTTCATCCTCGCCAACACCCTCGGCGGCGGCTTCGCCCCGCTCGTCGCCACCTGGCTGAACACCCACTGGAAGTCACCGCTCGTGCTCGGCGTCTACGCGGGCGTGCTCTGTCTGATCAGCCTCGCCTGTGCGCTGGCACTGCCGGAGACCCGTGACAAGGAGTTCGACGCCTGACGACCGCGTCTCTTCCGACTGCTGACGTCCCACTGCTCCACCGGCCGTGCCGCGACCCGGCACGGCCGGTGGAGCACCCGCGGCGCTCCGGGAAGGGTCGTCACCCAGCCATGCCATCCCGACAGGTGACGACAGGGCATGCCGTCCCGGCAGGCAACGACAAGGCATGCCAGCCCGACAGGTACGACAAGGAGTGCACTCATGCTTGCAGCCGTGGCCGTGCGCCAAGACCCCGACGATCCGCTGAGCGGCCTGGAGTTGCGAGAGGTGCCCAAGCCGACGGTTCCGCCCGGCTGGGCGCTCGTACGCGTGGCGGCCGCCGCCCTCAACCACCACGACATCTGGACGCTGCGCGGCGTCGGGCACCCGGCCGAGCGGCTGCCCATGGTGCTCGGCTGCGACGCGGCAGGCATCGACGAGGACGGCAACCCGGTCGTCGTCCACCCCGTCATCGGCGACCCCGAGGCGGGCGGCGGTGACGAGACGCTCGACCCCGGCCGCGCGCTGCTGTCCGAGCAGCACGACGGTGCCTTCGCGGAACTGCTCTGCGTGCCGCGCCGCAACCTGGTTCCGAAGCCGGCCTCGCTCTCCTTCGAGGAGGCCGCCTGTCTGCCGGTGGCGTGGCTGACCGCCTACCGGATGCTGTTCACCCAGGCCCGGATCCGTCCCGGTGACCGGGTGCTGGTGCAGGGGGCGGGTGGCGGCGTCGCCACCGCCGCCATCGCACTGGCCCGTGCCGCCGGGGCCACCGTCTACGCCACCAGCCGCTCCGAGGCCAAGCTGGCAGCCGCCCTTGAGATGGGCGCCCACGAGGCGGTGCCGTCCGGCACCCGTCTGCCGGAGAAGGTCGACGTGGTCGTCGAGACCGTCGGGCAGGCCACCTGGGAGCACTCGCTGAAGTCGCTCAGGGCCGGTGGCGCGGTGGTCGTGGCGGGTGCGACCAGCGGCGCCAACCCCCCGGCCGACCTGAACCGCATCTTCTACCTCCAGCAGCGCGTGCTCGGATCCACCGGCGGCACTCGGCAGGAGTTCGTCTCGCTGCTGCGGTTCATGGAGAACGCCGGGATCAAGCCGCGCATCGACCGGGTGCTCCCCCTGGCCGAGATCCACTCCGGTTTCCGGGCGGTGATCGACGGCGAAGTGACCGGCAAGGTCGTCGTCCGCCCCAACTGAGGGCAGGATCGCAGTCCGACCGCAGGTGGCCTCCGTGGACCGCCCCGCGCCGGCCGCGGCGGTCTTCCCTGATCAGCGCGGTGCTGTGCCTTCTCGTTTCGAAGGCACAGCACCGCGCATTTTCGTGTACCTGCCACGCACGCGTGTGTCCGGCCACAGTCCCTGCGCAGGCCTTTGCAGACTGCCCCGGGTCACCTAAAGTGGACGCACGTCCACTTCGATGGTCGGGTCTGATCCGCCGCACCGGAGGCCACACACATGCTTGACCACACCACCACCGCGAAGCCGGCCACACGTCCCAGCGACGGCGACCCGGATCAGCAGACCGCTGTTGACAAGGCCCTCATGCTGCTGAAATCGATGGCCGAGTACGACGACGGGATCGGTGTCAGTGAGCTGGCCCGGCGTACCCAGCTGACCAAGTCGACGGCGTTCCGGCTGCTCGGCATCCTGCAGCGCAACGATGTGGTCGAGCGCGTCGGCAGCAACTACCGGCTGGGCTCCCGGCTCTTCGACATCGGCACCCGCGTCTACGGTCCCTCGTCGCTCGTACTGCGCGAACGCCTGCTGCCCTACCTCGCGGACCTCTACGAGCTGACCCACGAGACCGTGCACCTCGCCGTGCTCCACGACACCGAGATCGTGTACGTCAACAAGATCCAGGGCCACCGCCCGACCCGGTCCCCGTCAAGGATCGGCGCCCGGCTGCCGGCGTACTGCACGGGCGTGGGCAAGGCCCTGCTCGCCTTCGATCACGACGCGGCCGAGCGAGCCATCGCCGAAGGCCTGGCGGCCTGTACGGCGGGGACCATCACAGACCCCGACCTCTTCCGTGCCGAGCTGCGCCGTATCAGGCAGGACGGGATCGCGTACGACCGCGAGGAGGCCGTGCCCGGCCTGGCGTGCGTCGCCGTACCCGTCATGGGGACCGCGGGGCGCCCGGTGGCCGCGCTCTCCGTGGCGGGCGCCGCCCACCGCTTCGAGGCGCACCGCTTCGCCCCCGCCCTGCGCCGCGTCGCCTACGAGGCGGCCCGGGCGCTGGCGGGATCGAAGGCGGCGGACAGGGCGCGCACCGCGTACAGCCGGGCGGAAGGGCAGCGCTCTGCCGTGTAGCGGTGTTCCCGTCCGCGGGCCGGGCCGCCTGATGCCGGCGCCCGCCTGACCGGCGGGACGTCGACGAACCGTCTCCGCCGGTCGGTCTGGGGCCGGGTTCCGGCCTGACCGCGGGCATGTGAGGAACCGTCAGGCGCTTCGGGCCTGGGCTGAGTCCCGCGGCGGCATCGGCACCTCGATCAGCTGACGCCGAGGATGCCATGTTCCACCCCGCCGCAATCGGCGGTCCACCGCCCGTTCCGGCCGGCGGCACGGCATCCTCGGCGGCTCGCGTAACGGCTGGGCTGACGGGCCAACCGCTCCTTCGACGACCCACCGCTCGGTCCATGGCTCACCGCCGAGGGTCTTACTGCCGACGGCTCACCGTCGATGGCTTCCCGCCGCGCCGTTCCCTCCGGTGCCGGGCTGCACACGGGGCACACTGACCACGACGTGCACAAGGCTCTCTTCGTCCAGCGATTCGTAGAGGTGCGGCCGGTCGCCGGGATAGCGGACGAAGTCACCGGCGGCGAGTTCGACGGGGCTGTCGACCGGGCCCACCCGCACCCGGCCGCTGATCACATACAGATGCTCCAGCGTGCCCACGGGATGGGCCTCTGAACGGCCGCTCGATCCACCGTGACCGACACCGATGCGCAAAAGGTAGTTCTCGATCACACCGGAGCCGTAGATGTGGTCCAGGGAGCGGCTCTCGTATCCGGCGTGCTCCTGCCAGACCACGGCGTCGGCCCGCTGCACCGTCATGACCTGCTCGCGCTCGGCGACCAGCCGCGTCACGGGCACGCCGAGGGCGCCGGCGATGGAGAACAGCGTGTCGACGGTGGGGTTTCCGGTGCCCTGCTCCAGCTTCGACAGCGTCTGCTTGGCCAGGCCGGCCTGACGGGCCAGCTCTGCGAGCGAGAGACCACGCTGTTCTCTGAGGATGCGCACGTTGCGTGCGACCACGGCGTTTCCGGATGGCACGGCACCACTCTAGGCCAGCGCCTTGGGCGACGAAGATCGAGATCCCCCTGCCCAGGCGGGCGCGAGAGGGACCGACGGAGCAGAGACACGAGCCGTACCGGCTCAGTCACCCAACTCGCGCCCGAACCCCGAGGACAGCGCGAGAGCGCTCTCCGGCAGGGTCAGCTCGCCTGCCGCCCTGCGGTCCTTCAAGTAGCCGTAGACCTGGAGGACTTGGGACCACAGGTGCTCGCCCGCCACCAGGCCCGGTCGGGCAGGCCGGTCGGGGGTGACGAAGCGCGGCAGCGGCTCGACCCGTGTGTGGTAGTCGACGTTGAAGAAGAGCGGGAAGGAGTAGCGCTCCTCGCTGACCCGCCGCACCCGGTGGGTCGTGGAGACGAACTCGCCGTTGGTCCACAACTCCAGCATGTCGCCGATGTTGACGACGAACGCGTCAGCGAGCGGCGGTACGTCGACCCACTCACCGGCGCCATTGAGCACCTCGAGGCCGGGTCCCGTCGGCCGCAGCAGTGTGAAGCACTCGTAGTCCGTGTGCGCGCCGATGCCCGGCCGGTCCAGGGCGTCCGCGTCGTACGGGTAGTGGATGAGCCGCAGCCCGCTGGGCGCCTTGGTGGCGTACCGGCTGAAGGTGTCCGGCTCCTCGCCGAGCGCCACCGCGAACGCCCGGAACAGCAGCTGCCCGAAGGCCAGCACCGCTCCGTAGTACGCCGTCGTGGCCTCGCGGAAACCGTCCAGGTCCGGCCATACGTTGGGGCCGAGAAGCGGGGTGCCCGCGCGGACGTCCGGATCGTCGAGCGGCAGGTCCAGGGCCAGTCCGAAGACCTCCTTGCGGTCGGCGGTGCCCTGCGCGAAGACCTCCTCGCCCTCCGGGACGAAACCGCGGTGGTTGCGGGAACGGCCGATCCAGCTGCGCATCTTCTCCTCTTGGGGGAGGGCGAAGAAGCGGCGGGCCGCGTCGAGCAGGCCGTCGAAGAGTTCCGGGGCGATGCCGTGCCCCGAGACGTACATGAACCCGACCTCGCGGGCGGCGCGGCCGAGCTGTTCGGCGACCTCGCGCTGCGCCTCGGGCCCGCCGTGCAGCAGTCCTGACGCGTCGACGACGGGCAGTTCGGTGAAGTCCTTGGAGGCTGTCACGGGCTTCCCAGTTCCTGTCATGGGCTTCTCAGTTCTTGTAGTCGGGCGCGACACGCTCCAGCAAGCGCAGCATCGCCGCCCAGGCCAGGTCGTACGCGTCGTCGTCCGCGAAGTCGGCGACGTCCTCCCCGGCCAGCTGCCGCGCGGTGTACTCGCACACGTCCGGCGGCGGCATGACCAGCGGCCCGCCCGACTGCGCCGTCGTCTGGATCTCGCAGGCCTTCTCCAGGTAGTACATCCGCAGGAACGCCTGGGCGGCGGTGGCGCCGACGGTCAGCAGGCCGTGGTTGCGCAGGATCATCACCGGCCGGTCGCCGAGGTCGTCCACCAGGCGCTTCTGTTCCCCGAGTGAGCGCGACGCCCTCGTAGTCGTGGTAGGCGACCCGGCCGTAGAACTCCATGGCCATCTGGCTGACCGGCAGCAGCCCGCCGGCCTGCGCGGCGACCGCGCACCCCGCCTTGGTGTGGGTGTGCAGGACGCACTTGGCGTCGGGGCGTGCGGCGTGGACGGCGCTGTGGATGACGAAGCCGGCCGGGTTCACCCGGTACGGAGTCGCCTCTACGGGCCGGCCCTCGAGATCGATCTTCACCAGCGACGAGGCGGTGATCTCCTCGAAGAGCAGGCCGTAGGGGTTGATCAGGAAGTGGTGCTCCGGACCCGGCAGCCGCAGCGAGATGTGCGTGAAGATCAGGTCGGTCATCCGGAAGTGGGCCACCAGGCGGTAGACGGCGGCAAGTTGGCGGCGCAGCTCGTGTTCTTCGGCGCTCCGCTCGGCGTCCATGTCAGGGGTCCTCCTTCGCCGGGGCGTTGCTTGCCATGGGAGCGTTCGCCGTGGCTCCCTGCGCCAGGGCGTCCGCTGTCAGGTGCTGGAAGCGGGCGGTGATCTGGTCCCAGTGGGGGACGAGGTGGTTCCGGTCCGCGGCGGGGGAGTGGCGGCCCTGCTGGAGCGCGCGCAGCACGGGCAGATCCTGGTCGTTGACCTCGAAGAGCACGTCGCAGAGGTTCTTGCGGGCCGTGTCGTACGCCGCGTCCGCGGCCTCCGCCGCCACGAACACCGCCATGTGCTCCACTGTCCGGTCGGGCGCCACCGGCTCGAGGGCGATGACCTGGTAGAAGTCGGGCTCGATGAATACGAGTGCGTTCGGGAAGACACAGAAGATGTCCTGCCGGTCCCGCAGCCCGTCCGGGATCTCGCCGAGCAGGGGGAGCGCCGTTCCGCCTCCGCCGCCCGCCGCGGTCTGCCCGGACGCCTTGGCGCTCGCTCCCCGCGGGTAGTAGCCGCCGATGACCGCCTCCGACAGCACCTGGTCCTCGATGTCGAGGAGTGTCGCCGCCGGTCCGACCTGGGGATGGACGAACGGCAGGTGGTAGAAGTCCAGGAAGTTCTCCACCACCAGCTTCCAGTTGGCGTCGACGTCGTAGCGCCGCTCCTCGGCGAGGTGCAGCGAGGTGAGGTCGTAGGGCGCCCACCGCTCGGCCAGCGGCGCGAGCAACCCCTCGGCGGAATCTGTGGGTTCGCCGAGATGCACGAACACCATCCCGGCCCATTCGCTGTGCGGCACGGGCAGCAGGCCGAGGCGATCCCGCACCTCCGGTTCCGGGCCCGACCCCTTTGTACGGTTCCAGTACGGCGTTCCGCACAGAGAACCGTCCAGATTGAACGTCCAGAAGTGGTACGGACACCGCAGCCGCCCCCGGGTGCTCGGCTGTTCGGACAGCACGATGCCTCGGTGCCGGCAGATGTTGTGGAAGACCCGCAGGGTGCCCTCGCGGTCACGGACCAGCAGGAGGGGACGGCCCGCCACGCTGACCGGCCGGGAGCTGCCCGGTTCGGCCACCGAGTGCGTGAAACCGGCCCATACCCATCGGCTTTCGAAGATCTGCTGCCGTTCGGTGTCGAAGACCTTCTGGTCGGTGTAGGCGAAGGCGGGGAGGATGCTGCTGCCCACCGGTCGCCCGTCGAGGGGGCCCGATGCCTCGCGTACGTTCACGATGCCTCCTCGGCCGAGGTGGACGCCGAGGTGGACTCGGAAGCCGAGGCCGCGAACAGCTCCTCCGCCCACGCCTTCAGGAGCAGCGCCTCATGCCAGCGGTCGGACAGCTCCTCGCCGTCCGCGCCGGTGATGGCGTACGGAGTGGTGCCGAGCTCGCAGAGGAAGACCAGGTCGGCGGCGTCTGCCGCGCGTGTTCGCCAGGAGCGCATGGCCTCCAGCCACCAGCCGCGGAACCGCTCCACCTGCGCGGCGTGCTGCGCGAACTCCAGCGGGACCTGCACCTGTTCGCGGGTGGCAACACGGCCCTGCAACGAGGCGCCGAGGCTCAGCAGGCGACCGATCAGGCCGTCCACGCGCGCGTGGGACGTGTCCGGCAGTTCGTTGCCGACGACGTAGTGCGACAGGTCCAGGGAGAGCGCGACATCCGGCAGCTCCGCTGCGAGGCGGTGGGTGAAGGCGAGATCGTTGGTGAGCGTGTAGCGGTGTGTCTCCAGATGGAAGGCGAAGCCCGCGGCCTCCGTCTCCTTCCGCCATTCGCGTACGAGCTCGGCGGCCTCGGCCGGCTCGTCGGGGAACACCTGGCCGCAGACCACGACGAGTTCGGCGCCCACCTCGGCCGCGTACTCCAGGCTCGCGGCGAGTGGTGTCCGGTCGTTGACGAACGCGGTCACGAGGGAGCGCAGGCCCGCCGAGCGCAGGAGGGAAGCCACTTCGGAAGCGGCCGGTGCCTCACGCGCGTACAGGTCGAGGCCCACACCCGCGAAACCGGCCTCCGCTGTTCGCTCGATGCGCTCCTCAAGGGTCCAGGGCCGCGGGGCACGCCAGGGGAGGCCTTCCATCGCCCACAGCGACTGGAAGACGGACAGTGTCCGGGTCACAGGGCGGCCCCGGGAGCGGCGGAGACCGGCTCGTTCGGGGACTTCGAGGGATCGGTGGTCGGGGGCGGATCGCTGAGTGTGCGCGCCCCGCCGCCGCAGTACCGTACGCCGACCGCGTCCCCCTCATCGGGTACCTCGGTACCGGCCGGGACCGTCACCACCAGCGGCTCCGCGCACCCGGGCACCGTCACCGTGACCCGGCTGCGCGGCCCCTGGAAGACCACGCCGTCCACCGTCGCCGGCACCGCACCCGCCGCGTCGGGATCACCGATGAGCGCCAGGTCCTCCGGCCGGACCACCGTGAAGCCGTCGGATGCGCCCTCCACGGGCAGTGCGAGCGCCTCGACGCGTCCGTCGCTGACCGGCAGCAGATTCGCCTCACCCAGGAACTGCGCCACGAACGGCGTCGCCGGACGGTGGTAGACCTCCTCCGGCGTGCCGATCTGCTCGATGCGGCCGCCGTTCATGATGGCGACCAGGTCGGACATCGACAGCGCCTCCGTCTGGTCGTGCGTCACGGCCACCGTCGTGGTGCCGGTCTCGCGCTGGATGCGCCCCAGTTCGTACTGCATGGCCTCGCGCAGCTGCTTGTCGAGCGCGGCCAGCGGCTCGTCGAGGAGCAGCAACGCCGGCTCGTACACCAGCGCGCGGGCCAGTGCGATGCGCTGCTGCTGGCCGCCGCTGAGCGACTGCACCCGGCGCCCGCCCACCTCGGGAAGGCGCACCAGCTCCAGTGCCCGCGCCACCCGCTCGCGCCGCTCCCCCTTGGGCATCTTGCGGGCGAGCAGCGGGAATTCGACGTTCTGCGCCACGGTCCGGTGCGGGAACAGCGCGTAGTTCTGGAACACCACACCGATGTCGCGCTTCTCGGGCGGTACGCCGGTCAGCGGCCGGCCGCCGAGCAGCACGCTGCCCGAGGTGGGCTCGGTGAACCCGGCCAGCACGTTCAGTGTCGTCGTCTTGCCGCTGCCGCTGGGTCCGAGCAGCGTGACGAACGACCCGGCGGGCACGGTGAGGGTGACGTCGCGCAGGATCGGGGCGCCCCCCAGGTGCACGTTCAGGGCGTCGATCTCGACGGACACGCTCATGACATCCTCCTCGCATTCCTCGTACGCCGCGGAATCGTCGTACTCCTCGTGCCGGTCAGCAGCACCATGAGGCCGAGCAGCGCCACGGCCATGCCCATCACGAGCGTGCTGACGGCGGCGATGGCGGGCGACGCCTGCTGACCCGCCTCCAGCCACAGCAGCGTGGGCAGGGTCTCCTCACCCGGCGGGCTCAGGTAGTAGGACAGGACGGACTCGTCGAAGCAGAGCCCGAAGGACAGCACTGCGGACCCCGCGATGCTCCGTGCCACCAACGGCAGCTCGACCCGCAGCAGCACGGACGGCCAGCCGTGGCCCAGGCTCCGGGCGGCGCGCGACAGCGCGGGGTCAACCTTGGCGAGCCCTGCCGACACGGACAGGCAGACCAGCGGCGCTGCGAGCGTGGCCTGACCCAGGATCAGGGTGCGGATGCCCGCGCTGCCGCCCAGGTCGTCGATCGCCAGATACAGGCCGAGGGCCAGGACCAGCGGCGGTACGACCATCGGGGCCAGCATGGCGGTCCGCAGCAGTCGCGCACCGCGGCGCATGCGGGGCAGGGCCAGTGCGGCACCGGTGCCCGCCACCACGGCGATCACCGTTGCCGTTCCCGCGGTGGAGAGCGACTGTGTGAACGCCGCCTGCCAGTCGGGGCTGCTGAACACCTCCGTCAGCCAGCGCATCGACAGGCCGGACGGCGGAAAAGTCAGATAGCGGTCCGCGCTGAACGCGATCGGGAGGATCGCGAGGAGCGGGGCGATGAGGAAGAGCGCGATGAGCACTCCGGCCGCGTTCACCCACGGCGACAGGCGGCGGAAGGCGGTGCGCAGTTCGTCGTCCGTCACACCCGCTCCCACTGTTCGCTGATTTTGAGGAACCGGTCGGCCACGACATACAGCCCCAGCGTCGCCACCAGCAGCACCACCCCCATCGCGGCCGCCCCGCCGAGGTTCTGCATCCGGCCGAACTCCGTGCCGATGACGGTCGCCGTCACCTGGCTGCCCGGACCGCCGAGGAAGGCCGGTGTCACAAAGAAGCCCAGCGACATCACGAAGACGATGACCGCCCCGGCCGCCGCCCCGGGACGCAGCGCGGGCAGCACCACCGTGCGCATGACGAGCCACTCGCCCGCGCCCAGGCTGCGTGCGGCCCGCAGCTGCGCGGGATCCAGGGAGCGCAGTCCCGCGTATACGGGCAGCACCATGTACGGCAGCATGATGTGGACCATCGCCGGGATCAGGCCGGGCAGGGTCTGGTAGAGGCCGAGGCCGTCCTCCGACAGCCCGAGCGTCTTCGCCAGCCCGTCCAGGGCGCCCTGCGGCTGGAGCATCAGCACCCAGCCGTACGTCCTGACGAGCAGCGAAATCCAGAAGGTCAGGAAGAGCACGCCGAACAGGACATGGCTCAGCGCCTTGCGAGCCAGGCCCAGCGCGAGGGCGTACAGCACGCCGAGTACGCCGGTGCACAGGGTCACGAGCGCGGCCATCCACAGCGTGCGCCAGGCCGCGCGCAGGAACAGGGCGCTGCGGAACGGCTCCGTGAACATCCCGGCGGGGCCGTGGTCCTCGCTGCCCGCGACGACCACGGCGACCAGCGGACCGGCCAGCCCGAGCAGCAGCAGGGCGAGCGGCGGCAGGAAGAGCCAGCGTGCACCGCTGCTGCCCCGTGCTCCACGCGCGCGTGGGCGTGCGGTGCCTGCGGAAGCCGACGGCTGGGGCGCCTTGTCGAGTACGGCGGTCATGCGCCCACCCAGTTCGTGAACTTCTCCACGTACTCGGCGTCCGTCTTGCCGAGATACTCGACGTCGACGCTGAGCTGCTTGGCCACGTTGTCCGGGGCGCTCGGGGTGAGCGCGAGCTCCTTGTCGGAGAGCAGATCGAGGGCCTTGGAGACGACCGGGCCGAGATAGATCTTCTTCGACATCAGGGCCTGCTGCTCGGGTGTCGACATGTAGTCAAGCAGCGCGTTGGCGGCGTCCGCGTGCTGAGGCTTCTGCGGCATCGTGAACGAGCTCCAGGGGTACAGCATCGCGTCCTGGAAGGTGAAGTCCACCGGCTTGCCGTCGTTCTTCAGCTGGATCATGCGGGCGCTGGACGTGGCGATCATCGACGTGCTGCCCTGGGCCATGTACTGCTGGCCCTGCGCGTAGGTGTCGTAGAAGACCATGTGCGGCTTGAGCTCGTTCAGCTTCGCGATGGCGCGCTCGAAGTCGAGGGGATAGATCTTGTCCTTGGGCACGCCGTCCGCGAGCAGGGCCAGTTCGAAGACGCCCATGTAGAGGGACTTGGGGAAAGCGCGCTTGCCAGGGAACTTCTTGGTGTCGAAGAAGTCCGCCCAACTGGTCGGCGCGGAGTCGAGCTTGGTCGACCAGCCCAGGACCTGACTCCATGCGTAGCCGCCCGCGCAGTAGTCCTGGTAGGCCTTCGGCACCAGGTCGCAGCGGCGCACCCAGTCGGCCAGCTTGCCCGGCGCCTTCCCGGAGGCGATCAGGCCGGCCACGGAGTATCCGTCGAAGTCGATCAGATCCCACTCGGGGCTCGAACTCTCCAGCATCGACAGGAACTTGCCGTAATCCCAGGCCGCCTGGACCACCCGTGCCCCCGCGACCTCGGAGTACGGGTCGAAACACTCCTTCTGCCGTATCTCGTACGTCTCACCGCCGAAGCCCGAGACGACGACCTGACGCGATCTGATGCGGGGCCACTTGGCGTCGACGTCCGCGGGGGCGGACTTCGAGCCCGACTTGCTGCTGCCGCCGGTGGCGCTCTCCGAACCGCAGGCGGTGAGCAGCGCGGGCGCCGCCAGCGCACCGCCCGCGGCCCAGAAGGCCCGGGAGATGATCTGGCGCCGTGAGAAGGGGACGGGCGAGCGTGACATGAGGCCTCCGACGGACGATCGCTCCAGGGGCCGGCTGGCCCCGCCCTGGGTGTCAATTCGCTTTCAGGAGCGGGTTCTTGCAGCCGATGCGTAAGCACAGTAGGAGGTGAACTTCCGATGTTGCGGTGATGAAATAATTCAGCCGCAGATCCTTACGTGGGCGAAACATGAGTGCCTGAAAGATGTAGACCCGTCCCCGGCCGGCCACCGAGGGCGACGTGGGCCCCAGGATCCGGGCGGCCGAATCAGGTGAGGACCGAATGACGCAGTTCGAGCTCGACGACACCGACCAGGCGCTGCTGGCAGAGGTCCGCCGGGACGGCCGGGCCACCTATGAGGCGCTCTCGCTGGCGCTCGGGCTCTCCCGGCCGGCTGCCCGTGCCCGGCTGCAGCGGCTGCTCGACGCCCAGGTCCTGAGCATCGCCGGCGTCGTGCACCCTTCCGTCTTCGGCCTCGCCGCGTACGCCCATGTCGCGGTAGCCGTCGACGGCCCCGTGCTGCCGGTCGCCGAGCAGGTGTGCGCGATGCGTGACGCCGTCTATGTCTCGGCCGTCGCCGGCCGCTTCCCGCTCGTCGCCGAACTGCGCAGCGCCGATCACGACGCACTCGCCGACGCGGTACGCCGGATCGCCGCGCTGCCCGGCGTCCGCGAGGCCCGCACCGCCGTCTACACCGAGATCCTCCAGCATGCCCACTTCCCCCCGGGCCCGTACCAGCCGGCAGCCATCGACGACACCGATCGCGCCCTGCTGGAGCGCCTGCAGCGCGACGGGCGCACGCCGTTCGCCGAACTCGGCGCCGCCGTCGGCCTGTCCACGAGTGCCACACGCACCCGCGTCCTGCGGCTCCTCGAATCGGGTGCCGTGCACATCGGTGCGCTCGTCCAGCCCGACGCGCTCGGCGCCACCCGTATGTGCGGCTTCCAGCTCACGCTCGACGGTCAGCTGGCGGACAAGGCGCTCGCTGCCGTACGCGACCTGCGTGAGGTGGAGTACCTCGCCAGCAGCATCGGGCGCTGCGACGCCATCGGCACCGCGGCGAGTCCGTCGGCCGACGGCGAACTGCGCTTCCTGGAGACCCTGCGGGCTGTCCCGGGCGTGCGGTCCGTCGAGTCGTGGGCGCATCTGCGACTGCTGAAGGAGGACTATTCTCCAGCAGCCGCTGTCTCACGGCGAGTGGGTGACGGTACGTCAGTTCTCGACTGATGGCTCGTCAGCCATCCTCGGTGCACCAGCCGCGCACCAGCGCGAAGAACGCCTCCTCGTTGCCCGCCAGCCCGGCCAGTGCCAGGGCACGGTCGGCGTCGGCGAGCGCGGCTTCCGGGACGATCACCGGGCGCGGCGTGGTCGCCGACGTGTCGAGAGTGGCGCGGACGGTGTGCAGCAGGCGCAGGTACGCCTGGACTGCGGTGCGCTCGTGCCCGGTCAGGACGGCGGTGGGCATCTGCATGGGTCGGCTCTCCCCGAATCGCGTCGCTTTAGGCCGTGCGCCGCCGAGGCGACGTACCGCAGGGGCGGCGGTGACGTACCGAAGCGGCGCACAGCGCTCTGTCACAGCCCAGCTTGCCCTGCGCCACTGACAATCCCCGGAAACGCCTGGTGACCAGCCTGTTCCCTTACACCTTCCAGCCGACCCGGCCCGTAGAAAGCGCTGCCGTTTATCCGAGGCGAAACCTCACTGAAATCCCTTGTGCGGCAAGGCTTCTAGGCTCGAAGGAAGCGGGCGGAGGACCACCGTCCGCAGAACAGAACGGCGTTTTCGGGGACTTGCAAGGGAACGGAGGCGAGCCCGTGTTCGGCGAACCAGGCCCGGGCCCGCAGCACCGCGCGGGGCGGCTGCGCTCCGTGGACGAGGAAGAGATGCGGCTGCACCATCGCGTCGTACACGGCTACCGCCGCGCGTACCGGATCGCAGGCGAAGGCCCCGCGATACTGCTCATCCACGGAATAGGCGACTCATCCGCCACTTGGGCGGAGGTCATCCCCGGCCTGGCGCGTCGCCATACCGTCATCGCCCCCGATCTCCTCGGCCACGGCGCGTCGGACAAGCCGCGCGCGGACTACTCGGTGGCGGCCTACGCGAACGGCATGCGGGATCTGCTCGGCGTACTCGGAATCGAACGGGCCACGCTCGTCGGGCACTCGCTCGGCGGCGGCGTGGCGATGCAGTTCGCCTACCAGTTCCCCGAGCGCACCGACCGGCTCATCCTCGTCAGCGCGGGCGGCGTCGGCCGCGAGGTCAACCCCGTGCTGCGGGCGGTGTCCCTGCCGGGTGCGGATCTGCTGCTGTCGACGCTTCGGCTGCCCGGTATGCGGCTGCAGGCGGGGCTCTTCGCCCGTCTCATGCGGCTGCTGGACACCGATCTGGGGCAGGACGCCTCGGAGTTGTTCAAGCTCGTCGACGCACTGCCCGACGCCACGTCGCGCAGCGCGTTCATCCGCACGTTGCGCGCCGTCGTCGACTGGCGCGGACAGGTCGTGACCATGCTAGACCGCTGCTATCTGACCGAGGGCATGCCCACGATGCTCATGTGGGGGTCGCGGGACAGTGTGGTGCCGGTGGGGCATGCGCACGGGGCGCATGCCGCGATGCCGGGGAGCCGGCTGGAGATCTTCGAGGGGGCGGGGCACTTTCCGTTTCACGCCGATCCCGTGCGGTTTCTTTCGCTTGTCGAGGACTTCATGGCCACGACGCGGCCGGCGGACTGGAGCCGGCAGCGATGGCGGGAGCTGTTGCGAGACGGCTTGCCCGTCGCGGAAGGACCGGCTGATTTCGGCGTTTCCCCGGACGTGGAGCGGGATTTGCGGGAGGCGAGTGAGCGCAGCGCGACATGAGGTCGCACGTCGCTGTGCACCGCTGCCGTGCCGCGCTGCCGCGCCGCACACCAGCGCATCGCCCAGGCTGTGGCGAGAACCCAGTCCTCAACAGGCCGTAAATGTCACGATAGTTGACATGGTCGTGCCGGGGTAGCAGGATCGCCGAGCGGCGTGAAGGCCCTGGGGCCGCATTCGCAAGAGGGGTGACCTTCCGATGCCACATCACGCCGGAGGGCTGCGGCCCGCACCCGAGCCCGAACCCGCGAGCCTCGAAGCGCAGGCGTATCTGCAGGACTACGCCGTGCTGCTGGAAGCGGTCTCCCACCCCTCCCTCGTCTTCGACCACCGGTGGGACGTCGTCCTCGCCAACGCGGCGTTCGACGCACTGTTCCGCGGCGTCCGCCCGCATCCCACGGCCATGCCGCGCCACAACTTCCTGCGGTTCGTCCTGTTCCACCCGGACGCCGCCACGGTGCTCGCCGAACACGAGTCGAGCTGGTGCCTGCCGATGCTGGCCGGCTTCGCGGCCGCCGTCGAACGGTACGGCCAGGACGGCGTTCTGCAGTCCATCCGCCGGGACATCGCGCAGGACCCGATCATGGACGCCGCGTACCAGCAGGGACTGCCGCGCTGGATCCGGCAGGCGGGCGAGGAGGCCGTGCACCACGACGGTGCCGTACGGCCGCTGAATCACCCCGATCCGCGGTGGGGCCGCACCGACTGCCGGATCGTCGGCGAGACGCCGAGGACCCTGCAGAATCTGGGCTATTCGCGTATGACACTGGTGCTGAGGGAGTCACGCCGCGCCCCCCGCGCGCGGACGCGCGGAGGACGGCACGCCGGGGGAAGCGGCGCGCATCTGCGGGCGGTGACGGCGGCCGATGCGTAGGAGCACGCCCGCCGCCTGGTGAGCCCACGCCTGGTCGTGCGGCTCGCCGGCCGGCACGCCGGGCGGCGAGCCTGATGGCCCGGGTTGCCCGGGTCTGGTCAGCCCTCCACATCCACGAAGACCGGGTTCGTGTAGCACCACGTGTCCAGCCACGGGTTGCCGTTGCCCGGCTCGTGCGTCAGCGGGCCGTGCGGGTCGATCGCGGCGCCCAGGTATCCCGCGCCGTTGCGGTTGCCGTCGCTGCCGCGCAGCCGCAGGTAGAAGGACTCCTCGGCCGCGCCGATCGGCAGCGTGAGGGTGTACGTGCCCGTACGCCCCGACACGTCCCAGGTGTGCGTCACCCTGGTGTCGGGCGCCCGCCACTCGTCGCGGTCCGCGACCGGGCCGCGCACCGCGCCTCGTACCACGTCCACGTGGGCGAGCTCGGGCAGGATGTCGTACGGGTTGCGGCGCGATGCCGTCGTCACGGTCACGGACAGGGTGATCTTCTCGCCGCGCCGCACATGCAGCCGTCCGCCCAGCGTGGCACCCCGGCCCCGGCCGTCCGCACCGTGCACCCGTACGTCGATGCCGTCCACGAGGTGGCCGTGGTCGACCCACACCCGGCCGGCCCGCAGACCGGCCATCACACTGCGGTAGCCGTAGCGCGTCACGCCCACGTGGGTCCGGCTGAACTGACCGGGCCAGAAGTCGGAACCGGGCTGCGGCTCGGTCGTGTTCACCGGATCCGGGAGGCGTCCGGTGTTGTCGAAGTTCTGCCCGGGCAGCCAGTCGCCGTTCTTCCAGGTGTCGAACACGACCCGGTGCACGTCGGAGTTGGACGTGATCGTGAACAGCTTGCCCTCGGCGAGCATCGCGTCCCACAGGCCGCCGACCGTCGCCGTCGCCCAGTCGAAGCCGCCGTAGGTGAGATAGGCGTCGCGAGGATAGCCGGCCCATGAGTTGGCCGAGGGAGCGTTCTCGTACTCGCCGCGGATGCTGTTCGTCCCCCGCCAGCCCGGCAGCGCCGCGCCCTGGGCACCGGGTGCGCCCTCCATGCCGATCATGATGCCGGGGGCTGCGTCGCGCCAGTTGCGCATCTCGTGCGGGGAGTCGATGCCGAGCCGCAGCGGGTGGTTGGCGAGGACGAGCACGTCGTCGACGTAGCCGGTGCGGCGCTGTTCGGCGAGCCACTTGAGGGCCGCGACGGCGTGCGCCTCGTTGCGGGCCGTGTTGGGGTCGTTCGGCGCGCCCGCGGTGTAGCCGAGCAGCTTGCCGTCGTACGCCGTCTCGAAGCGGGTCAGTACGTCGACCTCGTTCGGGCCCGGCGGGGTGAAGACGGTGCAGTGCTCGGCGCCCGGGATGTACCACTCCAGGCCCTGGAAGATCAGCTGCCGGGGGTTGTCGGCGCGGGCCTGGAGGATCTGGTCGTGCTCCAGCTGCGCGCCGTACTTCGCGTGCCCGACGTTGCTGTGCTCGGTGAACACCAGCCAGTCCAGGCCGTACTCGGCACCGGCCGCGGCGATCTGGGAGAACGTGTACTTGGCGTCGTGGCTGTAGACCGTGTGGTTGTGGTGGTCGCCCACCAGATAGACCAGCTCGGGGTCGTTCCCGCCCGTGGTGGCGTACGCCTGGCCCGCCGGCAGCGCCGCGCCGGCCGCGAACGCGGCGCCGAACAGCCCTGCCCGGCGCAGCAGTCCGCGTCGGCTGAGGCCCTGGGCGTCGAGCGAGGTCGCGGACACCCGCGGGTCGGCCCATACGGGCAGGGGTCTGGACATGGCGGAGCTCCTTCGGCGAGGCGGATGCCGCGCACGGTAACGGGTGATCCAGAGCGGTCGGGCGAAGCGGAGGTGAACAGTCAGGGCGCGGCGGCGGGCCGGGGTCGTATCGCTTGCCCGGAAGCGGAGCGCCACTGTGGGCCGCCGGGCACGAGTCCCGACTCCGCTGCTCGACGCGACCATCATCGCTGTGCTCGCTTCGGACTCCTGACACCTCCTCGTTCCCGGGTGTAAGCCTGTGCGACAGCGGCCCCGCGTACCTCTCTGCGTGACACTGCGCGGGCGTCCGCCGCGCCCGTACGCGTATTCAGCCACCCCCCGAACGGCAGATCGGAGTCGGCCATGTGCCGAGAGCACCAGGGACCGGGTCCGCGCCCGGGGTTCAACCGACGTATGTTCCTCTCCGCCACGGCACTCGCCGGTGCGGCCACCGCAGTGGCGGCCGTACCCGCCCAGGCGGCCGCCGAGAGATGGGCTCCCGACCCGGACAGCCCCAGATTCACGGTCGCCGTCATGCCGGACACGCAGTACCTCTTCGACGGCCCGAGCATCCAGGCCGCCCCCGTCGAGGCGTCGCTGCGCTACCTGCTCCAGCGCGGCCGTGACGAGAACATCGTGTTCCTCTCCCACCTGGGCGACCTCACGCAGAACGGGAGCCCGGAGGAGTTCGCTGCGATCGGCAAGGCGTTCGAGCTGCTGGACGACCGGCGCGTCGGCTACAGCGTGCTGGCCGGCAACCACGACATCCGCTCGAGCACCGACGACCAGCGCGGCGACAGCCCGTATCTCGACACGTTCGGCCCGGACCGTTTCGCCTCGTCGCCCGCCTTCCGCGGTGCGACCCCCGACGGTTACAACACGTACCACGTGTTCCGGGCCGCCGGACGCGAGTGGCTGGTCCTCGCACTGGACTGGCGGCCGTCGTCCGGGGCGTACGACTGGGCGAAGAAGGTCCTGGCCGACCATCCCAGGACGCCGGTCATCCTCACCACCCACCAGCTTGTGGAGGGTGACGGTGGACTCAGCGCGCACGGACAGGAGGTGTGGGACAGGCTCATCGAGTCCCACGACCAGATCTTCCTGACCCTCAACGGCCACGACTGGCCCGCCGCCCGCACCGTGCGCAAAAACGCGGCCGGACGTGAGGTCCATCTGCACCTCACCAACTACCAGAACCGCTACTACGGCGGCTCCGCGATGATCCGCCTGTACCACTTCGACGTCGCCCGCGGCACGATCGACGTCGAGACGTTCTCGCCCTGGCTGCTCAGCAAGGCCGCCGACGAACTGAACGAGCTCGAACGCGAAGAGATCGAACTCACCGGTCCCGACGACCGGTTCTCCCTCGCGATCGACTTCGAGCAGCGCTTCTCGGGCTTCGCCCCGGTGCCCGCCCGCCCCGCCCGCCCCGCCTCCGCTCTGCTGATACCGGGCACGGTCGCGTACTGGCGCTTCGACACCGGCGAGGAGGGCGCGGCGCTCGCCGACGGCGCCCGTGTCATCGATCTGTCCGGGCACGGCAACGACCTGAGCGCCGTTCGTGTGTCCGGCAGCCCGTCCGGCGCCCTCACCTGGTCGAGCGCGCACCACCCGGACCAGCCCGCCCACGGCAGCCTGCGCCTGGACGGAGGCAAGCCGCCGCTGCGGGGCGGATACCTTCGTACGACCGATGACGCCCCGCTGAACCGCGCCACCTTCCCGCGCGGCTACACCATCGAGGCCTTCTTCCGGCTCCCGGCCGACTGGGACGCCTCACGCAACGCCTGGTCCGCGATCCTCGGCAGGGCGGGCGCCGCCGAGGGCTCCGAGGAACCCCCGGCCACCCTCTCGCTCTCCAACGACCGCGAAACACAGTGGGCTGTCTTCCCGCCCACCGGCGGCGACGTGATCACCAACTGGGGCCACGAGACACCGCTCGGACGGTGGCAGCACGTGGCGGTCGTCAACGACGGGCGGCACACCACGATGTACATCGAGAGCTGCCCGGTGGTGCGCAACCCGACGGCGGTGTCCACGGGTGTCGCAACACGGGGTCTGCCCTGGCTGCTGGGCGGTTACGAGTACGCGGGCGTCCTCGACCAGCTGCTCAACGCGTGGGTCGGGGACGTCAGGATCGTCGACCGCGCGCTGGCCGTACGGGAGTTCATGAGCGCGTAGGTGCGGCTGCGGGGGCTCGGAGGTGCGGCGGTCAGTCGTGCGGCGGTGCGCCCGTCACCAGGTGGTCGGCGTGGTTGAGCGCCTCGGTGACGAGGCGCCGCAGATGCCCGTCGTGCAGGGCGTAGACCGAACGCCGCCCCTCCTTGCGCATCTGCACGAGACCGGTGAGCCGCAGCTTCGCCAGATGCTGGCTCACCGCGGGGCGGGCGGCGCCGCTGGCCGCCGTCAGCGTGTTGACGTCCGCCTCGCCCTGGGCGAGCGTCCACACGAGGTGCAGCCGGGTCGGGTCGGAGAGCATCCCGAAGACGTTCGCAGCGGCGGCGAACTGGGCGGCACCGCTGGGGTGCACCTGCTCCCGCACCTGCGTCTTGTGTGCAGGTGCGGGACGGTCCTCGGTGGCTGTCATGGAGCCATCGTAGGACGCGGTCAACAGATGCCAAGCCCCCGATGTGTGCATTAGTATGCACACGTGAACGGTCGCTACGCGCACAGCCATGAGCACGATCATGAGCCCGCCCACAGCCACGAGCACGCGCGCCGCTATGAGCACGGACACAGCCATGAGCACGGGCACAGCGATGAGCGCGACCACAGCGACGAGCAGGCACGTCGCATTGGGCACGCGCGCCGCCACGAGCACGGCGGTCCCCGATGGGCCCGACTCCGCCATCGCCTCGCCCACTTGGTCACCCCGCACTCTCACGAGGCGGCCGACAAGGTCGACAGCGCCATGGAGAGCTCCTCGGCCGGAATGCGTACGCTCTGGATCTCGCTCGCCGTGCTGGGCGCCACCGCATGCCTCCAGGGAGTCGTCGTCGCGCTCTCCGGATCGGTTGCGCTGCTGGGTGACACCCTGCACAACGCGGGCGACGCCCTGACCTCCGTACCGCTGGCGATCGCCTTCGTGCTCGGCCGGCGCGCCGCCAACCGCCGCTTCACCTACGGCTACGGCCGTGCCGAGGACCTGGCCGGACTCGTCATCGTGCTGACCATCGGGCTCTCGGCCGTCTTCGCGGCCTGGACCGCCGTGGACAGGCTGCTGCACCCGCGCGACGTCGAGCACCTGCCGGCCGTCGCCGCGGCCGCGCTGATCGGCTTCCTCGGCAACGAATGGGTGGCCCGCTACCGCATCCGCACCGGCCGCCGGATCGGTTCCGCGGCCCTGGTCGCCGACGGTCTGCACGCGCGGACGGACGGATTCACCTCGCTCGCAGTGCTGGTGGGGGCCGGCGGCGTGGCCGCCGGGCTGCCGGTGGCGGACCCGGTCGTCGGGCTGCTGATCACCGTCGCCATCCTGTTCGCCTTGCGCGACGCCGCCCGCGAGGTGTTCCGGCGCATGATGGACGCCGTCGACCCGACGCTGGTGGACGCGGCCGAACTCGCGCTGCGGGAGGTGCCGGGCGTGCGCGACGTCGGCGAGCTGCGGCTGCGCTGGATCGGCCACCGGCTGCGCGCCGAGGTGGCCGTCGTGGTCGACGGCGAGCTCACCGCGCGGGCCGCCCACGAGGTGGCGGTGGCCGCCGAACACACGCTGCTGCACGCCGTACCCCGGCTGTCCGCAGCCCTGGTCCACGCCGACCCGGCGTCGGCGGGCGCGGCGGGGACGGAGGGCGATCCGCACGCCGCACTGGCGCATCACCGGGCGTCGTACTGACAGGAGAGGGTCGTCCTGGCGGGACACCGTCATACGGCATTCAGTCGTCGGAGACCAGCAAGACCAACGGCACCCCGTCGCACCGGTACACCCGCAGCCCGCCGAACCGGCCGGGCTCTGACGGGCCGGCCACCAGAGCCGCGAAGTCGGGGCCCTTGGTGAGCGAGCCGACCAGGTGGTGCGGATCGGTCGACGCCGCCACCCGGCCGCGGGCGTTTACCAGGTGGGCGGAGCCCGGCAGTCGCTTCAGGAGCGGCATCACGGCCGCCTCGAAGTGCCGCAGGTACACGTCCGCGGCGGCCACGCCGGCGAACCGGCCGCCCACGGTCACGGGTGCGGACAGGGTGAGGGAGTACTCGTCGGAGCAGAGGTAGTCGACGTAGGGCCCGGCGACCGCGCGCTGTCCGGTGTCGCGGGGCAGGGTGAACCAGTCCCAGTGGGTGTAGTCCGAGTACGCGGAGTGCTCCGGATCGAGATCGAGCAGCAGCGGGCGCACCGTTCCGTCGGTGCCGGCCTGCCACCACTCCAGCCAGGCCGGTACGTCGGTCAGCAGGCCCGGGGCGGTGACGAAGCCAACCCCCGAGACGAGCGCGCGGGCCGCGAGCCGGGCGTGCAGCCCCGGGCGGAGAGCGGCCAGGTCGGCTGTGACCGGGCCGTGCTCACCGACGGACACCCCTTCGAGCAGCGCCACGATGTCCACGCGTGTCTCCGCCACCGTGTCGAAGACGTCCTCGAGCGTGTCCCGAACACGCGCAGCGACGGCCTCGCCCGTCACCACCGCCGTCGCTTCAGGCGGGGTGTCCGCTGCGCCGACGAGACCGGTACTCCTGCCGCCCATGGGTGCCCTCCTCGGGTCCGGGACCGTGCGCCGCGCTCGTGGCGCCCAGCCGGAGTTCGATCAACCGCGTCATCGACGCCTGCACGCAGCGCTCGGCCAGCGATCTGGCCCGGTCTTCCGCCTCATCCTGCACCGCCGAGATTACGGCACGGTGACGGTCCGTCACCTCCTTGAGGTAGGAGGTGTCCGTAAGGACGAGACACAGCAGCGCCCCGACCTCCGTCTGGAGCGCGACCTCCTCCCTTGTAAGCCGCGGAGACTGGGCGGCCGCCGCCAGCTCCACATGGAAGCGCCCGTAGACCCGGCTGCGTGCGGTGGGGTCGTCGGCCTGCGCCAACTCGTCCACGCTCCTGATGAGTTGGCGCAAGTCGCCAATGTCTGTGCGCTGAGCCGCGAGCCAGGCGGCCGCCCCCGAGACCGCGGCCCAGTGATCGCCCAGGTCCCGCAGCTCCTCGGTGGACCAGTCGGTCAGCCGCGCGAACAGCCGGTCTTCGGCAGGGCCTTCGGGCAGCGTCACGAAGCTGCCGCCGCCGCGTCCGCGTCGGGTGGTGACCAGCCCTCGCTGCCGCAGGGCCATGAGCGCCTCGCGCAGCGTCACCGTGGAGACGCCGAGCTGCGCCGCGAGCTCACTCTCGCCAGGCAGCTGCTCACCGTCGGAGAGCAGGCCGAGCTCGATGGCGTCGCCGAGTCGGCGCACGACCGCGTCGACCCGGGCCCGGGTGTCGACCGGGGTGAAGACGGCTCTACGGGCGCCGCCTGCACCCTTCTCGTCTCGTCGCACGGGGTTCACGCACAACCACCCTGTAGAGCTTGTGTGTTGACCCATCCTTTGCCGCAAGGGGGCCTTGAGATTTGAACTATGGCTTCATATGTTTTAGCGCGGCGCTCGTTCAACGCACGACCGCATCAGAAAGGTTCCCGCCCATGCAGGGAATGGCGATCCGGCTGCAGGGACTGAGCAAGACGTACGGCCGGACCGAGGCAGTGTCCGGGGTCGACCTGGAGATAGCCGACGGCGAGTTCTTCTCGATGCTGGGCCCCTCGGGCTCGGGCAAGACCACCGTGCTGCGGATGATCGCCGGATTCGAGGCGCCGACCTCGGGAACCGTCGCACTCGCAGGCCGCGACGTCACCCGTCTCGCCCCCTTCGAACGCGATGTGCACACCGTGTTCCAGGACTACGCGCTGTTCCCGCACATGACGGTCGAGCAGAACGTCGCCTACGCCCTCAAGGTCCGCAAGGTGCCGAAGGCCGAGCGTCGGGACCGGGTCCGCGAGGCCCTGGCACGCGTCCGCCTCGACGGTTTCGGCGCGCGCCGGCCCTCGCAGCTCTCCGGCGGCCAGCGTCAGCGCGTGGCGCTCGCTCGCGCCCTGGTCGGCCGCCCCAGGGTGCTGCTCCTCGACGAACCGCTCGGCGCGCTCGACCTCAAGCTCCGCGAGCAGATGCAGATCGAGCTCAAGGCGATCCAGCGGGAGGTCGGCATCACGTTCGTGTTCGTCACGCACGACCAGGAGGAGGCCCTGACGATGAGCGACCGCCTCGCAGTGTTCCAGCAAGGTCGTATCGAACAGACCGGCACCCCCGCCGAGATCTACGAGCGGCCCGCGACCCGGTTCGTCGCCGGCTTCGTCGGCACCTCCAACCTGCTCGAGGGCCAGGCCGCCGAACAGGTCGTCGGAAGCCCCGGCACGTACAGCATCAGGCCCGAGAAGATCCGTGTGCTCAAGGAGTCCGCCACGGCGGACGAGCCGGAGCACTCCACCGCGACCGGAACCGTCGCCGAGGTCGTCTACCTCGGCGACGCCACCCGGTTCCTGGTGGACCTCGACGCCGGAGGGCGCCTCACCGCCCTCCAGCAGAACCTGGAGACCTCCTCCGAGGACGTCGCTGCCTATCGCGGCGCCCGGGTCAGGCTGCTGTGGCACGACCGCCACACCTTCCGGGTTCCCGCACCGCGGTAGCCGCCAGGTTCCAGGAAGCACGGCAACCGCACCGCTCGCACGTACCGTCCCGCTCCATCCCCCCATCGACAGGGAGTACTTCGTGCGCCTGAACCGATCCCTCAAGGCAGCCGCCGCCATCGGCGCGCTGCTGCTCGTCACCGCCTGCGGCTCCACGGACTCGGACGATTCTTCGTCCTCCTCCTCGGGGCTCAACCCGCCGGATCTCAAGGCGCAGTCGAAGCTCGGCAAGACCGAGGGCGAGGTCAATCTGATCGCCTGGGCGGGCTATGTCGAGGACGGCTCCAACGACCCGAAGGTCGACTGGGTGAGCGACTTCGAGAAGCAGACGGGCTGCCAGGTCAACACCAAGACGGCCGCCACATCGGACGAGATGGTCAGCCTCATGAAGACCGGCGACTACGACGCGGTATCCGCCTCCGGCGACGCCTCGCTGCGCCTCATCGCCTCCGGCGACGCGGCGCCCGTCAACACCAAGCTCGTCCCCAACTACGCCGACGTCTTCAAGGGCCTGAAGAACCAGGACTGGAACTCGGTGGACGGCGTCCCGTACGGCATCCCGCACGGCCGCGGCGCCAACCTCCTCATGTACAACACCGAGCAGGTCAAGCCCGCCCCCGACTCCTGGTCCGCCGTCTTCGACAAGGCGTCCGCGCACAAGGGCAAGGTCACCGCCTACGACTCGCCGATCTACCTCGCCGATGCCGCGCTGTATCTGATGGCCACCCAGCCGGACCTCGGCATCAAGAACCCGTACGCCCTCGACCAGAAGCAGTTCGACGCCGCCGTCGAGCTGCTGAAGCAGCAGAACGCAAACATCGGTGAGTACTGGAGCGACTACCTCAAGGAGATCTCCGCGTTCAAGAGCGGTGACTCCGTGGTCGGCACCACCTGGCAGGTGATCGCCAACCTCGCCCAGGACGAGGGCGCCAAGGTCGAGGCGGTCCTGCCCAAGGAGGGAGCCACCGGCTGGTCCGACACCTGGATGATCGCCGCCAAGGCCAAGCACCCCGACTGCGCCTACAAGTGGTTCGACTGGATCATCTCGCCCGAGGTGAACGCGCAGGTCGCCGAGTACTTCGGCGAGGCGCCGTCCAACGCGAAGTCCTGCGACGAGACGGCCGACAAGAACCACTGCGCCACCTTCCACGCCACCGACGAGGCGTACTGGAAGAACGTCCACTACTGGACCACGCCCATCGAGCAGTGCATCGACGGCCGCACGGACGTCAAGTGCGTGCCGTACGCGAAGTGGGTGCAGGCCTGGAACGAGATCAAGGGCTGAACCGGCCGGTGACGAGACACAAGGCTGAACCGGCTGGTGACGAGATCAAGGGCTGACACATGACCGATGCCGTCGCAGCCGCCGGACCCCTCCGGCGGCTCGCCGGGACCCTGCACCGCCGACCCCGGCTGCGGCTGTCCCTGCTCCTCTCCGCGCCGCTGCTGTGGCTCGTCCTCGCTTATCTGGGCTCGCTGGCCGCGCTGTTCCTGTCGGCCTTCTGGACCACGGACTCCTTCACGTCGGAGGTCGTGAAGGTGTGGTCCACCGACAACTTCGAGGCGCTGCTCACCGAATCCCTCTACCGGCAGGTGGCGCTGCGCAGCGTCGGCGTCGCGCTCGCCGTCACCGCCCTGTGTGCCGTGATCGCCTTCCCGATCGCCTTCTACACGGCGCGCGTCGCGAGGCCGAGATGGCGGCCGCTCCTGGTTGTCGCGATCCTCACGCCTCTGTGGGCGAGCTATCTGGTGAAGGTGTACGCCTGGCGGCTCATTCTCTCCGAGGGCGGACCGCTCGACTGGGCCCTGAGGCCGTTCGGGCTCAGCGGGCCCGGCTACGGCCTGACCGCCACCGTCCTCGTGCTGACCTACCTCTGGCTGCCGTACATGATCCTGCCGATCCACGCGGGGCTCGAGCAGCTTCCCGACGGACTTCTCGACGCCTCCGCCGATCTCGGTGCCGGCACCGGGCGCACCTTCCGCTCCGTCGTACTGCCCCTGGTCCTCCCGTCGGTCGCCGCCGGATCGGTCTTCACCTTCTCGCTCAGCCTCGGTGACTACATCACGGTGCAGATCGTCGGCGGCAAGACCCAGCTGATCGGCAACCTCGTGTACTCCAACGTGACGCTGAACCTCCCGCTGGCGGCGGCGGTCGGCACCGTCCCGGTCGTCGTCATCGTGCTTTATCTGCTCGCGGTGCGCCGCACCGGGGCGTTGAGAAGCCTCTGACGCCCTGAATGCCTCTGAAGCTCTTGACCAGCGGTCCTCGAGGAGGAGCCCACGCCATGCACCTGTCCCGCCCCGCACGCATCGCGCTGCGCACCGCCGCCGCGCTCGGTCTCGCGGTCATCTACCTTCCGCTGCTCCTCGTACTCGTCAACTCTCTGAACCCCGACCGAAGTTCCAGCTGGCCGCCACCGGGCCTCACCCTCGACTGGTGGTCCGTCGCGTGGCGCAACGACGGTGCGCGGGCCGCCCTGTGGACCTCCGTCGAGGCCGGGCTCGCCGCCACGGCCATCGCACTGGTGCTCGGCACACTCATCGCCTTCGCCGTGCAGCGGCACGCCTTCTTCGGCCGCGAGGCGATCTCCTTCGCGGTCGTCCTGCCCATCGCGCTGCCCGGCATCGTCACCGGAATCGCTCTCAACTCCGCCTTCAACACGGTCCTGGAGCCGCTCGGAGTAGGCCTCGGCCTGTTCACGGTCGTCGTCGGACACGCCACGTTCTGCGTCGTCGTGGTCTTCAACAACGTCGCGGCCCGGCTGCGGCGCCTTCCGGGCAGCTATGAGGAAGCCGCCATGGACCTCGGCGCGCACTCCTTCCGCGCCTTCGTCGACGTCACGTTCCCGCTGATGCGGTCGGCGCTGCTGGCCGGCGGACTGCTGGCGTTCGCGCTGTCCTTCGACGAGATCGTGGTGACCACCTTCACCGCGGGACCCGGTGTCCAGACGCTCCCCATCTGGATCTTCAACAACATGACCCGCCCTCAGCAGGCCCCGGTCGTCAATGTCGTCGCCGCGCTTCTTGTCCTGCTGTCCGTCATCCCGATCTACGTCGCGCAGCGGCTGTCATCGGACACGGCGTCAGCCAGCAGGATCTGAAACCTGGGAACCGCGCTTCGCCGCCTGAATCTGCTCGTACACATGCGTACGGAGCTCCGCGAAGCGCGGCGCGACCCGCGTGTGCAACTGGTCCCGTTCCGCGGGCAGATCGATCTTCAGCTGCTCCTGTACGACGGTCGGGGACGCCGACAGGACCAGCACCCGCTCTCCGAGGTAGACGGCCTCGTCGATGTCGTGGGTTACGAACAGGATCGTCATGCCCCGCTCCCGCCACAGCCGCCGCACCAGGTCCTCCAGGTCCGCGCGGGTCTGGGCGTCCACAGCGGCGAACGGCTCGTCCATCAGCAGCACGCCGGGCTCGTACGCGAGGGCGCGAGCGATGGCGACGCGCTGCTGCATACCGCCCGAGAGCTGCCACGGGTAGGCGCCGGCGGCGTCCGCGAGACCGACGGACTCCAGGGCCTCGGCCACGAGTTCGCGGCGCCGCGCCCTGCTGAGCGAACTCTTCTGCTTCAGCGGCAGCTCGACGTTGTCCCGCACCCGCATCCAGGGGAAGAGGCTGCGGCCGTACTCCTGGAACACCACGGCCATTCCGGGCGGTGGCCCGCTCACGCGGCGGCCCTCGAGCAGGACCTCGCCGCCGGTGGGCGCGAGCAGTCCGGCCACGCACTTCAGCAGCGTGGTCTTGCCGCATCCGGACGGGCCGACGAGGCAGACGAGTTCGCCCGGCTCGACGCTGAAGGTCAGATCACGGACCGCCTCCACCCGGCGCCCGGACCCTTCGTAGACCTTCTGCAGGCCGGACACGGCGAGCAGGGACTGCATGGAGCGTCCTTTCGCAAGGTACTTCGTAACGGACTTCGCAGGGGACTTCTCAGAGACATCCGAAACGGTCACTGCGACCGCCGGCGGCGAGTGAGCCGAAGGGGCGCGTCGGTTTCGAGAGGCCGAGCGCGCGGAGGCCCGACGGAGGAGGGCTGAGCACGGTCGGTCACTCGAAACCGACTTCTGCGCCCCGGAGGCGAACCGAGCCTTGAAAGGGAAGCCGCGCGCAGACCGCGGTACCAGCCGAGCGCCCGCCGCTCGACCAGCTGGAACAGGAGGGACAGCAGTACGCCGAGCAGCCCGAGCAGCAGGATCCCCGTCCACATGTCGGGGATGGCGAAGCTGCGCTGGAACTGCACGATGGTGAAGCCCAGGCCGTTGCTCGCGGCGAACATCTCGCTGATGACCATCAGGATGATGCCGATCGACAGAGCCTGGCGCAGACCCGCGAAGATCTGGGGGCTCGCCGAGCGCAGCACCACATGGCGCAGCCGCGCGACGCCCGTGATGCCGTACGAGCGGGCCGTCTCGGACATCACGGAGTCCACCGCCCGGACGCCCTCGACGGTGTTGAGCAGGATCGGCCATACGCAGCCGCTCGCGATCACGGCGATCTTCATGGTGTCGCCGATGCCCGCGAACAGCATGATCACCGGGACCAGGACGGGCGGCGGCACCGCCCGAAGGAACTCCAGCACCGGCTCACAGGCGGCCCGCACCCGGCGGTACGAGCCGATGACCGTGCCGAATGCGATGCCGGCCACGGCAGCCGACGCATAGCCGGCCGACAGACGCAGCACGCTGGGGAGTACGTCGTCACGTAGCCGTTCGCCCGTCCAGACGTCGGGGAACGCGGTGAGGATCGTCCGCAGCGGCGGCCAGTACACGTCGGTGCTATCGGCCGACGCCAACCACCAGCCGACCACCAGCACAGCGGGCAGCGCGAGGGCGAAGAACAGGCGGAGCCCCAGGTGTTTCACACCGCCACCTCCCCGCGTACCGACTGGTGCCAGGTGAGCGCCCGGCGCTCCACCGTGCGCGCGCCCACGTTGATCAGTAGCCCGAGCAGGCCCGTGACCACCACCAGGGCGTACATCTCCGGCACGGCACCCGAGGTCTGGGCGACGGCGATGCGTGAACCCAACCCCGGGGCGCCGATGACGAGTTCGGCAGTGACGGCCAGGATGAGGGCGACCGAGGCGGCGAGGCGGACGCCCGTCATGACATACGGCAGGGCGGTGGGCCACAGCACGTGACGGACCCGTGCCCAGGTGCCGAGGCCGTAACTGCGGGCCGTCTCCTCGGCGACCGGGTCGACGTCCTGGACGCCGTACAGCGTCTGGATCAGGATCTGCCAGAAGGACGCGTACACCACCAGGAGGAGGACCGAGCGGAGTTCCGTGCCGAAGAGGAGGACCGCGAGCGGGATGAGGGCGACCGAGGGGATCGGGCGCAGGAACTCGATCGTGGAGGCGGTGGCCTGGCGGAGGTACGGGACGACCGAGACGACGACTCCCGCCAGGATTCCGGCGGTCACCGCGATCGCGAGCCCCAGCGCCCAGCCGGTGAGCGTGTCCCCGAGCGCCGTCCAGAACGCCTCGTCGCCCAGCTCGGCGACGAAGGCGTCCGCGATGCGGCTGGTCGGCGGGAAGAAGTCCGCGGAGACGATGCCGAGCCGCGGCACCGCCTCGCACAGGGCGAGGAAGGCCGCGAGCCCGGCGCCGCCCAGGACGGCGTTCGTCAGTCCTGGCCGGGGGCCACCGGACCGCTGGCCCTTCGTGAGACCGACGACCGGTCCCGATCCTGGCGCCGGTCCAGGTCCCGGTCCCGATCCTGGCGCCGGTCCCGGTCCCGGACCTGTTCCCGGTTCTGGCCGGGCGTTGCTGAGGGGCGTCTCCCCGCCGAGTCGCCTCTCCTTCACGGCAGCAACTTGTCCAGATCCGGTGTGGACTTGAAGAGGCCGTCCTTCTCGCCGAGAGCGGCGAGCGCCTCGATGGAGGCGCGGTTGGGCTCGGCGGGCCACGTCGGCAGGGTCACCTTCTCCAGCGTCGCCGCCGGGATCTTCGTGTACGTGGTGACGATCTCGCGGACCTCGTCGGGGTGTTCGCTCGCGTAGGCGAGGGACTCCGCGGTGGCCTCCTGGAACTTCTTCACCAGCTCCGGGTTCTGCTGCGTGTACTGCGTCGACGTGAAGTACATCGCGACGGTGAGGCCCTTGGCGACGTCGACCAGGGAGGAGGCGATCTCGCTGCCGCCCTGGCCCTTGATGGTGGCGAGCGCGGGCTCGACCACCATGGCGGCGTCGATCTGGCCCTTGTCGAGGGCAGCGGGCATCTGGTCGAAGGCGAGCTCGACGAACTTCACCTTGTCGGGGTCGCCACCGGCCTTGCGTACCGACTCGCGCACCGCTGTCTCGTTGATGTTCTTCAGGGTGTTGAGGGCGACCTTCTTGCCCTCCAGGTCCTTCGCCGTCTTGATGGCGCTGCCCTTCTTCACCGTGAGCGCGCCGAAGTCCTCGCCCTCCACGCCCGTCGAGGCGGCGCCGTTGGCGACGGCCTTCACGGGCATGTTGTTGGTCTGGGCGATCATCAGCGAGGTCATGTTGGAGAACCCGAACTGGAACTGGCCGCTGACCACGCCCGGCACGATCGCCGCACCGCCCTGGGCGAGGGTGAGCTCCAGCTTGAGGCCCCGCTTGCTGTAGAAGCCCTTCTCCTGCCCGAGGTAGAGGGGCGCGACGTCGACGATCGGGATGACGCCGACCTTGACGGTGGTGGTACCACCCCCCGACTCCTTGCCGGACCCGGACGCCCCGGACGACCCGGGGGACTCGGACGAGCCGCACGCCGTCGTGGCGGCCAGGAACGCGCCGACGGCGAGGCCGATGAGCAGGCGACGCATGAATCCCCCTTGTGGGACCGGTTGGACATCGCTCGGAGAGAGTGTGTGCGCAGGTCGCACAGTGGTGCCGAGGGGGAACGTAGAGGGGCACAGGCTAGGGGTCAATGGCCGTGCGGAAAGTGTAGATTCCCTTTGAGACAAGGGAGTTGGAGCATGTGCCCGTGCCGTCGGAGGCGGCGCTGTCACATCCGTTGACACCCGCCTGAACGCCCTCCTAGCGTGCGCAGAGCGAACCTTCGTCGCTTCCGGGAGGCAAGGATGGGCGCCGGAGTACGGGAACCGCACTTCGTGCAGTCCTTCGAACGGGGACTGGCCGTCATCCGCGCCTTCGACGCCGACCACCCCGAACTGACGCTCAGCGAAGTGGCGCGCATCTGCGGTCTCACCAGAGCGGCGGCCCGCCGCTTTCTGCTCACGCTCGCCGACCTGGGATACGTACGCACCGACGGCCGGCTGTTCCGGCTCAGCCCGCGCGTACTGGAGCTCGGCTACGCCTATCTCTCCAGCTTCTCGCTCCCGGACATCGCCGAACCGCACCTGGAGCAGCTCGTCGCACAGGTGTGCGAGTCGTCCTCGCTGTGCGTGCTCGACGGCGACGACATCGTGTACGTCGCGCGGGTGCCCACCAGCCGCATCATGACCGCGACGATCACGGTCGGCACCCGCTTCCCGGCCCATGTGACGTCCGTGGGCCGGGTGATGCTCGCTTGTCTGCCGGATGAGGACATCGACGCCCGGCTCGCACGCGCCGAACTGCGGCCGCTGACCGCTCGCACCATCGTCTCCACCGACCTGCTGCGCGCCGAGCTGCGGCGGGTGCGCAGGCAGGGGTACGCCATCGTCGACCAGGAGCTTGAGGAAGGCCTCCGCTCGGTGGCCGCCCCGGTGCGGGACCGGGACGGCGACGTCGTCGCGGCCGTCAACATCCCGGTCCACGCCAGCAGGAACTCGGTCGAGTCCGTACGCCGGGACCTGCTGCCCCACCTGCTCGCCACGGTCGCCCGTATCGAGGCCGACGTGCACGTGGTGGCGCCGCGCCTCCGGCTTGCCGAAGGTGCAGGAGAACGGGTCAGAGATCGAGGACCAGACGCGGGCCCCGGCAGCGCGACACGCAGATCATCATCGTCTCGCCGGCCTCGCGCTCCTCGTCGCTGAGGACCGAGTCCCGGTGGTCCGGTGTCCCCTCGAGGACATCGGTCTCGCACGTGCCGCAGGTGCCCTCCGCACAGGAGTACAGCACCTCGACACCCGCCGACCGCACGGCGTCAAGCACCGAGACGCCCTCGGGCACGGTCACCGTCTTCCCCGAGCGGGACAGCTCCACCTCGAAGGAGGTGTCCGGACCGGTCTCCTGCTCCTTCGGCTGGAACCGCTCGATGTGCAGCAGCCCGCCCGGACACCGCTCCTCGACCGCGTCCAGCAGCGCCCCGGGACCGCAGCAGTAGACGAGGGTGCCCTCGGGAACGTCGTCGAGCACGGAGGCGAGATCCAGCAGCCCCGCCTCGTCCTGCGGAGCGATCGTGACCCTGTCCCCGTACGCGCCCAGCTCATCGGTGAACGCCATGGAGCCGCGTGACCGGCCGCCGTACAGAAGGGTCCACTCCGCGCCCGCCGCATCGGCCACGGCCAGCATCGGCAGGATCGGGGTGATGCCGATGCCGCCCGCGATGAAGCGGTAGCGCGGGGCGGGTTCGAGTGCGAAGTGGTTGCGCGGGCCGCGCACGCGGACCTTGTCGCCCTGCCCCAACTCACCGTGAACATACGCGGAACCCCCGCGCCCGTCGGGTTCGCGCAGGACGGCGATCCGCCAGACGCTCCGGTCCGCCGGGTCCCCGCACAGCGAGTACTGCCGCTCCAGGCCGGGACCGAGCAGTACGTCTATGTGCGCTCCCGGCTCCCAGGCCGGGAGTTCTTCGCCCAGCGGGTGGCGGAGGGTGAGGGCGAGCACGCCGTCGGCCGCGGACTCCCGGCGGTCGACGACGAGTTCGGCTTCGTACGAGGTCATGAGCTGGTTCCTTGCGGCTCGTGTCCCTGCGGGTGGGCGAGCATCCACTCCCACATCTCGATCGGGTCCTGCGCGGTGTGCTCGCGGCCGCAGTGACAGGTGCCGTGCAGGACGTCCGTGCCCGGCAGCCAGTCGATGCGGTAGACCTCTCCGGTCGGTGAGGTCACTGGACCTTCTCCATCGGCTTCGCGCCCTCCTCGACCAGCCGGGCGAGGATGCGGCGGGCGGCGAGACCGCCGGTGTCGATGTTGATGCTGAGCTCCTGGTAGCCGGCGGGCTCGGCGTCCAGGGTCTTCTGCAGCAGGTTCAGCGCGTCCACGTCCTGCATGACGACCGTGTGGTTGTTGCCCCGCAGGAACTCGGTGACCTCTTCATCATCCGTTGCCCAGTCGCGCGAGACCATCCAGAAGTCGTACACCTTGCCGTCGGCGGACGGCGTGATGGCGTACGTGATCTCGGTGTGGAAGCCGTTCGGGTCGCTGCCGTCCGGCTCCGGCAGCACGCCGACCGGGGCGATACGGCTGTGCAGCAGATACAGGCACGGCGCGTGGTACTCGATGTCCTGCCAGCGGGTGATGCGGCCCTCGATGCCGGTGGAGCGGGCGTAGAACGGCGGGCACTCGGCGTCGTCCATGTGCCGGCTCACGCGCACGATGCCCGCGCCTTCGTCGACCTCGGTGGTGATCGGCGTCTCGGCGACCTCGGGGGTGCCGATGTAACCGCCGTGCAGATACGTCTCGTGGGAGAGGTCGAGGAGGTTGTCGACCAGGAGCCCGTAGTCGCAGTCGATGGGCTCCATGCCGCGGACGGTGACCCAGCCGGGGGATTCGAGATGCCTGGCCCGCGGGATGGCCTGAGGGTCGGCCAGCGCCGGGTCGCCGATCCACACCCAGATCAGCGCGTCCTGCTCGACCACCGGGTACGAGGCGACGCGCGCCGTCCGCGGGATGCGCTTCTGACCAGGCACGTACACACAGGACCCCGTCGTGTCGTACGTGAAGCCGTGGTAGCCGCACACGATCCGGTCGCCGTCGAGACGGGTCGGGCTCTCCGACAGCGGGAAGCGGCGGTGCACGCACCGGTTGTGCAGGGCGACGGGCGTCCCGTCCTCCTCGGTGCGGTAGAAGACGAGGGGCTCGCCGAGGATCGTACGTCCGAGCAGTTCGCGTCCCACCTCGTGCGCGTAGGCGGCGACGTACCACTGGTTCCTGGCGAAGGCGGTCATGGCTGTCATGGCATCCCGTCCCTGAGAAGCGGGGCGTCCTTGCCCCTTGGTGCCGTGGTGTGTGCCATCAGATTCGTGACGGCTGTCCGCGGCGGCAACAGCGCTTCCGTCTGACGGAAGGGAGAGCTGCGGATCGGGTGAACCTCCAGGAACATGTGGCTACTTGCGCCAGATCTTCCGGTACGCCTCGCGGTAGCCGGACGGGTCCCAGGTCGTGGCTCCCTTGCTGTTGGCGGCCGTGGCGATGTGGACGGGGGCGACATAGCCGCTGGCGGGGCGGCCGGCGAAGGCGCGGTTGAACTCGTCGACGATCTGCCAGCCCTGCTGGGACAGAGGCTCGGGCACGGTGGCGGCCTGGAAGCGCTCGCTGTTGATGCGCTGGAACGCCGACGCGTCGCCGTCGCCCGCGCCGATGTTGAACGGGGGGCCGGAACCCTGCTTGCCGGCCGCGCTCAGGGCGGGTGCGGCATCGGCGAAGTACAGGTCGTTGATCGCGGCGGAGTGCGTCCATTCGTCGCCGAAGCGGGAGAGGAGGGAGGAGACCGCCTGGGGCGTGCGGCTGCTCGCGTCCGCGATCGGGATGTTCTCGTATGCCAGCAGCTTCACGCCCGAGCAGGTGGCCAGCTGCTTCTTGATTAGTTCGGACTTGTGCTTGGCGAAGGGGATCGAGGCGTCGGTGAACACGACGGCTCCCGCGTTGCCGCCCGAGTGCGCGATGATCCAGTCGGCGCTGATCTCGGCGACGTCCTCCACCTGGGTGGTGATGTTGCTGAAGAGCTTGGGGCGCGCGCTCGGCCCCGGGGATGCGACCGCGTGCCAGCCGATGAGCGGGATGTCCGCCTCATTGGCCTGCGCGACCTGCTGCGATGTCGCCTTGGGGTCGAAGCCGCCGATGACGATTCCCGAGGGTCTGAGGGCGATGGCCTGGCTGAACGCCGCCTGGATGCCCGCCGGTGTGCCTCCTCCGTCGATCACGCGGACGTTCCAGCCGATGACCTTCGCGGCTTCGGTCATTCCGTTCGCGGCGCCCGCGACGCCGGGGTTGGTCATGGTCTGCGCGACATAGATGACGGTCTTGCCGGAAACCGCCGCGGGGCCGCTGGCGGGGCCGTTCCAGGGGGTGTCCGCCTCGGCCTTGCGCACAGCCGCCTTCGCATCCTCGAGAGCGGCGGGGCAACCGGCCGGCGAAGTCTCTGTGGAGGAGGTTCCCGCGCCTGGCCCGCAGCCGGCGATGAGGGCGGCGGCCAGCGCCGTCAGCGCTGCCGCCGTGGGGGCGGTCCTGCGGTTCGAGAACACGGGGTGCTCCTTGCGGTCGTGAGGACAGCGCGGGGACGCCGGCCGCAGGTCAAGGAGGTGACGACGGGCGGGTTTCGGAATGCCCTCCCGAGATGCCCGCCGATCGCCGCCGCCCGCGGGCCGCGGCGGCGGATCGCAGCCGGCGGCGGGCGGAGTAGCCGGCCAGGCCGACGGCGAGAAGCAGGGTGGCGCCGTTGAACAGCGGTGTGGCCCAGAACTCCGCACCGAGCTGCTGAATGCCGGCGAGGCCCACGGCGAGGACCGCGACGGCGACGAGGGTCCCCAGGGCGTTGGCGCGACCTGGCTTGATCGCGGTGGAGCCGAGCAGGGCGCCCACGAAAGCGGGGAGCAGGTATTCCAGCCCGACACTGGGGTTGCCGATCTGCTGCTGTGCGGCCAGCAGGACGCCGGCGAATCCGACCACCAGACCCGAGCCGGCGAAGGCGTAGATCGAGTACTTGCGGGTGGGGATGCCGATGAGGTCGGCGGCACGGGGATTGGAGCCGACGACGTACAGATACCGGCCGAGCGGCAGCCGTTCCAGCAGCAGCCACAGAGCAACGGCCAGGGCGAGGACGTAGAAGGCCGGTGCGGGCAGGCCCAGGAAGGTCGAGCCGTAGATGCCGGTGAAGGCCGGGGGCAGCCCCTCCGGGCCGGGGACGATACGGGCGCCGTCGGTGATCCAGCCCGTGACGGCGTACATCATGCTGCCGGTGCCGAGCGTGGCGATGAACGAGTCGATCTGCGCGAACTCGACGATGACGCCGTTGAGCGCGCCGACGACCCCGCCTCCGAGGATCACGACGAGGCAGGCGAAGGGCCAGGGCCAGCCGCCGCCCACGAGCAGGTGCATCACCATGACGTGCGCCAGGCCAAGGCCGTAGCCGATGGACAGGTCGAACTTGCCGGTGACGATCGGGATCATCGCGCCGAGCGCGAGGATCGCGGGGATCGACTGGGCGGAAAGGACCGAGGAGAGGTTGGCCAGCGTGGGAAAGGTGTTCGGCAGAGCGAGCGAGAAGACCAGGATCAGCAGGGCGGTGAGGGCCAGCAGGCCGTAGGTGCCGATGAGGTGCCCGCGCATTCGGCTCAGCGCGGACCGGGGCGAGGAGGGCTGCGGCGTCGGCGGCGTCGGTGTCATCGGGCCGTCGCCGTTCCGGTGAGGGGTGGCATGGCCGACGCGGTGTGGGTGAGTTCGGTGACGGTGAGCGCCGCGCCGGTCAGCTCGGCCGCCACGGTCCCGCGGACGAATACCAGAGCGCGGTGGCACACGCCTGCGACCTCCTCGAAGTCCGTGGAAATGAGCAGCACGGCGAGCCCGGCGGCCAGTGCCTCGTCGAGCAGCCGGTAGATCTCGGCCTTGGCGCCGATGTCCACGCCGGCCGTCGGCTCCTCGAGGATCAGCAGCCGCCAGCTCACCCCGAGCCACCGGCCGACCATGATCTTCTGCTGGTTTCCGCCGGAGAGGGTGCCGATCGGGGCCTCGGTGTCGCGCGGGCGCACCCGAAAGCGTTCGACGAGGGCCGCGGCCTCGGTGCGCTCACGCCGTGGGCTGATCCAGTGCAGCGCTGGCACGCCGCCCGCCCTGGGGTTGGCCAGGAAGTTCTCCCGCACGGTCAGTTCGGCGGCACAGCCCTCTTCGAGGCGGTTGCTGGACACGAAACCCACACCGCGGTCGACGGCGGCGGCGACGGTACGCGGGTGGTACGGCCGGCCGTCGAGCAGCGCCCGGCCGTTGTGGATCGGCCGGGAACCGATCAGCGCCCGGCCCAGTTCCATGTGTCCGGCGCCGGTGAGTCCCACCAGGCCGAGGATTTCGCCGGCGCGCAGTTCGAGGCTGACCGGTCCCGAGTTTCCGGTCCGCGCATCCCGGAGGCTGAGTACGGCCGGGCCGGCGGGGGCGGTGGCGGGCCGGTATTCGCCCGGTTCGCGGCCCACGATGTCGTGCACCAGGCGGGTCGGGCTGTGGCCGGCGAGCGGGCCCTGGCTGACGATCCGGCCGTCGCGCAGGACGGCGAAGGTGTCGGCGACCCGGTACACCTCGTCGAGCCGGTGGGTGACGTAGACCATGCCGTGGCCGCGGTCGCGCAGCCTGTGCAGGACGGCGAAGAGGCGGGCGCAGTCGGCGGCGGGGAGGCTGGCGGTGGGCTCGTCCAGCACGATGAGGTCGGCACGGGTCGACAGGGCGCGGGCGATGGCGGCCAGCGAGCGCTCGGCGCGGGTGAGGTCGGCGATGCGGGCGTCGGGGTTCAGATGGCCGGCGACGATCTCCAGGGCCTCGGCACAGCGCTCCCTTGCCTGCCGCCAGGAGACCACTCCGCGTCTGCGCGGGTAGCCGGTGCCGAGCGCGATGTTCTCGGCGACCGTCATCCACTCGACGAGGCCGAGATCCTGGTGGATGAAGGACATACGCTGCGAGGCCACGTCCGTGCCGAGCGGGTGACCGGCCACCGTCACCTCGCCCTCGTCGGCGTGGTGAACGCCGGCGAGGACCTTGATGAGCGTCGACTTTCCGGCACCGTTGGGGCCGAGAAGAGCGAGGATGCTGCCGCGATGGATGTCGAGGTCGACGTCGTCCAACGCGAGGGTGCCGCCGAACCGCTTGCTGAGACCGCGGATGCGCACGACAGGTTCCCGGCCGCGGCGCGCGGACGGGCTCATCGAGGTGTCGGGCGCGTCATGCACAGGCTTTCTCCCGATTTGCCCGGCTGCGTCGCTTGAGTTACGTGAGTCATTCGATTGAGTTACATGAGTCATTCGATGCCGGGAATTTCCTCCCAATCTATCCCGATCATGGCCTCGGCCCCGGCTGCGGCGGGCACACCTCCGGCGCTGTCCAGTGCGCACTCGGCCCAGATCACCTTGCCGTTCCTGGTGTAACGCGTGCCCCAGGCCTGAGTGAGCTGTGCGACGAGGAACAGCCCGCGGCCGCCCTCGTCGGTCGCGGCTGCGTGGCGCAGGTGCGGGGCGGTGCTGCTGGTGTCGGAGACCTCGCAGATCAGGGACCGGTCGTGGATCAGGCGTACCTGGATGGGCCCACTGCCGTGGCGGATCGCGTTGGTGACCAGCTCGCTGAGTACCAGTTCGGCGGCGAACGAGACCTCGTCCAGCCCCCAGTCGGCCAGCCGGCGGGTGACGGCGGCGCGGATGCCGGAGACACGGGCCGGCTCCGCGGGCAGCTCCCAGGTGGCGATCCGGCCGGGGTCCATGGCGCGGGTGCGGGCGACGAGCAGCGCGATGTCGTCGCTGGGGTGTTCGGGCACGACGGCGTCCAGGACCGCCTCGCACGTGGCCTCAGGTGAACGGTCCGAGTGGGTCAGGGCGCGATGCAGCTGGTCGAGGGCCTTGTCGATGTCGCGGTGACGGTCATGGACGAGCCCGTCGGTGTAGAGGACCAGCTCGCTGCCTTCGGGCAGGTGGAATTCGGCGGTCTCGAAGGGGAGGCCGCCGAGTCCGAGAGGCGGTCCGGCGGGCAGGTCGGGGAACGCCACGGTGCCGTCGGGGTGGACCAGCGCGGGTGGCAGGTGTCCTGCGCGGGCCATCGCACACTGGTGCGTGGTCGGGTCGTAGATGGCGTACAGGCAGGTGGCGCCGATGATGCCAGGTCCGGCGGTGGACTCGCCGCCGCCCTCGTCACGGTCGAGGCGGGCCACGAGGTTGTCGAGCTGGGTGAGTACTTCGTCGGGCGCGAAGTCCAGCTCGGCGAAGTTGCGGGCGGCCGTGCGCAGCCGGGCCATGGTCACGGCGGCATGCAGGCCCTGGCCGACGACGTCGCCGACGAGGAGCGCGACGCGGGTGCCGGAGAGGGGGATGATGTCGAACCAGTCACCGCCGACTCCGGACGTGGCGTGCAGGTAGCGATGGGCGACCTCGACGGCGCCCTGCTCAGGGGTGCCGTGCGGCAGCAGACTGCGCTGCAGCGCCAGGACCATGGTGTGTTCGCGGGTGTACCGGCGGGCGTTGTCGATGCAGATGGCGGCGCGAGTCGCGAGTTCCTGGGCCAGCGAGCGATCGTCGTCCCCGAAGGGTGCGGGGTCCTCCGAGCGGTAGAAGCTGGCGATGCCCAGGACCACACCGCGGGCCAGCAGCGGAACGGTGATGAGGGAGTGCACGTTGTGCGCGAGAAGGCGCTCGCTGTGCTGGGGGTCCTGGGCTAGCCAGCCGGCGGCAACCTTTAGATCGGGTTCCAGCACCGCCCGCCCGGTGGCCAGGCAGCGGAGATGGGGCGTGGTGGGGAGAGGGACGACTCGCTCGCCGACAGGATAGAAGGGGCAGTCGTCGCGGATCCCATGGACCACCGTGCGTCGCAGGTCGGTGTGGGGATCGGGGGACTCCTCACCCCGCAGCACGGTGTCGGGGAGGTCGATGGTGACGAAGTCCGCCAGGCGTGGGACGGCCATCTCGGCAAGCTCTTGGGCGGTGCGGCTCACGTCCAGGGTGGTGCCGATCCGGGTGCTGGCCTCGGACAGCAGCTCCAGGCGGCGCCGTGCCGCGACGGCATGCTTGCCCACTTCCGGCTCACCGACCAGGACCAGCCCCCGCTCGGCGGCCTCGTCAGCGCTGTCGTCGGTGGTGTCGGGGGTGTGGGGGGTCTGGGGGGCGTCTGTGGCGTAGGTGGTGTCGGGGGTACCGGTGGCATCGGTGGTTGCCGGTGCGGTGGCGTCGGTGGTTGCCGGTGCGGTGGCTGTGCGGCCGCGGCCGGTCGTGGGCTCCGTACCGGCGGCCGGGACGGGTGCAGGGCTGGCGGCCGAGAAGGGTGCAGGACCGGCGGCCGGGACGGGTGCCAGGCCGGGAAGGTGCCCGAACAGCGGGACGGCGGATGGTGGTGCGGCAGGCTCCGGCAGGAGTGCGGCAGGCTCCGCCAAGAGGCTGAGCGGCACGTCGGCGGGCGTGGGGACGGCGAGCCCATGGTGCGGCACGTCGTTGTGGAGCACCGCCTCGACTGCCACACCCTCCACACCGGAGGGGCTGATCACCACATGGCTCAGGAGGGTGACCCATCGGCCGTGGGAGAGAGGCACCTCGACGCCCGCCCGCTGAGCGGAAGAGATCAGCTCGGTGGCCTTCTCCATCAGGATCATCTGATCGCGCCGGTCCAGCCCGCTCCGGATCAGTTCGTGCACTCGGGTCGGCCGCCCCTCCTCGGTTGCCGCCCCGCCGACGATCCGCGTACGGCTCCTGGCGTCGAGATACGCCCGCAGCAGGCCGCGCTCCCGTGCCGAGCTCTGCTCCAGCAGCCGCCGTTCAATGGCGTGGGCCGCCTCACGTATGACGGTGTCCATCACGGGGTCCGCGTCCGTACGCGGACATCCGAGCGAGAGGATGCCCTCGATACGTCCGCTGAGCAGGTCACGGACGGGAATCGCCGAGCAGGCGTTTGACTGAGAGCGTTCTGCGAAGTGCTCTGCCCCGTAGACCTGGCATTGCCGCCGTTCGGCGAGCGCGATGCCGATGCCGTTGGTTCCGGCGACCTGCTCGGCGAACACAAACCCTGGGACGCTCTGGATCGGGGCGAGCTGTCCGGCCATGGAGGCCTCGCCGAAACGGCGCTGCACCACCGTCCCGCTCCCGTCCGCGAGGCCCACGTTCATCCGGCTGCCCGCGAATACGGACTGCAGCCAGTCGAGCACGGGTTCGGCCGCACGGACGAGCCGGGTGTCCGGATCGACGTCGTCGCGGTAAGGAAGCTCAGCTTGATCCGGCGAGAGCCCCAGCAGCCGGCAGCGCTGCCAGGAACTAAGGATCAGCCCTCGCACGCCCCCCTCGATCAACTCGCCTTGGAGGAACCGCTCACGGGCGCGCGAGGGACTGATGGCATCCCCCGGGAGCCCCATCTGGATCACTTCCCTCACCGGAGCGTGGCCATGGTGGCATTCCTCCTCAGGTTAGATGTTAGAACTTTGTCCAGAAAAAGGCGGTATCGGTGGTGCCGGGATCGGCCGGTCAAGCTCCTCGGGCCTCCGGCCCCGAACGGTCCGGCGCTACCGGTGCGGCGGGCGCTCACGGCCCTACCGGGCGCTACCGGCCCTACCGGGCGCTACCGGCCCTACCGGGCGCTACCGGCACTGCCGGCCAATCGGCGCTACGAGCGGTCCCGCTGCTCCGGCAGGGCCGGCCGCTCGGCGCTACGAGCGGTCCGGTCCAGCCGCTCGGCGCTACGAGCGGTCCCGCTGCTCCGGCAGCTCCGGCCGCTCCGGCCGCTCCGGGTGCCAGCCGAGCGCCCGCGAGATGCCGCGCGCCGCCAGCCGCACGGACGGGATCAGCGCGGGGACATGGGCATCCCGTACGGGCACCACAACTGAGGCCGCCGCGACGACCGTCCCGTCCACACCCCGCACGGGTGCGGCCACGGACAAGGCGTCCTCGGTGACCTGCCGGGTGCTGACCGCGCAGCCGGTGCGCCGGATCTCGGCCAGGACCCGGCGCAGCCGGGCCGGGTCCGTGAGGGTGTGGGGGGTGAACGCGGCCAGCGGCTCGGCGCAGTACGCCGCCTGGAACTCCGCGTCGGTGTTGGCGAGCAGTGCCAGGCCTACGCCCGTGGCGTGCAGGGGCCAGCGGGCGCCCACTTTGATGCGTACTCCCACCGCCGAACGCCCCGAGATCCACTCGATGTAGACGACCTCGTTGCCGTCCCGCACCGCCAACTGCACGTTCTCGTGGGTCGCTTCGTACAGGTCCTCCAGGTAGGGCAGTGCCACCTGGCGCAGCGCCAGTCCGCGCGGTGCCAGCGCCGCGATCTCCCACAGCCGAAGCCCCACGTGGTAGACCCCCGACGGATCGCGCTCCAGGGCGCCCCATTCGGTGAGTGCGCCGACGAGACGGTGCGCGGTGGTCAGCGACAGACCGGCACGCCGGCTGATGTCCGTCAGGGACAGCGCCGGGTGGGCGTGGTCGAAGGCGCCGAGGACCGCCAGCAGCCGGTCGGGCGCGGAGCGCGGGGTCGTCTCAGCGTGCCCCGCGTGCTGCGGGGTCGTCTCAGCGTGCCCCGCGTGCTGCGGGGTCGTCTCAGCGTGCCCCGCGTGCTGCGGGGTCGTCTCAGCGTGCCCCGCGTGCTGCGGGGTCGTCCCAGCCGCCCCGCGGGGTCGTCCCATCCGGCTTGCGAGGTCGTCGCGCCCGGTCTGCGGGATCATCCCGGCCGTCCTGAGCTCGTTCGGCCGTCCTGCCGAGTCATCCGAGCCGTCCTGCGGGGTCCGCCCGGCCGGTTTGGAGATCATCTCTGCGTCCCTCGGGCGTTAGTCGCCGTGCTCAGGCGAGGCCCGGCTCCGCTATGCGTAGCAGGAGAGCGTGCAGCGTCTCCCGTTCGGCCGGATCGAGCGGCTGGACGAGGTCGTTGGTGACGCGCAGGCCGGCCTCGTCGGTGTTGCGCAGGAACGTCCGGCCGTCGTCGGTGAGGACGACGATGCGGCTGCGGCGGTCGTCGGGGGAGGGGCGGCGCTCCACGAACCCGGCGCGTTCGAGGTCGTCGACGAGGCCGACGATCGCGCTCGGGTCGTAGCCGAGCCGGGCGCTCAGCTCCCGCTGGAGTGCGCCTTCGGCGGTGGCGAGGAAGCGCAGCAGTGCGTAGTGGCGCAGACGCAGGCCCGACTCCTGGAGGAAGCCGTTGAAGAGCTGCCCGGAGCGCAGGCCCAGCCGGTAGAGCAGATATCCGGTGTCGGCGTGCAGACCGCGCATCCATGGCTCCTGGGCGTCGATGGGCCCCCCGCCACGGGCCGCGGTGGTGGACGCCTCTGAGGCCGGGGAGGGGCGGGCGGCCGTGGTCGTGGTGGGAGAGGTGCTGGCGGCGAGGCGCTTCCCGGAGATGGCGGACTCCCTGGTCAAGGGCCCCGGGTGGGGCGGTGTTCGGTCGGTGCTGGCCCCCGGGCGGGGCGGTGTTCCATCAGTGCGGACCAAGCATCTCGCACATCCGCTACGGCAACAACTATTGACGTCGACAATTATTGTCCTTAGCTTCGATCTCGGCGGCGGAGCTCTCCTCGTCCGACGCCCCTCTTTCTCGCAATCCAGCACTCCCGCCCCTGATGAAGGGACTCACGTCGTGTCCACCATTGATCTCACCGGCAAAGTCGCCGTGGTCACCGGCAGCGGCCGTGGTCTCGGCCTCGCCTACGCGCAGGCCCTGGCCGCCGCGGGTGCCTCCGTCGTCGTCAACGACGTGGACGAGGCCGTCGCCGAGCAGGCCGTCAAGTCCATCGAGGAGGCGGGCGGCCGGGCCGTGGCCGAGGCCGTCGCGGTGGGCACGACCGAGGCCGCCGACCGTCTGGTCGCCCGGGCCGTCGCGGAGTTCGGCCGGCTGGACATCATGGTCACCAACGCCGGCGTGCTGCGCGACAAGGTGCTGTGGAAGATGACGGACGACGACTTCGACACCGTCATCGGCGTCCATCTGAAGGGCACCTTCACCTGCGCCCGCGCCGCCGCGGTACGGATGCGCGAGCAGGGCGAGGGCGGCAGACTGATCCTGGTCGGCTCGCCCGCCGGACAGCGCGGCAACTTCGGCCAGACCAACTACGCGGCTGCCAAGGCAGGGATCGCCGCCATGACCCGCACCTGGTCCATGGAGCTCGCCCGCGCCGGCGTCACGGTCAACGCGATCGTCCCGGTGGCGGCCACGGCGATGACCGAGACCATCCCCGTCTTCGCCCCCTACGTCGAGGCCATGCGGGGCGGCGAGACCCTGCCGGACTTCCTGCGCAAGGGCGAGGGCTTCGGCAGCGCCGAGGACTGCGCCGCCCTCCTCCCCTTCCTCGCCTCGGCGGCCGCCGCGGACGTGACCGGCCAGTGCATCGGCATCGGCGGCGACAAGCTGGCCCTGTGGTCGCACCCCCAGGAGACCTCCGTCGCCTACGCCGACGGCGGCTGGAGCCCCGAGACGATCGCCGACGTCTGGCACACCTCGGTCGGCCGCGAGCCGCAGACCGTCGGCATCCCGGCGCCCAAGTTCCCGGAAGGCCAAGGGACATGAGCGCCATGACCGTCACGACCGCCGTTCATCCCCACCGCCACGAGGGCCGCCCATGACCGCCATGAACGTCGACGAGCTCGTCGCGATCGATGTCCACACCCACGCCGAGGTCTCCTCCAAGGGGAACGCCTCGCTGGACGACGACCTGCACGAGGCCTCGAGCGCCTACTTCAAGGTCGAGGGCAAGCGGAAGCCGACCCTGGAGGAGACCGCCGCGTACTACCGCGAGCGGAAGATGGCCGCCGTCATCTTCACCGTCGACGCCGAGCACGCAACCGGCACCGAGCCCGTGCCCAACGAGGAGGTCGCGGAGGCCGCGGCCGCCAACCCGGACGTGCTGATCCCCTTCGCCTCGATCGACCCCTTCCGCGGCAAGGCCGGCGTCAAGCAGGCCCGCAGGCTCGTCGAGGAGTACGGGGTGAAGGGCTTCAAGTTCCACCCGAGCATCCAGGGCTTCTTCCCCAACGACCGGGAGATCGCCTACGCGCTGTACGAGGTGATCGAGGAGACCGGCACCATCGCGCTGTTCCACACCGGCCAGACCGGTATCGGCGCGGGCGTCCCGGGCGGCGGCGGTATTCGCCTGAAGTACTCCAACCCCCTGTACGTCGACGACGTCGCCGCCGACTTCCCCCATCTGAAGATCATCCTCGCTCACCCCTCCTTCCCCTGGCAGGACGAGGCCCTCGCCGTGGCCACGCACAAGCCTGGCGTCCACATCGATCTGTCCGGCTGGTCGCCGAAGTACTTCCCGCCGCAGCTCGTCCAGTACGCCAACTCCCTGCTGAAGGACAAGGTCCTCTTCGGCTCCGACTACCCCGTCCTGACCCCCGACCGCTGGCTCGCCGACTTCGACAAGCTGCCCATCAAGGACGAGGTACGACCGAAGATCCTCAAGGAGAACGCCGCCCGCCTCCTCGGGCTCACCACGACGGACACGTCGGGTACATCAGGTACGTCACGTTCGACAGGCACGTGAAAGGGGGCAACACCCCATGCGCAACGAGGGAATCGGGTCCTGGCCCGGGCGCCGTGCCCGCAAGACCCCCCATCGCACCGCCCTGATCCACCAGCAGCAGACCTTCAGCTACGCCGAGCTGCACCAGCGCACCAACCGGCTCGCCCACGCCCTGCGCGCGGCCGGCGTCCGGCGCGGCGACCGCGTCGCCTATTTCGGCCCCAACCACCCCTCCTTCCTGGAGACCCTCTTCGCCACCGGTCTCCTCGGCGCCGTCTTCGTCCCCCTCAACACCCGCCTCGCCGCACCCGAGATCGGCTACCAGCTGGCCGACTCGGGAGCGCGCACCCTCATCCACGACCCAAGTCTGTACGACCCCACTGACAACGGCGGTGGCAGTAAGGGCGACGGCGGAGCATCCCCGGCCGAAGCATCCCCGGCCGAAGCCTCCCCGGCCGTCAAGCACCGCATCGAGCTCGGCGACCCCTACGAGCAGGTGCTCGCCGCGGCGCCCGACAACCTGATCGACGAGCCCGTCGGCCCCGACGACATCTGCATGATCATGTACACCTCGGGGACCACCGGTCGTGCCAAGGGCGCGATGCTCACCCACGGCAACCTCACCTGGAACGCGATCAACGTCCTCATCGACCAGGACATCGCCGCCGACGAGGTCGCTCTCGTCTCCGCACCCCTGTTCCACACGGCCGGTCTGAACATGATCACGCTGCCCGTACTCCTCAAGGGCGGCACCTGCGTCCTGGTCGGCGCCTTCGACCCGGCGGGCACCCTCGATCTCATCGAACGCCACCGGATCACCTTCATGTTCGGGGTGCCCGCGATGTTCGACCAGATCGCCCGCCAGGCGCGCTGGGCCGAGGCCGACCTGTCGTCGGTACGCCAGCTCACCTGTGGCGGCGCCCCCGTCCCCACCCCGCTCATCGCGACGTACCAGAGCCGCGGCCTCAACTTCCAGCAGGGCTACGGCATGACGGAGGCCGCCCCCGGCACGCTCTTCCTGGCCGCCGAACACGCCGTGAGCAAGGCCGGCTCGGCCGGTGTCCCGCACTTCTTCACCGACGTACGCGTGACGGGCCCCGATCTGTCACCCGTCGCCGTCGGCGAGCCCGGCGAGATCGTGGTGCGCGGACCCAACGTGATGCCTGGCTACTGGGGCCTTCCCGAGGAGACGGCGGCGGCCTTCGCCGACGGCTGGTTCCGCAGCGGCGACCTCGCACGGGTCGACGAGGACGGCTTCGTCACGATCGTCGACCGGCTCAAGGACATGATCATCTCCGGCGGTGAGAACGTCTATCCGGCCGAAGTCGAGGACGTCCTGCTCGGCCATCCCGCCATCGTGGAGTGCGCCGTCATCGGCGTACCCGACGAGAAATGGGGCGAGGTGCCCCGGGCCGTGGTCGTGGCCCAGGAGGGCGCCCGGCTCGACCCCGACGAGGTCATCGCGTTCCTCAGCGGACGCCTCGCCAAGTACAAGATCCCCAAGTCCGTCGTGGTGGCCGAGACCCTGCCGCGCACCGCCTCGGGGAAGCTCCTCAAGTCCCGCGTCCGCGCCCGTTTCGGGGCGGGCCCGCAGTCCGGCACCACCGAAAGGAACCCTTCATGAGCATCACCGTCAGCGGCCTGGACGAACTGAAGAAGCTCGCGGGCGGCGACCTCGGCACCAGCGAGTGGATCACCGTCTCGCAGGAGCGCATCAATACTTTCGCCGACGCCACCGGCGACCATCAGTGGATCCACACCGACCCCGAGCGGGCCAAGGAAGGCCCCTTCGGCGGCCCGATCGCCCACGGCTATCTGACGCTGTCGCTCTTCATCCCGCTCTTCACCGAGCTCCTCGAGGTCGAGGGTGTCACCACGAAGGTGAACTACGGTCTCAACAAGGTCCGTTTCCCCTCGCCGGTGCCCGCCGGTTCGCGCATCCGCCTGGTCGCGCGGCTCGCCGAGGTCGAGGAGATCGGGGGCGGTGTGCAGGTCACCGTCGACGGCACCATCGAGATCGAGGGCGGTACGAAGCCCGCGTGCGTACTGCAGAGCGTGTCGCGGTTCTACGCCTGAGCCAGGGATTCCACGCCTGAGCCGTAACCGACGCCCGTCCCGCCGGCACACCGCCGGCGGGACGGGCGTCTCTGCTGCGTGCTGTGACGGGCGGCGTTTCCCTGCGTGCCGGATGGATGAAGTGTCCACTCCATGCCCCGGCAGATGGATGGATCGGCCACTGGTGAGGGGTGCGGGGCAGCCGTAACGTGCCTCGCAATCTCCGTGCGCCTGCACGGATGCGTGCCCTGGATCGCACCCCCGATCCGGCCGCCCGATTCGCACCGCCAAGCCCCTCGCAGGAGTCCCGATGGCCGAGCAGCCGCCCTCCGTGGCGACGTCACCGTCCCCCGTCGCGCCACCGGCGTCCCCCGCCGCGGCACCGTCCGTCACCGAGGTGGAGACCCATGGCGTGGAACACATCCCCGACGGGGAGCGCACCGCCTCATCCCTCGATCTCTTCCGGCTCGCGTTCGGCGGTGCCAACACCTTCTCCACCTGCGTCCTCGGAGCCTTCCCGGTCCTCTTCGGGCTCTCCTTCCAGCAGGGGCTCGCGGCCGTCCTCCTCGGCGTCGCCATCGGGGCACTGATCCTGTGCCCGATGGCGGTCTTCGGACCGGTCAACGGCACCAACAACGCCGTCTCCTCCTCCGCGCACCTCGGCGTCCACGGGCGGGTCGTCGGATCGTTCCTCTCCCTCCTCACCGCGGTCGCCTTCTTCTCCATCTCGGTGTGGAGCTCCGGTGACGCGCTGGTCGGCGGCGCACACCGGCTGTTCGGACTGGAGCGCTCCAACCTGTCGTACGCGGTCGCCTATGCGCTCTTCGCCGTTCTCGTCCTCGTGGTGTGCATCTACGGCTTCCGCTTCATGCTGCTGGTCAACAAGGTCGCCGTCACCGCCGCGACCGTGCTGTTCCTGGTCGGCATCTTCGCCTTCGCCGGTGACTTCGACCCGTCGTACGCCGGTATCTACGGGGCGGGTGCCGACGCCGAGACGAAGGCGCTGTTCTGGCCGTCCTTCATCGGCGCCACGCTTATCGTGCTGTCCAACCCCGTCTCCTTCGGCGCATTCCTCGGCGACTGGTCCCGGTACATCCCGGCCGCAACGCCGCACCGCCGCGTCATGGGGGCCGCGTTCCTCTCGCAGATCGCGACGCTCCTGCCGTTCTGCTTCGGTCTCGCGACCGCGAGCATCATCGCCGCGAAGGCCCCCGACTACGTCGACCCGGCCGCGCCCGACTTCGTCGGCGGACTGCTCGCCATCTCGCCCGGCTGGTACTTCCTCCCCATCTGCCTGCTCGCCCTGATCGGCGGCATGTCCACGGGCACCACCGCGCTCTACGGCACCGGCCTCGACTTCTCCAGCGTCTTCACCCGGCTGTCCCGGGTGCAGGCCACCGTCCTGGTCGGCACCCTCGCCATCGCCTTCATCTTCATCGGCCGCTTCGCGCTCGACATCGTCCAGTCGATCTCCACCTTCGCCACGATGATCATCACCTGCACCACGCCGTGGATGGTCGTCATGATGCTCGGCTTCTTCGTCCGGCGCGGCTGGTACGACCCCGAGGCGCTGCAGGTCTTCAACCGGCGCCAGCGCGGCGGCCGTTACTGGTTCCACCACGGGTGGAACTGGCGCGGCATGACCGCGTGGTGGGTCGCCGCGCTGATCGGCATCCTCTTCACGAACCTCCCCGGCCAGTTCGTCGGGCCCTTCGGTGACCTCGCGGGCGGCGTCGACATCAGCCTGCCGTTGTCGCTCGCTGTCGCGGCTGTGCTGTATCTCGCGCTGCTGAGCGCGTTCCCTGAGCCGCGCGGTGCGTATGGGCCGAAGGGTGCCCGGCTCGTTCGTACCGCCGACACGCCCGTGCCGCCGATCACCAGTGCCGGGGCGGCGCCCAGCTCCCTCGGGAACTGAGAGCTCCGCCCCCGGGCCCCGTTTGGTCGCCCTTCGAGCTCGTCCTCAAACGCCGGACGGGCTGGATCGTCGCCCTTCGTGCTCGTCCTCAAGCGCCGGACTGGCTGAATCTTTCAGCCAGTCCGGCGCTTGAGCGTGGGGTCCCAGAGGCGGCGCCCGCCGTGCTGTTCGCGTCGCCGACCCCCGGCTTTCACACGCGCGCCACGAAAGCCTTCCGTGAACGTTCGCCGGCCCTTGGAACACTCCTGTCACTCTGTTCCACCCCCTGCGCTCGTCTTCCCGGACAAGAGGTCACCCAGCCATGCCCCAACTCGATCGGCGCCGTTTCATCCAACTGGCCGGCGGCACGGCCGCCTTCACCGCTCTCTCGAACAGCATCGCCAAGGCCGCGGCGATCCCCGCGCAGCGGCGTTCCGGAACGATCGACGACGTCGAGCACATCGTCGTCCTGATGCAGGAGAACCGGTCCTTCGACCACTACTTCGGTGCCATGAGGGGCGTGCGCGGCTTCGGTGACCCGCGCCCGGTGACGCTGGCCAGCGGCAAGTCGGTGTGGCACCAGGAGCAGGACGGCCAGGAGGTGCTGCCCTTCCACCCGGACGCCGACGACCTCGGCATGCAGTTCCTGGAGGGCCTGCCGCACGGCTGGACCGACGGCCAGGCCGCCTACAACGGGGGCAAGTACGACAAGTGGCTGCCCGCGAAGGGCACCACGACCATGGCGTACCTCACCCGCGAGGACATCCCCTTCCACTACGCGCTCGCCGACGCCTTCACCGTCTGCGACGCCTACCACTGCTCGTTCATCGGCTCCACCGACCCGAACCGCTACTACATGTGGTCCGGCTACACGGGCAACGACGGCCAGGGCGGCGGCCCGGTCCTCGGCAACGACGAGCTCGGCTACGACTGGACGACCTACCCCGAGCGCCTGGAGAAGGCCGGGATCTCCTGGAAGATCTACCAGGACATCGGCGACGGCCTGGACGCGGCCGGCTCCTGGGGCTGGATCGAGGACGCCTACCGCGGCAACTACGGCGACAACTCGCTGCTGTACTTCAACAAGTACCGGAACGCCGAGCCCGGTTCGCCCTGGTACGACAAGGCCCGCACCGGCACCGACGTCAAGAACGGCGACGGCTACTTCGACCGGCTGCGGGCCGACGTCAAGGCCGGCAAGCTGCCGCAGATCTCCTGGATCGCAGCCCCCGAGGCCTTCTCCGAGCACTCCAACTGGCCCTCGAACTACGGCGCCTGGTACATCGCCCAGGTCCTGGACGCGCTCACCTCCAACCCGGAGGTCTGGGCGAAGACGGCCCTGTTCATCACGTACGACGAGAACGACGGCTTCTTCGACCACGTGGTGCCGCCGCTCCCGCCGAAGTCCGCCGCGCAGGGCAAGTCCACGGCCGACGTCTCCCTCGACCTCTACCCGGGCGACAGCAAGCGCCCGGCCGGACCGTACGGCCTCGGCCCGCGTGTGCCGATGCTGGTCGTCTCGCCCTGGAGCAAGGGCGGTTACGTATGCTCCGAGACCCTCGACCACACCTCGATCGTCCAGTTCATGGAGCGCCGCTTCGGCATCCAGGAGCCGAACATCTCGCCCTGGCGGCGCGCGATCTGCGGTGACCTGACCTCCGCCTTCGACTTCTCCCACAAGGACGGCCGGTCGGCCGCGCTGCCCGACACCGACGGCTACGAGCCGCAGGACCGCGAACGCCACCCCGACTACCGCCCGACGCCGCCGGCCGACCCGCGCATGCCCAAGCAGGAGCCGGGTCTTCGCCCGGCCCGCCCGCTGCGCTACGCCCCCTTCACCGACGGCGAGGCGGCCCCCGCCGACGGAACCTTCACCCTCACCTTCAGCGGCGGGCGTCACGCCGGTGCCGCCTTCCACGTCACGTCCGGAACCCCCACGTACGGCCCGTGGATGTACACGACCGAGGCGGGCAAGACCGTCGCGGGCACCTGGGACACCGCCTCTTCGAAGGGCGCCTACGACCTGTCCGTGCACGGACCGAACGGCTTCCTGCGCACGTTCAGAGGCTCCGTGAAGACGGCGGGCCCCGAGGTCGCCGCGCGCCACGACGCCGCATCCGGCACCGTGAAGCTCACCTTCGAGAACGAGGGCACGACGGCCGTCACGCTGACCCTCACCAACGCGTACGGTGGTCGTCCCCAGACGTTCAAGCTGCGCGCCGGCGCCACCGTGACGCACACGGTGGACCTGCGGGCGAGCAGGCGCTGGTACGACCTGACCGTCGTGTCCGACGCGGACCCCGCCTTCCTGCGCCGCTTCGCCGGACACGTCGAGACGGGCGAGCCGGGCGTGAGCGACCCGGCGATCATCACCGAGTAGCCCCTTCGGTCGGCCACGGCAGTGCCCCCCGCCCGCGCGAAAATCACTGATCGCGCGGGCGGGTGTCTGGCTAGCATGTCGGGGCATGACCTTCAACCATCGCCGTAACGGCGCCCCCGACAAGCCCGCCCTCGACGGGCTGGAAGAGAAATGGTCCGGGCGATGGGATGAGCTGGGCGTATTCGTGTTCGACCGCTCGAAGACGCGTGACGAGATCTTCTCGATCGACACCCCGCCGCTCACCGCGAGCGGTTCGCTGCACATCGGGCACGTCTTCTCCTACACGCACACCGACACGGTCGCCCGCTTCCAGCGCATGCGCGGCAAGGAAGTCTTCTATCCGATGGGCTGGGACGACAACGGCCTGCCCAGCGAGCGGCGTGTCCAGAACCACTACGGCGTCCGCTGCGACCCGTCGCTGCCGTACGACCCGGCGTTCAGGCCTCCTCACACGCCGGGAAAGCAACAGATCCCCGTCTCCCGCCGCACCTTCGTCGAGCTCTGCGACCGGCTGACCGCCGAGGACGAGAAGGCTTACGAGCAGGTGTGGCGGAGGCTCGGGCTGTCGGTCGACTGGACGCGGCCGTACCGGACGATCGACGCCGAGGCGCGCGCCACCTCGCAGTTGGCCTTCCTGCGGAATCTCGAGCGGGGGGAGGCGTATCTCGCCGAGGCGCCCACACTGTGGGACGTCACGTTCCGTACGGCGGTCGCCCAGGCGGAGCTGGAGGACCGGGAGCGGCAGGCCGCGTACCACCGGCTCGCCTTCCAAGGCCCCGGCGGCGACCGGATCATGATCGAGACGACGCGCCCCGAGTTGCTGCCCGCGTGTGTCGCGCTGGTCGCCCACCCCGACGACGAGCGGTACAGGGGCCTGTTCGGCACGACGGTCCGTACGCCCCTGTTCGGCGTCGAGGTGCCGGTCCACGCGCACTATCTGGCAACGCCGGACAAGGGGTCCGGGATCGCCATGGTCTGCACGTTCGGGGACACGACGGATGTCACGTGGTGGCGCGAACTGCGGCTCGCCACGCGGCCGGTGATCGGCTGGGACGGCCGCTTCGTCGCGGAGACGCCCGCCGGCGTCGAATCGCCGGAGGCGCGCTCGGCGTACGCCCGGCTGGCCGGTGCCACCGCGCACACCGCACGCGAGCGCGTCGTCGCCCTGCTCCGGGAGAGCGGAGAGATGGAGGGGGAGCCGCGGCCGGTCACGCACGCGGTCAAGTTCTTCGAGAAGGGAGACAAACCGCTGGAGATCGTCACCACCCGCCAGTGGTACCTGCGCAACGGCGGGCGCGACGACGAGCTCCGCGAGCAACTCCTGCGGCGCGGCAGCGAGCTGGAGTGGCACCCGCCGCACATGCGCACGCGCTACGAGAACTGGGTCAGCGGACTCAACGGCGACTGGCTGGTCAGCCGCCAGCGGTTCTTCGGCGTGCCGATCCCCGTCTGGTACCCGCTCGACGGGGACGGACAGCCCGACTACGACCGGCCGATCGTCCCGGACGGGGCGGCCCTCCCGGTCGACCCGAGCGCCGAGGCCCCCGCGGGATACCGCGAGGAGCAGCGCGGCGAGCCGGGCGGGTTCATCGGCGACCCGGACGTCATGGACACCTGGGCGACCTCCTCGCTCACCCCGCAGATCGCCGGGCGGTGGATGGCCGACCCGGACCTGTTCGGGCGGGTCTTCCCGATGGACGTCCGGCCGCAGGCCCACGAGATCATCCGGACCTGGCTGTTCTCCACGGTGGTGCGTGCCCACACCGAACACGGCACGCTGCCATGGCGGCATGCCACGATCTCCGGCTGGATCCTGGACCCCGACCGCAAGAAGATGTCGAAGTCCAAGGGCAATGTCGTCACGCCGGTCGACCTGCTCGAGCAGTACGGCTCGGACGCGGTCCGCTACTGGGCCGCCGGCGCACGGCCCGGCACGGACACGGCCTTCGACATCGGGCAGATGAAGATCGGGCGGCGGCTCGCGACGAAGATCCTCAACGTGGGCAGGTTCGTGCTCGGCTTCGGCGACGCCGAACCGGACGCCTCCGTCACCGAGCCGCTCGACCGCGCCATGCTCGCGGGTCTTGCCGGCGCTGTCGAGGAAGCCACCGCCGCCTTTGAGGAGTTCGACTACGCCCGCGCCCTCGAACGCACGGAGCAGTACTTCTGGCGGTTCTGCGACGACTACGTCGAGCTCGTCAAGGCCCGTGCCTACGGCGACCAGGGCGACGTCGCCGGTGCGCAGTCCGCTCGCGCGGCGCTGCGGACGGCACTGGACACCTTTCTGCGCCTGTTCGCCCCCGTCCTCCCCTTCGTCACGGAGGAGGTCTGGTCGTGGTGGGCGGAGGGGTCGGTGCACCGTGCCGCCTGGCCCGACGCGGACCGGCTGCGCGGACTGGCCGAGGGCGTGGACGAGACGCTGCTCGGCACGGCCTCGGACGTCATCGCGTCGGTCCGCAAGGCCAAGTCGGAGGCGCAGGTGTCGATGCGTACGGAGGTCACCAAAGCGGTGGTGACGGCGTCCCGTTCGGACCTCGACCGCTTCGCGCGGGTCGCCCAGGACGTGCGCGCGGCCGGGCGCATCGGGGTCGTGGAACTGCGGGAGGGGAGCGGGCCGCCGGCGGTTCGGGTGAGCCTATAGCCCAGGAAGGTCGTGTCTTCGCGAAGGCCGCGGCTTCTGCGAAAGCTGCGGCTGCTACCAAAGCCGTGTCGAGGGCCGACGGCCGGCCGCTCGGTTGTGCCGCGACGGCCGGTTCGTAGGCAGGGAGCGGTTCGAAGACGCGGCCGAGCCGGTACGCGGCGGCGGTCGCGTGCCGACCGCGGCAGCCCATTCGGGGCTGCCGCGACATCAGCGGGCGCGGGTCCGCGCGGCGGGACCCCTTCGCCGACACGCACGGGCGCGAATGCCAAGCACTGCGATGCCGCGGGCGCTTCGGCGACGAGGCCGGCGCCCGGTGGTCGGGACCGGTTCGTCGGCGGACTCGGGTCCGTACGACGGGCGCCCACGCGGGCTGTCATGCACCGCGGGTCCGACGGGGTCGGGCACCCTGCCGAACGGCACGGCGCCGTACGGTGGGGGCGCCCCATGGGACAAGGCGGGCTCGTGTGGCCCGGGGGTCCTGTCCGACTCGTAGCCTTCGCCCAAGCCGTAGCCGCCGTCAGAGGCGCGGCCCCCTTGCAAGACGCGGTGCTCGTACGAGGCGTGGCCCCCGTCCGAGGGGTGCCCCTCGTTCAAGGCGCGGCCCCCTCCCCAGGGGCGTCCCACATCGAAGGTGTGGACGTCGTCCCAGGCACGGCGCTCGTACGAGGCGTGACGCTCGTCCAACGCGCCCGCCCCATCCCCGTGCCCGATGAAGTCCAACGCGCCCGCCCCATCACCGTGACCCCCGACGGTCGGCGCGCCCACCGGCTGCCGCGCCTGTGACTGGTTCTCGGAGTGCTGGGCGAGGACCACCACACCGCGTGCGGCCGTCGCCGCCCCCGCAAAGGCGAGGAGCAGGCCGGCGAGGCCGCCCTGGAAGCGCTCTCCGAGCAGGGTGAGGCCGATGACGGCGGCGGCGATCGGGTTGGCCAGGGTGACGACGGCGAGGGGTGCGCCGAGGCCGCCCCGGTAGGCGGTCTGCGCCAGGAGGAGCCCGCCCACCGCGAAGGCCGCGACCAGCAGCGCCACCACGAACACCCGGACGTCGAGCAGCGGACCCGAGTGCTCCGTGACCGCCACGGTCACGGTCTGGGTGAGGGCCGACGCGACGCCCGACGCGATGCCGGACGCGGAAGCGTGCCGCAGCCCGGGACGGGCGCCGGGCCGCGAGAGCACACCGATCAGCAGCATCGTCGCGGCCGCGACGCCCACCGCCTGAGCCGACGAGAGGGTGTCGTCGGGGGCCGGCCCCGACGTGGTGAGCAGCAGGGCGCCCAGACCGAGGAGGGTGAGCCCCGTGCCGCGCCACTCGACACGGCTGACGCGCCGCCCGGCGAGCCGTGCGCCCAGCGGCACGGCGGCGACCAGAGTGAGCGCTCCCAACGGCTGCACGAGGGTCAGCGGCCCGTACCTCAGGGCGACCACGTGCAGCAGCGCCGCGGACGCGTTCAGCGCCACCGACCCCCACCAAGCCCCGCTGCGGAACAGCCGGAGCAAGCCGGTGTCCCGTTCCCGGTTCCGCGCGGCAAGACGTTCCTGCGCCACAGCGGCGACCGCGTACGCGATCGCGGACAGCAGCGACAGCACCAGGGCGACGAGTGTGGCGCTCATCGGCCCGCCCTCGCCCGTGCCATGGAGCCGGCTCCGGCCGGGGCGGCACCGCCCCGCGCCACCACCAGCGAGCGGCGAGGCCACAGCATGTCCCCCGTATGAGGCATGCGGACGACTGCCAGGGCCGCGCCCAGCAGAACCGCGGCCGCGATCGCGTCGAGCCAGTAGTGGTTGGCCGTGCCGACCACCACCAGCAGGGTGAGCAGCGGATGGAGCAGCCATAGCCATCGCCACCGTGACCGGGTCGCGGCCATGAGGCCTACGGCGACCATCAGGGCCCAGCCGAAGTGCAGGGACGGCATCGCGGCGAACTGGTTCGCCATGGAGTCGGTCGCCGGCGTCGCGCCGTAGACCGACGGCCCGTACATCTGCGCGGTGTCTACGAGATGAGCCGTGTCGAGCAGGCGCGGCGGGGCGAGCGGAAACGCCAGATGCAGGACGAGCCCGGCCGCCGTGAGGGTGGCCAGCACCCGGCGGCTCCATACGTAGTGCCGCGGCCGTCGCAGATACAGCCAGGTCAGGAAGAGGGCGGTCGCCGGGAAGTGCACGGCCGCGTAATAGGTGTTGGCGAGGTGGATGAGCGCCTCGCTGTTCAGCAGCGGCTGTTGTACGGCCCCCTCGCCCGGCAGATGCAGGGCCCGCTCGAGGCTCCATATTCGGTGGGCGTTGTCGAAGGCCTCGTCGGTGTGGCCGTTCGCCAACTGTCTGCCGAACTTGTAGACGAGGAAGAGACCGGCGACGAGCAGCAGTTCACGGAGTAGCGGGGGCCGGACAGCGGCGGGCGCAGGCCCGCCTCTCTCCGGCTCGGGCTCCGGCTCGGGCTCTGGCTCTGGCTCCGAATCGGGCTCTGGTTCTGCTTCCGCAGGCTCGGTCTGGGATGGCATACCGGCCCCTTTACTGGCGACTTGTCCTTTTGTTCCGCTGTGAGCAGGGCTAACCGCTCTTGTGGAGGGACAGCTCAGCGCTCATCGATACGGAAGTGTACCGATACGCTGCCGTACCGGTACGCTGTCGTATCGATAAGGTGAGGAAGACCACCCGACGAGGAGAAGAGCCAGGAGCGGGACCATGACGTCGCAGTCGGCAGATGCAGTGAGTTCTTCGCGTCGCTCCAAGATCACGCCGGAGCGCGAGCAGGAGTTCTACGACGCCGTGTGCGAGCAGCTCCGGGAGCACGGCTATGGCTCCCTGACCATGGAGGGCGTCGCTGCCAGGAGCCGCTGCAGCAAGTCGACGCTCTACCGGCAGTGGAAGACCAAGCCCCAGCTGGTCGCCGCCGCGCTGCGCGCCTACAGCCGTACGGGGCTCGAGGACATCGACACGGGCAGCCTGGCCGATGACCTGCGTGCGGTGGTGCGGTTCGCGGGTGAGCGCTCCGGCAGGGACACCCAGCTCATGCAGGCGCTCGGCCATGCCGTCCTGCAGGACGAGGAGCTGCGGCGCGCACTGCGCGAGGCGGTCGTCGATCCGGAGATCGGCGTGATCGAGGACATGGTGCGACGCGCCGTGGAGCGTGGCGAGATCCCGGAGGACCATCCGGCCGCGGAGTTCGTCAGCGCACAGCTGCTGGGCGTGTTGCGCGCCCGTCCTCTCCTGGAGGGGTGCGACGCGGACACGCCGTATCTCATGCGCTTCCTGGAGGCCTGCGTGCTGCCCGCGCTAGGACTGGCCCGGAACACCTGATCGTCAGGCCGCCGCCTTCCGGATGGCGGGGCGGCGGTCTGCCCGCGCCGCACCGTGGGGACGGGGGCGGCGCGCACCCCCGGCCGGGCCGGGTCCCTCCTGAGCGGAGAGGGACCCCGCCCGGCCTCTCAAGCACCGCGGCCCTGCGCCCTACGAGAGACCGGACCATGCCCCGGCCCGTACTGCCCCGGGCCCGTACTGCCTCCGCCCGTACTGCCCGGCCCTTCGGGTTTCAGACCTCCCGCCCGTTGCCGCCGCCTCCGGAGGCGGCCTTGATCCCCTTCGTGATCTCGTCGATCAGGGACACCTTCGGGGCTTCGTCGCTGACGTCGATTCCGAAGCGCACGACGACGAGCGTGTCCTTGTCGGCCGGTGACGGGAACGCGAGGGACTCGACATAGCCGTCGTCGCCCTTGGCCGTGACGACCTTCCAGCGGACCTGGTAACCCTTCTGGCCCGCCACGGTCACCGCCTTCGACACCAGCTCGTCATGCGAGGTGATCTTGCCGTAGATCTTCCCGCCGTAGGACTCCTCGGCGTTCTTCTCGATGTCGGCCTTGGCAGCCGCCTCCGCGGTGGTCGCCTTGATGTCCAGTGCCGCGGCCGGCACGGAGAACGCCCCGCCGCGCACGCACGACTCCGATGTGTCGCCCGGGCACTTGTACGTCCCCGTCGTCACCCCGGCGCCGACCGCCCCGGACTGACCGTTCCAGCCGTCCGGAACGGGGAGGCTGATGCCGCTCGCCAGGTCGGTCGCATAGCCGTCCTCGGTCCGAGGGCCGCCGGACGGACCGCCGGACTCGGGCGCCCTCGGCGCACCGCTCTCTCCGCCCGGCCCGCCACCCGGCCCGCCCGGCAGCGACGGCGCGCCGGAAGGTGCCGAGTCCGCCCGGTCGCGGCCGCCTCCTGCGTCGTCGGACGTGAGGGCGTAGACACCGCCGGCGATGCCTGCCAGCACCGCGAGAGCCACACCGGCGCCGATGGCCGTACGCAGGCCGCGGCGCGGGTACTTGGCCGGATACACCGGGTACGCCGGATACGGCGGGGCCCCGGACGGCATCGTCGGGGGACCCCAGGCACCGGCGGATCCCACGGGACGTGTGTGGTCCGTCCACACACTGCCGTCCCACCACCGCTCGGTGCGGGGGCCGTCACTTGTCTGCCCGGGGTCGGAGTACCAACCCGGAGGAGGAGTCACCTGCGTCATGGACGCCACAGTATGAGCCCTGCCTGAAATCCCCATGAGAGGGACGCCGATCGGCGCGAAGAAGGGACGGTGAGCGCCATGTTGCGCGGGCGAACCGCAGGACGTCGGCCTGGACAAGTCCACCTGTCGACAAGACGTTTGCCCTCATGCGGCGGAAGGTGCCCCGGCCCCCTCACCTCAGGGGCGGTCCTCCCGCTAGGCTCGATTCCCGAACGTCGACTCACCGGGTTTCAGGGGGTAGCGGAATGACGCAGGGCCGGTCTGGACGGTTCGTCCCAGCCCCGCTCTGGGAGCGCGACTCCGAAATCGCCGAGGCCGCGCAGACGGTCGACGCGCTCCATTCGGGCGCGACATCCGGCAGCCTCCTCGTCTACAGCGGCGAAGCGGGCATCGGCAAGACCGCGCTGCTCACCGAGGTCGGCCGTATCGCCGAGGGCCGCTGCACCGTATGGTCCGCGCGCGGCGGCGAGACCGTCACCTCCGTCCCCTTCTACGTCCTGCGCCAGCTGCTGCAGCCAGCTCTTGTCGCACTCTCCGAGGGAGCGGCGCGCGAGTACCTCGGCGACTGGTACGACATCGCCGGGCCCGCCCTCGGCATCGCCCAGCCGACGGGCCGACAGGCCGACCCGCAGGGCGTGTTGAACGGCCTCGTCGCCGTGGCCCGCCGCTTCGCCCGGCTCCACTGGCCACTCGTGCTGCTGATAGACGACGCCCACTGGGCCGACCAGGAGACACTCCAGTGGCTCGCCGCGTTCGCCGAGCGCCTCGACGACCTGCCCGTACTCGTCGTGGTCGCCCACCGGCAGCGGGACACCGCCGACGAGAACGCGCGCCAACTGGAGCGGATCGGCGCGGCAGCCCGCCCGCGCACCACCCTGCGCGCCCTCACACCCGACGCGACGACGGGCCTCACCCGTGCCACACTCGGCGAGCACGCCGACGCCCCGTTCTGCCGCGAGGTCTGGGCGGTCACGGGCGGAAACCCGTACGAGACGGTGGAGCTGCTCGCGAAGGTGCAGGACAGCGAGTTGGAGCCCGTCGAGGCCTCCGCGGCCGAGCTGCGTACGCTCAACCGCTCGGCCCGTGGCCGCGGACTTATCGACCGGCTCGAGGCACTGGGCACCGACGTCACCCGGTTCGCACGGGCCGCCGCGATCCTCGGCACCAGGATCTCGCTCGAGCTCGCGGCCTCGCTCGCGGGGATGAAGCACGACGAGGCGCGACGCTGCGCGGAGGTACTGCGGACCACCCGTATCCTCACCGGCGGCGAGGACGAGGACGGCAGCGAACTGCTGGAGTTCGTGCACCCGCTGATCGCCACTACGGTCTACCGGTCCATCCCGCCGGCGACCCGCACCGCGCTGCACGGCCACGCCGCATGGGCCGTCACCCAGTCGGGCCGGGGCGCCGCTGCCGCCGCCCGCCACCTCCTCGAAGTACACCCGGACGACGACCCGGAGCTCGTCGAGCAGATGCGCGAAGCCGCCCGCGAGCACCTCGCGGTGGGCGCCCCGGACGCCGCCCGCCGCTGTCTGGAGCGAGCCCTGCGGGAGCCGCCGCTGCCGGACGTCCACGCGCGCGTGCTCTACGAACTGGGCTGCGCCACCTTCCTCACCTCGCCCGCCACCACCATCGGCCACCTGCGTGAGGCGCTGGCCGTGCCCGGCCTGGAAGGTCATCTGCGGGTGGACGCCGTGTGCCGCCTCTCGCAGGCGCTCGTCCACAACGACCAGCTGGAAGAGGCCGTCCGCATCGTCGACGACGAGGCCGCACGCCTGGAACCGGGGCCCGCGCGGATGCGGCTGCTCGCCATGCACTACCTGTGGGAGGGCATCCACGCCGGCGAGCAGGACTCGCCCGGCCGCTCCCGCAGCCTCGCCGAGCTGGCCGGACCCCTCACCGGCCGTGACAACTCCGAACGCGCCCTGCTGATCCTGCGCGCCTTCGACGCGATGGCGCGCGGCGAGAACGCCGAGGAGGTCGTCGAGTTCTGCGACCGGTCCCTCGTCAACGGCAGCCTTGCCCCCGGCCTCGGCTGGACCGACACCGAATGGGGCTTCGAACTCCTCCTGATGCTCGGCATCTCCTACCTGTTCGCGGACCGCGTCGACCGCGCCCACAGCCTGTTCACCGAGGGGCTGCGCGCCTACGAGACCGCCGGGTGGAGCGGCGGCCACCTCGCCTTTGCGCACGCCAGCGTCGGCTATGTGCACCGCATACGCGGAAAACTCACGGAAGCCGAGGCGTATCTGCGCGAGAGTCTGCGCCTCGCCGACCGGGTCGGGCGCGGCCTGCCCATGCACTGGGACGCGGCCTGCATGCTCATCGACACCCTGCTGGCCCGTGGCCACGTCGACCAGGCCAAGGAGATCGCGGACCGCTACGGCTTCGCACCGCCCTACCCGTCCACGATCGTCGTGCCGGACGCCCATTCCGTACGCGGCCGGCTGCTGATCGCCTCGGGACGCATCAAGGAGGGCGTGACCGAACTGGAGGCGGCCGAGAACGCGGCCGCGGCCCGCGGCGGATACAACCCGATCATGGCGCCATGGGCCGGCGACCTCGTCCGCGCGCTCGCCGCGGACGACCCGGGGCGCGCGGTCGGCATCGCCGCCGCCGCCCGTCGCCAGGCCGAGCGGTTCGGCACGGACACCGCGATCGGCGAGGCCCTGCGCTGCGCCGCGGCCCTGGAGAGGGGACCGCGGTCCGTCACCCTGTACGCCAAGGCAGCCGCCCACCTTGAGGCATCGCCCTGCGCCTACGAACACGCCGTGGCCCGCGTCGAGTACGGCATAGCGGCCCGCTCGGTCGCCGAACTGACCCGCGGCCTCACCCTGGCCCGCTCCTGCGGCGCCGACGGCTTGGCGGCCCGGGCGCAGGAAGTGCTGGATACGGGTCGGGGGCTGCACTGAGGCGGCCCACTCGGCCTGACCCGAGTGGGCCTCGGCGGTCCACGCTCAGCCGACGGCGGCGGCGTGCGTGCACGCTGGGAGGCTTCTGATGCGGCTCCGGCGTGGGAGGTACCACCAGCGTTGTTGACGTCCGTCAACGACGCTCCGCGTCGCCTGACTAGGCACGCGGACGATGTCCGGCCGTGTCCGACGATGACCCTGCTGTGCCTATTTCTCGCAGGCACACGTCATCGCCCGTGCCCGGTCCTGTCCGTCACGCGCCATGAGCGTTCTGCACACGCCATGACCTCCGGCCGGACGTCCGTCAGGACTCCGCCTCCTCCTCGGCCAGCACCCGCTGGGCCACCGAGAACGCCGAGTTGGCCGCCGGGACACCGCAGTACACGGCGGTCTGCAGCAGCACCGCGCCGATCTCCTCGGGCGTCAGTCCGTTGCGCCGAGCCGCACGCACATGCATCGCCAGCTCGTCGTAGTGCCCGTGCGCGACCAGCGCCGTCATGGTGATCATGCTGCGCTCACGGCGCGACAGGGTGGGGTCCGTCCAGATCTCGCCCCATGCGTAGCGGGAGATGAAGTCCTGGAAGCGGGCGGTGAAGCCGGTCGTCCGCGACTGGGCACGGTCCACGTGCGCGTCGCCGAGCACCTCGCGGCGGACGCGCACGCCCCGCTCGGCGTCGCCGTCGAAGTGGGCGCGCAGTGCGGTCAGTACGGCCTCGGGCCGCTCCGCGGGAGCGAGGTGCGAGGCGCCGGGGAGCTCGACGAGCATGGAGCCGGGCACCGCGTCGGCGATCTCCCGCAGATGGGAGGGCGGAGTCGCCGGGTCCTCACGGCCCGCTATCAGCAGGGTCGGCGCGCTGATCGCGGACAGCTCGTCCCGGATGTCGAAGGCGGCCAGCGCGTCACAGCAGGCGGCGTACGCCTCGGGGGCCGCGGTGCGGTGGTCCTCCACCAGAGCCGGCACGGTGAAGCCGGGCGTGAACCACCGGGTCGGCGCGTTGTCCGCGAGTGCGCCCAGCCCTTCGCGGCGTACGAGCGCGGCACGCTCCTCCCAGGGCGCCCGCCCGTTGAAGTGCGCGGAGGAGCAGATCACGGCCAGGCTGGTCACCCGCTCCGGGTGGTGCACGGCCAGGTGCAGGCCGACGGCTCCGCCGAGCGAGACCCCGGCGTACGCGAAGCGGTCGATGCCGAGTGAGTCGGCGAGGGAGAGGACGAGTTCAGCCAGCTCGTCGACCGTGGCGCCCGGGCCGATCAGGTCGGCCGGGGAGCCGCCGTGGCCGGGCAGATCCCAGCGTACGACCCGGTGGGTGACGGCCAGTTCGGGCGCGACGGCGTCCCACAGGGCGGTCGAGGTGCCGAGCGAGGGGCCGAGGATCAGTGGGGGAGCGGTGGCCGGACCGTCGGTGCGGTGGTGCAGCAGCTTGCCGGTGGGCTTGGTGTTCAACGTCGCTCCGTGGTGTTCAACGTCGCTTCAGGGCGCGGTCGGTGAGGACTCCGGCTGAGCCGGTGTAGCGGGTGGGGTCGGTGAGTTCGGCGAGGTCCTGGTCCGCGAGGTCCGGTGCCTCGGCGAGGATGTCTGAGAGCGCTCTGCCCTCCGTGCGGGTGCGCTTGGCGGCATCGGTGAGCAGCGCCTTCGCGCGGGCCCGGCCCAGATGCGGGGTGAGCTCGGCGGCCAGCCGTTCGGAGACGATCAACCCGTGGGTCATGTCCAGGTGTTCGCGCATCGTCTCCGGGTGCACCTGGAGGCCCCCGGCGAGCTCGGCGGTATCGCGCGCGGCACCGCCGGTCAGCCGGAGCAGATCGCGCAGCGGCTCCCACTCGGCGTGCCAGGCGCCCGCCGGGCGCTCGTCCTCGGCGGCGAGCGAGCCGTACAGCGTGGCGGCGAGGTGTGGGGCGCGGCGTGCGGCGGCTGCGATCAGCGTGGCGCGGACCGGGTTCGCCTTGTGCGGCATCGCGGAGGAGCCACCGCCGGTCCCTTCCGAGAGCTCGCCGATCTCCGTACGGGAGAGGGTGAGGACATCGGCCGCCGGCTTGCCGAGAGCGCTTACGGTGAAGGCGAGCGCGGACGCGAGGTCGGCGACCGGGGTGCGGAGGGTGTGCCACGGCAGCAGCGGCTCGGCGAGGCCGAGTTCGCGGGCGTAGGCGGTGACCAGGACGTCCACGGTGGGAAGATCAGCACCGAACGCCCGGAATGCGGCCAAGGTGCCCGCAGCGCCGCCGAGTTGGGCGGGCAGTCCGTCCCGCACCGCCCGCACCCGGTCCCGCGCGTCCAGTACCAGCGAGCGCCAGCCCGCCGCCTTCAGGCCGAACGTCGTCGGAACCGCGTGCTGGGTGAGGGTGCGGCCCGGCATCACCGTGTCGCGGTGGGCCGCGGCCAGCCGCGCCAGGGCCTGCTCCGCACGGGCCAGGTCGGCCAGGACCACGTCCAGCGTCCGCGACGCGACCAGCATCATGGCGGTGTCCATGATGTCCTGGCTCGTCGCGCCCCGGTGCACATACGGCGCGTACACCGCGGGCACGGCGGCGGTGAGGTCGCCGACCAGCGGAATCACCGGGTTGCCGCCGCCCCGCGCGCGCAGCGCGATATCGCGGATGTCGAAGCGGGCGGCGTCGGCCGCGGCGGTCACCGCCTCGGCCGCCTCCGCCGGGGCGAGCCCCGTGGCGGCCTGGGCACGGGTCAGTGCGGCCTCCGCGTCGAGCAGCGCCTGGAGGAAGGCGGTGTCGCTGGTAGCGCTCTCAGCGGGGGAGCCTGCCCGCCCGGGGGCGAGCAGGCCGGCGTCGGGATCGGCGGATGTCACTGGAACTCCAGGAAGACCGTTTCGCCTTCGCCCTGAAGGCGGATGTCGAAACGGTACGTCCGGTTCTGCTCCTCGGCAGCGACCAGCGTGGCCCGGCGATCCGCTGACAACGCGTCCAGCAGCGGGTCGGCGCCGTCCGTCAGATACGCCCGCGTGTACAGGTGGTGCAGCAGACCGCGCGCGAACACGCACACGCTGATGTACGGCAGGCCCGCGTTGCCGGGCGGAAGCGTGTACAGCGCGTAGTGCCCGTCGGCGTCCGTGGCGACCCGGCCGAAGCCGGTGAAGTCGATGCCGTTGCGGCCCAGGAACCCGCCGGTCACCGGGTCGCGCCGCAGCGAGCCGGGGGCGCCCTTCAGCGAACCGTCCGGGCCGGCCTGCCAGAACTCGAGTATCGCGTCCGGAACGGGATTGCCCTCACCGTCCAGCACGTACCCGTGCAGGGCGATGGTGTCGGGGTGGCCCTTCGGCGCGACCTGCTCGCCCTCGGGGAAGGGAAGCGCGTAGCCGTAGAAGGGGCCGACGGTGTGGGAGGGGGTGGGGAGAAGGGTCTCGCTCATGGTGCTTATCGGCCTTCCTCGATCCAGGTGGCGGAGGGACCGTCGAGGACGATGTCCCATTCGTAGCCGAGCGAGAACTCGGGCTGCGACAGGTCGTGGTTGTACGTCGCGACCAGGCGGTCGCGCGCCGACTCGTCCGTCACCGACCGCAGGATCGGGTCGTAGCGGAACAGCGGGTCGTTCGGGAAGTACATCTGCGTCACGAGCCGCTGCGTGAACGCCGTGCCGAACAGCGAGAAGTGGATGTGGGCGGGGCGCCACGCGTTGGTGTGGTTGCGCCACGGGTACGCGCCCGGCTTGATCGTGGTGAACGCGTACCGGCCCTCGTCGTCCGTGAGGGTGCGGCCGACACCGGTGAAGTTCGGGTCGAGCGGCGCCGGGTGCTGGTCGCGCAGGTGTGCGTACCGGCCGGAGGCGTTGGCCTGCCAGATCTCGACGAGCTGGCCGCGCACCGGACGCCCGTCGCGGTCGAGCAGCCGGCCCGAGACCGTGATGCGCTCGCCGAGCGGCTCGCCCTGGTGCTGGATGGTCAGGTCGTTGTCGGTGTCGGTGATGTCGGTCGGCCCGAAGACCGGCCCGGACAGCTCGATCGTCTCCGGGTCCCCGCCGTTGACGGCGACCAGCGGCTGCTTGGGGTGGCGCAGGACGGAGCTGCGGTAGGGGGCGTAGTCGCGCGGCGGGTGGTTCTGCGCCGGGGCACCGGCGGCGCGCGCCTTGTCGTATGCGGTCTGGAGGTCGTTGACCTCGACGTCGATGTCCGACTGAGTGAGAGCCATGGGCTTTTCCTGGGTTTCCTGCCTACGGAGGGACGGGGTCAGCGTTCGAGGACGAGGGCGAGGCCCTGGCCGACGCCGATGCAGAGGGTGGCCACGCCGGTGCCGCTGCCCGCGGCGGCCAGCTGGTGCGCGACGGTCCCGGCGAGGCGGGCACCGGAGGCACCCAGCGGGTGGCCGATGGCGATGGCGCCGCCGCGCGGGTTGAGGACCGCGGGGTCGAACTCGGGCCACTCGGCGACACAGCCCAGCACCTGGGCGGCGAACGCCTCGTTCAGCTCGAGCGTCGTCAGGTCGCCGAAGGTCTTGCCCGCCTTGGCGAGGGCCCTGTTGACCGCTTCCACGGGGGCCAGACCGAAGTAGTGCGGGTCGATCGCGGAGACGCCGCTCGCGCTCACCCGGGCCAGCGGCTGGCGGCCGGTGGCCTTCAGCCCCTCCTCGTCGACCAGCAGAAGGGCGGCCGCACCGTCGTTGAGAGGCGAGGCGTTGCCCGCCGTCACCGTGCCTCCCCCAGCCTCCGGCCGGGGGGACCCCCATCTCGCTTCGCTCGCCTGGCGGAAGGACGGCTTCAGTTTGGCCATGGCCGCGAGTGACGCATCGGGGCGTACGCACTCGTCGGCGCCGAAGACGACCGGCTCGCCCTTGCGCTGCGGGATCGACACGGGAGCGATCTCGCCGTCGAACAGGCCCGCGGCCTGCGCGGCAGCGGCCTTCTGGTGCGAGGCGAGGGCGAACGCGTCCTGCTGTTCCCGGCTGATCTTGTGCTTCTCGGCGATGAGCTCGGCCGACTCGCCCAGCGGGACGGTCCACTGCGGGTCCATCTTCGGGTTGACCATGCGCCAGCCCAGGGTGGTCGAGTACAGCTCGGTGTGCCCGGCCGGGAAGGGCTTGTCGTTCTTCGGCAGGACGTAGGGGGCACGGGTCATCGACTCGACGCCGCCGGCCAGGGCGATGGAGGCGTCGCCGAGCGCGATGGCCCGTGCGGCTTGGATGACGGCCTCGAGGCCGGAGGCGCACAGCCGGTTCACGGTCACACCCGGCACGGAGGTGGGCAGCCCGGCGAGCAGTCCGGCCATGCGGCCGACGTTGCGGTTCTCCTCGCCGGCGCCGTTGGCGTTGCCGAAGAACACGTCGCCGATCCGGGACGGGTCCAACTCGGGCGTACGGGCGAGGAGTTCGCGGATGGCGTGGGCGGCGAGGTCGTCCGGGCGGACGCTCGCCAGGCCCCCGTTGTACTTGCCGAACGGCGTCCGGACGGCGTCGACGATGTAGACGTCCCGCAGGCTCATGACTCGGTCCCTTCGGTGAGCTCTTCGGCGATGCGGACCTTGGCCGCGGTCTTGGCGGCGATCTCCTCGGCGGACACCCCGGGAGCGCTCTCGACGAGCAGGAGCCCGCCCCCGGTCACGTCCAGTACCCCGAGGTCTGTGATGATGCGGCCGACGCACGCCTTGCCGGTGAGCGGCAGGTCGCACTCCTCGACGATCTTCGGAGAGCCGTCCTTGGCGGTGTGGGTCATCACGACGATGACCTTGCGAGCGCCGTGGACCAGGTCCATCGCGCCGCCGATCCCCGTGATCATCTTGCCGGGGATGGCCCAGTTGGCGAGGTCTCCGTTCGCCGACACCTGCATGGCGCCGAGCACGGCGACGTCGATGTGCCCGCCGCGGATCATGCCGAACGACAGCGAGGAGTCGAAGTAGGAGGCGCCGGGCAGGACCGTGACGGTCTCCTTGCCGGCGTTGATCAGATCCGGGTCGACCTCGTCCTCGGTGGGGTACGGGCCGACGCCGAGGATGCCGTTCTCCGACTCCAGGACGACCTCCACGCCCTCCGGGAGGTAGTTCGGGATCAGCGTCGGCAGTCCGATGCCGAGGTTGACGTACTGGCCGTCCTCGAGCTCGCGCGCCGCACGCGCGGCCATCTCCTCGCGCGTCCAGGCCATTACTCGCTCACCGTCTCTCGTGCCGCGGGCGCGGAAACCGTGCGCCGTTCGATGCCCTTGTCGGCGGCCTGCTCGGGCGTCAGCGCGATCACGCGCTGCACGAAGATGCCCGGCAGATGCACCTCGTCCGGGTCGATCTCGCCCGGCTCGACCAGCTCCTCCACCTCGGCGATGGTGACCTTGCCCGCCATGGCCGCGAGCGGGTTGAAGTTGCGGGTGGACTTGTTGAACACCAGGTTCCCGTGCCGGTCGCCCTTGGCCGCCCGTACGAGGGCGAAGTCGGTGCGGATGCCGTGCTCGAGGACGTACTCCACGCCGTCGAACTCGCGGACCTCCTTCGGCGGCGAGGCCAGCGCGACACCGCCCTGGCCGTCGTAGCGCCAGGGCAGACCGCCGTCCGCGACCTGCGTGCCCACGCCCGCCGGGGTGTAGAAGGCGGGGATGCCGCAGCCGCCGGCCCGCAGCCGCTCGGCGAGCGTGCCCTGCGGGATCATCTCGACCTCGAGCTCGCCGCCCAGGTACTGGCGGGCGAACTCCTTGTTCGCGCCGATGTAGGAGCCTGTCACCCGGGAGATGCGGCCCGCGGCCAGCAGGATCGCAAGGCCCGAGTCCATCGCGCCGCAGTTGTTGGACACCACGCCGAGGCCCGAGACCCCGAGATCGTACAGCGCCTTGATCAGTACGTTGGGCACGCCGCTCAGGCCGAACCCGCCGACGGCGAGTGTCGCGCCGTCGGGCACGTCGGCCACGGCCGCAGCGGCTGTGGCGACCACCTTGTCCATCCGTGAAGCCTCATCTCTTCGAGCGCTCAGGGCCCTGGCACGCCATAATTAATCAGGGCACTGACTATTACCGCGAGGTTTCACACAAGCTGCCATCCGATCGTTGAACCGTCAAGGCCCCAGGAGAAGGCCCTTCAGTAGCTCGACAGGGGAGGGGTTGGCATTGAGTATTGTTCAGTGCACGAACGGAATCGGACGACGGACGGACCTGGTGGAGGAACACATATGGCTGCCGCGGTGGACCTGACCACCCATCCCGGGCACCTGGCCCGACGGCTGCAGCAGGCCCACTACCTGCTGTGGAACTCGATGGTCTCCGAGGAGACCACCTCGCCGCAGTTCGCCGTCCTGAACGCGCTCGTCGCCGAGCCGGGGCTCGACCAGCGCACCGTGGGCATGCGCGTGGGCCTGGACCGCTCCACCATCGCGGAGGTCATCAGCCGGCTCATCCGCCGCGGTCTGCTCGACAAGGTGCGCGACCCGCAGGACGGCCGCCGCTATCTGCTGCGGCTGACCGACGACGGTGTGCGGACGCACCGCAAACTGATCGTGCGCACGGCCCGTATGAACCAGGTGTTCCTCGCCCCGCTCTCCGCCGAGGAGCAGAGCGTTTTCATCGATCTGATCCGGCGGGTCGCCGACTCCGCGGAGGGGCTGCGCAATCCGGGGGAGCCGCTGGTGGCGCAGTCCTGAGGGGTGCCGCCCGGCGCCCCTCAGGACTGCGGGCGCCGCTCGGCGCCGCTCGAGGCAGGTGCGGGCGCCGGTCCGGCTGTGGGGACGCGAGCGCTCACGCCTTCACGAGCACCACCCACACCTGGCCGGGCGCGAACGTCATCCGCTTTCCCTCAGCCGTCGTGAACCCGGTCCCGTCCTCCGCCGAAGAGCGCTCCCAGCGGGTGTCGTAGGCGCGGCCGTCACGGAGTACGACCGCCGACCCCTCGCCCACCGTTTCCGAGAACGGGGACACATTGCCCCAGCGGTCGTGGAACCGGGAGTCCCGCACGGCGACGTACTGGACGACGACGGTGGAGGCGGCGAGCCGCTTCCCCTCGGCCGTGCGGGCCGCAGTTCCGTCCATGGCAACCAGCCACTTCTTCTGGTCCGCAGACCAGGTGAAGGTGAAGCGGGCGGCAGGGAAGCGGACCTTCCGCTCCCTGGTCACCGTGCCGCCCTCCGGCGCCGCACCGAACTCGAACCCGGTACTCGCGAGCCCACCCGGCTTCGGCGCCGGCTTCAGCGCTGCCGGGCGTAGATAGAGGTTGTACGGTGCGACCCGGTCCGCGCCTCGGAAGTAGGCGCCCGAAGGAGCCTTGCCGGGAGCCATGGCGGCGAGCGGCGCCGCGTCGATCAGCGGCTGCAGCTTCGACTGCGCCCCCGAGTAGGCGAGCGTCGGACGGTCGAACTGCCGCAGCAGCTCCAGATCCGTCTCACGTGCACTGCGCACCGGCCCCACGACGGACGGAAGCCGCGTCGCGTACACGGCCATCAGCCTGCTCAGCCCGCCCTCCACCTGCTCGACGTACACGACGTCGGCCGCGTCAAGGCCGGTCTGCGGGCGCGCCTGACGCACGTTGTCGATCTTCACGGCCAGGACGGGGCCATCGCCACCGCCGCCGGGCTCGGAAGTCTCGGGCGCCGGCGTCCGCTCACCGGGACGCGAGCCCTCATCCGGACCGCCCCCTGTCGTGCAGCCCACGGCCAGCGTGGTCAGTACCGCCACCGTTGCCGTCCAGCGACGTATTCGCGTCAGCGCTCCACTGTCCACACCGGCCCCCGTGTCCGCGTCCTCGGTTCTTCTGCCGAGGGGCATACCCCCTTTGGGTGGACATACCCCGGTGTCGGTCCGCCGGGTGTAACGCCCGCATGGCGGAAGTACAAAGGCGGTATTGCGGCATGGCGTAAACCAGGGAGGGCTCTTGACCGTTCCTTGGGTCATGGATAACTTCGGCGGCATGTGGATATTCCAGCGCCTCACACAGCGGCGCGCTGTCGATCTGATGCGCGTCTCCGGCGCTCTGTGTCGCTGACCTTCGTAGGCCCCCGTCCGCTGCTCTGTGGACGCTCTTGGCCGCGCGCATAATCCGCATTTCCCAGCGCGCTCCTAGCGCTTCCTTTCCATGCCTTCGTGCAACTTCCCGCAGAACTCCGTGAGGCTCGTACCGATCTCCGTGAGGCTCGTACAGACCTCGCGGCTCGTACGCACCTCCGTGAGGCTCCTGCAGATCTCCGTGAAGGTCCTGAAGAACCGGGGAACACGCCCATGTCCGTACGCACACGGGTCGCGCTCAGCGCTGCCCTGATAGCTCCACTGCTGCTGGCCGGCTGCGCCGGCACAACGGCATCCACCGCCGAGTCGAAGAACGTCGCCGACGTCAAGATTCCGGAAAAGGTGGATCCCGATACGACACTCACCATCGGGTCGCCCGAAATCCATGTCGCCCTGAAACTCTCCGGTGAGATAGACAAGCTGCCCTTCAAGGCGAAATGGGCCAATCTCAGTGGCGGACCCCAGTGCTCCGAAGCATTCCGGGCACATTCGCTGGACGTATGCTCCGCTGCGGAAATACCCTCCATTCACGCTCACTGGACGGGTCTCGACACGAAGCTGGTGGCCGCCGAATTCCGCAAGGACCCGATCGACCACCCCACGTACGAACTCGGCATCGCCCCCGGTGCCGATATCGACTCCCTGAAGGACCTGCGCGGAAAGAAGATCGCCTACAGTCCCGGGCAGGCCCAGGGCGCCCTCGTCCTGCGCATCCTCGCCAAGGCCGGGCTGACCAAGGAGGACGTGGAACTCGTCGAGCTGCCCAGCACCGGCGACGCGTATCCGACCGCTCTCGGCAGCCGCCAGGTCGATGCCGCCCCGCTAGGCAGCGTCAACATCAAGCGCTATCCCGCGAAGTACGGGAAGGACGGCGCAAAGACCATTCCGCACGGACTTCGCGACGATCCCGGCCATCTGTGGGTGCCCACGGAGGCAGTGAGCGATCCCGAAAAGGCGGCCGCGATAAGGGAGTTCGTCAAGTTCTGGGCGCGCGCACAGGTATGGATCGACCAGCACCCGGACGAGTGGATCGAGGGGTACTACATCAAGGACCAGGGGCTGACGCGCGAGGACGGCGAGTATCTCGTCAAGCAGAACGGGCACCCCGACATCCCCGCCGACTGGACCTCGGCCATCGAGCGCCAGCAGGGGACCATCGACCTGCTCGCGAAGGAGACCGGCAAGGAGAGCTTCGACGCGGAGACGCTCTTCGACCGGCGCTACGAGTCCGTCGCGGCCGACGCCATCAAGTCCGATGCGGAGGCAGGCTCATGAGCGCTCATGCACCCACTCTGACGAAGACCAAGACCCCCGTGACGGCCGCGGAGGCCGCGTCCACCGCCGCCGCTCCCGGTGGTCCGCGCCGCCGCCGTCTCGGCCCCGGCCGGCCGATCCGCTACGGCTGGGCGCTCGGCCCCGCGCTGCTGCTCGCCGTCTGGGCGGCCGGCTCCGCGGCCGGACTCATCGACCCCCGCAACCTCTCCGCGCCCTGGACCGTGGTCTCCACCGCCGGGGACCTCATCGCCGACGGGCGCCTCCAGTCGAACCTCGCCACCTCCGCGCAACGCGCCCTGCTCGGGCTGCTGTTCGGTGTCGCCGCCGGGCTCGCCCTGGCCGTCGTCTCCGGGCTCAGCAGGCTCGGCGAAGGCGTCATCGACGGTCCCGTGCAGATCAAGAGGGCCATTCCGTCGCTCGCCCTCATCCCGCTGCTGATCCTCTGGTTCGGCATCGGCGAGTCGATGAAGGTCATCACCATCGCGCTCGGCGTGTTCGTGCCCATCTACATCCACACCCACAACGGGCTGCGCACCATCGACAACCGCTACGCCGAGCTCGCCGAGACGGTGCGGCTCAGCCGCCCGCAGTTCCTGCGGCACGTCGTCCTCCCGGGCGCCCTGCCGGGCTTCCTGCTCGGCATGCGGTTCGCGGTCACCGCCGCCTGGCTGGCGCTCGTCGTCGTCGAGCAGGTCAACGCCACCAGCGGCATCGGCTACATGATGGAACTCGCCCGTACCTACGGGCAGACCGACATCATCATCGTCGGCCTCGTCGTCTACGGCCTCCTCGGCCTGGTCTCGGACGGACTCGTCCGGCTCGTCGAGAGGAGGGCCCTGTCATGGCGGCGCACACTGGCGGGCTGAGCACGGGCACAACCCCGGGCGCGAGGAACACCGGCACGGCCCCGGGCGTGGGGCCCACCACAGGTACGGCCGGCGGAGTGGTTCGTATCGCCGGTCTCGTACGCGCCTTCGGTGACCGAAAGGTCCTCGACGGCCTCGAACTCTCCATTGCCGCAGGCGAGTTCGTCGCCCTGCTGGGCCGTAGCGGCTCAGGCAAGTCCACGCTGCTGCGTGCCCTGGGCGGGCTCGACCACGAGGTCACCGGCACCGGCGAGATCATCGCCCCGGCCGAGGTCTCCGTCGTCTTCCAGGACGCCCGGCTGCTGCCGTGGAAACGCGTCCTCGGCAACGTGGTGCTGGGACTGACCGGCCCCGACGCCCTCGACCGCGGACGCGCGGCACTCGCCGAGGTGGGCCTCCAAGGCCGCGAGAAGGCCTGGCCCGTGGAGCTCTCCGGCGGCGAACAGCAGCGCGTCTCGCTCGCCCGCTCCCTGGTGCGCGAACCCGAACTGCTTCTGGCGGACGAGCCGTTCGGCGCCCTCGACGCGCTCACCCGCATCCGTATGCACACCCTGCTCAGGCGACTGTGCGAACGGCACCGACCCGCCGTACTGCTCGTCACGCACGACGTCGACGAGGCCATCGTCCTCGCCGACCGGGTCGTCGTCCTGGACGAGGGCCGCATCGCCGCCGACGTTCCCGTCGGGCCGGCCGTGGCGCGCCGCCACGGCAGCCCTGAGTACGCGGCGCTGCGCGACGAACTGCTGGCGCGCCTGGGCGTCGATCCGACGGAGGCCGACCCGGCGGCTTTCGACCCGACGGCGCAGGAGAGCGTGGCATGACCACGCTGGGGCCGCCTGTCGTGCCGGTCCTGCGCGAGCGGGGCCTGTTCCGGAGCTCGTACACCGGCACGACGCGGTCTGACCACTACGGACTGGCCAGGCCGGAGAGCCGGTACGCCTCGTAACGTCCCCCGGCCAGTCCTGAAACCGCCTGCTGACGCCTCGGCCGCCCAGGGCCTCGGACGGCAGGAGATTCCCTCAAGACAAGGAGAGTTCGTGAACCTGCTCAGATCCCGGCCTGCCCTGGTCGCCCTCGGCGCCACCGCACTGCTCGCGGCGACCGCGGCTGTCCCGTCCGCCTCCGCGACGCCCACACGGTCCGCCGCGGCAGCCGGATCCGTCGCCCTCGACTGGTACGACACCACGGCGCAGACCATCGCGGCGGCGGGCGCCACCACCCAGGTCACCAACAGCCGCACCTGGGCGATCAGCTGGCTCGCGGCCGCACGTGCAACGCGCGCCGTGCCGTCCGGCGTCGACCGCAGCGAGTACCGGAGCGCGGCACTCGCCTCCGCCGTGCACGACGCGCTGGCCGCCCTCGCCCCCGCCCGCACCGAACAGCTCGACGCCGCGCTGCAGCAGACCCTGGACGCGATTCCGGACGGGCCATCCGAGGACAAGGGCGTGGCCGCCGGATCCCGGCAGGCCGAGCTGGCACTGAAGTCCCGCGAGGGCGACGGCCTCGACCCCGCCTCCGTCAACGCGCCCTACACGGTGCCGGCCCCCGCACCCGGCGAATGGCAGCCGACGCCATCGGCGTACGCTCCGGCCACCCAGTACGGCAACCGGCTCGCCAATCCGTTCGCGCTGACCAGCGCCGACCAGTACCGGCTGCCCGCGCCGCCGGCGCTCGACTCCCGTCGCTACAAGGCAGAACTGGCCGAGGTCCGCGCGTACGGCGCCCAGAACAGCACCCAGCGCACCGCCCACCAGACCGAGACCGCGAACTTCTGGCTGGGCTCCTCGCTCACCCTGTACACCGAACCGCTGCGGGTCGCGGTGGACCGGGCACCGCGCTCGGACGCCGAGCGCGCCAAGCTGGTCGCGCTGTTCCATGTCGCGCTCGTCGACACACAGATCGCGACGTCTGACAGCAAGTACGCGCACACGCGCTGGCGGCCCGTCACCGCGATCCGCACCGGCTCGATCGACCAGGACCCGGACTGGACGCCACTCCACAACACCCCCGCCCACCCCGACTACCCGAGCGGCCACAACACCTACTCGGGCGCGGCAGAGGGCGTACTCGACGCGCTGGCCGGACCCAGCACCGCGCCCTTCCAGGTTGCCAGCCCCACCGCGCCCGGCGTGACCCGCACCTACACGACCTGGCACCAGCTCACCGTCGAGAACGTCGACGCCCGGATCTACTCCGGGATCCACACCCGTTCGGCGGACGAGGCCGGCGTCACGCTGGGCAGGAACGTCGCCGGGCAGACGCTGCGCACAGCGGACCGGCTGCTGCGCTCGCTCTGAGGCCGGCCGCCAGGCCTCTGTCTCCTGGCTCATACAGGCATTCGGGTTCCCTCAGCTCCGGGGCTTGAGGATCTCCGACAGCTCGTACCGGACCGGCTCCTCCAGCTGCGCATACGTGCAGCTCTCGGGGGTCCGGTCCGGTCGCCAGCGGCGGAACCGCGCCGTGTGCCGGAAGCGGGCCCCGGCCTCCATGTGGTCGTACGCCACCTCGCACACCCGCTCCGGCCGCAGCGGCACCCACGACAGGTCCTTCTTGCCGGACCAGCGGCTGGGGGCGCCCGGCAGCCGGGCCGTCTCGTGCGCGGCCTCCTCCGTCCAGGCCGCCCACGGATGGCCTTCCGGCGACTCCATACGCAGCGGCTGGAGCTCCTCGACGAGCTCCGCGCGCCGCTTCATCGAGAAGGCGGCGCTGACCCCGACGTGCTGGAGGGCGCCCTTGTCGTCGTAGAGCCCGAGCAACAGCGAACCGACCACCGGGCCGCTCTTGTGGAAGCGGTATCCCGCGACCACGCAGTCCGCCGTCCGCTCGTGTTTGATCTTGAACATCAGGCGTTCGTCCGGGCGGTAGCGCAGATCCAGGGGCTTGGCGATGACCCCGTCGAGGCCCGCGCCCTCGTACTCCTCGAACCACTGCTTGGCGACCTCGATGTCCGTGGTCGCCGGGGCGAGGTGGACGGGCGCCGTGACGCCGGAGAGCGCTCCCACCAGGCGCTCCCGGCGCTCGACCAGCCCCGTGTCCAGCAGCGACTCGTCGTCGACCGCCAGCAGGTCGAAGGCCACGAACGACGCCGGATTCCGCTCCGCGAGCGTGCGTACACGCGACTGCGCGGGATGAATGCGCTCCGTGAGCGCGTCGAAGTCGAGGTGGTCGCCCAGGGCGATCACGATCTCGCCGTCGATCACGCAGCGCTGCGGCAGCCGGTCCCGCATGGCCTCCACCAGCTCGGGAAAGTAGCGGGTCAGCGGCTTGCCCGTACGGCTGTCCAGCTCGATCTCGTCCCCGTCACGGAAGACGATCGCCCGGAACCCGTCCCACTTCGCCTCGTAGTGCATGCCAGGAGGGATCTTCGCCACGGACTTGGCGAGCATCGGAAGGACGGGGCGCTTCACCGGCAGGTCCATGGTTCGATTCTGCGGCGTGCGGGGCCGTTGCGCCCGGTTTTCTTCGGTCCGCGCGGAAAAGAGGTGTGTCGTTCCAGGGCGGATGCGTATGCGGGGCATGCCCCGGAGGCCTACCGTGGCTCCCATGGGTGATGCGGTGGAGCTCGAGGTGGGGCAGCGGACGCTGCGCCTGTCCAGCCCGGGCAAGATCTTCTTCCCTGAGCGCGGCTTCACCAAGCTGGACCTGGCGCAGTACTACATCGCCGTCGCCGACGGCATCCTGCGCGCGCTGCGCGACCGCCCCACCACCCTGGAGCGCTATCCCGACGGCGTGACCGGCGAGTCCTTCTTCCAGAAACGCGCCCCCAAGAACCTCCCCGACTGGATCCCGACCAGCCGTATCGCCTTCCCCAGTGGACGGTACGCCGACGAGATCTGCCCGACGGAACCCGCCGCCGTCGTGTGGGCGGCCCAGCTCGGCACCATCACCTTCCATCCGTGGCCGGTGCGGCGCGACGACACCGACCGTCCCGACGAGCTCCGCCTCGACCTGGACCCGCAGCCCGGCACCGACTACGCCGACGCCGTCCGCGCCGCCCACGAACTGCGCGCCGTCCTCGACGAGTTCGGTCTGCGCGGCTGGCCGAAGACCTCCGGCGGACGGGGACTGCACGTGTTCGTGCCGATCGAGCCGCGCTGGACGTTCACCGAGGTGCGCCGCGCCGCCATCGCCTGCGGCCGCGAGCTCGAGCGGCGCATGCCCGGCGGGGTGACGACGGCCTGGTGGAAGGAGGAACGCGGCGAACGCATCTTCCTCGACTACAACCAGACCGCGCGCGACCGGACCATCGCGAGCGCGTACTCGGTCCGCCCCCGCCCGAACGCGCCCGTCTCCGCACCCCTGCGCTGGGACGAGATCGACGACGCCGTGCCACAGGACTTCGACCTGGCCACGATGCCGGGGCGCTTCGCCGAAGTGGGGGATGTGCACGCGGACATGGACGACCACGCGTACCGCCTCGACGGACTGCTGGAACTCGCCGACCGCATGGAGCGCGAACAAGGCCTCGGCGACATGCCGTACCCGCCGGACCACCCCAAGGTGCCGGGCGAGCCGAAGCGCGTCCAGCCGAGCCGGGCCCGACGGGATGACGCATCCTCGTAAAACCGACCGGCAAATGGGGGGCGGACCTTCTCCCACCCCCCATTTGCCGGTCGGTCCAGCCCCTGCGTGACAGCTGTGCCCGGCCCGCTCGGCCGGGCGGCGGCTGTCAGTGGGCGGTGCAAGACTCATGGAGGCAGGGCAACGGGACTGCTCACGAGGAGGGCACCATGCTCACCACCCGTTATGTCACGGGCTCACCGAACTGGATCGATGTCGGCACACGCGACATCGAGGGCGCCAAGGCCTTCTACGGCGGCCTCTTCGGCTGGGAGTTCCGGTCCGCCGGCCCGGAGGCCGGTGGGTACGGCATGTTCCAGCTGAACGGGAAAACCGTCGCAGGCGGAATGGCGATCAGCGAGGAACAGGGCTCACCGTCCTGGACCCTGTATTTCCAGAGCCCGGACGTCGACGCCACGGCAAAAGCCGTGGAGCAGAGCGGCGGGGCCGTACTGATGGAGCCGATGGACGTCTTCGACGTGGGGCGCATGGCCATATTCGGCGATCCCGCGGGTATCGGCTTCGGCTGCTGGCAGCCCGGCACCAACAAGGGCCTGGACCTGGTCGGCGACCAGGGCACTCTGTGCTGGACCGAGCTCTACACCCCGGATGTCGCCGCAGCCACCGAGTTCTACGGCTCGGTCTTCGGCTGGGAGACCTTCGACGTGCCGTTCCCCGGCGGCAGGTACACGACGGTCAATCCCGCGGGTACGGGCGAGCAGGGAATGTTCGGGGGCGTGGTGCCGCTGGACTCCGACCCCATCGAGACCGAAGCGGGGCCGTACTGGCTGCCGTACTTCGAGGTGGCCGACACCGACGCGAGTGCCGCCAAGGCCCGGGAGCTGGGCGGCACGGTGAGGACGGAGCCGACGGACATGGAGACCGTGGGCCGCCTCGCCAAACTCACCGATCCGTACGGCGCGCGCTTCGCCGTGATCAAGAGCACGCATGCGCAGGGCTGAGCGGGCATCGGAAGGCTGAGCGAGGGCTAAGCGGTCTCGGGGAAGTGGGGTGCGTTCCCGCGTCGTCCGGTGCGGTGCATCGGCGTGCTGCCGGATCGCCCTCGTACTGGACGTACTTGGGTGATTCGGCAGTACGGCGAGGTGCCGTGCCGGGCGGCGTGGGGGCGTGCCTCACTTCCCCGAGACCGCTTAGGGGGTGGGTTGCGGCGACGTGTCGCAGAAGCGGCCAGGCGCGCCGTCGTGCGGGGCACCCGGGGCTGAGCCAGGATCATATGCACCGGACCCCGCGACTCACGGACCTGTGTCACTGCCAGGGACCCTGTGTCACTGCCCGGGACCCAGGCGCGTTGATGAATCGTTGATCGCTTGTTTTGCCCTGCACGGCACGATCGCGGCATGCACATCGACACCAGCCAACAGGACCTCGCCTGGCAGGAGCAGGCGCTGTGCGCGCAGACCGGAGGCGACTTCTTCTTTCCCGAACCCGGGAGTTCCGTACGCGAGGCGAAACGCATCTGCCGTCTGTGCGAGACCCGCGCCGTCTGTCTTGAGTACGCGCTCGACAACGACGAACGGTTCGGTGTCTGGGGCGGCCTCTCCGAGAAGGAGCGGCAGCGTCTGCGCCGCATCAGAGGCGACTGAAGGCGAGTCGAACGACCCGGACCGACACCGCGTCGGCCGGGTCATCCGCACTGTCGCCGTGCTCACCGGCGGGGCCGCCCGGCGGCGTCAGCCGGCGGCGCGTGCCGCCATCCGGGCCTTGCGGGCCGCGAGCTTCTCGTCGAACTTCCGGGCCTCGCTGTCCAGTCCGTCCATGTACAGACCGAGCTCCTCCTGGGCGCGGGCGCCCTCGGGGCCGAGGCCGTCGATCTCCATAAACTTCAGGAAGCGCAGCACGGGCTGCAGTACGTCGTCGTGGTGGATGCGGAGGTTGTACACCTCACCGATCGCCATCTGCGCGGCGGCGCGCTCGAAGCCGGGCATGCCGTGGCCGGGCATACGGAAGTTGACCACGACGTCCCGCACCGCCTGCATCGTCAGGTCCGGGGCGAGCTCGAAGGCGGCCTTCAGCAGGTTGCGGTAGAAGACCATGTGCAGGTTCTCGTCGGTGGCGATGCGTGCCAGCATCCGGTCGCAGACCGGGTCGCCGGACTGGTGGCCGGTGTTGCGGTGCGAGATACGCGTGGCCAGCTCCTGGAAGGCGACGTACGCGACCGAGTGCAGCATCGAGTGACGGTTGTCGGACTCGAAGCCCTCGCTCATGTGCGCCATGCGGAACTGCTCGAGCTTGTCGGGGTCGACGGCGCGCGAGGTGAGCAGATAGTCGCGCATCACGATGCCGTGCCGGCCCTCCTCGGCGGTCCAGCGGTGCACCCAGGTCCCCCAGGCGCCGTCCCGGCCGAAGAGTGAAGCGATCTCATGGTGGTAGCTGGGCAGGTTGTCCTCGGTCAGGAGGTTGACGACCAGGGCGATGCGGCCGATTTCGGTGACCTTCGACTGGTCCTTCTCCCAGGCCTCTCCGTCCTCGAAGAAGCCGGGGAAGTTCCGGCCGTCCGACCAGGGCACGTACTCGTGCGGCATCCAGTCCTTGGCCACATGCAGATGGCGGTTGAGTTCCTTCTCCACCACTTCCTCCAGGGCGTACAGCAACCGGGCGTCGGTCCAGGTGTCCGGGCTGCCGAGATGCGGAGTGGTGATCGTCACGAGGTCTCCAGGGGACGGGAGTGCTTGCGGGGACGCTACCTACGGCTTCGTAGGCTACGAAACCGTAGGTTACGTATCCGTAGGTTAAGCGCTCCGTAAAGCGCGCCACCACCGGGGGTACCGAACAGCCCATTCGGGTGCCCCGAGTCTGGCCGTGGACAGCGAGCACAGGCCTCACGAGTCCCTCAGCCCCTCAGCGGTACAGCTCACGAAGCCGTACCGAGAGACATGTCACACAGCCCTCGAGCTTCTCGAACTCGCTGATGTCGACCAGGACCGGTTCGTATCCCAGATCCGCGAACAGCTCCGCGGTCTTCGGCGCGCTCGCGGCCATCAGCAGCTTCCCGCCGCCGAGGAGCACCACATGCGCCCCCGACTCCTCCGGGACCGGCAGGAATCGCGGAAACAGCGACGGGTTGTCCACGAGCGGCTCATGACCGATGACCGTGCCGTCGGGCAGCGCCGTCACCGCCGACTTGAGATGGAGCACCTTGCTCACGGGTACGGCCACCACGCGCGCTCCAAGCGGCTCGAAGGCCGCCCGCAACTGCTGCACTCCGGCCGCGTTGGTCCTGCCGCCGCGTCCCACGTACACGGTGTCGCCGATCTTGAGGATGTCACCGCCGTCCAGAGTGCCCGGCTCCCACACCCAGTTCACCGAGCAGCCGAGCCGTGCCACCGCCTCCTCCACACCGGCCGTCTCCGCCCGGCGCGACTCGGCGCCCGGGCGGGTGATCAGTGCGACATTGCGGAAGACGACCACAACGTCCTCGACGAAGACCGAGTCGGGACAGTCGTCGGCGGGCTCCACCTCTAGGGTCTCCCAGCCATGCGTCCGCAGGGCCTCGGTGTAGGCCTCCCACTGCTCGACCGCGAGACCGGCGTCGACCGGTTGGCGCTCGACATGGGTGACGAGCCCTTCGGCGAGGCGGGAGCTGGGGCGGCGGACGAGGGCCTTCTGGCTGGGCACGTGCTCTTCTCCGTCTCGGATGGGCGCGCCAGGGCCCGGCAGGGCTCGGGCGGGACCCGACGCGGGTGCTGTCCGGCCACATCATGCAACTGCCTGCCCGATCGACGACAGTCCCCGTCCGCCGCTGGGGTGGCGACGACTGACGGCCTCACCTGTGGTTCTGACCGGCCACACCGTGATCCGGCCGTCAGTGGGCGACGTGACGGCGACCGGTCGACGGCGCGCGCCGGAGATGGGGGAGCGGATGGTCCTGACAGGCCGACCCCGACCCCCGATACTCAAACCGGCAACAACGCCCACGAGTTGGAGGGTCAGGATGAGGCGCACGGGTACTGGTGTCCGAAAGGCGTGTGTGGTGTCGGGGTGCGTGGCCGCGCTGGCCGTCGGGCCCTCCAGCGCGCTCGCGACCCCCGGCAGCGGGGTCTCCGGCACGATCCTCGCCACCGGCACCTCGGAGGGCACCCTGAACGTCAAGGCTCCCAGAGGGCAGGCGGACGTGGTCGTCCGCACCATCACCATCGAGCCGGGCGGCTCCACCGGATGGCACTACCATTCCGGCCAGCTCATCGCCGTCGTCAAGGCCGGCACCCTCACCCGCACGATGGACGACTGCTCGGTCGAGTCGACCTCCGCCGGGAGCGCTTTCATCGAACCGTCCGGTCCGGGCCATGTACACATCGGACGCAATCTCGGTACGGAACCGGTCGTCCTCTACGTCACCTACCTGCTGCCCAAGGGCAGCCCGCTCTCGCTCGACGCGGACGCGCCGGAGTGCGCGACGGCGCAGGCGCAGTGACATGCAGTGACCTCGAACCGAGGTCAATGCACTCGGCGCCGTCGACGCACTCGACGACCGTGCCGCCCTGACTCGTCGGCTTAGACCGACCGGCAATTGGAGGGTTGCCGGTCGGTCTTACCCGACGGCCTCTTCTGCTGTGATCTCCCGCAGTTCGCCGTCCAGCAGCAGGCGGCGGGTAATGCCGATCGACTCCAGGAACGGCAGGTCGTGACTGGCCACGATCAGCGCTCCCTCGTACGACTCCAGAGCCGTCGTCAGCTGCCGGACGCTCGCCATGTCCAGGTTGTTCGTGGGCTCGTCGAGCATGAGCAGCTGGGGTGCGGGCTCGGCCAGAATCAGCGCGGCCAGTGCCGCCCGGAAGCGCTCTCCGCCAGAGAGCGTCGCCGCCCGCTGGTCGGCCCGCGCCCCCTTGAACAGGAAGCGGGCCAGACGTGCCCTGATCCGGTTGTTGGTGGCGTCGGGTGCGAAGCGCGCCACGTTCTCGGCGACGGTGAGCTCCTCGTCGAGCACGTCGAGCCGCTGCGGCAGAAAGCGCAGCGGCACATGCGCCCTCGCGTCGCCCGACACCGGCTCCAGCTCTCCGGCGATCGTCCGCAGCAGGGTCGTCTTCCCCGCGCCGTTCCTGCCGATCAACGCGACCCGCTCCGGGCCCCGCAGCTCGAACTCACCGCTCACCCGCGCGCCGTACTTCAGCTCCAGCTCACGCAGCGTCAGCACGGTGCGACCGGGCGGGACCGCGGTGTAGGGCAGTTCGACGCGGATCTCGTCCTCGTCCCGCACCGCCTCCACCGCCTCGTCGAGGCGCTCCCTCGCCTCGGCGAGCCGCTCTTCGTGCATGATGCGGTGCTTCCCGGCCGACTCCTGGGCGGCCCTTTTGCGCGCGCCCATGACGATCTTGGGTTCGCGTTTCTGGTCCCACATCTTCTGGCCGTACCGTTTGCGGCGGGCCAACTTGACCTGGGCGTCGGCGAGCTCACGCTTCTGACGGCGCAGATCGGTCTCGGCGGCGCGCACCATGCGTTCGGCCGCTTCCTGCTCGACGGAGAGCGCTCTCTCGTAGGCGGAGTACGGCCCTCCGTACCAGGTGATCTCGCCCGCATGCAGATCGGCGATCTGGTCGACCAGTTCGAGGAGTTCACGGTCGTGGCTGACCACGACCATGACCCCCGACCAGGCCGCCACCGTGTCGTGGAGCCGCCTGCGCGCCCACAGGTCGAGATTGTTGGTGGGCTCGTCGAGAAGCAGCACGTCGGGACGGCGCAGTAGCAGTGCGGCCAGCCGCAGCAGCACCGACTCGCCGCCGGAGACCTCCCCGATGGTCCGGTCGAGGCCGATGTGGCCGAGCCCGAGCCCGTCGAGGGTCGCGACAGCGCGCTCCTCGACGTCCCAGTCGTCGCCGACGGCCGTGAAGTGCTCCTCCCGTACGTCGCCCGCCTCGATGGCGTGCAGTGCGGCGCGCGTGCCGGCGATTCCCAGGACCTCGTCGACGCGGAGTCCGGTGTCGAGCGTGACGTTCTGCGGGAGGTAACCGACCTCTCCGGCCACGCGGAGCATGCCGTCCGTCGGGGTGAGTTCGCCCGCGATCAGCTTCAGCAGCGTTGACTTCCCGGACCCGTTGAGCCCGATGAGGCCGGTCCTGCCGGGACCGAAGGCGACCTGCAGGTCGTCGAAGACGCCGGTCCCGTCCGGCCAGCCGAAGGAGAGGGACGTGCAGGTGATGGATGTGGGGGATGTGGACATACGGGCCTCCGCGGTTGCTGGGAGCGGTGACCGGGCAGCGCGATCGTCGCGACCGGAGGAATACGGTCAGTCGCGAACGCGCCCCCGTGTCACTGGCACATGGGGTGAGGGGCAACGCGTTCGGGACACCGCAGGGCGACGACGGCGGGATGATCAACCTGGAGGCGGAAGCCCGTCAGGCGCAAGCCGGAGGGCTCGAGGCCGGAGGGCGGGGAGAAGAGTCCCGCGCCGGAGGACGGCTCGTACGCCGAGGTCGCACGCTGCGCACACAGCAACACAGGGGCTGTGTGACACGGTGTCCCAAGACCTCAGACGAGCAACGTCCTTCTCCAATCGACGGCAACAGGGCGCTTCAAAACGTACGAGACCGCTGTATCGGCGTCAAATGTATTTACCGACGACCGCACGCTACGGCCCTCGGACGACTGTTTCAGCAGGCGCCGCCCATCAGCTCGGCAAGGCCGTGGTCCAGGTCGAGATGGAGGTGCTCCTTGCCCATGGGGACGAGCGCGACAGTGCGCGCAAGGAAGCGGCGCAGTTCTCCCGTGCGGACATGGACCACCGCGATGCCTTCCCGGGCGTGGAACTCCAGGACCGTGCGGTCGTAGCCGTACGGCCGCAACTTCACGTCGCCTTCGCCCACCGGGGACTCCGTGCCGGTGCTGAGCAGCTCGCGTGCGAACGTCCAGCAGACCTCGACGCCTTCCAGGGTCGCCGGTGCCGGGAAGGTGATGCGCACGGCGAAGGGATCACGCCGGTCGTAGTGCAGGGTGGCGGGGATGGTGAGCATCCGCGGCACGGCCGCGACGAGGCGGGCCTCTACGGCTTGTTCGATGACGATGGACAACGCCTGCTCCCTTGTGACGGCTGATCGAAGGCTGGGCTGATGGCGCCGGACTCTTGAATAGACGGCAGAACGAGCGAATGCGTGCATGCCCCGGCCGAGTGACCTCTGTCACCTGCTTCAATCCCTGCTGTCCATCGCGGTGACAGACGTCACGGAGACCCGTGTGGCGTCGGCATGCCTGGTTCGGCTCAGGGTCAAGGGACCTGAGGCCGGTCGTGGACGGTGCTCCACGCGCGCGTACCCCTCCGGACGAGGGTTGACCTGGACGGCCCCATGGCTGACGTCCGGGCTGGGTCCATCTGCGGTGCGGCGGTGCGGAACTCATGCTTGCCTGATTCGGGGGCCGTTGTCACAGAGTAAGGAGCACGACCATGCCACGCGGCTCTAACCCCAAACGGGAACGCCAGTACGAGCACATCAAGGAGAGCCGGCTCGAGCGCGGTGAGAGCAAGAAGCGCGCCGAGGAGATCGCCGCGAGAACGGTGAACAAGGAGCGGGCGCGACAGGGCGAGTCGAAGACCGCGAGCCGCACCTCGGTCGACGACATGTCGTCCGGCCGCCGTGGCGGCCTCCGCTCCGGTCAGGGATCGCAGGGTCCGACGTACGACCAGCTGTACGAAGAGGCCAAGAGCCGCAAAATCCAAGGCCGTTCGAAGATGAACAAGGACCAGCTGTCCCGCGCCCTGGGCCGTTGACCGCGCCCACGGAGGGCCGGGACGGCGCCCCCCGCCCCGGCCCACTGCTCGTCAGTCGCGCAACTGCTGCCGGTGGGCGGCCGGCTCGGGCGACGTCTTCGTCGCAATGAACGTGAGAACAGTGAGCATCCCCGGGGACTGGCCCACCACCGAAGCGCAAGCCCGCGCGATCCAGGACGAGTTGCGGACCCGTGTGGTGCTCGACGAGCCCGGGCCGGCGCCGGGCACCGGGCATGTCACGGGGGTCGACGTCGCGTACGACGACGAGCGGGACCTGGTGGCGGCCGCGGCCGTGGTCCTCGACGCGGCGACCCTGGAGGTCGTCGAGGAGGCGACCGCCGTCGGCCGGATCTCCTTCCCGTACATCCCGGGGCTGCTCGCCTTCCGCGAGATCCCCACCGTGCTGGCCGCCCTCGACTCACTCCGTGCCGACCCCGGAACGGTCGTCTGTGACGGTTACGGCAGGGCCCATCCGCGCCGCTTCGGGCTCGCGAGCCACCTCGGCGTCCTCACCGGCCTGCCGTCGATCGGCGTCGCCAAGAACGCCTTCACCTTCTCGTACGAGGAGCCGGGAGCCCCGCGCGGCTCGTTTTCGCCGCTCGTCGAGGGGGACGAGGAGGTGGGCAGAGCGCTGCGCACCCACGACGGCGTCAAGCCCGTCTTCGTCTCCGTCGGACACCGGGTCAGCCTGGACAACGCATGCGCCCACACGCTCCGCCTGACCCCGCGTTACCGCCTTCCGGAATCCACGCGGCGGGCGGACGCCCTGTGCCGACGGGTAAAACGTGAGGCGGCCGCCTTGGGACGCGCCGACTGAGTATCCGTACTTATGTCCGTTGTGTATCCGTGCGGATCTCTGGAGCCGCCGCGGTCGGCAGGCTGTTCCGCATGACTTCGCACCGCGCCCCGAAGGCCGCCACCGCACCTCTCCACCCGCTCGAGCGCACCGTGACCGCCGCCCTGGTCCTCGCCGTGATCGCCGGCCTCGCCTGGATCGGCGGGATGATCTACACCCTCATATCATGGTGAAACCGGTGAAACCGGGAGAGCCCGGGAGGCCGACACGGCGGCCGACTCACATCTCTGCCGCCACCCGGAACGTGACCCCTGCCGTGCGCAGACGGTCCATGAGGGCGTCGCCCATCGCGACCGCGGTCGTCACCTGGCCCGACGTCTCCGGCAGGTCGTCGAGCGCGAGCGACAGCGCCGACTCGGCGAACATCTTCGCCGTCTCGCCGTAGCCGGGATCGCCGCCCGCGACCTCGGTGAACACCCGTCGGCCCCCGCCCTCGCCCACGAACCGCACCGAGAACCAGCTCCGCGCGCGCCGCTGCTCGTCCGGACCCTCACCCGGCCTGAGACGGCTCGACAGCCAGCGCCGGGCGGGCGGCAGCTGGGCCGACGCATACAGCGCGCCCGCCGCGGCCACGCCGCCCACGGCGAAGGGCAGCCGCTTGACGGCCGCGTAGTGCCGGTAGCGGAAGTCCGGCCCGTACCGCTCGAGGGCGCGAGCCGAGCGCTGGACGATCTGGGGATCGATCGTCGGCAGCGGCAGCGCCCAGGCGGCCACTTCCTTGGCGTACCGCGGCGGGCTCACCGGCGCGTACGCCCGGCGGCCCAGCAGGCGCGGCTCGTGGCGGCGCCGGTCGCGCGCGGCCGCCAGCATCTGCGGACCGCGCGAGAACTGGTTCAGGGCGGATGCGAACGTGCCGCCCGAGAACATCGCGTCGGACCGCACGAAGCCGTCGATGCGCAGCGGCACGCTCTCGGGCAGCTGCAGCACCGTGAAATACACGCCCAGGTCGTGCGGTACCGAGTCGAACCCGCACGCGTGCACCAGCCTGGCGCCGGTCTCACGCGCGCGTGCGTCGTGCCTGACGTAGGTGAGATCCACGAACTCGGGCTCACCCGCCAGGTCGGCGTAGTCGGTGCCGGCGTCGGCGCAGGCGGCGACGAGGTCCTGCCCGTACCTGAGATACGGGCCGACTGTCGTGGCCACCACGCGCGCGTGCTCCGCCATCTCGCGCAGCGACGCCGGGTCGGCCACGTCAGCCCGGAGCACGGCGGGTTCCGGACGCCCCGGCGCGAGGGCGGCGAGCCGCTCGCGCAGCTGCTCCAGCTTCGTCGTGCTGCGGCCCGCGATCGCCCAGCGCAGCCCTTCGGGCGCATGGGCGGCCAGATACTCCGCCGTCAGCAGCCCCACGAACCCGGTCGCGCCGAAGAGCACGACGTCATACGCGCGATCGGACCTCTTCTGCCTGCTCATGGCACCCCTCAGCCGTGCGTCCGGGCCGTTGTCGGTGGCCGAGGCTAGCGTGAGAGGACATGAGCTGACCCAGCACCCCGCTGACTCAGCACCCCGGAAGGTGGGACCGTGGCGGTTTCGAAGAGCGCGCTGAAGACATGGCAGAGCGTGCACGGATTCGCGCTCGGACTGCCGGGTGCCGTCGAGGACTTCCCCTGGGGCGACACCGTCGCGAAGGTCAACAAGAAGGTGTTCGTCTTCCTCGGCGTCGACGACGGCAGCTATCCGCTGGGCATCACCGTCAAGCTGAAGGACGAAGAGACCCACGCGCACGCGCTGGCCGCTCCGGGCGCGGAGCCCGCCGGGTACGGCCTGGGCAGACACGGCTGGGTGAACATACCCCTGGAGCCGAAGGGCGCGCCGAACGCGGAGCTGCTGTGCGAATGGGTCGAGGAAGCTACCGCGCCATCGCCCCGAAACGGCTGATCGCGGAGCTGGACGCCGGCCGCTGAGGCGGTCGCCGCACTCTTCCGCCGGCTCCGCGACCGCAAGAACCTGCTGGTCCTGCCAGCCGCCGCTGAACTGTGGCCGGCGGGCGCGGAGCGGCCTCCGGGACGCAGCTTGCCGCGGGCCGGGTGGCCGCGCCGCTCGTGCGCGGGACGCCCGTGGAGCCCACAATTGGCTAAGCGCTTGCTCGCCCAAGGTCTTGTGGGGAGTGGAACGCGTTCTTAACATCGCTGGTGTTACAGCAGTCATGTCACAGTGTTGGGGGCGCGATGGCGGAAGCACAGACCGCGGTTCACGGTCCGCTCGCCGGCGTGCGCGTCGTGGAGCTGGCGGGCATCGGGCCGGGCCCGTTCGCCGCCATGCTCCTCGCCGACCTCGGCGCCGATGTCGTACGCGTCGACCGCCCCGGAGGCGGCGGACTCGTCATCGACCCCGAATACGACATCACCAACCGCAACAAGCGCTCCGTACTGATCGACCTCAAGGCGGGCAACGGACCCGCCCGCGTCCTCGACCTGGTAGAGCGCGCGGACATCCTCATCGAGGGCTACCGGCCGGGCGTCGCCGAGCGCCTCGGCATCGGCCCGGACGCCTGCCGGGCCCGCAATCCCCGGCTCGTCTACGGGCGGATGACGGGCTGGGGCCAGGACGGTCCGCTCGCCCAGCGAGCCGGGCACGACATCGCGTACATCGCGCTCACCGGCACCCTCGGCATGATCGGCAAGCCCGGCGAACCGCCCGCCGTTCCCGTGAACCTGGTCGGCGACTTCGCGGGCGGCTCCCTCTACCTCGTCGTCGGCGTCCTGGCGGCGCTCCACCACGCCCGTGCGACCGGCACCGGACAGGTCGTGGACGCCGCGATCGTCGACGGCGCCTCGCATCTCGCCGCGATGATCCACGCCATGCTGGCGGCGGGCAGCTGGCAGGACCGCCGCGGCGCGAACCTGCTGGACGGCGGCTGCCCCTTCTACGGCTGCTACGAGACGGCGGACGGCCAGTACATGGCGGTCGGCGCCCTCGAGCAGCAGTTCTACGACGAGTTCGTCGAGCTCCTCGGCATCGGGGTGCAGGCTCCGGCCCGCTGGGACCTGGCGCGCTGGGGCGAACTGCGCGAAGCAGTCGCCGCGCGCTTCAAGACCCGTACGCGCGACGAGTGGACCGCGGTCTTCGAGGACTCGGACGCGTGTGTGGCGCCCGTGCTCTCGCTGCGCGAGGCACCGGCCCATCCCCACCTGGCTGCGCGCGGCACGTTCACCGACCACGGCGGCATCACCCAGCCCGCGCCCGCGCCCCGCTTCTCCGGCACGCCCACCACCGTGCGCAGTGGCCCCGCGCAGCCGGGCGCCGACACCGCGGACGTGGCCCGCGACTGGGACGTTCCGAACCTGATCCCGAACAGCTCCACCCCGATGCCGGGCGCCCCGGACCCGACACAGCACACCCCGAAGGACGGCGACTGACCGATGACCACCGAAGCGTATGTGTACGACGCGATCCGCACCCCGCGTGGGCGCGGCAAGGCGGGCGGCGCCCTGCACGGCACCAAGCCCATCGACCTCGTGGTCGGCCTGATCCACGAGATCCGGGCCCGCTTCCCCGATCTGGACCCGGCCGCGATCGACGACATCGTGCTCGGCGTCGTCAGCCCGGTCGGCGACCAGGGCTCCGACATCGCGCGCACCGCCGCCATCGCCGCGGGCCTGCCCGACACCGTCGCCGGCGTCCAGGAGAACCGCTTCTGTGCCTCGGGCCTGGAGGCGGTCAACCTGGCGGCGGCCAAGGTCCGTTCGGGCTGGGAGGACCTCGTGCTCGCGGGCGGCGTCGAGTCGATGTCGCGTGTGCCGATGGCCTCGGACGGCGGCGCCTGGTTCAACGACCCGATGACCAACTTGGCCGTCAACTTCGTACCGCAGGGCATCGGCGCCGACCTCATCGCCACCATCGAGGGCTTCTCGCGGCGCGACGTCGACGAGTACGCGGCGCTGTCGCAGGAGCGCGCAGCGGCCGCCTGGAAGGACGGCCGCTTCGACAGGTCCGTCGTACCCGTCCGCGACCGCAGCGGCCTCGTCGTCCTCGACCACGACGAGCACCTGCGCCCCGGCACCACCGCCGACTCGCTCGCGGGGCTCAAGCCGTCGTTCGCCGACATCGGCGACCTGGGCGGCTTCGACGCCGTGGCGCTGCAGAAGTACCACTGGGTCGAGAAGATCGACCACGTGCACCACGCGGGCAACTCGTCCGGCATCGTCGACGGCGCCTCGCTGGTCGCCATCGGCTCGAAGGAGACCGGCGAGCGCTACGGTCTGCGCCCGCGCGCCCGGATCGTCTCGGCCGCCGTCTCCGGCTCCGAGCCCACCATCATGCTCACCGGGCCCGCGCCCGCGACCCGCAAGGCCCTCGCGAAGGCGGGGCTGACCATCGACGACATCGACCTCGTCGAGATCAACGAGGCGTTCGCGGCGGTCGTGCTGCGCTTCGTGAAGGACATGGGCCTGTCCCTGGACAAGGTGAACGTCAACGGCGGCGCCATCGCGCTCGGCCACCCGCTGGGCGCCACCGGCGCGATGATCCTCGGCACCCTCGTCGACGAACTCGAGCGCCAGGACAAGCGCTACGGCCTCGCCACGCTCTGCGTCGGCGGCGGCATGGGCATCGCCACGATCGTCGAGCGCCTCTGACGTCCTGTCCCCACCCAGCCCCAGCCTTTCCGACTCTTACGGAGCACCGCAGATGAGCACCGAGCCCACCACCATCCGCTGGGAACAGGACGAGACCGGCGTCGTCACCCTCGTCCTCGACGACCCGAACCAGTCCGCGAACACCATGAACCAGGCCTTCCGCGCCTCCATCGCGGCGATCGCCGACCGTGCCGAGGCCGAGAAGGACTCCATCCGCGGCATCATCTACACCTCCGCCAAGAAGACGTTCTTCGCGGGCGGCGACCTCAAGGACATGATCCAGGCCGGCCCCGAGCAGGCCCAGCAGGTCTTCGACATGAGCACCGGCATCAAGAACTCGCTGCGCCGCATCGAGACCCTGGGCAAGCCGGTCGTCGCGGCCATCAACGGCGCGGCGCTCGGCGGCGGTTACGAGATCGCGCTCGCCAGCCACCACCGGATCGCGCGGGACGCGCCCGGCTCCAAGATCGGCCTGCCCGAGGTCACCCTGGGCCTGCTCCCCGGGGGCGGCGGGGTGACCCGCACCGTACGGCTGATGGGCATCGCGGACGCGCTGCTGAAGGTGCTGCTCCAGGGCACCCAGTACTCCCCGCAGCGTGCCCTGGAGAACGGCCTCGTCCACGAAGTGGCGTCCTCCCCCGAGGAGATGATCGCCAAGGCCCGCGCGTTCATCGACGCCCACCCCGAGTCCCGGCAGCCCTGGGACGTCCCGGGCTACCGCATCCCCGGTGGCACCCCGTCGACCCCCAAGTTCGCCGCCAACCTCCCCGCGTTCCCCGCCAACCTGAAGAAGCAGCTGAACGGCGCGCCCTACCCGGCGCCGCGCAACATCCTCGCGGCGGCCGTCGAGGGCTCCCAGGTCGACTTCGAGACCGCTCTCACCATCGAGGCCCGGTACTTCACCGAGCTGGTCACCGGCCAGACCGCGAAGAACATGATCCAGGCGTTCTTCTTCGACCTCCAGGCCGTGAACGCGGGCAGGAGCAGGCCGACGGGCATCGAGCCGCGCCAGGTCCGCAAGGTCGCGGTGCTCGGCGCCGGGATGATGGGCGCGGGCATCGCGTACTCGTGCGCCCGTGCGGGCATCGACGTCGTCCTCAAGGACGTCTCGGCGGACGCCGCCGAGCGCGGCAAGAACTACTCCGAGAACCTCTGCGCCAAGGCCGTCGCCAAGGGACGCACCAGCCAGGACAAGGCGGACGAGCTCCTCGCGCGCATCACCCCGACGGCCGACCCCGCCGACCTGGCGGGCTGCGACGCGGTGATCGAGGCCGTCTTCGAGGACCCGGCGCTCAAGCACAAGGTGTTCCAGGAGATCCAGGACGTCGTCGAGCCGGACGCGCTGCTGTGCTCCAACACCTCGACACTGCCCATCACGCTCCTTGCCGAGGGCGTCGAGCGGCCCGAGGACTTCATCGGACTGCACTTCTTCTCGCCCGTCGACAAGATGCCCCTCGTCGAGATCATCAAGGGCGAGCGGACCGGCGACGCGGCCATCGCGCGCGCCTTCGACCTGGTCCGGCAGATCCGGAAGACCCCGATCGTCGTCAACGACTCGCGCGGCTTCTTCACCTCACGCGTCATCGGGCACTTCATCAACGAGGGCGTCGCCATGGTCGGCGAGGGCCTCGAGCCCGCGTCGGTCGAGCAGGCGGCGGCCCAGGCCGGATACCCCGCGAAGGTCCTGTCCCTGATGGACGAGCTCACCCTCACCCTCCCGCGAAAGATCCGCCGCGAGACGCAGCGCGCCGTCGAGGAGGCGGGCGGCACTTGGACCCCGCACCCCGCCGACGCGGTCATCGACCGCATGGTCGACGAGTTCGGCCGCACCGGCAGGAGCGGCGGCGCGGGCTTCTACGAGTACGTGGACGGCAAGCGGGCCGGGCTGTGGCCGGGCCTGCGCGAGCACTTCACCAAGCCGGGGCACGAGATCCCGTTCCGCGACATGCAGGAACGCATGCTGTTCTCCGAGGCGCTGGACACCGTCCGGCTCCTGGAGGAGGGCGTGCTGACGTCGGTCGCCGACGCCAACATCGGCTCCATCTTCGGCATCGGCTTCCCCGGCTGGACGGGCGGTGTCCTCCAGTACATCAACGGCTACGAGGGAGGCCTGCCCGGATTCGTAGCACGCGCGCGTGAAATCGCCGAGCGCTACGGCGAGCGGTTCGAGCCGCCCGCGCTGCTCGTCGAGAAGGCCGACAAGGGCGAGAAGTTCAGCGACGACTGAGCCGCCACCAGCCCGGGGCCGGACGCTGACCAGCGACCATCCGGCCCCGGGCCTGCGGCCGCACCTCAGGCCTGGAACGCGTCCCTCAACTCCTCGCGGAGCGACCGCTGGAAAGCCGTCACCAGAGCCTGCACCACGATCGGCTGCATATCGGCTGAGAGCGATTTCATCGCGGCGACATGGTCCGGATCGGACTGCCGCTCGCGGTCCGCGTCCCACACCTCGTCGCGGAACAGTTGCGTCAGCTCGTGCGCGACCGCTCTGGCGTGCTCCAGCAGGACCGTCCGCGCGGCGAGGATCGTCTCGTCCGCGATCGGTACGTCCAGCAGCTGGACGCCGAGCCGCAGCAGGCTCGGGTCGAGGCGGAAGACGCCAACGTCCTGTGCGGTGTCTGCGTCGGGTGCCTCGCCGACGTCATCGGTGCCGGGTGCTTCGGCGGCAGCGGCCGCGTCGGCGGCTGCGGAGGCGTCCGCGGCTCCGGATTCCTCGCCGGCGCCGTTGGAGCCCGACTGGGCGTAGGCGGCGGGGCCGGAATCGTCACGGGGTCCGGAGCCGGAGCGGGCGATCACGCCCATCGCCGCCAGCCGGTCGATGTCCTCGTCGGACAGCCGGCGCCCGGCCCGGCGCTCCAGCTCCGCGCGGGTGGCTCGGTCCGGGGGGCCGGGTGCCCAGGTGGCCACCACGGCCCGGTGGATGGCGAGCTCGTGGGCGCTCAGTCCGGCCGGCAGCTGCTCCAGATACCGCTCGATCGCCGACAGCGTCATGCCCTGCCGTTGCAGCTCCTCGATCAGCCCCAGCCGGGACAGGTGCTCGGGTCCGTAGTGCCCGACCCGGCGCGGACCGATGACCGGGGGCGGCAGCAGGCCCTTGGAACCGTAGAAGCGGATTGTGCGGACGGTGACGCCCGCGCGCGCGGCAAGCTCGTCGACCGTGAGAGTCGGCTCGGTGAGTGCAGGCTCAGCGGTGTCCGTCGGCATGGGATCCCCTCGCTTCCCCGAAGCAGCGCAGATGGTGCAGCACTGGTGCAACAGTATTGCTGTCTCACCGCTCCTGTGAAAGCGCTCTCGCTGCCCGGTGGCACTCGATTTCCGCCTGCAAACTGCAGCCCCGCAGCGAGCAGCGATCACGCAGGCGCCGGCTTGTACACCCCCTGACCAGCATGTGAGAAGTTCCGCTCTGTGATCTACGACACCGCGTGACCGGCGATCCATGGGGGAAGGTGTCGCGTCGGTCCGTGCCGCACACAGCGATGGCGCGGTCGGTATCACCACCACACCGGACACCATCCGGAGCACCACCACAACCACACCGGAACACCCTCCGGAGCTCGAAGACGACACCGGACAACATCCGGGTGCACCAGAAGGCAGAACCACCTGTGAGCAAGGACGCCGTAGAAACGGCCGCGGTCGCATCCCCCGCGGACGCGACCCGGACTCCCGCGGACGCGGGCGACGCCGGGTACAGCAAGGACCTCAAGGCGCGCCACGTCAACATGATCGCCATCGGCGGCGCGATCGGAACCGGACTCTTCCTCGGCGCCGGCGGACGCCTCCAGTCCGCGGGTCCCGCACTGGCCCTCGCCTACCTGGTGTGCGGCATCTTCGCCTTCTTCGTCGTGCGCGCCCTCGGTGAGCTGGTCCTCTACCGGCCCTCATCCGGATCCTTCGTGTCGTACGCGCGCGAGTTCCTCGGCGAGAAGGGCGCCTACGTCGCCGGCTGGATGTACTTCCTGAACTGGTCGACCACCGGCATCGCCGACATCACGGCGATCGCGCTCTACACGCACTACTGGAGCTTCTTCACCGACATCCCCCAGTGGGTGCTGGCGCTGATCGCGCTCGCGGTCGTCCTCCTCGTGAATCTGATCTCGGTGAAGATCTTCGGCGAGCTGGAGTTCTGGTTCGCGATCATCAAGGTCGCGGCGCTGGTCGCTTTCATGTTCGTCGGCATCTTCCTGCTGGTCACGCAGCATGAGGTGGGCGGCCAGACCCCGGGTCTGCACGTCATCACCGACAACGGCGGCTTCCTGCCCCACGGTCTGATGCCCGTCGTGATCGTCATGCAGGGTGTCGTCTTCGCGTACGCCTCGCTGGAGCTGGTCGGTGTCGCGGCGGGCGAGACCGCCGAGCCGCACAAGGTCGTGCCGCGCGCGGTCAACTCGATCATGTGGCGCGTGGGCCTCTTCTACGTCGGCTCGGTCGTCCTGCTGGCGCTGCTGCTGCCCGGCTCCGTGTACTCGGCGGGCGAGAGCCCGTTCGTGACGGTCCTCTCCAAGATCGGCGTCCCGGCGGCCGGCGACGTGATGAACCTGGTCGTGCTGACCGCGGCCATGTCCAGCCTGAACTCGGGCCTGTACTCCACCGGCCGCATCCTGCGGTCCATGGCGATGGCGGGCTCCGCGCCCGGGTTCACCGCGAAGATGAACCGCAGCCAGGTTCCGTACGGCGGCATCATGCTCACCGCTGCAGTGTGCGTCCTCGGCGTCGGCCTGAACTTCCTGATGCCCAGCCAGGCGTTCGAGATCGTCCTGAACGTCGCCTCACTCGGCATCATCAGCACCTGGGTGATCATCATGATCTGCCACCTGGCCTTCGTTCGCCGCGCCAAGGAGGGCCTGGTCACGCGCCCGAAGTTCCGCCTGCCCGGCAGCCCGGTCACCGAGATCGCCACGATCGCCTTCTTGCTGGCCGTGCTCGGCCTGATGTGGAAGGACCCCGAGATCGGCCGCAAGACGCTCTACCTCATCCCGCTCATCGGGCTCGCGCTCGTCGGCGGCTGGTACGGGGTGCGGCGGCGGATCTCCCGGACGGTCGACCAGGAGATGGGCGAGCTCACCAAGTAGCAGCCAAGTTGAGGCGCGGGGCGGGCGCGCCGGAGTGCGCTCGCCCCTCGCCTTTTGCCCTGGGAATGGCACGTTTCGGCCAACTCTGGCGTAGACGCGCGTTGTTTCGCACGGATGAGCGGGTAGGCCGTGGTTATGTATCTCGTTCCCACGGACATAGGCCCGCTCAATCCGAAGGTCGAGGAACTAGCGGTCGCCCTCCCGCTGTTCGCCGCGGTCTTCTTCCTGATCGCGCGTGTCCTGCCGCGGATCAACCGCGTCATCGCCCAGCGTGAGGACGCGATCCAGGGTGCTGCCGAGCGGGCGGAGGCGGTGCGCCTCCGCGCGGAGAACGAGCGCGCCAAGACGGAGAAGGTGCTGGCCGAAGCCCGGCATGACGCGGCACGCACCCGGCAGCGGGCCGCCGAGGAGGGTGCTGCGCTGATCGCTGCCGCCCGGCAGGACGGCCGGCGCGAACGCGACTCGATCATCGAGGAGGGGAAGGCCAGGATCGAGGCCGAGCGCGCGGCCGCGGAGACGGAACTGCGGATCAGCGTCTCCGAGCTGGCGTCGAACCTGGCGAGCCGCATCGTGGGCGAGCCGCTCCCGGCTCGGACGGTGGTGGATCCGCGCGGCTGAGCCTCGCGCGGCGCCGGGCCCAGCGGGCTCCCGGCACGGTATGCGGCCGTACTGCGCGTCGGCATGCGACGCCGATCCGGCAGGCCTGGTCCACTGGGCGCTGGGCGCTGCGGGCTCCCGGCAGGGTATGCCGCCGTACCGCTGTCGGCATACGACGTCCGCCCGGCACACACCCGACCCGGCATACCGTGCGTGTACACCGCGCCGGCACAGCCGGTCGGCGCGGCGCTCCGGCACAGTCGGTCGGCGCGGCGCCCCGGTGCACCTCCGGCGCCCCGGTGCACCTCCGGCGCCCCGCGCCAGCTCAGCCCGTCGGCCCAGCGCCCCGGCGCCCCGCGCCAGCTCAGCCCGTCGCCCTGGCGCCCCGCGCCCTCACACCTTGCCGGCGCAGCGTGCTCCCCGGTGCGCTCCCCGGTGCGCTGATCGCATACTGGATGTGTAGGAGCTGGAGGGACACGGGATCGGGGCCGGAAGCCGTGTAGCGGGGCTTCCGGCGCCCGGCCACGTCCCGGCCACCCTTGCCAGCCCTTCACCGCAGGGCCCGGCAGAGGAGCGCATCCCATGCCCGAAGACCTACGGGCCGTGAACCGGCGGGGCGGGGACCGGCGGCGAGAAGACCGGCGGGGCGTGGACCGGCCTCGCCCACCCCGTGAGACGGAGAAGCCCGAGCCGGCCCCGCCCGCCAACCTGGCGCCCCCGCCCGGCAACCTGGCGCCCCCGCCCGGCAACCTGGCGTCTCCTCCCCGCAACCTGGCGTCTCCTCCCCGCAACCTGCCGCCCCCGCCCGGCGGCATCCTCTGGGACGTCACGGGAGAGATCCGCACGCTCCTCACCCTGCCACCCGCGCTCGCCCTACAGGTGGCGCACCCCGCCGTCGGTGCGGGCGTCGACGAGCACTCGATGTTCCGTACCGATCCATGGGGACGCGGCGAGCGGTCGCTGCGGTCTCTGCAGCTGTGGGTCTACGGAGGTCAGGCCGCCGCCGAGGAAGGACGGCGGCTCAGGCGGCTGCACCGCACGATCCGCGGCACGGACGCGCACGGCCGCCCGTACCACGCCCTCATGCCCGAGGCCTACGTGTGGGTGCACGCGAGCGGGTTCCCGGTGATGCGGCACGCTCGGCAGTACCTCGACCGGCGCCCTTACACCGATGCCGAGGAGCGGCAGCTGTACGCCGAGTGGCTCCAGGTCGGCCGGGTCCTCGGCATCCGCGACCGGGACATGCCGCAGACGATCGAGGAGTTCTGGCCGTACTACCGCAATATGCTCGCCGAGGAACTGGAACTGACGACGGTGGCCAGGGAAATCGTCGCCGTGGACGGCCTCGTCCCGCCACCCGACCACGTGCCACTCCCGCTGCGCCTGGCGTTGCGCGCCCTGTGGCCCGTGCTGCTGCCACCCTTCGTACGTCTCCGGCGTTTCGTCACGATCGGGCTGATGCCGCCCGGCGCCCGCGAGGCGATCGGCCTGCCCTGGACGCCGGTTCAGGAGCGCCGCCTACGCCGCTTCGGCCGCGTGGTCCGCACGGTCGTCCCCCTCCTACCGGAGCGCCTCCGCTACTTCCCGCTGGCCCGACGGGCCCGAGCCGCCCACCGAGCCGCCACCGCCCCTCGAACAGGGCGGTAGTCAACTGAAAGCGCGGGGGGCGGGAAAGAGCCCCGGCCGCGGGCCAAGGGCTCGCTCCCAGGGCAACCCACTATCACCCGTGCCCATGCACCCCGTTGGTCGCCGAGATCGCCTTCCACGCCCGTGGCTGCGCGGGCGTACCGGACACCCGCACAACCCCGGCGTCCCGCGCCGCAGGCGCGCTGGGCTTGGCCGGGTCGTACAGCCACGTCTGGAAGAGCCCGCCCAGCGGCTGGAGAACGCCCGAGGGTGCGGCCCCGCCGCGCCAGGCCCACCGCATCCCGGGAGGCACCGTCGGCATCGCCGTACGCGGCGCGTCACCGCTTCGGGAGGAGCTCGTCCGTCCACAGCGGACGACAACAGCGGACGACAAATGACAGAGGCAAGGGGAAAAGCAAAGGCAAGGAGAAAACGCAAAGGCAAGGAGGGTTACCCACTCCTTGCCACTCTCAACGTATAGCGCACCGGGGGCCTTGCGGCAAGACCTGGGTCGTGCCGCAGAATCTCCAGCCGAAGCCAGAACCTGCGGAAATCAGGGATCCGCGAAGTACGTGTGCCTTTGTCGACGTGGGTCTCGCAGAACGTCGAACCGCCGGGGGAACTCGCGGTGCGGGGCGGGCACTCGGCGCGGAGGTGCGGGTGTGCGCGCCGCCGGATTACGCGGAGCGGCTGGCCGACATGCAAGCTTGCTGAATGGGGGGTTTTCATGATTGACGTGATCGTTGCCGGCGGCGGACCGACCGGCTTGATGCTGGCCGGTGAGTTGCGGCTGCACGGCGTGCACGTGCTCGTGCTGGAGAAGGAAGCGGAGCCGACCGGGTATGTCCGCGCGCTCGGCCTGCACGTGCGCAGCATCGAGGTGATGGGCCAGCGCGGTCTGCTGGAGCGGTTCCTCGCGCACGGTCGGCAGTACCCGGTCGGCGGTTTCTTCGCCGCCATCGCCAAACCCGCGCCCGACCGGCTGGACACCGCGCATCCCTACATCCTCGGCATCCCGCAGCCCACCACCGATCGCCTGCTGGCCGAGCGCGCCACCGAGCTCGGCGCCGAGATCCGGCGCGGCTGCGAACTGGTCGGGCTGAGCCAGGACGACCACGGAGTGACCGTCGAGCTGGCCAATGGGGGTACCCCCGCCAATGAGGGCGTAGCCGGCGGGGGAGGCACGCGGCTGCGCTCGCGCTACCTCGTCGGCTGCGACGGCGGCCGCAGCACGGTGCGCAAGCTGCTCGGCGTCGGCTTCCCCGGCGAGCCCTCCACGGTCGAGACGCTGCTGGGCGAGATGGAGGTGGCCGTACCACCGGAGACGCTGGCCGCCGCGGTGGCCGAAGTCAACAAGACCCAGAAGCGGTTCGGCGCCACGCCCTTCGGAGACGGGGTGTACCGCGTCGTCGTGCCCGCCGAGGGGGTGGCCGAGGACCGCGCGGTCCCGCCGAGCCTCGAGGAGTTCAAGCAACAGCTGCGGGCGTTCGCCGGCACCGACTTCGGCGTGCACTCACCGCGCTGGCTGTCCCGCTTCGGCAACGCCACCCGGCAGGCCGAGCGTTACCGGGTCGGCCGGGTACTGCTGGCCGGCGACGCGGCGCACATCCACCCGCCGACCGGCGGGCAGGGCCTCAACCTCGGTGTCCAGGACGCGTTCAACCTCGGCTGGAAGCTGGCCGCCGAGGTGAACGGCTGGGCACCGGAGGGGCTGCTGGACAGCTACCACACCGAACGGCACCCGGTGGCAGCCGACGTGCTGTACAACACCCGCGCGCAGATGGAGCTCATGTCCACCGAGCCGGGGCCCCAGGCGGTGCGCCGGTTGGTGTCGGAACTGATGGACTTCGAGGAGGTGAACCGATACCTCATCGAGAAGATCACCGCGATCGGGGTCCGCTACGACTTCGGCGAGGGGCATGAACTGCTCGGTCGGCGGATGCGGGACGTGGGGCTGAAGCGGGGGCGCCTCTACGAGCTGATGCACGGCGGCCGCGGACTGCTGCTCGACCAGACCGGCCGGCTCTCGGTGGCGGGCTGGGCAGACCGCGTCGACCACGTCGTCGACGTCAGCGAGGAACTGGATGTGCCCGCGGTGCTGCTGCGGCCGGACGGCCACGTGGCGTGGGTCGGTGAAGACCAGCAGGATCTGCTCAGCCAACTACCCAAGTGGTTCGGCGCTGCCGTCAGCTGAGTGCGCAGTTGTGGCTCGAAAGGGTGTGACCCCGTGTGACCCATCTCCGGCCGGGTTCGGCGCGGTCTGGTGCCGTACCCGGCCAGGATCGGGGGCCACCACCGGTGGGGCGGTCCGGCGTCGCGGTCGACTCATCTGGCAGCGGTCGCGGATCGTCGTCAGGCAGGCCTCGCGCCCCGACGGCTCGTCACTGTGCTCGCTGCAGATCAAGCCGGGCCGCCTCCTCCGCACATCCCCATGCGCGCCCTCCACCATGCGTACGCCCGTGTCGCCGGACCGCGCCGCCAACTCCTCGTAGACCTGCAGCGATCGCAGCGACCACTCACTGACCTGAGCCTCCGGCTCGATCCGGTAGGGCCACCACAGCGCGCCCGCAACCGCCGAAGTGGTGCGCCGGGCGGGTTCGCGGCTCCAGACTCGCACCGATCACGTCCCTGTTCATGCCCGGGCGGTAGCGGAATGGGTGATGCCGTGCTCACATCAGGTTCCAGGTGGGGATACTCAGGACATGTGTGCCGAGTACGCGACTTTCGGTCTGGCCCCGGCTATGCGTGCCGGCGGGGTCCGCGCCAATGGTGACTACCAACTGCACCGGGATTTCGTCGACTTCATCGTCGACGGCAGACCGCTGCTCTTCCAACTCTCCGATCTCGACGCCGTCTCCCCGCTCGCCTCCGACATCCCGCCCGCGATCTTCACCGCCCAGGTGCGTGCGCTGCTGCTGGAGGCGGAGGCTCCGCTGCCCGGTGGGCGGTACGTCATCTACGGCTGCCCCGAGTGCGAGGGCATCGAATGCGGCGCGGTCACCGCGGCCATCGACAAGGCCGACGACGGCAGCGACGACTTCGTCTGGCGGGACTTCGCCTGGCAGACGGACGAGCACGCCGATCTCGAGCTCAACGGCTACCACGGCATAGGGCCGTTCCGCTTCCGCGGTGCCGAGTACCGCAGCGCACTGCAGAGCCTGCTCGACCGGCAGGAACCGGCGCCGCGCCGCGTCCTGCTGATCGGCGCCCGCGTCGCCGTCCTCGCCAAGCTCGCCGCGGCCCTGCGCACCATCGGTATCGGCGCCGAGATCACGACGGACGCGGCAGACGTCCCCGCCGACGAACTGCGCACATACGGAGCCGTCGCCTTCGGCCGCGCCGTCAGTGAACAGGAACGAGCCGCCGTACGGGCCGCGTTCGAACGCGCCGGCGCGGACGTGGCGTACGTCGACGGGCTGGCGCCGATCATTCCGCTTCTGGTCGCCCAGATAGAGCACGCCCTCGATCGCAGCCCGGTGGAGCAGCGCCGTCTCGCGCGCCTGGTCGCCGCCGACGGCGAGGCGGGGATCGAGGTCACCTCCACCTGCCGCGTCCAGCTCACCGCGTACCGTCTCGACCGGCTCTACCGCGCCCACACCCATGAGGTTTTCGACGACATCCTCGACACCGGCAAGCACCGAATCTCACTGGACGCGAAGGCGACCAAGGGGGAATCCTTCATCGTGGCGCGCACGACGGACAGCGTGCTGGTCGCGCCCATGGCGCGATGACCACCGACCCCGATCGGCCCGGGGCGAGCCGTATGTCGCCCCTACGACGATGACTTCTGCCAAGAGCTGGAGGTACGCCTCCGTGGCGCGGTGAGCGCCCGGAAGAGCGGACCGTCGATCCGTACGCGCACTCCCGGCGAACTGCGCCGCGCGCGCCGCCCCCGCTCCCACGCCTGCTGGGACCACCTCTACGTGGCGCCCCTGTGGCCGCTGCACGGCGCGAACCTCGGCACCCTCGCCCGTACGTGTGACGCGACCGGGGCGTGCCTGACGGTGCCGCGCTTCCCCTGGGTGCCGGAGGCGCTGGCCCGTGGGAACACGCTGCGCAAGCCGCCGTGTGTGCACTGGACGGGCGACCCGGTGGGCTGGCTGGAGCGTCAGCGCGAGCGCGGGACACGCATCGTGGGCGTCGAGCTGGCTGATGAGGCGATTCGCCTCGCCGACCTTCCGCCCGCCCGGGAAAGGACGGTGATCGTGCTCGGACACGAGCAGAACGGCATCCCGCCCGAGGCGCTGGACCTGCTGGACGTGTGCGTGGAGATCCCGATGGTCGGGACGGGCGCGAGCCTGAACGTGGCCGTTGCGGGATCACTGGTGCTGTACAAGCTGGCGGGGCTGCTCTGACCGCCCGGGGCGGGCCTCGCCGTGGTCGGTCCGCCCCTCGCTCCCACCTCTCGTTAGGATCGACGGCCTGATGACTGCCACTCTCGTCGCCAAGAACCTCGCCGCCGGCCACGGCGACCGCTCTCTTTTCTCCGGGCTCGACCTCGTCGTCGCGCCGGGGGACGTGATCGGACTCGTCGGTGCCAACGGCGCCGGGAAGTCCACGCTGCTGCGCCTGCTGGCCGGGCTCGCCACCCCCGAGCAGGGCGAGCTGCGCCTGTCGCCGCCCTCCGCAACCGTGGGGCATCTGCCACAGGAGGCGGAACGGCGCCTCGGCGAGACCGTACGGGAGTTCCTGGCCCGGCGTACCGGGGTTGCCGAGGCACAGCGCGCCATGGACGCGGCCACCCAGGCGCTCGTCGACGGTGAGCCGGGCTCCGACGACGCCTACGCGGAGAGCCTGGAGCGGTGGCTGGGCCTCGGTGGCGCCGACCTGGACGAGCGCGCCGAGGAGGTCGCCGACTCGCTCGGGCTGCGCATCGGGCTCGACCAGCCCATGACGTCGCTGTCGGGCGGGCAGGCGGCCCGCGCCGGGCTGGCATCCCTCCTCCTGTCTCGCTACGACGTGTTCCTGCTGGACGAGCCGACGAACGACCTGGACCTGGACGGACTCGAGCGCCTGGAGCGGTTCGTCACCGGTCTGCGCGCTGGAACCATCGTCGTCAGCCACGACCGGGAGTTCCTCGCCCGCACCGTGACCAAGGTCCTCGAACTCGACCTCGCCCAGGGGCAGATCAACCTCTACGGCGGTGGATACGACGGGTACCTGGAGGAGCGCGAGACCGCGCGCCGGCACGCCCGCGAGGAGTACGAGGAGTACGCCGACAAGCGCGCGTCCCTCCAGGAACGGGCGCAGATGCAGCGCACCTGGATGGACAAGGGCGTCAAGAACGCCCGGCGCAAGGCGGGCAACGACAACGACAAGATCGGCCGGAAGTTCCGCAGCGAGGCAAGCGAGAAGCAGGCCGCGAAGGCCCGGCAGACCCAGCGCATGATCGAGCGGCTCGACGTCGTCGAGGAGCCGCGCAAGGAGTGGGAGCTGCGGATGGAGATCGCCGCGGCGCCGCGCTCCGGCGCGATCGTCGCATCCCTGCGCGACGCCGAGGTACGGCGCGATGGCTTCGTACTGGGGCCGGTGACGCTGCAGATCGACTGGGCCGACCGGATCGCCGTCACCGGCGCCAACGGAGCGGGCAAGTCCACGCTCCTCGCCGCCCTCCTGGGCCGCGTGCCGCTCGACGCGGGCCACGCGGCGCTCGGATCGGGCGTCGTCATCGGCGAAGTGGACCAGGCCCGGGCGCTGTTCCACGGCTCCGAGTCACTGCTGGACGCGTTCTGCGCGGCCGTCCCCGACACCGAGCCCGGCGAGGTACGCACCTTGCTGGCCAAGTTCGGGCTCAAGTCCGACCATGTGCTGCGCCCGGCGGCGAGCCTCTCCCCGGGCGAACGCACCCGCGCGGCCCTGGCGCTGCTCCAGGGCCGCGGCGTCAACCTCCTCGTCCTCGACGAGCCGACCAACCACCTCGACCTGCCCGCGATCGAACAACTCGAGTCAGCCCTCGACTCGTACAAGGGCACGCTGCTCCTCATCACCCACGACCGCCGCATGCTGGACGCGGTACACACGACAAGGCGCCTGGAGGTGACGGAGGGCAAGGTGACGGAGCGCTGACCGGATGGCGCGGCGCCCCCGTTGTGGGAAACCGCTCCGCACCGTTGTGGGCAGGCGTTCCGCAGGGCTGGGGGCACCTCCGGCGGTAGCTGGGGGAGGGTGGGCACAATCCCCCGTTCCGGTTACTGGCTGGCGTACGACACCAACCCCGCACCGCGGGGGCCAACCGTCAGCCCCGACCCCGCCCGGGGTCAACCAACCCGGCCCGCCGAAGCGCATCAGCCATCGCACTGTTCGCAGGCGGCGGAGGAGCCTGCCGAGCCCCACCACCCCCGCGCCCCTGCCGCGCCTGCTGCCCCCGCTGCTGCGGCGGCCGCCCCCCACGCTGGGGTCGCCCACCCCCGGCAGAAGAGGAAGACGCAGGCGCAGCCTCGTCGTCCAACCGCAGCGTCAACGAGATCCGCTTACGCGGAATGTCGACATCCAGCACCTTCACCTTGACGATGTCGCCCGGCTTCACCACATCCCGCGGGTCCTTGACGAACGTCTTGGACATCGCGGACACATGCACAAGACCGTCCTGATGGACACCGACGTCCACGAACGCACCGAACGCGGCGACATTCGTGACCACGCCCTCCAGGACCATCCCGGACGACAGATCGGAGATCTTCTCGACGCCCTCCTTGAACGTGGCCGTCTTGAACGCCGGACGCGGATCCCGCCCCGGCTTCTCCAGCTCCCGCAGGATGTCCGTCACGGTCGGCAGACCGAAGGTCTCGTCCACGAACTCGTCGGCGTGGAGCGAGCGCAGCACCCCCGTATTGCCGATCAGCGACGCGACATCGCTGCCCGTGGTCTTCACCATGCGGCGCACCACCGGGTACGCCTCGGGGTGCACGCTGGAGGAGTCCAGCGGGTCGTCGCCGCCGCGGATCCGCAGGAAGCCGGCGCACTGCTCGTACGCCTTCGGGCCAAGGCGCGCCACGTCCTTGAGCGCCTGCCGCGAACGGAACGGGCCGTTCGAGTCCCGGTGGGCGACGATGTTCTCGGCAAGGCCGCTGCTGATGCCGGAGACCCGGGCCAGCAGCGGCGCGGAGGCCGTGTTGACGTCCACGCCGACGCCGTTCACACAGTCCTCGACGACCGCGTCGAGCGACCGCGACAGCTTCACCTCGGAGAGGTCGTGCTGGTACTGGCCGACACCGATCGACTTCGGGTCGATCTTGACCAGCTCTGCCAGCGGGTCCTGCAGACGGCGGGCGATGGAGACGGCGCCGCGCAGCGACACGTCCATGCCGGGCAGCTCCTGCGATGCGAAGGCCGAGGCCGAGTACACCGAGGCGCCCGCCTCGGACACCATCACCTTGGTCAGCTTCAACTCAGGGTGCTTCGTGATCAGTTCACCGGCCAGCTTGTCCGTCTCGCGCGACGCCGTGCCGTTGCCGATCGCGATCAGCTCGACCGCGTGCTCCTTGGCGAGCCGCGCGAGCTTGGCGATGGCCTCGTCCCACTTGTTCTGCGGGACGTGCGGGTAGATCACGTCCGTCGCGACGACCTTGCCGGTCGCGTCGACCACGGCCACCTTCACGCCCGTACGGAATCCGGGGTCCAGCCCCAGTGTCGCGCGCGTGCCGGCAGGGGCGGCGAGCAGCAGGTCGCGCAGGTTCGCGGCGAAGACCTGCACCGCCTCGTCCTCCGCGGCCGTACGCAGCCGCAGCCGCAGGTCGATGCCCAGGTGCACCAGGATGCGCGTGCGCCAGGCCCAGCGCACCGTGTCCACCAGCCACTTGTCGGCGGGACGGCCGCGCTCGGCCACCCCGAAGCGGCTGGCGATGATCGCCTCGTACGAGGAGGGGCCGGGCTCGTCCCTGGGCTCCTCCGGCTCCAGAACGAGGTCCAGGACCTCCTCCTTCTCACCGCGCAGCATCGCCAGGATCCGGTGCGAGGGCAGCTCGGTGAAGGGCTCGTCGAAGTCGAAGTAGTCGGCGAACTTGGCGCCCGCCTCCTCCTTGCCCTCCCGCACCTTGGCGGCCAGCCGCCCGCGGGTCCACATGCGCTCGCGCAGCTCGCCGATGAGGTCCGCGTCCTCCGAGAACCCTTCGGTGAGGATGGCGCGGGCGCCGTCCAGGGCCGCCTGCGGGTCCGCGACGCCCTTGTCGGCGTCCACGAAGGCCGCGGCGGCGGCCACCGGCTCGACCGACGGATCGCCGAGAAGCCCCTCGGCGAGAGGCTCGAGACCCGCCTCGCGCGCGATCTGCGCCTTCGTGCGCCGCTTCGGCTTGAACGGCAGGTAGATGTCCTCGAGACGCGCCTTGGTCTCGGCACCGCGGATCTGCGCCTCCAGCTCCTCAGTGAGCTTGCCCTGCTCGCGCACCGAGTCGAGGATCGCCGTCCGCCGCTCCTCCAGCTCCCGCAGATAGCGCAGCCGCTCCTCGAGCGTGCGCAGCTGCGCGTCGTCGAGCATCTCGGTCGCTTCCTTGCGGTAGCGGGCGATGAAGGGCACCGTCGAACCGCCGTCGAGCAGCTCCACGGCAGCCTTGACCTGCCGCTCCCGTACGCCGAGCTCCTCGGCGATCCTGCCTTCGATGGACCCTACGAGGGGTGTCGTCACGATCCCGTACCGCCTTCTCCACTGAGGTTGCGCCGCAATTGTGGCAGGCCCCACCGACAACCGGGCACGTGGGCGCGACGAGGCGAGGGTGACAGTCAAAGCGACAAGGGAGGGGAGGGAGGCGGAGGCGCCGGTGCCCGACGCGGCTTCCGGCACGGCTACGACCTGCGGGAGCTGACGGTCGCGGCCTGCCGGGCGGAGGGGTTCGAGCCGGACGGCCGGTCCGGCGCATCGCCGGCGCCGGTCCGGCGCACACCGGGTCACACCCGGCGAGCCCGCCCCGTGCGGCGCGTCGAGTGGGCGGCGCCGCCGAACAGCCGGGCAAGGGCCCGGAAGGGCAGCGTCACCACGGTGGCGACGGCGGCCCCGATCTGGCGCAGCACATCTGCAAAAGCACGGAACACGTCTTCCCCTTTCGTCCTCCGGCCGCGTACGACCCGGAACGGCCCGGATCGGCCGGAGACACACGGGTACCTCGGCTCGCTCGGGCCATGCAGCCGGCCGCGGTCGGCTGACGTCAACTGCGGCCGCGGTCATGCGGTCTGCTGCGATCAGCCGGCCTCGGGTGCAATCAGCCGGCCTCGGGTGCAATCGGCCGGCCTCGGCTCCCAGGAGAAGCGATCCGCTGGGGTCAGTTCTTGCCGATCATCCCGGCCGGAAAGGCCCCCGCCGCCACAGCCGCCCCAAGAAAGCCCGCCGCGAGTTCGGTGAGCCGCTCGACGCCCGCCGCGCCCAGGTGTTCGTACGGCGCACGGTCCAGCCGGTCCGTCTCAGTCTCGAGATCCCGCCGAAGCGCGACCCCCGCGTCCGTCAACTCGCCGTCCGCGTCGAGAAGTCCGCGCGAGCGCAGTCGCTCCGTCGCCGCTTCCCAGTCCTGCCGGGCCCATCCGCGGGTACCCAGGACCCACCTCGGTGACATGCCCTTGCCGGTCGCGGTGTGGGTCACCAGGGCCTCCAGCGGGTCGAGTTCCGCGTCCAGCAGGACGGCGAGGTGCCCGTCGCCGCGGTGTTCGCGCAGGAGGGTCGCGGCGTGCCAGTACGCGAGGTGCGGCTCCTCCGGTACGGGCAGGTCGGCGTGCGCGGCGTACAGCGGCCGTGCCGTCCTGCTGCAGGCCTCGGTGGCGCGCAGAGCGAGGCCTGCCGCCTCGGCCATCTCCTTCGAGGCGAGCGCCTCCTTTCCGAGCAGCCGGTGCAGCGTCGCGTCGACGGCACGCGCGCGTGCCGCGAGGACCCTCTCCGGAGAGGCGATCCGCCAGACCGCTGGGACGTGCTGCGCCACGAGCTCGTGCTTGAAGTTGTAGAACGTGGCCGTCACCGTGCCCGCTCCGACCGGGCCCATGGCGGCCGCCCGGGCGCCGAAGTACGCGGCGTTGCTGTCCTCGATGCCGATCCCCGCCAGCTCCGTCCCGAGGTCCGGTGAGAAGTAGTGGGCCGAGTGCAGCGGATTGATCGCGTTGTGGCAGCGGCGGCCGGCGCGCTCCGGCAGGGGTGAGTTCATGCCGCGCAGATTACCGACTGGTTGGTATGCCGGGGAAGGCGGAATCTGCACCGCCCCGCAAAGGCGGAATCTGCACCGCCCCGCCCGATGGCAGGATTGGTGGGGGATTCGACATTGCGGCCATCATGCGCGCATCCAAGAATCAAGTCATGGCGCAGCACCGAACCGTCCTCGTCGTCCTCTTCGACGACGTCCAGAGCCTGGACGTCACCGGTCCCGTGGAGGTGTTCACGGGCGCCGCCAGGTCCTCGGGGGACCCGGACGCGTACCGCATCCGCACCGCATCGCTCGACGGCGGGCCCGTCCGCACCTCCAGCGGGCTCACGCTCGTCCCGGACGGCGCTCTCCACGACGCGCCGGACCCGCATACCCTTGTCGTCCCCGGGGGCCAGGGCACCAGGCAGCCCGACCCGCGGCTGATCGACTGGCTGCGCGAGAGGGCCCCCAGGGCCAAGCGTCTGGTCTCCGTGTGCAGCGGAGCGCTGCTGCTGGCCGAGGCCGGACTCCTGGACGGCCGCCGGGCCACCACACACTGGAACGTGTGCGACCGGCTTGCCCGTAACCATCCGGCCGTCGAGGTCGACCCGGACCCGATCTTCGTACGCGACGGACACGTCGCGACGTCCGCCGGGGTCACCTCCGGCATCGACCTTGCCCTCGCGCTCGTCGAGGAGGACCTCGGCCGTGAAACGGCGCTCACCGTCGCGCGGCATCTCGTCGTCTTCCTCCGCCGCCCCGGCAACCAGGCCCAGTTCAGCGCCCAGCTCGCCGCGCAGACCGCGCAGCGCGAACCGCTGCGCGACGTCCAGCAGTGGATCACCGAGCATCCCGACGGAGACCTCTCGGTCGAGTCGCTCGCCGCACGCGCCAGGCTCTCGCCGCGCCACTTCGCCCGCGCCTTCCGGGCCGAGACCGGCATGACACCGGGCCGGTACGTCGACCGGGTACGCATCGAACACGCGCGCCGACTCCTGGAGGACACCTCCGACGGGATCGAGGAGATCTCACGCGCCTGCGGCTACGGCACCCCCGAGGCGATGCGCCGCGCCTTCCTCAAGGCACTCGGCTCGGCACCCGCCGAATACCGCCGCCGCTTCCACGCACCAGTCCCTCAGTAAACGGCACCAGTCCGTCAGTGCACGCTGACCCTCACTGAAAGGCAGACCCATGCAGATCGCCATCGTCCTCTTCGACCGTTTCACCGCCCTCGACGCAGTCGGCCCGTACGAGACACTCGGCCGCCTCCCCGACGCCGAGTTGGTCTTCGTCGCCGAACAGACGGGCCCCGTCCGCACCGACCGCGGAACACTCGCGATCACCGCGGACAAGACCCTGGCCGAGGTCACCCGCCCTGACATCGTCGTCGTCCCCGGCGGCCCCGGCCAGACCCCGCAGATGGAGAACGAGACGCTGCTCGACTGGCTGCGCACCGTCGACGCCACCAGCACCTGGACGACGTCCGTGTGCACCGGCTCGCTGCTCCTGGCGGCCGCGGGCCTGCTCAAGGGCCGCCGCGCCACCTCACACTGGCTGGCGCTGGACTACATGAAGCAGTTCGGCGTCGAGCCGACGGGGGAGCGGGTCGTGATCGACGGAAAGTACGTGACGGCAGCAGGCGTTTCGTCCGGTATCGACATGGGGCTCACCCTCGTCGGCATGATCGCGGGCGACCGCCACGCCCAGTCCGTGCAGCTGCTGACCGAGTACGACCCGCAGCCGCCCTACGACGCGGGATCCCCGCAGAAGGCCCCCGCCGACCTGGTGGAGGAGTGGCGCTCCAAGAGCCGGTTCATCCTGCAGTAGGCCCGTCGGCAGACCCGTCGGGGGTCCACTCGAACCGCGGACGCCTGCGCTCCAGAAACGCGGCCACCCCCTCCGCCCTGTCACCGCTGCCGTGCGCCTGCTCCGCCCAGTACGCGGCCCGGTCCACGCGCCCGTCCGCGAACTCCTTGGCCGCCGCCTGCGTCAGCTGCGAGCGCGAGACCAGCACACGCGCGAACTCCGCGATGCGCTTGCCGAGTTCCCCGGCAGGCAGCACCTCGTCCACCAGCCCGGTGCGCAGCGCACGACCGGAGTCGATCAATTCGCCCGAGAACAGGAGGTACTTCGCCGTGGCCGGTCCCACCAGCGACACCAGCCGCTGCGTGGACGAGGCCGGATAGACGATCCCCAGCTTCGCCGGCGTCACCCCGAACAGCGCGTCCTCGTCGGCGAAGCGCAGATCGCAAGCGGCCGCGAGCTGGCATCCGCCACCCACGCAGTGCCCCCGCACCGCCGCGAGCGTCGGCTTGGGAAACGCCGCCAGCGCCTCCTCGGCCTCCACGGCCAGGACCTGCGCGCCGCCGGAACCGCCGGAACCTCCAGAGCCTCCGGAACCGCCGGAACCTCCGGACTCGGCTCCCGTGCTCTCCGAGGGCTCCCGCAACGACGAGATGTCCGCGCCCGCACAGAACGTCTCGCCCTCACCGGTCATCACCAGAGCCCGTACGGCCGGATCCGTCGCCAGCCCGTCCAGCAGCGGAGGCAGGGCCCGCCACATGTCCGCGGTCATGGCGTTGCGTTTCGCCGGGTGGTGGATGACGACGGTGGCGACGCCGTCGGCGACGCTGTGCAGCAGCTGCGGCTCCATGAGGCGGATGCTATCCGCAGGCCCCGAACGTATGATCAAGAAGGGGTGGCAGAGTCGCGCAGCCGCCCTGGTCCGGCGGCGCCCGAAGGTGAGGAGGCGCGCTGTGTCGAAACCCGGAGCGAAGGACGAGGGACGGCAGCTCAGCCGCAGTTTCGGCTGGCTGGCAGCGTTCGGTGCGGTCCTGGTGCTCGCCGGTCTGGTCGGACTCGTCTACACCGCCATCGCCACGCTGACCTCGATGCTGCTCTTCGGCTGGCTGCTGCTCGTCGGCGGCTTCATCGGACTGCTGCACGCCGTCCAGTCCAGGGGCAGCAGCTTCTTCTGGCTCGGCGCCGTCGTCGCCGCTCTCAATCTGGCCGCGGGTGTCGTCGTCATCCGGCATCCTGAGGGCGCGGCCGAGGCGCTGACCATGTTCGCCGCACTGCTGTTCCTCACCGGTGGAGTGTTCCGGCTCGTCGGAGGCCTGGTAGTACGCGGGCCGCAGTTCGGCTGGACGATCGTGCAGGGCGCGTTCGGCATCCTGCTCGGCGTGCTGGTACTGATCGAATGGCCGGGAAACAGCCTCTATGTGATCGGCACCTTCTTCTCGCTCGCCCTGCTCTTCGACGGCCTTGGCCTGATCGCGTCCGGCATCGGCGGACGCCGCATCGTGAGCCTTGTCTCCGACCGGCTCACGGAGGCGGATCGACCTCAGCCGGGCGAAGCGAAAACGGGTGGTGACGAGCCGGGTCGATCCGGTGGGCACTGGTGGGGGAAGCCGGTCAATTTATCGACCTGACCCAGACAACCCGGCCCATACAAACCGAAGAGCCTCGGAAGGCAGCACAACAAGGGCAGGAGCAGTCACACAACTGACGGTGTCATACGCCAACGATCAGAAGCCGTCGATACTTGCTGACTTTGCGTCAGTGGTCCGGTATGGACCGGGACATTCCCAACACTCTTTGCGTGGCGACAATCGAGCGTAAGGGTGGCGAGCGGACCATGGACGACAGCGGGTGGGGGTCCGGCCCTCACCCACCGGTGGACGGGGGCACCGAGCGAAGTCCCGCCGTGGCTCCCCCTGACTCCATCCAGGGGTGTCCCCAGCCGTACGAGGGTGTCTGGCGGTTCACCGCCGCCGCCGTGGACGCATCGGTGCCCCAGGCACGGCACGCGGTCCGCGATCTGCTCGCCCGGCAGGGTGTGCCCGCCGCCGACGAAGTGGTCCAGGGGCTGCTGGTGATCGTCTCCGAGCTGGTCACCAACGCGGTACGGCACGCCGCACTGCTCTCGCCCATGCTCGCTGTGGAGGTGGCCGTCGGATCCGAATGGGTCCGGGTCTCCGTCGAGGACAACCATCCGTACCGCCCGACGGCCCTGGAGGCCGACTACGGTCAGACCGGAGGCCGCGGTCTGCTTCTCGTGCGGGAGATCACGCGCGAGGCGGGCGGCGTGTGCGATGTCGAACACACCGCCAGTGGGGGCAAGGTCATCTGGGCGGCCCTCCCCCTCAAGCCGGACCTGGTGTAGCCGTCCCATGCCCCTCCGGCGGGGCTCAAGGGGACGAGCCCGAAGGGCGATCCGGGGGTCCGGGCCGGAACCCGGAAACCCCCGCGCCCCTCGTCCCGGGGCCGTTCACCAGCCGGCCGCAGGCCCCGTGAGCTCTCTGATCGCGGGCCGCGCCGCATCCAGCACCGTCATGAACCAGGCCGAGAACGGGTCCCTCGCGTGCCGCTCCACCAACTCGTCGGCGGTCACGAACGCGGTCAGGCCAACCTCCGTCGGGTCCGGCCTGGGCGGTGCCTGCACCATCCCGACGAAGAGGTGGTTGTACTCCTGTTCCACCAGGCCCGAGTGCGGATCCGGGTGGTTGTAGCGGACCGTGCCGGCCTCGGCGAGCAGCGAGGGCGAGACGCCCAGCTCCTCGTACGTCCGGCGGGCCGCAGCGGCGAACGGCGCCTCGCCCGGATACGGGTGCCCGCAGCATGTGTTCGACCACACACCGGGGGAGTGGTACTTGCCGAGCGCGCGCTGCTGCAGCAGCAGCCGCCCCTGCTCGTCGAAGAGGAAGACGGAGAAGGCCCGGTGGAGCTGCCCGGGGGCCTGGTGGGCGGCGAGCTTCTCCGCCGTGCCGATCGTGTTGCCGTCCTCGTCGACCAGTTCCAGCAAGATCGCTTCTGAGGTGCCTCCCCCAGAGCCTGAAGCGCCTGGGAGGTGCCCCCTTGATGAACTGTGCCCCGTGGTGGCAGGTGTGATCGGCATGCGCATCCTTCGTATCGGTCTTCGAACCTCAAGTCTGCCGTACGTGTCCGGCAGTCCCGGGACTCGGCGCCCCCGCATGTCCCGCTACCCCCGAAGGGCAGCGGGACATGCATCCCGAAGGTGTGATCAGCGGATGTCCTCCGGGCGCAGCACGAAGCCCGCGTAGCCGTACTCGTTGCCGTGCTCGCGCCGCATCGCCAGCTCCGCGCGTGTGGCGGCGATGGCGTCGGCCATGCCGGGCGCCGCCGCATCGGCCGCGTCGGCGTGTGCGGCGAGCGGTACGTAGTACTCGTCCCAGTCGGAATCGGGCTGCGCGTATACGCCGATCACCGTGTGTCCGGCAGCCGTGGCCGCACGCGCGTTCTCCTCGGCCGTACGCAGCCGGTACGCGCTCTCCCAGTACGCGCGAGCACCCGCGCTGGGCGCCTCGGTGGTCCACACGCACTCGGTGAGTACGAGCGCACCACCCGGCGCGAGCAGCCGGCGCCAGTCGCGCAGCGCTGTGTCGAAACCGATGCTGTACGCCGAGCTCTCCGCCCAGACGAGGTCGAAGGAACCGTCCGGGTAGGGGAGCTCTCCCATGTCGCCGTTGACGGGACGGATCAGGTGCGAGAGCCCACGCGCCTCGGAGGCCGCGCGCAGCTCGTCCAGGAACGGTTCGTGCAGATCGACAGCGGTCACCTCCGCGCCCGCCTCCGCCGCGAGGAGCAGTGCGGACCGGCCCGGTCCGCACCCCAGATCGAGGACTCGCGGCCGGTCCGGAAGCGGGCCGGCGAGGGAGAGGAGGTGCCGGGTGGTGGCGTCGGAGCCTGGCCCCTGCCGGGGCAGGCCGTGGTGCAGCTCGAAGAAGGCGCTGTATGCGCCGGTGTCGTGGTCGGTCACCGTGAGAAACCCTTGGTTGAAGGGGGCCCGGCCGATGTGCGCGTGGCAGCTCAGCCGTGAGCCCGGGAGACGGGGATGCACCTGTCGCTGCGCATGGCAGCGGTCGCCGCGACGACGGTCATCAACCCACCTCCTCAAGGGATCGCTGGGAAGGTTAACACCCGGTGGCGATCGCGCGGGCGCCTTTTTCGGACCTCGCTGTGGGTGCCGTCGGGCTCAGTGGCAGAGCCGCGGCTCATGCTCCGCGTGCCCGCCGGGCTCCAGCTGGAACGTGCAGTGCTCGACGTCGAAGTGATCGCCCAGACACACCTGCAGTTCGTGCAGCACCTTCTCGTTGCCGATCGTGTTGAGGACGTCGGAGCTCACGACCACGTGCGCGGAGAGCACCGGCAGGCCGGACGTGATCGTCCAGGCATGCAGGTCGTGCACGTCCTCGACACTCGGCAGAGCCAGGATGTGCGCCCGCACCTCCGCCATGTCGACGTTCTTCGGGGCCGCCTCCAGCAGGACGTTCAGCGTCTCCCGCAGCAGCTTCACCGTCCGCGGCACGATCATGAGGGCGATGACGAGCGAGGCGATCGGGTCGGCGGCCTGCCAGCCGGTGGTCAGGACGACGACTGCCGACAGGATCACGGCCAGCGAGCCCAGTGCGTCCGCCATCACCTCGAGGAAGGCGCCGCGCACATTGAGGCTCTCCTTCTGGCCGCGCATCAGCAGGACCAGCGAGATCGTGTTCGCGACCAGGCCGATGAGGCCGAACACGATGGTCAGCCCGCCCCGGGTGTCGGCCGGAGTGATGAACCGCTCGATCGCCTCGAACAGCACATAGCCGCCCACACCGAGCAGCAGCACACAGTTGGCGAGCGCGGCGAGGATCTCGGCCCGCGCGAACCCGAAGGTGCGGTTGGCGGTCGCGGGGCGGTTGGCGAAGTGGATCGCGAGCAGCGCCATGCCGAGCCCGAGCGCGTCCGTGGCCATGTGCGTTGCGTCCGCGATCAGGGCCAGCGAGTCCGCGGCGATGCCTCCGGCGATCTCGACCGCCATGACGGTGAGCGTGATCGTCAGCGCGATGCGCAGCCGCCCGCGGTACGCGGCCGACGCCGTACCCGTCGCGGACACGCCGTGCGCATGCCCGTGGTCGTGCCCAGCGCCCATGGAACCCGCCTTCCGTATCCGCTGTGCGCGCGCGTCAATCCGCGCGTCAATCCGCTGTGCGTGCTCGTCGGGGCCCAGTGAACTACGGGCGGGGGGTATGGGGCAACACGGGACTGAACACCGTTGTCATATGCTCTGACCTGCACAAATGATGCGCAGGTCAGAGCGGTGACAAGATCACTTGCGGGCGGCCTCGGGGTGTCGCAGACACCAGCCCTGCCACGCCGACTCGACCATCTCGCGAACCCCGAGCCGGGCGGTCCAGCCCAGCTCCTCGGCCGCCCGTCCGGCGGACGCGACCGCTTGCGGGGCGTCGCCGGGGCGCCGGGGTTCCACGACCGGCGGCCGGTGGTCGCCGGTCACCTCGGCGATGGTCGTGATGAGTTCCCGTACGGAGACGCCCTCGCCGCGGCCAATGTTCACCGTCAGATCACCCTGCGCGTCGGCGGCCATGAGCCGGCGTGCGGCCGCGAGGTGCGCATCGGCGAGATCGGCGACATGGATGTAGTCGCGGATGCAGGTGCCGTCCGGCGTCGGATAGTCGTCACCGAAGATCCGCGGAGCCTCGTCACGCGTGAGCCGGTCGAAGACCATCGGGATGACGTTGAACACGCCCGTGTCCGCGAGCTCCGGCGCCGCGGCGCCCGCCACGTTGAAGTAGCGCAGGCACACGGTCGCGATGCCGTGCGCCCGGCCCGCGGCCCGCACCAGCCACTCCCCGGTGAGCTTTGTCTCCCCGTACGGGCTCAGCGGGGCGCAGGGCGTGTCCTCGGTGATCAGGTTCACATTCGGGTTGCCGTACACGGCCGCGGACGAGGAGACGAGGAACCGTTTGATCCCGGCCTCGGCGACCGCTTCCAGCAGCACCGCAAGGCCGCCCATGTTCTCCTGGTAGTAGCGCAGCGGCTGCGCCACGGACTCGCCGACCTGCTTGAGGGCTGCGAGATGCACCACACCCGTCACCGCGTGCTCCGAAAGCACCCGCTTCAGCAGTGCGGCATCGTGCGCCGAGCCCTCGACGAGCGGGATTTCCGGCGGCAGCCGGTCGGGAACCCCGGCCGAGATGTCGTCGAGTACGACCACGCGTTCCCCGGCGTCGGTCATGGCCCGCGCCACGTGTGCCCCTATGTATCCAGCCCCGCCTGTGATCAGCCATGTCATGGAGGTCCACCCTAAGCCGGACCTGCGGCACCGGCATGCCATGCGCAGGTCTCGAGGCCGCTCATCGGGCATCTGCGGTCGCGGTGTGCGAGCATCTGCCGCACCGTTTGTGGGTATCCGGGGGCACGGTTCGTGGGCATCCGGGAGCACGGTTTGTGGGCCGGGGTGCCGATCCCCGATGATGATCGTTGCGGCTTGCGGACACGCAGACCGCGCTTATCGGACCGTAAACGGGCGGTGAACACCCGCTTCTCTTCATCCGATAACCTCTGCCGATGCGCCGCCCGGCCGCCTGGGCCAGGGGTGCCCCATCATGCGCATGCCCGGCGCCTCGAAGCGTCGGCAACCAAGGAGTGAGTTCGTCTGTCGACCGCCATCCTCATCGGCCAGCCGGCCCCCGGATCGACCCTCGAGGGCGATCTGCGGTCGCTGGGCTTCGACGTGCGGATCGCCACCGACGCCGCCGACGTCGGGTCGCTGCTCGCGGTGATCCCGGGCGATGAGCGGGTCGCGGTCGTCGACGCCCGGTTCGTGGGCCATGTCCACGCCCTCCGGCTCGGCCTCACCGACCCCCGCTTCGACGCCTCCGCCGTTCCCGGCGCCGTGTCGGCCCGCCCGCCGGCCCGTCCGGCGCTGGCGCTCGCCGTGCGCAGGACCGCCGAGGGTGCCGCACGCGGCGCCGTCGCCGTCGGCAGCATCGCCGACAGCGTCACCGCGGCCCTCGAGGACCACGACGTCGCGGTGCACCGGCCCGAGCTCGGCTCCCTCGTCGCCACCGTCCCCGCCGACCCACAGGCCGGCAACGAAGCCCGGCAGGCCGTCGCGGCGGTCGACGAAGAGGCCATACGCCTGCGGAGCGCCGTGAAGTCCCGGGACGGCTTCTTCACGACGTTCTGCATCAGCCCGTACTCTCGTTACATCGCCCGTTGGTGCGCCCGCCGCGGCCTGACTCCCAATCAGGTCACCACGGCCTCGCTGCTCACCGCTCTGATCGCGGCAGGCTGTGCCGCGACCGGCACGCGCGGCGGCTTCATCGCGGCCGGTGCGCTGCTCCTCTTCTCCTTCGTCCTGGACTGCACCGACGGGCAGCTCGCCCGCTACTCCCTGCAGTACTCGACGCTCGGCGCCTGGCTCGACGCCACCTTCGACCGCGCCAAGGAGTACGCCTACTACGCGGGCCTCGCACTCGGTGCGGCCCGCGGCGGTGACGACGTGTGGGCGCTGGCCCTCGGCGCGATGGTCCTGCAGACCTGCCGCCACGTCGTGGACTTCTCCTTCAACGAGGCGAACCACGACGCGACCGCCAACACCAGCCCTACCGCGGCCCTTTCGGACAAGCTCGACAGCGTCGGCTGGACGGTGTGGGTGCGCCGGATGATCGTCCTGCCGATCGGCGAACGCTGGGCGATGATCGCCGTGCTCACGGCCGTGACCACACCTCGTATCACCTTCTACGCCCTGCTCATCGGATGCGCGATAGCTGCGACATACACCACAGCAGGCCGCGTCCTGAGGTCGCTGACCCGCAGGGCGCGCAGGACCGACCGGGCCGCTCTGGCGCTCGCCGACCTCGCCGATTCAGGACCGCTCGCAGAGGCGCTCGCCCGGGCGCTGAAGAGCGCCGGGCGCCTTCTGCCGCCGCCCGTCTACGCGTTCGTCGGCAGTGTGCTTCTCGTAACTGTGAGCGCTCTCACGGACTTCGGCGGACCGTGGCCCGTCGTCGCCGCGCTCGTGTACTGCGTCACATCGGGGATCGCGGTCTCCCGACCCCTCAAAGGCGCCCTGGACTGGCTGGTTCCGCCGTTCTTCCGGGCCGCCGAGTACGGCACGTTCCTGGTGCTCGCGGCCAACTCCGGTATGAACGGAGCCTTGCCCGCAGCTTTCGGACTGGTGGCCGCAGTCGCCTACCATCACTACGACACGGTGTACCGCATCCGCGGCGACACCGGCGCGCCCCCGCACTGGCTCGTGCGGGCGATCGGCGGACACGAAGGCAGAGTCCTGGTGGTCACCGTGGTCGCGGCTCTGCTCAACAACACAGATTTCACCGTCGCGCTCACTGCTCTCGCCGTGGCCGTGGCACTCGTGGTGCTCGTCGAGAGCATCCGCTTCTGGGTGTCCTCCGGTGCACCCGCCGTACACGATGAAGGAGAACCCGCATGATCGGCCTCGTGCTGGCGGCTGGCGCCGGACGGCGTCTGCGCCCCTACACCGACACCCTGCCCAAGGCTCTGGTGCCGGTGGGCCCCGAAGGCAACGAGGACAGCCTCACCGTCCTGGACCTGACCCTTGGCAACTTCGCCGAGATCGGTCTGACGGAGGTCGCGATCATCGTCGGGTACCGCAAGGAGGCCGTGTACGAGCGCCGCGAGGCGCTGGAGGCCAAGTACGGGCTCAAGATCACCCTCATCGACAACGACAAGGCCGAGGAGTGGAACAACGCCTACTCCCTGTGGTGCGGCCGTGACGCGATCAAGCACAGCGTGATCCTCGCCAACGGCGACACCGTGCACCCGGTCTCCGTCGAGAAGACGCTGCTCGCCGCCCGCGGCGGCGACAAGAAGATCATCCTCGCCCTCGACACGGTGAAGTCCCTCGCCGACGAGGAGATGAAGGTCGTCGTGGACCCCGAGAAGGGCATGACGAAGATCACCAAGCTGATGGACCCGGCCGAGGCCACCGGTGAGTACATCGGCGTCACCCTCATCGAGGGCGAGGCGGCCGACGAGCTCGCCGACGCGCTGAAGACCGTTTTCGAGACGGACCCGCAGCAGTTCTACGAGCACGGCTACCAGGAGCTCGTCAACCGCGGCTTCCGCATCGACGTCGCGCCCATCGGCGACGTCAAGTGGGTCGAGATCGACAACCACGACGACCTGGCCAAGGGGCGTGAGATCGCGTGCCAGTACTGACGCGGCTCATTCCGTCGCCGGTCGTCGTCGACATCCGGCCGGGCGCACTCGATGATCTGGCGACGATCCTGTCCGACCAGCGCATCGCTCCGTCCGGCCGGATGGCCTTCGCCATCAGCGGTGGTTCCGGCCAGGCGCTGCGCGATCGCTTCGCGCCGTCGCTGCCCCAGGCGGACTGGTTCGACGACGCCGACGGGACCATCGACGGCGCGGTCCGCCTCGCCGACTCGATCAAGAAGGGCGGCCACTACGACGCGGTGGTCGGCCTCGGCGGCGGCAAGGTCATCGACTGTGCCAAGTACGCCGCCGCGCGCGTGGGCCTGCCGCTCGTCGCGGTCGCCACGAACCTCGCCAACGACGGCTTGTGCTCCCCGGTGGCCACGCTCGACAACGACGCGGGCCGCGGCTCGTACGGTGTGCCGAACCCGATCGGGATCGTCATCGACCTGGATGTCATCCGAGAGGCGCCGGTGCGTTTCGTGCGGGCCGGCATCGGCGACGTGATCTGCAAGATCTCCGCCGTGGCCGACTGGGAGCTGTCGCACCGGGAGAACGGTGAGCAGGTCGACGGCCTTGCTGCCGCGATGGCCCGCCAGGCTGCCGAGGCCGTGCTGCGTCATCCGAGCGGCGTCGGCGACGACGACTTCCTGACGACGCTGTCGGAGTCCCTGGTCCTGTGCGGCATCTCCATGTCCGTGGCCGGTGACAGCCGCCCGGCGTCCGGTGCCTGCCACGAGATCAGCCACGCGTTCGACCTGCAGTTCCCCAAGCGGAGCGCCCTGCACGGGGAGCAGTGCGGCCTCGGAGGCGCGTTCGCCACGTACCTGCGTGGCGACCGGGACATGGCCGGACAGATGGCGGACGTCCTGTACCGGCACGGACTCCCCGTCCTGCCGGAGGAGATCGGCTTCACGGTGGACGAGTTCGTCCAGGTGGTGCAGTTTGCTCCGAAAACCCGCCCCGGTCGTTACACGATCCTGGAACACCTCGACCTGACCACCGACCAGATCAAGGACGCTTACGCCGACTATGCCAAGGCCATCGGTAGCTGAACTCCGCCCCGTCGTTCATCCCCCGGGTGTGAAGGACCGGCGGAGCGGCGAGCACTGGGCCGGCCGGCTCTACATGCGCGAGGTCTCGCTGCGCATCGACCGGCACCTGGTGAACACGCGGGTCACGCCCAACCAGCTGACCTACCTGATGACGGTCTTCGGCGTCCTCGCAGCCCCGGCCCTGCTGGTGCCGGGGATCCCGGGCGCCGTGCTCGGCGTGCTGATGGTCCAGCTCTACCTGCTGCTGGACTGCGTAGACGGTGAGATCGCCCGCTGGAAGAAGCAGTTCTCGCTCGGCGGGGTGTACCTGGACCGCGTCGGCGCCTACCTGTGCGACGCCGCGGTCCTGGTCGGCTTCGGTCTGCGCGCCGCCGACCTGTGGGGCTCCGGGCGGATCGACTGGCTGTGGGCCTTTCTCGGCACCCTCGCCGCCCTCGGCGCCATCCTGATCAAGGCCGAGACCGACCTCGTCGGCGTCGCCCGTCACCAGGGCGGGCTGCCGCCGGTCCAGGAGTCGGCCTCCGTGCCGCGCTCGTCCGGCATGGCGGTGGCTCGCAAGGCCGCCGCCGCGCTGAAGTTCCACCGGCTCGTCCTCGGCGTCGAGGCGTCCCTGCTGATCCTGGTCCTCGCGGTCCTGGACGCGATCCGGGGCGACCTGTTCTTCTCGCGGCTCGGCGTCGCCGTGCTGGCCGGTATCGCGATCCTCCAGACGCTCCTCCACCTCGTGTCCATCCTCGCTTCGAGCAGGCTCAAGTGAGTACGCGGTCCGAGTCCTCGAGGCCGCTGAAGGTCGGCGCGGTCGTCATCACCATGGGCAACCGCCCCGACGAGCTGCGTGCCCTGCTCGACTCGGTCGCCAAGCAGGACGGCGACCGGGTCGAGGTGGTCGTGGTCGGCAATGGCTCGCCGGTGCCGGACGTCCCCGAGGGCGTACGCACCGTCGAGCTGCCGGAGAACCTCGGCATTCCCGGCGGCCGCAATGTCGGTATCGAAGCGTTCGGCCCGTCCGGCTCCGAGGTCGACATCCTGCTGTTCCTCGACGACGACGGTCTGCTCGCCCACCACGACACGGCCGAGCTCTGCCGCGAGGCCTTCGCGGCCGACCCGAAGCTCGGCATCATCAGCTTCCGGATCGCCGACCCGGACACCGGCGAGACCCAGCGCCGCCATGTGCCGCGCCTGCGCGCCTCCGACCCGATGCGCTCCTCGCGCGTCACCACGTTCCTGGGTGGCGCCAACGCGGTCCGTACACGCGTGTTCGCAGAGGTCGGCGGCCTGCCCGACGAGTTCTTCTACGCCCACGAGGAGACCGATCTCGCCTGGCGGGCGCTGAACGCCGGCTGGATGATCGACTACCGCTCCGACATGGTCCTGTTCCACCCGACGACCGCCCCGTCCCGGCACGCGGTCTACCACCGGATGGTGGCCCGCAACCGCGTCTGGCTCGCCCGGCGCAATCTGCCCGCCCCGCTGGTCCCGGTCTACCTGGGGGTCTGGCTGCTGCTGACCCTCGTGCGGCGCCCCTCGCGCCGCGCCCTGAGGGCGTGGTTCGGCGGCTTCAGAGAGGGCTGGACCACCGCGTGCGGACCACGGCGGCCGATGAAGTGGCGTACGGTGTGGCGGCTGACCCGACTGGGCCGCCCTCCAGTGATCTGACAAGCTCGGTTTGAGAGCATTCGGGCCGTGACCCGGTCCCTGGCTCCTGCCTATGCCCGACCAGGCTGCGCATCTTGAAGGAAAGTTCCACTTGTGAGTGAGACAACGCATGACGGCGGTGTCGCGGTGAGTGTCCCGCCGTCGCCCGATGACGGGCTGACCCCGGCCGAGCTGGCTGCCAAGTACGGTCTCTCCGTCAGCGGCGCCCGGCCCGGACTCTTCGAGTACGTCCGTCAGCTCTGGGGACGGCGCCACTTCATCCTTGCCTTCTCGCAGGCGAAGCTGACCGCCCAGTACAGCCAGGCGAAGCTCGGCCAGCTGTGGCAGGTGGTGACCCCGCTGCTGAACGCGCTCGTCTACTTCCTGATCTTCGGCCTGATCCTGGATGCCAGCCGGGGCATGACACACGACGTGTACATCCCGTTCCTGGTCACCGGCGTGTTCGTCTTCACCTTCACGCAGAGCTCGGTCATGGCGGGCGTACGCGCGATCTCCGGCAACCTCGGTCTGGTCCGCGCGCTGCACTTCCCGCGCGCCTCGCTGCCCATCTCCTTCGCGCTGCAGCAGCTCCAGCAGCTGCTCTTCTCGATGATCGTCCTGTTCATCGTGGCGGTCGGCTTCGGCAGCTTTCCGCGCCTGTCCTGGGTTCTGATCCTTCCGGCCCTCGCGCTGCAGTACCTGTTCAACACCGGCCTCGCGCTGATCATGGCGCGCCTGGGCAGCAAGATCCCCGACCTCGCCCAGCTGATGCCCTTCATCATGCGCACCTGGATGTACGCGTCGGGCGTCATGTTCTCCATCCCGATCATGCTCCAGGACAGGCCGGCCTGGATCGCGAACGTCCTCCAGTGGAACCCGGCGGCCATCTACATGGACCTGATGCGCTTCGCGCTCATCGACGGCTACGGGTCCGAGAACCTGCCGCCGCACGTCTGGGCCGTCGCCGCGGGCTGGGCGGTACTCGTCGCGGTCGGAGGGTTCGTGTACTTCTGGAAGGCGGAGGAGCGGTACGGCCGTGGCTGAGCAGAACACCGGGGCGCACATCCCCACCGTCATCGCGGACGAGCTGCACGTCGTCTACCGCGTGAACGGCGCGAAGACCGGCAAGGGCAGCGCGACCGCCGCCCTCAGCCGCATCGTCCGGCGGGGCGAGGAGCGCGGCGTACGCAAGGTGCACGCGGTGCGCGGCGTCAGCTTCACCGCCTACCGCGGCGAGGCCATCGGCCTGATCGGCTCCAACGGCTCGGGCAAGTCCACCCTGCTGCGCGCCATCGCCGGCCTGCTGCCCGCCGAGAAGGGCAAGGTCTACACGGACGGCCAGCCCTCGCTGCTCGGTGTGAACGCGGCCCTGATGAACGACCTGACCGGCGAGCGGAACGTCATCCTCGGCGGGCTCGCGATGGGCATGTCCCGCGAGCAGATCAGGGACCGCTACCAGGAGATCGTCGACTTCTCGGGCATCAACGAGAAGGGCGACTTCATCACGCTGCCGATGCGCACGTACTCGTCGGGCATGGCTGCCCGCCTGCGGTTCTCCATCGCGGCCGCCAAGGATCATGATGTGCTCATGATCGACGAGGCGCTGGCCACCGGTGACCGCAAGTTCCAGAAGCGCTCCGAGGCCCGTATCCGCGAGCTTCGCAAGCATGCCGGAACGGTCTTCCTCGTCAGCCACAACAACAAGTCCATCCGTGACACATGCGACCGTGTGCTCTGGCTGGAGCGCGGCGAGTTGCGTATGGACGGACCGACGGACGAGGTACTGAAGGAGTACGAGAAGTTCACGGGGAAGTAGCGGGGATCGCCGTCCCCGGACCGTCGGTCGGTCAGGACCTTCGGCCAGGACCAACGTCGTGACCAGCTGTCATGGCCTGTCTCCAGGGCCCCGCCCGCGAAACCGGAGGGGCCCTGGCCGGTGCCTGGATCTCAATTCCCGCATGGCCAGGGAATCTTGACGGCAATCGGTGTGCTCTTGTGATGCGCAGGACACCCCGCCGAACCATGTCGCGTTGTACAACGTAAGCTGTACCGGTGCTGATTCGCGGCAAGTAGGGCGATAACGCGCAGCGTCCGGCTTCGAGGGGTGTCTCCCGGGCCGGTCCGGGGGGACTCCTCGGCGTGCTGCTGGGCGGCGTGTCCGAAATAGGATGTATTGGGTCGGCAGTGTAGAACGGGAGATGTGACGGCAATGTCTACGGAAGGTCTCCAGCTCCGCGATGCTTCCGCCGTCCCCGCGCCGGGCAGCCCGCGGTGACGGGAACCGAAGGGGCGCGTACGGAGAGCGCCCCCCAGGCGAAGTCCGAGGAAGCCCCGGCCCGCGCCACGCTCGACAAGGCTGCGGACGAGAACTTTCCCGTGGCGCCGTTCTTCCTGCCCCGCGCCTGGCGCGACGACCTGATGGCCGTGTACGGCTTCGCGCGCCTGGTGGACGACATCGGCGACGGAGACCTCGCACCCGGCGGTGCCGACGCCCGCCTGCTGGGTGTCGCACCGGATGCCGCGGAGGACAAGCTCGCCGTACTCGACGCTTTCGAAGGCGACCTCCGCAAGGTGTTCGACTCCACCCCCCGCCACCCCCTGCTGCGGCGGCTCCAGCCCACCGTCCGCCGGCACGGCCTCACCCCCGAGCCCTTCCTCGGCCTGATCGCGGCCAACCGCCAGGACCAGCTGGTCACGCGCTACGAGACCTACGACGACCTGCTCGCGTACTGCGAACTGTCGGCCAACCCCGTCGGACGGCTCGTCCTCGCCATCACCGGCACCGCGACACCGGAGCGGATCCGCCTCTCCGACGCGGTGTGCACAGCCCTGCAGATCGTCGAACATCTCCAGGACGTCACCGAGGACCTCGGCCGGGACCGCGTCTACCTGCCCGCCGAGGACATGAAGAGATTCCACGTCCAGGAGGAGGACCTCCGCGCACCGACCGCAGGCGCATCGGTGCGCGCACTGGTTGCATACGAAGCAGAACGCGCCCGGGGCCTGCTGAATGAAGGCACCCCCCTGGTGGGTAGCGTCCACGGCAGGCTGAAGCTGCTGCTCGCCGGGTTCGTGGCCGGAGGAAGGGCGGCAATCCACGCGATTGCTGCCGCCGAATACGACGTACTTCCTGGACCGCCGAAACCCGCCAAGCTCCGCTTGCTGCGTCAGGTGGGGGCGACTCTGCGAGGAGAGGGGTGATCCGGACCGTGGAGGAAGACCAGCACCTGTCCGCACCAGTGCTCGCCGCCTACGGCTACTGCGAGGCCGTCACCGGCCGGCAGGCCCGCAACTTCGCCTACGGCATCAGGCTGCTGCCCACGCCCAAGCGGCGTGCGATGTCGGCGCTCTACGCGTTCTCGCGGCGCGTCGACGACATCGGTGACGGAGACCTCGCACCGGACGTCAAGACGGCCCGGCTGGACGAGACACGTGCCGTGCTGGACAGGATCCGCGAAGGCAAGGTCGCGGAGGACGACACCGACCCGGTGGCCGTGGCCCTCGGACATGCCGCGCAGCACTTCCCGATCCCGCTCGGCGGGCTGGACGAACTGATCGACGGCGTCGTCATGGACGTCCGCGGCGAGACCTATGAGACCTGGGAGGACCTCAAGGTCTATTGCCGTTGTGTTGCCGGTGCCATCGGACGGCTCTCCCTCGGGGTGTTCGGCACCGAGCCGGGGGCGCGCAACGCCGAGCGCGCGCCCGAGTACGCCGACACGCTGGGGCTCGCGCTGCAACTCACCAACATCCTGCGGGACATCCGCGAGGACGCCGAGGGCGGCCGCACCTATCTGCCCGCCGACGACCTCGCCAAGTTCGGCTGCTCGGCCGGGTTCAGCGGTCCCAGACCGCCGGCCGGTTCCGACTTCCCGGGCCTGGTGCACTTCGAGGTACGGCGCGCCCGCGCCCTGTTCGCCGAGGGCTACCGGCTGCTGCCCATGCTGGACCGGCGCAGCGGCGCCTGTGTCGCAGCGATGGCCGGCATCTACCGGCGCCTGCTCGACCGTATCGAGCGCGACCCGGAGGCGGTGCTGCGCGGCCGCGTCTCCCTGCCCGGCCGCGAGAAGGCCTACGTAGCCGTGCGCGGCCTCTCCGGTCTCGACACCAGGCAGGTCTCCCGGGGGACCGTCAGGAGGCGCGCCCGGTGAACCTCCACGGCCGCCGTGGGACAACTCGCGGCAAACGGTGCGCAACCCTCCGCCTCGGCGTGGCGTCCCTGACTGCAGCGGCCTGTCATGCGATCGTCGAGCACTTCGCTGACGTCGGCGGCACGGCCGGTGGGGAGGGCGCGCGATGAGCGACGACATGCAGTCGGGCGAGCTGGATGCGCACACCGCAGGCGGCCCTGGGAGGGCCGCCGCCGTGGTGGTCGGCGGGGGACTCGCCGGCATCACCAGTGCGCTGGCGCTCGCCGACGCCGGAGTGCAGGTGACCCTGCTCGAGGGGCGGCCGCGTCTGGGCGGGCTGGCCTTCTCCTTTCAGCGGGGCGACCTGACCGTCGACAACGGCCAGCACGTCTATCTGCGTTGCTGCACCGCGTATCGCTGGTTCCTGGACCGTATCGACGGTACGGAGCTCGCGCCGCTGCAGGAACGGCTCGACGTGCCCGTACTCGACGCGGGCCGGGGCACTGACTCCAACGGGTCGGGAAACGGCCTCCGGCTCGGCAGGCTCCGCCGCACCGCCCTGCCCGTACCGCTGCATCTCGCGGCCGGCCTCGCAACCTATCCGCACCTGTCGCTCGCCGAACGTGCCAAGGTGGGGCGGGCCGCGCTGGCCCTCAAGAAGCTCGACCCGGCCGATCCGGCGCTGGACGCACAGGACTTCGGCAGCTGGCTTGCCCGGCACGGCCAGTCGCCGCGCGCCGTCGAAGCGCTGTGGGACCTGGTCGGTGTCGCAACCCTGAACGCCGTCGCGGGCGACGCCTCGCTGGGCCTGGCCGCGATGGTCTTCAAGACGGGACTGCTCTCCGACCCGGGCGCCGCCGACATCGGCTGGGCACGCGTGCCCCTCGGTGAACTCCATGACACGCTCGCCCGCAAGGCGCTCGACACCGCGGGCGTCCGCACCGAACTCCGTACACGCGTCACCTCCATCTCCCGTACCGAGAACGGACGTTGGAGCGTCGAGGTTCCCGGCGAGCGGTTCGACGCCGATGCCGTCGTGCTCGCCGTACCCCAGCGCGAGGCGCACGACCTGCTCCCCGACGGAGCCCTCGACGAGCCCGAGCGGCTGCTCTCCATCGGCACCGCACCGATCCTCAACGTCCATGTGGTCTACGACCGCAAGGTCCTCAGGCGGCCCTTCTTCGCCGCGCTGGGCTCCCCGGTGCAGTGGGTCTTCGACCGCACCGAGGCCTCGGGGCTGACGAGTGGTCAGTATCTGGCGCTGTCCCAGTCGGCGGCCCAGGACGAGATCGATGATCCCGTCGCCACCCTGCGCGAGCGCTACCTGCCGGAGCTTCAGCGGCTGCTGCCCGCCGCGCGCGGCGCCGAGGTCCGCGACTTCTTCGTCACCCGGGAGCGCACCGCGACGTTCGCCCCCGCCCCGGGCGTCGGGGGGCTGCGGCCCGGCGCCCGCACCAAGGCCCCCGGCCTCTACCTGGCCGGATCGTGGACCGCCACCGGGTGGCCCGCGACCATGGAGAGCGCGGTCCGCAGCGGCGTCAGTGCGGCGGGCGCCGCGCTGAGAGCTCTCGGCCGGCCGCGCGACCGCCTCTTCGACCTCGTCGAGGAGGCGGAAGACCGCGTATCCCCGGGGGACGCGGCATCCGGCAGCGCCTCTGCCGCGTACCGGGCCCCCGGCCGAACACCCGAGGGAACCGGCGCATCACTGCGAGGTGGCATCCGGTGAAGTCCGCAATGCACGGGGCGAGTCCCCGCACCCCCGGTACCGCAACAAGAGGAGAGACTGTGCCCACTGTGCCCCCGGCCGAATCGGCTGCCGACGTGGCGGACGTGACCGCGCTGCTCGAGCGCGGCCGGACCCTGGCCGCACCGGTGCTGAGGGCCGCCGTGGAGCGTCTCGCAGCCCCCATGGACACCGTCGCGGCCTACCACTTCGGCTGGATCGACGCCGAGGGCAACCCCTCCGACGGCGACGGCGGCAAGGCCGTACGTCCCGCGCTGGCCCTGCTGTCCGCGCAGGCCGCCGGCGCAGCGCCCGAGGTCGGCGTCCCCGGCGCGGTCGCCGTCGAGCTGGTGCACAACTTCTCGCTCCTGCACGACGACCTGATGGACGGCGACGAGCAGCGCCGCCACCGCGACACGGTGTGGAAGGTGCACGGCCCCGCGCAGGCCATCCTCGTCGGCGACGCCCTCTTCGCCCTCGCCAACGAGATCCTGCTCGAGCTCGGCACCGTCGAGGCGGGCCGCGCCACGCGCCGCCTCACCGCCGCGACCCGTGCCCTCATCGACGGCCAGGCGCAGGACATCTCCTACGAGCACCGCGAGCGCGTCACCGTCGAGGAGTGCCTGGAGATGGAGGGCAACAAGACGGGCGCCCTCCTCGCCTGCGCGTGCTCCATCGGCGCCGTGCTCGGCGGCGCCGACGACCGCACCGCCGACACCCTGGGGAAGTACGGCTACCACCTCGGTCTCGCCTTCCAGGCCGTCGACGACCTGCTGGGCATCTGGGGCGACCCGGAGGCCACCGGCAAGCAGACCTGGAGCGATCTGCGCCAGCGCAAGAAGTCCCTGCCGGTCGTGGCCGCGCTCGCGGCGGGCGGCCCGGCATCCGAGCGCCTCGGCCAACTGCTCGCCGCCGACGCCAAGAGCACCGACTTCGACAGCTTCTCCGAGGAGGAGTTCGCCGCGCGTGCCGCCCTCATCGAGGAGGCGGGCGGCCGCCAGTGGACCGCCGAGGAGGCACGGCGGCAACACGCCATCGCCGTCGAGGCGCTGGCCGCCGTCGACATGCCCGACCAGGTGCGGGCGCAGCTCGTCGCGCTTGCCGACTTCGTCGTCGTACGGAAGAGATGATCGCTATCGGCCCTTAGGCGTGCTCCCGGGGTGGCCCCCGGATCTCCAGCGCAGTCGCCGGCCGGTGCTCACCAGGCACCGGCCGACGGCCGACCCAGCAGAACGACCACTGCATGAAGGGGAAGCCATGACAGCGACGACCGATGGAAGCACCGGAGCGGTTCCGCCCCGCGCTGCCTCGGCCAGCGGAACAACTGGAACTACTCGAACAACTGAATCGACGCCCGCAGCGGCCGGGACGCATGACGCCGCCACCCGCGCTCTCCAGCGCGCCACAGACTTCCTTCTCGCCCGCCAGGACGCCCAGGGCTGGTGGAAGGGCGACCTCGAGACCAACGTCACGATGGACGCCGAAGACCTCCTGCTGCGGCAGTTCCTGGGCATCCGGGACGAGGCGACCACCAAGGCCGCCGCCCTCTTCATCCGCGGCGAGCAACGCGACGACGGCACCTGGTCCACCTTCTATGGCGGGCCCGGCGAGCTCTCCACCACCATCGAGGCGTATGTCGCCCTGCGCCTCGCCGGGGACAGCCCCGACGACCCGCACATGGCCAAGGCCGCGGAATGGATCCGCGAGCAGGGCGGCATCGCCGCAAGCCGCGTCTTCACCCGCATCTGGCTCGCCCTCTTCGGCTGGTGGAAGTGGGACGACCTGCCCGAACTCCCGCCCGAGCTCATCTACTTCCCGAAGTGGTTCCCGCTCAACATCTACGACTTCGGCTGCTGGGCCCGGCAGACCATCGTGCCGCTCACCATCGTCTCCGCGAAGCGGCCGGTGCGTCCCGCGCCCTTCCCGCTCGACGAGCTGCACACCGACCCGCGCAACCCCAGTCCACCTCGGCCCCTCGCGCCCGCGGCCAGCTGGGACGGCGTATTCCAGCGCCTCGACAAGGCCCTGCACGCGTACCACATGGTCGCACCGCGCCGACTGCGCAGGGCGGCTATGAACTCGGCGGCCCGCTGGATCATCGAGCGGCAGGAGAACGACGGCTGCTGGGGAGGCATCCAGCCGCCCGCCGTGTACTCGCTGATCGCGCTGCACCTGCTCGGGTACGACATCGAGCACCCGGTGATGCGCGCGGGCTTCGAGTCGCTCGACCGTTACGCCATCTGGCGGGGGGACGGGGCCCGGATGATCGAGGCCTGCCAGTCGCCCGTGTGGGACACCTGCCTCGCGACCATCGCGCTCGCCGACGCGGGCCTGCCCGCCGACCACCCGCAGCTGGTCAAGGCCGCCGACTGGATGCTGGGCGAGCAGATCGTCCGTCCGGGCGACTGGTCGGTCCGCAGGCCGCACCTCACTCCTGGCGGATGGGCGTTCGAGTTCCACAACGACAACTACCCGGACATCGACGACACCGCCGAGGTCGTGCTGGCCCTGCGGCGCGTGAAGCACCCGGACGCCGACCGCGTCGAGAAGGCCATCGACCGCGGTGTGCACTGGAACGTCGGTATGCAGTCCAGGAACGGGGCCTGGGGAGCCTTCGACGTCGACAACACCAGCAGCTTCCCCAACAGGTTGCCGTTCTGCGACTTCGGCGAGGTCATCGACCCTCCGTCCGCCGACGTCACCGCCCATGTCGTGGAGATGCTGGCCGTCGACGGCAAGGCCCACCATCCGGCCACGCGCCGTGGCATCGAGTGGCTGCTCGCGGAGCAGGAGGCGAACGGCTCCTGGTTCGGCCGCTGGGGCGTCAACTACGTCTACGGCACCGGATCCGTGGTGCCCGCGCTCACGGCCGCCGGACTGCCCGCCTCGCACCCCGCGATCCGCCGCGCCGTCGCCTGGCTGGAGTCCGTGCAGAACGACGACGGCGGCTGGGGCGAGGACCTGCGCTCCTACCGCGACACTGAGGGCTGGAGCGGCCGGGGCGCCTCCACCGCATCCCAGACCGCCTGGGCGCTCCTCGCGCTGCTTGCGGCCGGCGAACAGGAGTCCAAGGCCGTGGAGCGGGGCATCGCCTGGCTCGCCGAGACGCAAGCCGACGACGGCTCCTGGGACGAGCCCTATTTCACCGGCACCGGATTCCCCTGGGACTTCTCCATCAACTACCACCTCTACCGGCAGGTCTTCCCGCTCACTGCGCTGGGACGGTACGTCCATGGGGAACCGTTCTCCGGCAAGGTGAGCTGATGACCGGCACCCTGGAGTCCCCGGACGGCTCCTCCCTGGAGTCCCCGGACGGCTCCTCCCTGGAGTCCCCGGACGGCTCCACCCCGGAGCCCCCGGACGGCTCCCCGGAAGGCTCTTCGGAGAGCCCACCGCTGCTGATCGCCTGCGCGCTCGGCATCGAGCGGCTCGCCCTGCGCACCGGCGATCGCGCTGGAGCCGCGGGACCGGTGACCGTGCTGCGTACGGGAATGGGACCCAAGGCCGCCGAACGCGCCGTCACGCGCGCCCTCGCCGACGAGGCGTTGCGCGCCGCGGCCGTCGTGGCCACCGGTTTCTGCGCCGGCCTCGCACCGGGCATGCACCCAGGCGATCTGGTGGTCGCGGAGGAGACGCGCGACCCGGGCGCCACTACGCCGTGTGTGGGCACCGAGCTGCTCGTCCGCGAACTGGTCCGGGCTGTTCCCGGGCGTACGGTCCACACCGGGCCGCTCACCGGCTCCGACCACGTCGTCCGAGGCCATGAGCGTTCCGCGCTGCTCGCCAAGGGCGCCATCGCGGTGGACATGGAGTCCGCGGCGACACTCCGGAGCGCCGTTCGGGCAGGTCCGCGCCCGGTTGCGGCCGTCCGGGTGGTCGTGGACGCTCCAGAGCATGAGCTCGTTCGAATCGGCACGGTCCGCGGTGGAATATCAGCTTTCCGCGTACTCCGTTCCGTGCTGCCTGTTTTCTATGAATGGCACCGTAATTTACTGCTCCCCAGGAGGTGAGCAAGATGGCCATGCCGCTCCGTCAGACCATCAAGGTCGCTACGTATCTGTTTGAGCAGAAGGTGCGCAGGCGGGACAAGTTCGCGCTGCTCGTGGAACTCGAACCGCTCTTCGCGTGCAACCTCAAGTGCGAGGGCTGCGGCAAGATCCAGCACCCGGCGGGAGTGCTCAAGCAGCGCATGCCGGTGGCCCAGGCCGTCGGCGCCGTACTCGAGTCCGGTGCGCCCATGGTGTCGATCGCCGGCGGCGAGCCGCTGATGCATCCGCAGATCGACGAGATCGTAAGGCAGTTGGTGGCCAAGAAGAAGTTCGTCTTCCTCTGCACCAACGCGCTGCTGATGCGCAAGAAGATGGACCAGTTCAAGCCGTCGCCGTACTTCGCCTGGGCCGTGCACATCGACGGCCTGCGCGAGCGGCATGATGAGTCGGTCGCCAAGGAAGGCGTGTTCGACGAGGCGGTGGAGGCGATCAAGGAGGCCAAGCGCCGCGGCTTCCGGGTCACCACCAACTCGACGTTCTTCAACACCGACACCCCGCAGACCGTCATCGAGGTCCTCAACTACCTCAACGACGACCTGAAGGTGGACGAGATGATGCTCTCGCCCGCCTACGCCTACGAGAAGGCCCCCGACCAGGAGCACTTCCTCGGCGTCCAGCAGACGCGCGAGCTGTTCAAGAAGGCCTTCGCGGGCGGCAACCGAAGGCGGTGGCGGCTCAACCAGAGCCCCCTCTTCCTGGACTTCCTCGAGGGCAAGGTCGACTTCCCGTGCACCGCGTGGGCCATCCCGAGCTACTCCCTCTTCGGGTGGCAGAAGCCCTGCTATCTGATGAGCGACGGATACGTCCAGACGTACCAGCAGCTTCTGGAGGAGACCGACTGGGACGCGTACGGCCGCGGCAAGGACCCCCGGTGTGCCAACTGCATGGCGCACTGCGGCTACGAGCCCACCGCCGTCATGGCCACCATGGGCTCGCTCAAGGAGTCGCTGCGCGCGGCCCGCGAGACCATGGGCAACGGTAAGCCGCAGGTGACGCCATGACGACTGCGGAGTCTGTCCCATTGGGGATGCCGGAAGCGCCGGCCCGGCCGATCGCCGAGCGCCGGAAGAGCCGGCAGATCCAGGTC
>NZ_JACEHE010000017.1 GCF_013778455.1 Streptomyces himalayensis subsp. himalayensis | reverse complement strand
GGCCCCTCCCGGGCCCCCGGCCATACCGGGACCACCCGAGGTACCAGGACCGCCCGGCCCTCCAGGACCGCCCGGACCCCTGGGACCGCCCGGACCCCCGGGACCGCCCGGACCCCCAGGGCTGGGCGGCGCGACCTGCGCCGACGGATCGCCTCCGAAGGGCGGAATCGGTTCCGCAGGCCGGTTCATCTGCGAGGGACGCGAGCTCTGGTACTCGTACGGATCAGGACCGGGACCCGGCTGCTGCTGGAACTGCAGCGCCGGGCTGGGCCCGCCAGGACCCGGACCGGGGGCCGGCGGGCGCGGGGCGGCAGGGGTGTACGAGGTCGCCGTGTTCGTCAGGAAGTTCCAGCGGCACTCCTCGCAGAACGGCGCCCCGCCCTCGCGCGGGGTGCGGCACTGCGGGCAGAGCTCGGCGTCGGGCGCCGCGTCGGGCCCGCCGAGATGCGGCCGTCCGCCCTGCGGGGCGCCGGGAGCTGGCGGCGGGAAGCCGTACCCGGGGGCCGGGGGCGGCGGCGGGGGCGGGGGCACGGCACCGGCCATGCGGTGACCGCAGACCTCGCACCAGTCGTCGGAACCCGACTGGTGTCCGTTCGGGCAGGTCGGCATGTCGGCGCTTCCCCCTCTCCTTCTCCGGCCCCAAGGCCGCTCTCGCTCCGGCCGCGTCGGCCGGTCTGCCGGTATGTGCGTGCGTCTTGTGCTACGGCAGTTCCTACGACTTCTTCACGCGAACCGTCTTCGTCGACCGAGTCTCGAGAGTCATCTCGTCGGCCTCCTCGACCTTCGCTTTCAGTCGCACAGTACCTGTCGCGGCATCGACCACGTCCACCACCTTCGCAAGGAGTTTCGCAGTATCCGCGTTTCCGGAGGCGCTGGCGAGCTGAACAGCGCGTCCCAGTTTGGCCGTTGCCCCATCGACATCTCCCGCTTTACGGGCATCCAGGCCCTGTTGGATGACTTGTGCCAGTTCTGCCTGGCCGGTGTAGTGGGCGACCTGCGCATTGATCGACGTCGACGCCGCCATGTCGTCGGTCCACACCGCCCGTACGAGACCCTGGGACAGCGTCTGGGCAGAGTCTCCCGCACCCTGAGGGATCACCAGCGATACGCGGGCGGCGAGCATCTCCTGGCCGATGCCGGCCGCGGGCACCTCGACGCAGACGTGGTAGTCGCGGGACTCGTCGCCCCAGGAACCGGTCGGATAGTCCCCGGCGCGCGGGCCTGCCTCCGTGCGACGGTCGGTCAACTCCTCGACCGTGGGCGCGACCTGCTTCACGAACTTGATCTCCGCACCCATGGGCGTCCACAGGCGCAGCGAGACGTCGGCGACCTCCTTGCCCATCGCCGTCTCCATCATCTGCGTGAAGTCCTCGGCGAGGCCCGCAGGGTCGGCGACGATGTCGGCGGTGCCGAGCAGCGCGGAGGCGATCCCGGTGACCTCGCTCACCTCCCAGTCCGTGCCGACACCGCGGGCGTCACAGGTGAAGCGGCCCGCGCAGGTGTCGAGGGCGGCCTTCAGATCCTCCGGGGACTCGTGTTCGTTGCGGCCGTCGGTCAGCAGGATTCCGTGGCGGATGGCCACATCCGCGGAGGACAGCAGGCGGTCGGCCAGACGCAGCCAGGTGCCGATCGCGGTGCCGCCGCCCGCCGACAGCCTGCGCAGCGCCTGTTTGGCCTGGTCACGGGTCGCCGCATCGGCCACGGCCAGCCGGCCGCCGCCCGGATAGACCTCCTTGGCCACATGCGTGCCACCGATCACCGCGAAGTGCACGCCGTCGCGCAGGGTGTCGATGGCGGCCGCGGTGGCGTCGCGGGCGTTGCGCATCTTCGTCGGCGGATAGTCCATCGAACCCGAACAGTCGACCATGATCGCCACCGCGGCGTCCGGGGCCCGACCCGCCGAGTAGAGGTGCGGGGCGGCCGTCGCGGAGCCGATCGTGCCGCCCCCGGTCGAGCTCACCGTGACGATCGCGTTCACCTCACGGCCGCCTTCGGGCAGGTACTCGTTCTGGTAGACCTCGACCGAGAACTGCGGCACGGTGGACTTCGAGAAGTTGGCCATGGACTCTGCTCCCCCCTGAGACTTCCCACGGCACGTGGGCGAACAATGCGTACGTGAAGTGACTCGCCGGGCTCTGTCTCAGGCCGATCCTGCCCCCTGCGGCGGGGCCGGGAACGGCAGGACCGCCACCGTTACGTTGTCGTGGCCCCCACCGTCGAGCGCATGGCCGACCAGCACCTGGGCGCTGCGCAGCGGGCGTTCGCCGGCGTCGGCGGGGATCGCCTCGGCCATCTCCTCCGCCGCTTCCGCGTAGTTCCACAGCCCGTCCGTGCACACCACCACCACACCCGGCCGGTCCGGCTTGAAGGAAGCCGTGTGGGGCTCGAGTTCGTACGCATCGGCGCCGAGCCAGCCCGTGATGGCGTGGGCGCGCTCGTCCGCGTAGGCCTCCGCCTCGCTCATCAGACCCGCGGCGACCATCTGCGCGGCCCAGGAGTCGTCCTCGGTGAGCCGCGCCGCCGGGGCCGTGCGGTCGGCCGGCACCCAGTACGCGCGGCTGTCGCCGACCCAGCCGACGACCAGCAGGCCGCCCGCGACGATGGCGCCGACCAGGGTGCACGCGGGGGCGTTCTGGTGGTGCGGAGCGTGCTCCTGCGGTGAAGTCTGCTCCTCGGCGAGTGAGTTGACTGCGTCGGAGGCGGCGATGATCGCCTCGTGCATGGCCTGCTGCGGGTGCGCACCGCGCGGCAGGCTCTCCAGGAGCGACTCGTTCGCGGCCCGGGACGCGGCGAGTGACGCCTCGTCGGGGCGGGTCGCCGACGACACGCCGTCGCAAACGACGGCGACCACGGCAAGCGAGCCGTCGGGCAGGGCGGTCGAGGAGACGGCGAACGCGTCCTCGTTGCGGTGGTGGCGCAGGCCGCGGTCGCTGACCGCGGCGACCGCGCCCAACTCCTGCTCCATGTGGTCGCGCTCGCGCGGCTGGGCGTGCCCGCAGTGCTCGCAGTAGCCGTCCTGGTCGACGCGGCCCGTGCGGCAGGCGACGCACCGCTTCGTATCGGCCTCGGGCGCCGACAGCTCGCCCGGTGGGACGGTCCGTGGATCGGTGGGGGCGTTACCGGGGTCGTCGTCCCCTGCGGGGTCCGGGGCGGCAAGGGTGTAGTCGCCGTCGGCGGAGGCGGAACCGGCAGCTCCTGGCCGTGCGGATGATCCAGGCGGTCCGGATTGCCCAGATGGTTCCTGCGATGCGGGTACTCCGCCGATGGGGGCACCTCCCAGGCCCTGAAGGCCCTGAGGGAGTACGTCACGAGAGGGTGCCCGGCCTCCCGACTCGATGCCGCGGAGGTCGGTCGGAAGATGTACCGGCACGGGGGTGTCGGAACTGTCCACCTCGGGGGCGGTCGGCCAGTCCACGGAAGGGGCCGGGGACTGGGCCGGTTCCGCGCCGTTCATGGCGATCGTGGGGTGGTCCTCCGGCGCGGTCAGCGCCGACAGGTCGTACCCGCACGCACCGCAGAACCGGTCACCCGACTCCAGCGGCTCCTCGCAGCTGGGACACGTCGCCCCGGCAGCCAGCTGGTGCATCTGCGGCGTCACTCACTTCACCTCACCACTGCGTACGGGGCGCGTCCTGCTCGTGCTGCGGTCCGGGTGACGGGGGTGCGTCCCCCGGTTCGGCGGCGCATCACACCCACGTCCGAGGGCGGAACCGGTTGGCCCGCTCCACGAGTTGAATCCTCTCCTCGCCGCCCTGGGCGAGGCGGGCAAGGGTCCGGTACGAACGCTCGAGACCGAGACGCAGTCCGCGTTCGTCCAGTTCACTGCCGAGCAGCGCCGTCCGGTCGCCGTTCAGCTGCCCGGAACCCTGGCTACCGGAGAGTACCCAGTCCAGGGCCGTGCCCAGAACCTCGGCCGACAGCTGCTCGCGGCGTACGGCATCCAGTCCGAAGGCGCCCAGTGCCTCGACCTGGCCCGCGGCCGTCGTCAGATCGTCGAGGAGGGGGTCGGCCTCCCCCGGTGCCTTGAGGGTCTGGGAGGTGCCTCCAGCGTGCCGCAGCCGCGCCCGCACCGCCGCGACCCGCGCGGCGGTGTAGTGGATGGACGACTCCGGCACGGACTCCAGCGTATGCACGGCGCCGCGCCTGTCGCCCGCCGCGAGCTGCACACGCGCCAGCCCGAACGCGGCGCTCACATAGCTGGGATCGGTCGTCCATACGAGGCGGTAGTACTCGGCGGCGTTGTCGAGCTGTCCCAGGATCTCCGCGCAGAGGCCGAGCGCGAGCTTGGGTGCGGGCTCGCCGGGGAACGCGTCGTAGACCGCGTCGAACGACAGTGCCGCGACCTCGTGGTCATCGGTGGCCAGCGCGGTGATGCCGCGGTACCAGACGACGCGCCAGTCGTCGGGGTGGTCGCTCTCCAGGTCCTCGAGGACGCGGGAGGCGGGCTCGTGCTCGCCCATCTCCAGCAGGGCCCGCAGTTCGCGCAGCCGCAGCTCCGGGGAGCCGGCCGGTGCCGCGCGCAGCACGGTGATCAGCTCCGCGGGCGCGGAGGCCATCAGGCCGGCGAGGAACCCGGCGTTGGGGTCGTTCGGGTCGACGCGGGGGACAGGCAGGGCGAGAGCCGTTGCGGCGCTCTGGACGGGTTTGACGATGGCCACCGGTGCGGTGGCGGCGCCATATGTCGCTGTGCCTCCGGCGCCCGCACCGCCGGCCGGGATCCCGGCGGCTCCGCCGCCAGGCATCGCCGTGCCTCCGCTGCCCGAGGGGACAGCCGCGCCTGAGGACAGAGCCGCGCCACCCACGGCGCCTGCCTTCCGCCCCCACCGAGGCGCGGGCACCACCCGTGCCCCCAGCCGTGAGACATCCCCGGCCGGCTCGGCGAACAACTCCGTGTCGGTCACCCGCAGTTCGGGTCCGAACAGCGTGGACAGTGCCGGACGCGGGCGGCCCGTCTGGAGGGCGACGACCTCGCGCAGTACGCCGGTGAGCTGCTCCGACATCTCCTGCGCGGAGGCGAAGCGGCGGGCCGGGTCCGGGTCGGTGGCGCGCACGAGGAGCCGGTAGAACGACTCGTACTTGCGGAAGACCTCGATGTTGCCGGGGTCCGGCAGCGAGTCCACGAAGACGTTCGTGTAGCCCTGGAAGTCGAAGGTCAGGACCGCGAGGGTCCGGGCGACCGTGTACAGGTCGGACGCGACCGACGGGCCGACCTCCGCCACCTCCGGCGCCTGGTAGCCCACGGTGCCGTATATCGCCGACTCGTCGTCGTCCATCCTGCGGACCGCGCCCATGTCGATGAGCTTGAGCTGGTCCTCGGTCTGGATGGCGTTGTCGACCTTGAAGTCGCAGTACAGCAGGTTCCGGCTGTGCAGATGGCCGAGGGCCTCCAGGGCCTCGATGCCGTATGCGCAGGCCTGCTCGACCGGCAGCGGATCACGCCGCCCGTCGGGCGTCCGGCGGCCGTTGGCGATCTCCTTGAGGGACTTGCCGCCCACGTACTCCATGACGATGTAGCCGTCCATGGAGCCGGTGCGCTGGTCGAGGTGCTCGACGAAGTTGTAGATGCGGACGATGTTGGCGTGCTCGATCTCGGCGAGGAAGCGGCGCTCGGAGATCGCGGCCTCCATCGCGTCCTGGTCGCCGGTGTCCAGCAGGCCCTTGAGGACCACCCAGCGGTCGGACACCGCGCGGTCCACGGCGAGATAGATCCAGCCGAGACCGCCGTGCGCCAGGCAGCCCGCGACCTCGTACTGGCCGTGCACGATGTCGCCCGCGCGCAACTTCGGCACGAACGAGTACGGATGGCCGCACTTGGTGCAGAAGCCCTCCGTACGTCCGGGCCTGTCCCCGCGCGGGCGGCCCACCGGCGCACCGCAGTCCGAGCGCGAGCAGAACCGCTTGCGCTCCGGCACCTCGGGGTTGTCGAGCACCATCGCGCGCGGGTCCGGGCGGGGCACGTCCGGCACCTGGACCAGGCCCGCGCCGAGGCGGCCCCGCCCCGAGGATCCCGCCGCGGAACCCGAGCTGCGCACCGACACCGACCGCGACGTCGATCGGCCGGACAGGGACCGGGACAGCCGCCCCGACACCGACCTGCGCGACGACGAGGAGCGGGACGACGTACGGGAGCTGCGCGAACCGCCGCGCACGCTGCTGCTGCCGGAGCCCTGGGAGCCGCGTGATGCCCGCGATCCCCTGCCGCCGCCCGTGATGCCCGTCGGCGACGACCCCACCATGCCCTTCTGCGAGACGACCGGCGCCAGACCGCACGTGTCGCAGTACAGTTCGCCGCCGCCCATGTCCTCGTACGCACCCGGGCAACCCGGTCGCTGGCACTGCTGCTCACTCACACCGCATCACCTCTGTCGCTCCCCGAGGGCCCCCTCCGGTCCACGGGCCCGGCCTGGCCGGGAACCCGCGGAGCCACCACCTCGACGGCCGCCTGCTGGTAGCGCAGCACCGCCGCTTCCGCCGCACGCAGGTCGCAGGGCGCGCTCCACAGCATCCGGCGCGCCGTGTCGTACCGCTCTACCAGCAGCGGGTCCTCCGCCATGCCCAGCCGCGCGACCTTCGCCTTGTACGCGTCGAGGCGGCCGCGCAGCTCCGCGCGGACCGCGAGCGGCGCCGTGACGGCTGTCAACGACTCACGGGCGCGAAGCAGTTCGTCCTCCGCCTTCTGCTCCAGCGACTCAAGGAGCGGCGAGAGCCGGTTCCACTGGCCGTGCCTGCGGTACTCGGCGGCCCTCGTCAGCTGCTCCTGCAACGCTGTCGGCGGCCCGGACACGGCGGGCACCTCGGACGCGGCGATCTTGGCGAGCACTTCGCCGCGCGCGGACCGTGCCTCGGCGAGCGTGCGGTCCGCGCGCGAGAGCACGTCGCGCAGCTTCACCAGCCGGGCCTCCGCGTCCTGGCGGACGGTGAGTACCGCGTCGATCTCGCGGCGCACCTCCTCCAGGGCCTGCGCCTCACGGTCGTACCGCGCGGTGTCCGGCCGGCCGCCGCCGGGCGCAGAACTGCCGCCCGGCGACGCCTGCCAGAAGGCCAGCGGGTCCGAGATCACCTGTTCGCGCAGCTGGAGCAGCGCACTTGTGATCCGCTCCAGGTCGTCGCCCGCCGGATGCTCGCCCCGTCGTACGCCCACGGAGTGTGCGAGTTGGCGCGTGCGCTGCAGCTCCGCCGAGAGCAGGTCGATACGGGCGGGCAGCGCGGACCACACGGCGTCCGCCGCGACGACCATGTCGAGCGACTGCGCGTAGAGCTCGTTCATCCGCTCCACCAGCTCCTGGAGCGTGTAGCTCTCACTGAGCCTGGCCGGGCCGGTGATCGACGGAGAGGGGCCGCCCCCGGCCGCGGCACCGCCGGACACGGTGACGCTCTCACCGCGCAGCAGCTCCGTCAGCTCGAGCAGGTCCTCGCGGCTGGGCCAGCGCCGGCGCGCCCGAAGGTCACGCGCGGCCCGCACGGCGGCCGTGTAAGCGTCGAAGTACGACCACAGGACGGTGATGGCGCGCTCCGTGTCCGTCCAGCGGGACTGGGTGATGCCGGTCAGCCGGGCGCCCTCGAGGAGCCTGCGGCCCGCGTGGTCCTGCAGGGCGAGGAGCGAGGTCTCGATGGCCTCGTGCTCCGCACCGAGCCGCGCCAGCGCACGGTCCACCTCGTCCCGGTCCATCACCGGCCCGGGGGGCCCCGCGACGCCCATCGATCACCTCTCTGCTTTCCGTCGTCGTCGCCCTCGCGTTCGGGGGCGGATCAACTCTTCAGTGGTACCAGGGTCGTTGCCCTCACGCCTCAGTCGCTGTACTCCGGGGCGGGAGGTTCCGCCGTGTCGGCCATGCCCGGCACGTCGGCCAGCCAGTCCTCGTACGAGGCCTGCCAGTCGCCCTTGCGGTAGTCCACCAGCACCTGGTTGACGCGCCGGACCAGGTCCTCCGCCTCCCTCTTCATCGCCACGCCGTAGTACTCCTCGGTGAACGGCTCGCCCATGAGCATGACCGTCGGGTCCTGCGCGGCCTGGCTTGCGGCCAGGGCACCGTCGGTCACGACCGCGTCGACCTCACCGAGCTGGAGCCTTACCAGGCAGTCGAGTTGGTTCGGCACCTTGGTCGAGGTATCGGCACCGAAGGAGTTCTTCTCAAGCTCGTCCTCCGCGGTGGAGCTCTTTGCCGAACAGACCTTCTTGTCCTTGAGCGTCTTGTTGTAGCCGGTGATATCAGAGTTCTTGGGGGCGAGCACCTGCTGGCCCGTCTTGAAATAGGCCGTGGAGAAGGCCACATCGTCGAGGCGATCGCAGGTGATCGTCATGGTGCGCACCACCATGTCGACATCGCCGTTCTTGATGGCGGGGATGCGCTGGTTGGTGGGGACGGCGCGGAACCGGATGTCGGGTTCGGGGCCGAGGATCTCCTCGGCGATCGCATGCACCAGGTCGATGTCGAAGCCCTCCAGCTTGCTCTCCGACTTGTTCGGGTCGCGGTAGCCCCAGCGGTAGCTGTTCTGGTCGACGCCGACGGTCAGATAGCCGCGCTTCTTGATGTCCTCGACGTAGGGTCCGTCGTTGGGCGACGGCCGCAGGCTTGCCTCGGGGTTGCAGTCGTCGGCCTTCACCTGGGCGCCCTCGGCCACGCCCTGTCCGCCCTGGCCCGTGCTGCCGTCCCCACGCGCCTGGGTCAGCGGCAGCAGCAGTGCGAAGACGGCCGTCAGGGCGCAGGCCACCGCCATCGCGGCCACGCCGCCCCAGCCCCGCAAGCTGCTCCGCAGGCGTCCCCTCAGCATCCTGGCGCCCCCTTTCACCGGTACTCCGAAAGCCTGCGTCCGATGCCGAGCACGGCAGCCGCCGCGCCCAGGACGGCGAGCACCGCGGCGCCCACGGGAAGGCCGGTCATGGCATTCCGCCCGTCCTGCGCCGCCAGCTTGAACTCCTGCTGCTCGTACTCGAGCGCGTTCTCCAGTGCGTCGTCGACATTCTCGAAGGACTCGTCCGTCGGGTCTTGGTCCCTGGCCCCGATCACCTTCTTCAGCGCGCCCTCGTAGTTGCCGGAGTCGTCCTCGCCACGCGCCTTCTTATGCCGGTCCTTCCAGTCCTTCACGTTCTCGATCGCCTCGGCCACGGGCTCCCTGCCCGCCGCGTCGTCGGCCAGCGAGGCCGCCGTACCCAGCAGACCCGTGCTGCCCTCGGCGCCGCCGAGCTGCTCCATCTGGCTCTGGTATTCGAGGTCGAACTTGTCCTTGGGCACATCGCCCACCTCGCGGGTCTCCGCGCCCCTGCTGACCAGCGTCATATTCTCGTTGCCCCGCGCCTTGAGGGAGGCGATGCGGGCGTCGTTCAGCACGTTCAGGGAGCGGACGCCGTGGTCGTACGAATCGTCGAGTCCGGCCCTGGCCACCGTGTGGCCGACGAGGAGCCAGAGCAGGACCACCGCGGAGGCGGCCGTCGCGGCGACCAGGCCATGGTTGAACACCCGGTTCGTGCGGTGGTAGTTGCGCCGCTGAGCCCAGACGAGCGCGCCGAGCGCGAGCGCGCCGATGCCTATCGCCGCCCATGGATAGGGAGTCGCGTCGTCGTAGTCCGCGCGGAGTCGCTCGTTCTCCTCTTTGTAGAGCTGCTCGGCGGCGTCCAGCATCGTCTGCATCTTGTCGTTGGCGTACCGCAGATAGGCGCCGCCCAGCGGCAGGCCCTGGCGGTTGTTGGCGCGAGCGCGCTCGATGAGGCCCGTGTACTCCGGGAGGAGCTTGTTCAGTTTGGCGATGGCGGCCGCCGATGCCGGGTCGGATCCGGAGTTCGCGGACGCCGTGGCCAGCTTCTCGGAGGCGGTCCTGATGTCTTTCTCGTACCGGTCGATGACCTCGGCCGGTTCCTGGCCGCCCGCCAGAAAGCCGCTGGACGCCGCGGTGTTGGCGTCGGCGAGGGAGCGGTAGATGTCGGCCGCGTCTCTGCTCAGGGGCTGGCTGCGGTTCAGCACGTCGTCGGCCGCGGCCGAGCGCTCGGACATCTCCCACGTGGCGACCGCGCCGAACGCCACGACCAGCAGGGCCAGTACGGCCCCGATGATCCGCAGCCGGCCGGGCTCGGTCGTCGCCGCCGTGCGCAGCCGGTCGACGCCCTCCGACCACGCGGTGCGCCGGGAGGGCACGGCGGCGAGCGGCCCGGACGGGCCGGCCGGCGCCGGTGAGGCGCCCGGCTGCGGCGGGATGGCCAGCATGGTGGGCAAGGCCGGACCCGGCGGCGCCGCCCCTCCGTTCGGCGGGTATGTCACTTGACCTCCCCCATGGTCATTCGTCGGTCACTGCCGCCCGGTGCGCAGGCACGCGGGAAGAAGTGCACGGCGGCAAGTATTGCCGCCGGGACTGACATCCGCACAGGCATTGACTGGATCTTGTTCGGATTGCAGCGCAGCGGAGCCTCCCCGCACCGCCCCCTCTCCCTTGAAACACGTGAGCGAGACCCCTTCGGTTTCCCGGCCGCACCCGCCCCGTCAACGGGACAGCCGCCGCGGTACCGGGCGCCGCATGGGGCTCCCAGGGCTGCCGTTGATGCGGGGGCAGCAACGGAGAGCCCTCGCCCACGAAATGAGGGGTGGTCAGCCCTGCGCGCGCATCACCCTACGGAGGAGGTGCGAGCGATTCGCGTTCCCTTTTCGGGTGGTGAGCCCGAAGCCCCGGCGGAGGCGCCCTCGACGCGCCTGTCAGCCCCCGTTCTCGAAATGCGCCCGCACGCGCGCGTGCACCTCCTCCGGTGCGCCCACATGGTCGAGGCCCAGCAACGCCGCGCCCAGCACCGGCCGTACGGCGACGACCTGGGGCACCGCTTTCGGTGCGCGTTCGGCCAGCAGCTCGCGGATGCGGCCGTCCAGCTGGGGATGCCGGGCCGCCAGGACGCTGCCCCCGAGCAGCACCGGTGTCTCCTCGTCCAGCAGGTCGAGCCGTTCGAGAGCGACCGTCGCCCAGGTCACGACCTCGTCAGCGAGCCGGTCGACGATCGAGCGTGCCACCGGGTCGCCGTCGGCCGCGGTGGCGAACAGCACGGGGGTGAGCTCGTGCGTCCGCGGTACGGCGATGTGCTCGAGGTGCAGCGCCTCGATCAGCGCGTACATCGAGTCGAGCCCGAAGTGGCCGGGAAGGGTGTGAGCCAGCGCGGTAGGGCCGCCCCGTCCGTCGTCGGCGCGTGCCGCGTGCCACAGCGCCTCCTCGGCCAGCCCCCAGCCCCCGCCCCAGTCCCCGGAGATACGGCCGATCGCGGGGAACCGCGCGACGCGTCCGTCGGGCCGCATGCCCGCGCAGTTGATGCCCGCGCCGCAGACGACCGCGACGCCGCGCGGCTCGGCGATGCCGGCCCGCAGGACCGCGAAGGTGTCGTTGCGCACCTCGACGCTCCCGCCCCAGTCGCGCCGTCCCAGTGCGGCCGCCAACTGCTCCTCCTCCACTGGCAGATCGGCGTTGGCAAGGCAGGCGGAGACATGCCCGACCCGGTCGGCCCCGGCCTGCACGAACGCCCGGCCGACCGCGTCGGCGAGAACGTCCACGGCCGTCTCGACGCCGACCTTAGGCGGCCGGAACCCGCCGCCGCGGGCCGCTCCGACGACTCTGCCGTCGGCGGCGACCACCGCGACGTCGGTCTTGCTGTTTCCCGCGTCGATGGCGAGAACGGACCCGGCGGTCCCGACGCCGGACTCCGGTGCGGTCATGCCCACGCGAGGTGCTCCCGGTTGTGCGCGACCAGCCGGTCGGTGAGGGCCTCGGCGTACTCGTACTGGCCGACCAGCGGGTGGGCGAGCAGGGCCCTGACCACACGGTCGCGCCCGCCGTGCAGCGCGGCCTGGAGGGCCAGGTTCTCGTACGCCGTCACGTTCGCGATCAGACCGGCGTACAGCGGGTCGAGCCGGGGCACCACGAGGGGTGTGGCGCCCTTGGACCCCACGGCGGCCTGCACCTCGATCACCGCGTCGTCGGGGAGGAACGGCAGCGTCCCGTTGTTGTACGTGTTCACCACCTGATACGGGCTGCCTCCCCCGCCGAGCAGCGAAGCGGCCAGGTCGACGGCCGCCTCCGAGTAGAAGGCGCCCCCGCGCTTGGCGAGCAGCTCCGGCTTCTCGTCCAGCGCCGGGTCGCCGTACATCTCCAGCAACTGCTTCTCCATGGCGGCCACTTCGGCGGCCCGCGACGGCTTCGTACGGAGCTCTCGTACGACCTCGTCGTGCGCGTAGAAGTAGCGCAGGTAGTACGAGGGGACGACGCCGAGGCGGTCGATGATCTGCCGGGGCAGGCGCAGGTCCGCCGCGATGGCGTCGCCGTGTTCGGCGAGCAGCCGCGGCAGGACGTTCTCGCCCTCGGGGCCGCCGAGCCGGGCACCGGTCTCCCAGGTGAGGTGGTTGAGGCCCACATGGTCCAGATGCACATCGCCGGGCGCGACCCCCAGCATCCGCGCGAACTTCCGCTGGAAACCGATCGCCACATTGCACAGGCCGACCGCCTTGTGACCGGCCTGGAGCAGCGCCCGCGTCACGATCCCCACCGGGTTGGTGAAGTCGATGATCCAGGCGCCCGGGTTGGCGCGCCGCACGCGCTCGGCGATGTCGAGGACCACGGGGACCGTGCGCAGCGCCTTGGCGAGGCCGCCCGCGCCCGTCGTCTCCTGCCCGACGCAGCCGCACTCCAGCGGCCATGTCTCGTCCTGCTCGCGGGCGGCCTGCCCGCCGACGCGCAGCTGGAGCAGCACCGCGTCGGCGCCGTCGACACCCGCGTCCAGGTCGGACGTGGTGACGATCGTCCCGTCGTGCCTCTGCCTGGCGAAGATCCGCCGGGCCAGCCCGCCGACCAGCTCGAGGCGGTCGGTGGCCGGGTCGACGAGCACGAGCTCCTCGATGGGCAGGGTGTCGCGCAACCGGGCGAAACCGTCGATCAGTTCCGGTGTGTACGTCGATCCGCCGCCGACGACTGCCAGCTTCACCCTTTGACTCCTGTCAGTGTCACGCCTTCGATGAACGCCTTCTGCGCGAAGAAGAAGACGGCGATGACCGGTGCCATGACGAGCAGCGTCGCGGCCATCGTGAGGTTCCAGTTGGTGTGGTGGTTGTCCTTGAACGACTCGAGGCCGTAACTGAGCGTCCAGGCGGCGGGATTGTCGCTGGCGTAGATCTGCGGGCCGAAGTAGTCGTTCCAGCAGTAGAAGAACTGGAACAGGGCGACGGCGGCGAGGCCCGGCTTGGCCAGCGGCACCACGACGCGCAGCAGCGTGCGCAGTTCACCGCAGCCGTCGACCTTGGCCGCGTCGAGGTACTCGTCGGGGATGGTCAGCAGGAACTGGCGCAGCAGGAAGATGCTGAAGGCGTCGCCGAACGCCATCGGGATGATCAGCGGCCACAGCGTGCCGGTCAGATGCATCTGCTTGGCCCAGAACAGATACATCGGAACGATGATGACCTGTGGCGGCAGCATCATCGCGGAGATGACCAGCATCATCGCGACCCGGCGGCCGCGGAAGCGGAACTTGGCGAGGGCGTAGGCCACCGGGAGGCTGGACACCACGGTGAGGAGCGTGCCCAGGCCCGCGTACATCAGGGTGTTGCGCCACCAGGTGAGGAAGCCGGGGGCGCTCCAGACCTGTGCGTAGTTGTCCCAGTTCCAGGACCTCGGCCACAGGGCGCTGGTCAGTGCCTGCCGGTCGTCCATCACCGAGGTGAGGAGGATGAAGACGAACGGCATCACGAAGAACAGCGCGGCGGCGATGCCGAGGGAGTGGACGGCGATCCAGTGCAGCAGCGCCTTGCGGCGGGCGGTACGGGCCGCGGATCCGCGGCCGGCCGCGTCGGCCGGGCCGCGCGAGGTGGACACGGACGGTGGTGCGGTGACGGTGTTGGTCATGGGGGATCAGTCCTCCACCGTGATCAGGCCGCCGCGGCGGCGCATCAGCAGCGCGGTGAACGCCATGGACAGGGCGAAGAGGACGAGCGCGACGACACAGGCGGAGCCGGTGTCGAAGCGCTGGAAGCCCAGGTTGTAGACGAGCTGGGGGAGGGTCAGCGTCGACTTGCCCGGATAGCCGGGCTCGTAGATCTGGCCGGCGCCGGCGCCGATGACGCCGCTGGCCGTCTTACCGGCGATGAGCGGCTGTGTGTAGTACTGCATGGTCTGGATGACCCCCGTGACCACGGCGAACATCACGATGGGGGAGATGTTCGGCAGCGTGACGTAGCGGAACCGCTTCCAGGGCCCCGCGCCGTCGAGTTCCGCGGCCTCGTACTGCTCCTTGGGTACGTCCAGGAGTGCCGCCATGAAGATGACCATGAGGTCGCCGATGCCCCACAGGGCGAGCAGGGTCAGCGCCGGCTTGGACCAGGACGGGTCGTTGAACCAGCCGGGCTGCGGCAGACCGAGGTCGCCGAGCACCTGGTTGACCGGTCCCGTACCGGGGTTGAGCAGAAAGGCGAAAGCCAGGGTCGCCGCCACGGGCGGGGCGAGGTAGGGGAGGTAGAAGGCCGTACGGAACAGACCCGCCCCCGTCTTGATCTTGGTGATGAGCAGTCCGATTCCCAGGCCGAAGACCACCCGGCACGCCACCATGATCACCACGAGCCACAGGGTGTTGCGCATCGCGGCCCAGAAGAACGGGTACTGCGTGAAGACATATGTCCAGTTGGTGAGGCCGTTCCAGGTGGGCGGCCGGAAGCCGTCGTACTTCATCAGCGAGAAGTAGACGGTGGAGACCAGTGGATAGACGAAGAAGACGCTGAAACCGATGAGCCACGGGGAGAGGAACGCCAGCGTACGCATCCCCTCCCGGCGGCGCTTCGAGCGAAGCGCCGCCGAGTGGCCGTGAAGGATCGTCATGACCTACGGGCCTACTTCGCCTGGGCGATGTCGGTGTCGATCTGCTCGGCCGTCTTCTCCAGCCCGGCGTCCAGGCCCTTCTCCTTGCCCGACTCGTAGTCGTAGGCGAAGTTCTGCAGGGTGTCCTGGTAGGCGCTGCCGTTGATCGCCGCGGGTGTGGTGTTGCTGTCGGGGTTCTCGGCGATCTTCACGAAGGCCTGCATCGCCTGGTCGTCCTCGAGCTTGGGGGACTTCAGCGCCTCGAAGGTCGAGGGGATGTTGTTGATGGCGTTGGCGAAGGACACGACCGCGTCGGTGTCGGTGGTCATGTACTTCACCAGCTCCCAGGCCGCGTTCTGCTTGCCGCTGGTGCTGGCGAGCCCGATGACCGTGCCGGTCAGGAAGCCCTTGCCGTAGGTGTCCGCCTGGTCGTCCGGCACGGGGAACGGCGCGACGCCCCACTCGAAGTCCACGCCCGCGTCCTCCATCATGCCGCCGCGCCACTCGCCGTCGATGTTCATGGCGATCTGGCCGGTGTGCAGCGGGTTCTGCGCTGACCACTCGTCACCGAAGGTGGAGCGGTACTTCTCCAGCTTCTTGTAGCCGCCGAGCGCCTTCACCATGTCCGACTGCCAGGTCAGCAGCTCCTTGAAGGCCGGGTCCTTGGCGACGTTCGACTTGCCGGAGGCGTCGAAGTACGTGGGGCTCCACTGCGCCGCCAGGTGCGGCACGGTGACCTCGTAGCCGTGGAAGTTCGGCATCCAGCCGAGCTGGGAGTAGCTGTCGCCCTTGGTCTTGGTCAGCTTGATCGCGTCGGCCTTGAACTCGGACAGGGTCTTGGGCGGGGACGTGATGCCGGCCTTCTCGAACGCCGTCTTGTTGTAGTAGAGGCCGTACGCGTCACCGAGCAGGGGGAGTGCGCAGCGCGTCCCCTCGAACTGGGTGTAGTCCAGCATGGGCTTGGGGAACGTCTTGGCGGTGTCGATCTTCGACTTCTTCAGGAACGGGTCGAGGTCGGCGAAGACCCCGGACGAACAGAACTTGCCGACGTTGCTGGTCTCGGGGGATGCCACCACATCGGGGGCGTTGGATCCGCCGGCGCGCAGCGCCTGGTTCACCTTGTCGGCGTCGACGTTGCCGACGACCTTGACCTTGATGTTGGGATGCGCCTTCTCGAAGGCCGCGACGTTCGCCTCGATCGCCTTGACCTCGGTGGGAGCGCTCCAGGGGTGCCAGAAGGTGATGGTGGACGGCTTGCCGGCGTCGTCGGTCGCGCCGGAGGTGCTGGAACCGGTGCAGGAGGTGGCGGTCAGGGCGAGCGCGGTGACCGCGCCGGCGAGGCATACGCGGGAGATTCTGGGCATGGAGAACTCCTTGGGAGCAGGGACCGGATCGGGGAGGGAAGGTGTGTCTGGGCGTGCGGGGTGTAGGGGCCGTGCGGGGGTGTAGGGGCCGTGCGGGGTGCAGGGGAGGGGGGATGTATCGGCATGTAGTGGTGCGTACCGGGCCGTGCGAGGGTGTGCTGAAGCACGGACGGGCGGGCGATCAGTGAGTTGATTACGTGAACAGGCGTGCGCGCGGCGGTGGTTGTCCGGGGGGAAGGGCGTTCGAGGGGAGGGTGCGCGTGCCCCGGGTCACGGGGCGTCTGAGGGTGCCGGGGTGAGGGGGAGGACCAGGCCGTGCCCGCGGATCAGGGGGTGCGATCCGTGGTGTCGAATACCTCGTCACGGGTGGCCCCGAGGGCCGACTGCAGGGCTCCGCACAGCACAGGATGGTCCGGCATCGTGCTGAGCCGGATCACGGGTCTGGGTACGGCCAGTTCCGCCAGCTCGGACTGGATCAGGGAGCGCAGCTGCTCCCCTCCGGCGGTGATCACGGCGCCGGCCAGAACGATCAGTTCGGGGTCGACCACCGCGACGATCGCGGCGAGTCCGGTCGCCAGCCGGGTGGCGTACTCGGCGAGCACGGCTTCCCCTGCTTCGGGCGTACGTGCCGCTTCGGCGACCACCGCCGCGGCCTTCTGCGTGAGGCTTCCGCCGGGCGGAGGAGTCAGACCGTGGTCGCGGGCCAGCCGCAGGATGGCCCGGCGGCCCGCCAGCTCCTCGAAGCCGCCCGCGTTGCTGCGGGCGACGTTGCGTACCAGCGGCGCTCCGGGCAGCGGAAGGAAGGCGACCTCGCCCGCGCCTCCGGTGGCGCCCCGGTGCAGCCGGCCGCCGATCACGACGGCGGCACCGAAGCCCCTCTCCCCCCAGAGGAGGGTGAAGTTCTCGCACCCCTGCGCCTCGCCGATGCGCTGCTCGGCCACGGCGGCGAGGTTGACGTCGTTCTCCACCTCGAAGGGGAGGGGGCCCAGGGCCGCGGCGAGCTCCTCCAGCAGCCGGGGGGAGTGCCAGCCGGGCAGGTGGCTGGCGTAGCGCAGATTGCCGGTGGTGGGGTCGAAGGCGCCGGGTGTGCCGATCACCAGCCGGTGGATGTCGGTGCGGTGCAGCCCGGCGTCCTTGGCCGCGCCGTCCAGGGCGTGCAGCACCCGCTCGATGGCGCCCTGGGCGCTGCGGCCGGGTGTCGGCAGTTCGTAGGTGCCGACGGTGCGGCCGGTGATGTCGGCGACCGCGGCCCGGATGCCCGTGGGTGTGACATCGAGCCCGGCGACCCGGGCGGCGGCGGGATTCACCGCGTACAGCTGTGCGCTGGGCCCCGGCAGCCCCTCGCTGGTTCCGGTGGCGATCACGAGCCCGGCGGCCTCGAGACGGGCCAGCAGCTGGGAGGCGGTCGGCTTCGACAGACCGGTGAGCTTGCCGATCCTCGTCCGGGACAGCGGCCCGTGCTCCAGCAGGAGATCGAGCGCGGCCCGGTCGTTCATGGCGCGCAGGACGCGGGGAGTGCCCGGCGTACCGGTGGATACGGATCCGGTCCCTGCCATGCGTGTCGCCACCTGCCTTTCCGCTGCCCAGCTTCCCAGTGGCCCTGGCCGGAAGTCCATCCAGGGATCACCTCCCGGGCACTGTCGGCACTGTCGCGAGCACTGTTAGGAAAGTTTCCTATCGGTTGGGGAGGAAGGTAGGCCCGGGACGGAGAAGCCGTCAAGGCGCCAAGAGAAACCGCCCTTGCAGGAAACAGAGCCGTTACCTGCCGGGGCTGCGTGCACCGTGGCACTCCGGGCGCCACCGGGGCAGTGGTGGTGCGCGGACGCCTGTGGCTCTGTTGGGAATTCCCCTATAAAATAAGGGAGTTGATTTCTGGAGTGCCTGGTGCACTCATCAGCGCCACGGGGGCTTCTATGGCGACCTTCCACATCAAGCAGCAGAGCGGCTTCATTCAGAACGCCGATGTGATCCACAACCATGGTGGCCTGCCGGGCGATCTGACACAGACGCTGACCCAGCTCATCGAGGAGCTGCGCGGGCATACCACGGACAACGACGACCGTGCGGCCCAAGCGGCGGCCGAGCTCGTCGGTGCCCTGGAGGAGGCCTCCTCACCCACCGCGAGCCCGGGCCGCATCCGTGCCGGGCTGACCAAGGCTGCCGAACTCCTTGCCGGGGTCGCGGCGACCGCCGGCATCGTGGGCTCGCTGGAGGCGATCGTCGCCGCACTGCCACTCGGCTGACATGGCGGACTTCCACATCGGCAGCCAGCGAGCGGACCTGATCCAGAACGCGGACACCATCATCAACGGCGGTCCGCTGGTAGATCACCGGGCCGCCGCCGCGGCAGCACTCGAAGCGCGGGATTACGAAACGGCGATCGGCCATCTGAAGCGCGTTCTCGAGAGGGAGCCAGGCGACGGCGCGGCTCGCTTCCAGCTGGTGCTCGCCGCGCTCCGCGGCCGTCACCCCGACCGCTATGGCACACGGCAGATCCAGGGGCTGACAGAGCGACTCGTCCGGCTGGTGACGGACGAGCCCGACTGCCACCACGCCAAGGTGCTCGCGCTCATCATCAACGACGGTCTGCTCACACGTGGCAGCGGTCGGCCCAGCCCGCCGACGGCCGACACCCGCCGTCTCGTCTCACTCGTCGACCCGGAAAGAGGCCGGGAGATCCTCGACCACGTGCCCGTACCGGAAAGCCGGACAAGGGGCCTTCTCGACCGCCGGCTGCGCCGCGTGACACCTCGCTCGACATCCAGGGAGAACTGACGTGACCTCGACCGCGCGACCGCCTGCGCATTGGATCGCCCGTTACTTCATCGACCCGCCCGATCCGGCAGATCTGCAGGCCGCGCAGTTGAAGATGGCCCTGGGCGGCGGCGGTGCCGTCCTCGGACTGCTGCTGCTCGTAGCCGCAGACGGGGGCGCTTCCTTCCTGGGTTTCGTCGTGCTGGTGGCCGGTGCGATCTGCGGGCTGAAAGGCTGGAGTGCCAAGCGGGCGTACGATGCCGCCTACGCCATGGCCGTGCCGCGCCCCTCGGACACGGACATCGACCAGCTCATCGCCACGGACGCCTTCTCGATCGTGAACCGGTCGCTGCCTCAGCTCGGACTCACCCCCGACGACCTGGTGGCGCCCCGCGCCGTCACCGGACCCGGCGGAGCGAGCTTCGAGGACATCGCCGCCAAGACCGGAGCGCAGGGCGGCGCCGGCGGGCTGGGAGACAATCAACTGGCGGTCTGGGGCCCGGCGTTCCCCTGCCGCAGTGCCATCGGTGACGACGGCCGGATGCGCTATTCGCGCTACGAGTTCATGGTGATCTGCCCGACCCACTACCAACTTGCGATCTACCGCTGCGAGCTCGATCTGTTCTCGGGCCAGCTGCAGTCGGAGCAGACACATGAGTACCACTACCAGGACGTGGTGGCGGTGCGTACGGCGTCGGTGCCGCTGCACCGGCAGGGCATCTCGATCACGCCGAGGCCTTCACAGGTGGCGTCCTTCGCCCGATACGACACCGTGCGCCAGATGCAGATCATTGTCTCCAGCGGCGACCGCTCCTCCGTCACTCTCAGGGTTTCCAGCGCCGCCGACGTCACGGTGGACTCCAGCGACCCGCTGGACTTCCCCCAGGTGCTCGAGCGCGTACGCGCGACGCTCCGGGAGAAGAAGGGTGGCACTCACCAGCCGGACGAAGACCTGATCTGACCGTTTGGTGAGGCGGCACCCCGTCTCCGCCGGGAGGCGGCACCTGGATCTCCGGGTGCCGCCTCTCTGTGCAGGCTGCGTGCCGCGCCGCCCCCTACTTCGTCGGCGCGATCGGCGAAGCCGCCACCGACTGCGGCGACGTCGTCGACGCGTATGCCGACGGCGGCGCCATGCCCGCCGTCGGGTCGGCCGCCGCGCTCTCGTCCTCCGGCTGGGCCGGGAGGCCGCCGACGATACGGATGCCCGCCTCGTCGAACGCCCGCTTGATCCGCCAGCGCAGTTCGCGCTCGACGAGCAGGGCCTTGCCCGGCATGGTCTTCGCGGATACCCGGACGACCATCGAGTCGAGCATGACGCTGTCGAGGCCGAGGACCTCCACAGGGCCCCAGAGCCGTTCGTTCCAGGGCTCGTCCTTGGCCATGTCCTGGCCGACCTCGGCCAGGACGGTCTTGACCCGGTCCAGGTCCTCGGTCGGGCGGACCGTCACGTCGACGCCCGCCGTCGCCCAGCCCTGCGAGAGGTTGCCGATGCGCTTGACCTCGCCGTTGCGGACGTACCAGATCTCGCCGTTCTCGCCGCGCAGCTTCGTCACCCGCAGGCCCACCTCGATGACCTCGCCGGAGGCCACGCCCGCGTCGATGGTGTCCCCGACGCCGTACTGGTCCTCGAGGATCATGAAGACACCGGAGAGGAAGTCCGTGACCAGGTTGCGCGCGCCGAAACCGATCGCGACACCCGCGACACCGGCCGAGGCCAGCAGCGGCGCCAGATTGATCTCGAAGATGCCGAGGATCATCAGCGCGGCCGTACCCATGATCAGGAAGGACGCGACCGAGCGCAGCACCGAGCCGATGGCCTGGGAGCGCTGGCGGCGCCGCTCCACATTGACCAGCAGTCCGCCCAGCGCGGTGCCGTCCACGGCCCCCACGGTGCGGTTCATGCGCTCGATCAGCTTGGTGATCGCACGCCGGATCACCACTCTCAGCACCGCGGCGATCATGATGATCAGCAGGACGCGAAGGCCGATGCTGAGCCAGGTCGACCAGTTCTGCTCGACCCAGCTCGCGGCGTTGGTCGCTTTTTCCTGAGCGTCCTCGAGTGTGACCTTCTTCGGATCCGACGACGAGGATCCGGCGGCCGGCAGGACGGACAAGAACACGGCAGGTACCTCCAGGCGTAGCGGCCTGCCCGGGCCGTCCGGAGACAGCGGTCGCAGGGCGTTCTGGGACGACGGTCGCACGGTGCGCACCGCTCGGGCAGACACACCACACTAACGGGGCATTGTGTGTGGATCGTTGTGATGTTCGAGGGAGAGACTGTGCTCACCAGGGGATGAAGGAGGTAGGGCGACCGCGCGCCCCTGGGCGGTGTGGCCGACTGCACACGGCCGCCCGCCCGGAAGGAGTGTGGCCGACCGCACACTTCCGCGGGACCATCCCCGGAATCGCTGGCCGAACCACAGGCCGACGGGTTCGAGCGGCACCTGGAGCAGGGCGTGCGGGGAAAACTCCCTCATCCCGTTACCCGGACATGGTGGCGCTTCGACCAGGCATGAGGTCAGACTGACAACAGATCGTCCCGGCGCGAGCCACGCGCCGCCGGCGTACAAGGAGGCATCCGTGCCGCACGTCCTGGTCCTCAACGCGTCGTACGAGCCACTCGGCGTCGTACCGCTCCGCCGCGCGCTCGTCCTCGTCCTCGAGAACAAGGCCATCTGCCTCGAGGAGTCCGGCGCCTTCATGCACAGCGCGACCGTCACTGTCCCCGCACCCAGCGTGGTCCGGCTCAAGCGGTTCGTCCGGGTCCCCTACAGGGGGCCCGTTCCTCTGACCCGGCGGGCGCTCTTCGCCCGCGACGGCGGCCGGTGCATGTACTGCGGTGGCGTCGCAACCAGCGTCGACCACGTCATCCCGCGCAGCCGTGGAGGCAAGCACGTCTGGGACAACGTGGTGGCGTCCTGCCGCCGCTGCAACCACGTCAAGGCCGACCGGCACCTGCGGGAGCTCGGCTGGCGGCTGCGACACCAGCCCGCCCCGCCCACGGGACTCGCGTGGCGCATCATCGGGACCGGCCATAGGGACCCGCGCTGGCTGCCGTACTTGCAGCCGTACGGCGCGGAGGACGCGATGGCCCGGATCGACGGCATCTCTGCCTGACGGATCCGGGCCTTCGTGTTCCCCTGTCGGCAGGTCGCCCGGGTGACGCTTGTCTCTTCCGGGCGACAGGCCGTCGGGCGCGCAGCACTGCCTCCACCGCGGCCCTAGTGCCGCACCGCAGGATCCGGGCTGCCCATCGCCTGGCTGACCGCAGGCAAGAAGTCGGCAAGAAGTCAGGGCGGAATGGAGCGGCCTCGCCCAGGGGCTTCCTCCTTCGGCGGCTTAGATGCGGCGGGGGTGGCCGGGAGAGTCGCAGTCTTCAGCTTGCCCCGTGGCGGGTGAGTAGCTCTGTATAGGCGCTCTCGGCGGCGCGTCCGGGGGCGGTCCCCGCGGGCGTGTGAGCGAGGAACGTGTCCGTGGATCCGGTATGGAGTATCTGCCCCTCGTACAGAACGGTGACGTGGTCGGCTTCCTCGGCGAGGTCGGCCACGTCGTGCGTGGACATCAGCACCTGGACGTCACCAGCGAGAGTGCGCAGGATGTCTCGAAAGACCCTCCGCTGCCGCGGGTCCATGCCTGCGGTGGGCTCGTCCAGGAGCAGGACCCGCGCGTTGTGCACCAGCGCGCCGGCCACGCCGATCCTGCGCAACTGGCCGCCGGAGAGCTGGCTGGTCCTGGTGTCGGACAGCTCGGAGAGCTCTACCCGCGCCAGGGCTCGCTGGGCCTGCTCCCATGCCACGTCGCGTTTCATGCCTTTCAGCCAGCCGATGTAGGCGACGTACTCACGTGCCGTGAGCGAGGGCATCGGCGTGATGTCCTGCGGCATCCAGGCCACGTGCTGACGGTACGACTTCGCATGGGATGGGACGCCATCCAAGGTCACGGTGCCGGTGCCAGGACGGTGGACTGAAGCGGCAAGCTTCAACACGGTGGACTTCCCGGCGCCGTTGGGGCCGAGCAGGACCGTCAGGCCTTCGGGGAGCCGGTAATCGAAGTCGCGCAGGACTGGCGGCTTACGGCGGCTGTACGTGTAGGTGCAGGCGGCCAGTTCCAGGGTCATTTCAGGGTCCTTGAGGAGGTGTGGAGCTGGACGGCGATGCCGATGAGGAACGTCAGGAGTGCGCCGACGGCGGCGTGGGGCGCGAGCGGCGGCTCGGGGACGATGGTCCAGGGGCGGGGGTCGTTTCCCGGACGGAAGCCGCACAGGACGGTGGTGATCAGCCAGGCCACCGGCATCATGACCGCAGGGCGGCCCATCAGTGGGCGCGCACAGAGCATCAGCCCCGTGAGGAACATGGAATTGCGGCCCACCGTGTAACTCGACGAGGAGCCGAGGGCAGCACCGAGCCCGATACACAGGAGCGTCGTCAGCGCCACAGCGGCGATGACGAGTGCAGCGTCCATGGCCTGCACATGACGAGTGCCAGTGGCTTCCGGACCGGGCAGGCGGGATTCCAGACTGGTCATGAGCCCAGCTACCAGAGGAATGGGAATAAACAGTGCCAGCACGACGGTTCCGGAGGCTACAGTCAGGGAAGGCAGCCTGACCGTACCGTCCTGGAATATCAGCGCAAGTGCGGCGACGGCTGCCAGGGAAGCGGCCACGACGGTGTGGACACGGCGTGCTTTGAACCACCACATTGTCACGCCTTTTCGTCACAGGCATTGTTGATTATCTTTGCGAACCACTGTGCCTGCTGTTCGACTGGCAAGAGCCGTGTCTTGGCAACCACTTTCTGGGTATCCGCCCACGAACCTGCGGTGTCGTCGGTTGCTGGCTCTCCCTGCTGAGACACCCATTTGCGATACGAATCTGACAGGTGAGTGACCTCGGCCGCCCAGAGCATTGCTGGACGGGCTGCAGCAAAGTCTGGCCGGGTGCAAGGGAACCGCACAGCGGCTCCCAGAGTCTGGAAACGTACGCTCCCCCGCTCTGCTGCGGCGGTCAGCGGCAGCCGCCAGGATTTTGCGGTCGACGGCCGACTGAATCGTCCGTCCACCACCCGGTCGGTGATGACGACCGGAGAGGTATTTATCCCAGCCGCCTCGAGACCGTTCAGGACCGACACGACGTCGCGCCGCACTTTCGGCAGGTGACTGGCTGTCGCTTCGGGCATGCAGACCTTAGGCGACTCGCCCAAACAGGCCATCTCTGCCTGGCCGACTGTGAGCGGAGGGTTGTAACTCCAGTCCCGGGCGATCTCGTAAGCGCCGACTGGCCCTGCTAGAGCAATGGCAAAGCCGAGTGTGATGCGCGCAAGCCCCGACCGCAGTGGTAGCCACAGAAGTGAAACGCCTGCTGCAATGCCCCAAGTCAGCAGGATGTGAGGTGTCAGTGAGATAAGGCTGGGTACTTCGCCAAACATCAGATCAGTGGGGTACTGGCCAGAAACATGTCGCAGCCAAGGCGGATCAACCGCCCAACTGAAAGCCACCATCACCCAGATAGTGGCGGCCACGATGGGGGCAGCAATGACGTGCGAGACGCGCATGCCGATCGCGAAACCGAGCACCGCATGTCCGGCGCATACAAGGATTGCCATCGCCAGCAGCCGCAGGCTGTCCAGGGTGGGAAAGGTTGTGTACTGCACCAGCGCCAGTGTGGTCGGCAGGATCAGCACGATCCACGAAGTACCCAGCACGGGGAGCAGGGCATGCGCGGCGACCCGGTAACGCGAACGCGCTGGGGAAAGTGCCCAGATGCCGGCACTGCGAAGTCGACCACTCTCCCATGTGGCCAGCGATCCTGCGAAGGCATACGCAATAGCGTACAAAGGAAGGATCGGAGCGCTGGTAATTGCTGGCGCAAAATGGAGGGCGTTAGGGGGTGCGGTCGAGTTGGCCGCAAAGTAGTAAAAGAGGGATAGCGCGATCGCAAACGGCAGGGCCCACAGTGCGCAGCTGGCTCGCAGGCTGGTGCGAAGTCTCATCAAGGCATCTTTCAGGCCAACGGGGCAGGAGAATCCGGGGGCGGACGCCGTCGGAGCCCGCCCCGGATATATGTACGCCTGCGTCTACTAGTCTGCGGCGGTGGTGTCTACGGATGTCTTGTAGACGGAGAGCGTTCCTGATGAACCGCCACCGATTTCCATGATCTGGAAATAGTATTCGCCTGACGGGAGGTCGTGCCACTCGCCCATGCTCAAGTAGTTATTGCCCTTGAAGCATTCCGTGAACGTTTTGTCGTCATAATATGGGTCCGGGGCAAAGGATATGTCCCGGTAGTACCTCATGTTCGTGCTGGAGCTTCCATTGGAAGCGGAACAGTCTTGGAGCCATAGCTGTGAGTACTGTTCGTCGGCCCAGCGTTGGGACTCGTAGCCAACGCCTTCTCCGCTGATGGAGCCGGTCCAGTTGGCGTATGCGGCTGGTGCGCCTGCCAGTATGAGTGCCGAAATGATTCCGGTAGCGACGGCAACTTTTTGTTTCGTGGTCATTCTCGCGGGCACGCGACCCCCCAGGGTGCAAGGTGTGGGAACTTCTCCAGAGAGTGGATTTCCAGTGAACGCTCAGAATGTATGAGGTAGGCGTGTGCACGTCAATCGACCTGTTGGATTGCGTCGAATGTCTATTATGGCCTACGGCGATTCTGGCCCTTTGTGGGAAGTCGCACCCGGACCCCCGTTTCCGGGCATTCTTCGGTTTCTCAGGTGAACTGTGTCGGAGCGACAGTTAAGCCGCACTGACTGCAGCGGAGAGCTAAGGTCCCGGGGCTAATTTGCTGCTTTGTTCGCCACTTCGTACGCCTCCACCGACCACAGTGAGTAGCCGAAGCGCGTGGCTCGTTTTTCGCCCCGTACGCGGACGAAGCGGGTGCCCGGCGCGTCCATGCGGATCGTCTCGCGGCCGCCTTGGCTGTCCCGCACGGCCGCGGCGGTCCGCCACGTCCTGCCGTCCGACGAGACCTGGATGCGGTACGCCGATGCGTAGGCGTTCTGCCAGTGCAGGACCAACGCGCCGATGCGGGCCGGCCTGCGCAGCTCCAGCTGCCACCATGCGCCGTCGTCGGCGGGCGACGACCAGCGGGTTTCCGGGTCGCCGTCGACCGCCGCCGACGCCGGGAAGTCCGCGGTCTCGTCGCCGGACGAGCGGGCGGCGGCGCCCCGCGCGAGGTCCGGGCCCCCGGTGGGCGGGCAGGCACGCACGACGACGGTGCGCGTCGTGTCCCCGAACGTGACGCGAATCGGGTACGTCCCGGCCGGTGTCCCCTCCGGGACGGTGACGTGCAGCGGCACGGTCACCGCTGTGCCGCGGGGCAGCGTCGTCTCCCGCGGAACCCGCACGACGACGCCGCGCGGCGCCCGCACGGTGACCCTGTCCCGGACGTCTGCGGGGCGCCGCGGCGTCAGCCGCAGGCTCAGCCGCTGGGTGGCGCCGCCGACCACCGCGTCGGTCTCGTGGGTGAGCTGCGCCTCGGCGGCGGGGGAGTCGGCGAACCAGGGGACGAGATGCTCGACGCTCACCCCCCGCCTGAGGGACCTGGCGCTCCCTTCTGCGGGGCCGGTGACCCGCACCGCGTCGGCGCGCAGCCCTCTCGCCGAAAGCTCCGTCCAGCCGCCGGCCGCCAGCCCGCCGAGACGGCGCCAGCCCTGGCCCGGGATGTGCGCCTCCACGGTGCCGGGGGTGCCGGGGGCTGTCATCGCGGTCACCGCGGCCAGCGGGCGCACGCGCGCGAAACGGATCGTGCCGCCCCGCACGGCATCCTCCTGCGCGGATTGCTCCGTCGCGGCCGGCTCCTGGGCGACCCCGGACCACCTCGCGTACGCCTGCTCGGCGTGCCTCAGGAACGGGCCGAGTACGCCGCTGCCGACCGTCACCCGGTCCGCGGCCGCCCCGCCGCCCAGCAGGCCGGCCTCCCGCTCGCCGGCGAGCCGGGCGAGTACCCGCGCCCCCCGCCAGGCCGCACCGCCGTCGCCGCGCGCCTGCGCGAGCAGTATGTCGACGGCCGTCTCGCCAGCCGCTCCGTAGCGCCCCAACTGCTCGATCCAGGGCTGCACTTCGCCGCCCAGCGCGGTGCCGGACAGGCGCCCTGGGGTGTGGCGCATCACCGAGAACGCCGCCCGCAGCCGCCGCGCCGCCGCCTCGTTCCGCGCGTCGTCCTGCACCGTACGGGCCTGCCAGAACTCCTCGATGAGCGGCCTCAGATACGCGGACTCGTCGGCGCCGAGTACGGATGAGGCGTTGTTCCCGGCCAGCGCGCGTACCGCCTCGCGGGTCTTCTCGTCGCCGCCGGCGAGGTCGTCGATCGCGGCCGGCCAGGACTCCTGCGGCCGATAGTTCCGCGGGTTCCAGGCGTAGTCGGCGACCGTGAACAGCGGCAGGCGGGAGGCCGCGGGCTGCGCCATCGCGTTGGCGAGAAGCGCCGCGGAGCCGGTGGCCACGGCCGGTTCGCGACCGGTGTAGGGGCCGAGGAAGATGCGGTCCTGCGCGTAGTCGTTGACCGGGTAGTTGTCCATCGTGACGAGCGGATGCCGGGAGCCGAACGCCCGCTGTGCCGAGGCGAGTTCGGGACCTGTGATGGTCCTGGGTACGACGCCTACGCCCGTCCAGGCCACCTCTACACCTTCGTCGAGGGCGCCCGACAGCGCCGTGCGGTAGGCGGTCCGCCCGTCCTGGTAGTACTCGGTCGGCATCAGCGACAGCGGGGCGGAGCCCGGGTGGCGCTTCGCGAGATGCCGGGCCACCGCGTTCGTCACGCGCGCGTGCGCCTTCGCGGCCGCTCGGGGCCCGGAGCCGAAGGCGGCGGTGTCCTGTTCGCAGTGCCACTCGCTGTAGCTGACGTCCTGGAACTGGAGCTGGAAGGCGCGTACCCCCAGCGCCCACATGGCGTCCAGCTTGCGGATCAGGACGCCCAGGTCGCTGTCCGACGACAGGCACATCGCCTGGCCCGGCGCCACGGCCCAGGCGAGCGTCACATGGTTGCGGCGGGCCCGCTCGGCGAGCGCGCGGAAACCGGCGCGCTGCGCGGTCGGGTACGCCTCACGCCAGCGCGTCTGGCGGTACGGGTCGTCGCCGGGTGCGTAGAGATACCGGTTCTGCTTCGTCCGCCCCATGAAGTCCAGCTGGGCCAGCCGCTGCCGCGTCGTCCAGGGCGTGCCGTAGAACCCCTCGGTCATGCCCCGTACGGCGGTGCCGGGCCAGTCGCGCACGACCACACCGGCGATGCGGCGCCCGGTCACCAGCTGGCGCAGCGTCTGCACCGCGTGGAACAGGCCGTCCTCGCCGGCCCCCGAGACCGCCACTGTGTCACGACCGCCGACGCGTCCCACGGCCAGCCGGTACCCACCGGCCGGCAGATCGCCGCGCTCGGCGGCACCGAGGGCCCGGAGGGAGCCCCCGACTTCCCCGCTACCCCCGCGCGGGCGGCCGGCGCCCGGCCCGGCGCTCGCGCGGGCCGCCTCCTCGCGCGCGCGGATCACCAGCCCGCGCCCGGCGGGGAGCGCCGCACCGTCCCGAACCTCCGTGATGCGCCGGGCGCCCGCCTTGCGCAGCAGGGCGCGCACAGCCCGCATCGCGTACGGATCCGTGCCGCTGGGCGCGGCCAGGGTGACGTCGTCGGTGATTGTGGCCGCCGCGCCGCCGGCGCGCATCGACTGGGGGCGGGGCCGGACAGACGGGAGAGCCTTCTCCGCCGGAAGAGCCTTCTCCGCCGGAGACGTCTCCGGCGGAGGAGACGTCTCCGTCTCCCGCCCGCGGTCATCGGCCGAGGCCGCGGACGGCACATCCGGCCGCGGGGAAACCGTCGCAGCCTCCCGAGGCTGCGGGACCGTCGCAGCATCCGGCAGCGAAGAACCCGCCGTAGCGCCCCGCGGCGGAGGAATCGCCGCAGCGCCCGGCGCGCCCGCCCCCAGCGCACCAGCGACGACGGCGCACGCGATGGCAGCCGCCCTCTTTCCGCGTCCCCTGCGGCCGAGCTGCACGGGCTTTCTCCTCGTCGGTCAACTGCGTTCCACTTGCCGCTCATCGAGTCGTCACAGGCCGAGTCGTCACAGGCCGAGTCGTCACAGGCCGAGTCGTCACAGGCCGAGTCGTCACAGGCCCCGAACGGTGACAGAGAGCCCACCATTCACCCACGCAGAGTGTCAACGAGCGTGGCCGCTGTGGCGCAGTTGCTCCAGGGAGTTGCGGCCTCGGCGCCGCGCCCACTGGATCAACTCCCGCCCGCGGAACAGAATGTGACCAGGACCACGTTGATCGACCCAATACGTCTGCGGTCGCGCCCACGGGGTATGGGCTGCCTGACCATGCACGCCCGGCCATGCCGGGGAGATGCCCGGCCCACGACAAGGAGGCCCTTGTGGCCGCATCGGCGAACCTTCTGCTCTCCGCCCTCTCCAAACCCATGGACCTGTCAGAGGTCATCCCCGCCCCGGCCAACGCGCCGGACGAATGCATGTGCTTCACCGCCGAAGGCGCCTGCGCGGAGGCGCCCCTCACCAGCGAACCGCCCCTCGCGGCTGCCGCCCCGCTGACCAGCGAGCCGCCGCTCGCCGACGTCGCCCCGCTCACCAGCGAACCCACCCCCACCGGCGCGGCCGCGTCCCAGGACCCCATGGGAGCGTAGATGCCCCTTGCCCGGCTCGCCGCGCTGCACGGCGTCGCCACCTCGTACTCCCCGTCGCCCGGCCGGACGGTCCAGGCGCCGGACTCCGCGGTCGTCGCCACGCTGGCGGCGCTGGGCGTCGACGCGAGCACGCCCGAGGCCATCGGGCACGCGCTCGAGGCCCGGGAGGCCGAGATACGGGAGCGGCTGCTTCCGCCGACGGTGGTGGCCCGGCCGGGACGCGAGCCCGCCGCCGTGGCGGACCTGCCGCCGGGCACGAGCCTGCGGATCGAGACGGAGCAGGGCGAGACCCGGGCATCCGCCCTGGGCCTGCCGCCCGGTGTCCACGCGCTGCACGCCACCGCTCCCGACGGCCGCACCGCCCGGGCGCATCTGGTCGTCGCACCGGATCACGTGCCGGGTCCGTCGGGCCGGACGTACGGGCTGCTCGTCCAGCTGTACTCGCTGCTCTCGGAGCGCTCGTGGGGCATGGGCGACCTCGGCGACCTCACCGAGCTCGCCGCCTGGGCGGGCCGCTCGCTCGGGGCGGGGTTCGTCCAGGTCAACCCGCTGCACGCGGCCGTACCCGGTGCCCCGACCGACCCCTCGCCGTACCGGCCCTCGTCCCGGCGGTTCCCGGACCCGGTCCATCTGCGCGTCGAGGACATCCCCGAGTACGCGTATCTCGCGGGACCCGACCGTGAGAAGGCCCAAGGGGTGCTGGGGCGGGCCGCCGCTCTGCGGGCATCGGTCCTGGACAAGGGCGCCCTCATCGACCGCGACGCAGTGTGGGCGCTCAAGCGGGAATCGTTGGAGCTCGTGCGGAACGTGCCGCTGGGCCCGGGCCGGCGGGCCGCCTACCAGGACTTCCTCGCCGCCGAAGGGCAGGCGCTGGAGGACCACGCCACCTGGTACGCGCTGGCCGAGGTGCACGGCCCGGACTGGCACACCTGGCCCGAGGGCCTGAAGGACCCGCGCTCGGCGGAGACCGCACGCGCCCGCGAGGAGCAGCGGGACCGCGTCGACTTCCACACCCTCCTGGCCTGGCTCACCGACGCCCAGCTCGCCACCGCCCAGCGCACGGCGCATGACGCGGGCATGCCGATCGGGCTGGTCCACGACCTCGCCGTCGGTGTCCACCCCGGCGGCGCGGACGCCTGGGCGCTGCAGGACCACCTTGCGGCGGGCATGACGGTGGGCGCGCCCCCGGACGCGTTCAACGCGCGCGGCCAGGACTGGGGCCTGCCCCCCTGGCGCCCGGACCGGCTCGCCGCCTCGGGCTACGCCCCGTACCGCGACCTGCTGCGCGCCCTCTTCCGGCATGCCGGCGCCCTTCGCGTCGACCACGTCATGGGCCTCTTCCGGCTCTGGTGGATCCCTCAGGGGCAACCCCCCACGGAAGGGACGTACGTCCGCTACGACGCGGAGGCGATGCTCGCCGTCCTGGCGCTGGAGGCGGACCGCGCCGGCGCCCTCGTCATCGGAGAGGACCTCGGCACCGTCGAGCCCGGCGTGCGCGAGACCTTGCACGACCGCGGCATCCTCGGCACCTCGGTGCTCTGGTTCGAGCGGGACTGGGACGGTACGGGGCTGCCGCTGCCACCGGAGGAGTGGCGCGCCGACTGCCTGGCCACCGCCACCACCCACGACCTGCCGTCGACCGCGTCCCGGCTCACCGGCGACCACGTCGGACTCCGCGCCGAACTGGGCCTGTTGACCCGCCCGGTCGACGAGGAGCGCGCCGAGGCCGCCACCGACGTCGGCGAATGGCTCGCACTGCTGGCGCGGCTCGGGCTGCTGCCCGACGGCCCGGTCGACGAGGAGGAGCAGATCCGCGCCGTCCACCGTTTCCTGCTGCGCACCCCGGCCCGCATGATCGGCCTGTGGCTGCCGGACACGGTCGGCGACCGGCGCCCGCAGAACCTGCCGGGCACCTGGGACCAGTACCCGAACTGGCGGCTGCCGATCGCGGACGCCGAGGGCCGCCCTGTCACCCTCGAGCAGCTCGCTGCGTCGCCCCGGCTGCGTGCGCTGATCGATGTGCTCAGGGCCTGAGGATCGACGTGCTCAGGCCCTGAGAGCGCGCCGAGCGGGCTCGTACGGCACCCCGGGCGCGCGGCCCGTTCGGCGGTTCGCTACGTTGGCACCGTGGACAAGAAGAACGCCCTGCGCGCCGGCGCCCTGGCTGCCGGTACGACGCTCATGATGCTGCTGATGTCGTCCCCCGCCTCCGCGCTGGTCCCTGACGACGGCGACGACCCGGGCCCCGGCCTGAGCGTGATCGAGACGCTGGGCCTGTACGTCGTGCTGCCGATCGTCATCTTCCTAGCGATCGCCGGTCTTGTGATGGTGGGCGACAAGTCCCGCAAGCAGCAGAAGCAGGGCTGACCCCCAGGGCCTCCGGCCCGCCCGATCGCTTTCGTCGAGGGCGCCTCTCCGCGTACACCGTGCGGAGAGGCGCCCTCGACGTGTCCGCACGCCTTTCCCCGTTCCGTCCCGCCGCCTTACGGCTTGTCCGCCGTCAGGTAGCGCTGCACCGTCGGTGCCAGCCAGTCCACGATCTCCTCGCGGCTCAGTGCGACGGTGACCGGAAAGCGCAGGACGTAGCGGGTCAGGGCCATGCCCAGGATCTGTGACGCCACCAGCGCGGCGCGGGCCGGAGCTCCCGCATCGGGGGAGGCCTGCCGTACGACCGGCAGCAGCTGCTCCTTGAAGATCTCCTGCATGCGCTCGGCGGCCGCCGTGTTGGTGACGCCCACCCGCAGCAGCGCCGTGAGCACCTCGTTCTCCTCCCACATGTCGAGGAAGTGGTTCACGAGCGTCCGGCCCACGTCCTGCGAGGGAGTCCCGTCCAGGTTCGGAAGGTGCAGGTCGAAGACGCAGGCGGCCGCGAAAAGCCCCTCCTTGCTGCCGTAGTAGCGCATCACCATCGACGGGTCGATCCGCGCGTCCTTGGCGATGGCGCGGATGGTGGCGCGTTCGTATCCCTCGGCGGCGAAGCGCTCGCGGGCAGCCGTCAGGATGGCGGTACGGGTGGCGTCGGAGCGGCGCGGGCGCCCGGACGGACCCGTGCCGGCGGGTGCGGGTGGGGAGACGCTTTCGGACATGCCAACAACCGTAGGCCAACGGCTGTTGACAGTCCATAGCCGGAGTCGTACGTTAGCCAACAAGCGTTGACCAACAGGTGTTGGCATCAGGGAGGCCGCCATGAACGGCAGGACCGGATCGACTCAGCGCAACGACCAAGACCGCGACGACGACCGCCGGGTCATCGTCGTCGGCGCCGGCCCCACGGGCCTGCTGCTGGCCGGCGATCTCGCCGAGGCGGGTATCCCCGTCACGCTGCTGGAGAGGCGGCCGCACGGCATCAGCAACCTGTCCCGCGCCTTCGTCCTGCACGCCCGCACGCTCGAACAGCTCGACGCGCGCGGCCTGGCGGACGAACTGGAGGCCAAGGGGCAGCGCCTCGACCGGCTCCGCCTCTTCACCCGCCTCACCATCGACCTCACCACCCTCCCGTCCCGCTTCAACCACCTCCTCGTGCTGCCGCAGTACGAGGTCGAGGCGGCCTTGGAGCGGCGCGCGGTCGAGGCGGGCGTGCGGTTCGCGTACGACACCGAGGTGACGGGTCTGACGCAGGACGCCGACGGGGTGACCGTCGAGGTGGGGGGCCCGGACGGCAAGAAGTCCACGCGGCGGGCCGCGTACGTGGTCGGTACCGACGGTCTGCGCAGCGCGGTCCGCCAGGCGATCGGTCAGCCCTTCCCGGGCAAGTCGGTCATCCGCTCGGTCGTCCTGGCGGACGTGCTGCTCGCCGAGCCGCCGGAGACCCTGCTGACTGTCAACGCCGTGGGGGACGCCTTCGCCTTCATCGCCCCCTTCGGCGACGGCTATTACCGCGTCATCGGATGGAACCGCGGCCGCGACGTCCCCGACAGCGACCCCGTCGACCTCGAAGAGATCAAGGAGATCACCCGGCTGGCCCTGGGCCGCGACTTCGGGATGCACGACGCCCGCTGGATGTCCCGCTTCCACAGCGACGAGCGGCAGGCGCCCCAGTACCGGGTGGGCCGCGTCTTCCTCGCCGGGGACGCCGCGCATGTGCACACCCCGGCCGGCGGCCAGGGTATGAACACCGGGCTGCAGGACGCCGCGAACCTCGGGTGGAAGCTCGCCGCGGTGCTGAACTGCCACGCTCCGGAAGGCCTGCTGAACACTTACCAGACCGAGCGGCACCCGGTCGGCAAGGCCGTGCTGCGCTCCAGCGGCGGAATCGTGCGGCTCGCGATGGCGAAGTACCCGTGGACGCTGGCGGCCCGCGCCGCGCTCACCGCGTTCCTCGGCATCGCGCGCCCCGCCCGCACCAAGATGGTCGGCCAGATCACCGGCATCGGCTACGCGTACCCGGCGCCGCGCGGCGCCCACCCGCTCACCGGCAAGCGCGTCCCGGACGTGGCCCTGGAGGGTGGCCGCCTCTACGAGGCCCTGCGGGGCGGGAAGTTCGTCCTGATCACCGCGGCCGACGCCACCGCCATCGACGCCGGCGACCGCAAGGACCGTCTCACAGTGACCCGTTGGACGAGCGACCGCCGCACGACGCTGCTGGTGCGGCCGGACGGGTACGTGGCGTGGGCGTCGGAGTCGGCGGACGCGACGACGATCGAGGACGCGGTCGCCACGGCTGTGGGCAGGCGTTCCGCGGTGGGGGAACAGCCCACGACGGCGGGCAACTGAACGTCGTACGTAAGCGTCAGTCGCTGCTCGCGCCCGCGAGCAACTTCCGCAGCAGGTCGGCCAATTGGCCGGCCTGCTGTTCGTCGAGCGCCGACAGCGCCTCGGTCTGCACCTGAAGGCCCGCGACGACCGCCTCCTCGACGACAGCCAACCCCTTCTCGGTGAGCGTGACTTGGAGCGCACGCCGGTCGTGCGGGTCGGGGGAGCGGCGCAGCAGCCCGGCCCGCTCCAGCTTGTCGAGGCGGCCGGTCATGCCGCCGGTGGTCAGCATCAGCGCCGCGGAGAGCTGGCGCGGCGAGAGCGTGTACGGCTTGTCGGCCCGGCGCAGTGTGGCGAGCACGTCGAACTCGCCACGCGAGATGCCGAAGGGGGCGTACACCTTCTCGACGCGGTCGCCCATCGTGCGCGCGAGCCGGTAGACGCGGCCGAAGACCTCCATCGCGGTGGTGTCGAGATCGGGCCTGACGGTGGCCCACTGCTCGATGATCGCGTCGACGGCGTCCTTGACCTGCTCGGTCGCCTTGTCCTGCGGGGTGGTCTTCATGGGAAAAGTATCGGCGCAGGTTCGATCGGCGGCAAGAAACTAACTCGGCAGCAAGTATCCATCTACTAATCCACTTGCTCAAAAGTAGCTTAGTGCTAAGCTACTCAGTGTCGAGTCGAGCCACGCGCCGGAGGGAACCGTCGGGATGAAGCGCGCCACCACCGTCCTGTTCACCGCCCTCGCCCCCGTCTCCTGGGGTTCCACCTACGCCGTCACGACGGAGTTCCTGCCGGCGGACCGTCCACTGTTCACGGGGCTGATGCGCGCCCTGCCCGCGGGAGTCGTCCTGCTCGCGCTCACGCGAGTCCTGCCGACCGGTGCCTGGTGGTGGAAGGCGGCGACGCTCGGCGCGCTCAACATCGGCGCGTTCTTCCCGCTGCTCTTCCTCTCCGCGTACCGGCTGCCCGGCGGTATGGCCGCGGTGGTCGGTTCGGTGGGCCCGCTGTTCGTCGCGGGTCTGGCCGCACTGCTGCTGGCCGAGCGGCCGACCCAGCGCACCTTGCTCACCGGCATCGCGGCGGCCTTCGGCGTCAGCCTGGTCGTCCTCAAGGCCGCGTCGTCGCTGGACCTCATCGGCGTACTGGCCGCCCTGGCCTCGACCGCGTCGATGGCGACCGGAACCGTACTCACCAAGCGATGGGGGCGCCCCGAGGGCGTCGGCCCACTCGCACTCACCGGCTGGCAGCTCACCGCGGGCGGCCTTCTCATCGCGCCGCCGGCGTTTCTGATCGAGGGCGCCCCGCCCGCGCTCGACGACCGCAACATCGCCGGCTACATCTATCTGGCGCTCGCCAACACCGCGATCGCGTACTGGCTCTGGTTCCGAGGCATCGGCCGCCTCACCGCCACACAGGTCACCTTCCTCGGCCCGCTCTCCCCGCTGACCGCCGCGATCATCGGCTGGGCCGCCCTCGGTGAGGTGCTCACGCCGGTGCAGCTGGTGGGCATGGCGATCGCGTTCGGCGCGACGCTCGTCGGTCAGGTGCGGCCGCGTGCCTCGACTGCCCGGGGCGTCCTGTGGATCACGTCCGTGGAGCAGGGAGTGGAGCAGGGCGCCCAACGGATCCGCTCCTGATGACGAGTGGGGTGCCCCTCGGGCCGAGGGGCACCCCACTCACACACGTACGAAGAACTACGCCGCCGCGTCCGCAGCCTGCGCTTTCAGCGCCCTCTCGATGCCCGCGCGGGACTCCGAGACCAGGCGGCGCAGGGCCGCGTTCGGCTCGGCGGAGGCCAGCCAGGCGTCCGTCGCGTCCAGCGTGGCCTGCTCCACCTGCAGCGCCGGGTACAGGCCGACCGCGATCTGCTGGGCCATCTCGTACGAACGGGACTCCCAGACGTCCTTGACCGCGGCGAAGTACTTCTCCGTGTAGGGGGCCAGCAGCTCCCGCTGGTCCGTCTGCACGAAGCCGGCGATCACGGCCTCCTGCACGGCGTTCGGGAGCTTGTCGGACTCGACGACCGACGCCCAGGCCTCCGCCTTGGCCTCGACGGTCGGGCGGGCGGCCCGTGCGGTGGCGGCGTGGCGCTCGCCCGCGGCGGTCTTGTCCCGCTCGTACTCGGCCGCGATCTCCTCCTCGCCGAACCGGCCGGTGGCCGCGAGCCGCTCCACGAACGCCCAGCGCAGCTCGGTGTCGACGACCAGACCCTCGATCGTCTCCGTGCCGTCGAGAAGGGCGGCTAGCAGGTCGAGCTGCTCGTCCGTGCGCGCCGTCGCTGCGAAGGCGCGGGCCCACGCCAGCTGGTGGTCGCTGCCGGGCGCGGCCGCCCGCAGGTGCTCCAGCGCCGCATCCGTCCACTGCGCCAGACCCGTCTCGCGCCAGGCCGGGGCCGCGTACAGGTCGATCGCCAGCTTCACCTGGCGGTGCAGCGACTGGACCACGCCGATGTCCGACTCCTTGCCGATGCCGGACAGCACCAGCGACAGGTACTCGCGGGTCGGCAGTTCGGCGTCGCGCGTCATGTCCCAGGCGGAGGCCCAGCACAGGGCGCGCGGCAGCGAGGCCTCGAAGTCGCCGAGGTGCTCGGTGACGGTCTTCAGCGACTCCTCGTCGAGCCGGACCTTCGCGTACGAGAGGTCGTCGTCGTTGAGCAGCGCGACCGCCGGACGGCGCTTGCCCACCAGCTGCGGTACGGCGGTCAGTTCACCGTCGACATCCAGCTCGATGCGGTCGTCGCGCAGCAGCTTCCCGCTCTCGTCGTCGATGTTGTACAGGCCGATCGCGATGCGGTGCGGGCGGAGGGTCGGCTCACCCTTGGCACCGGCCGGGAGCGCAGGAGCCTCCTGGCGGATCGCGAAGGACGTGATCACACCGTCCGCGTCCGTCTCGATCTCCGGCCGCAGGATGTTGATGCCGGCCGTCTCCAGCCACTTCTTCGACCACGTCTTCAGGTCACGCCCGGAGGTCTCCTCCAGCGCGCCCAGCAGGTCGCTCAGCCGCGTGTTCCCGTACGCGTGCTGCTTGAAGTACGCCTGCACGCCGCTGAAGAACTCGTCCATGCCGACGTACGCGACGAGCTGCTTCAGGACTGAGGCGCCCTTCGCGTACGTGATGCCGTCGAAGTTGACCAGGACGTCGTCCAGGTCGCGGATCTCGGCCATGATCGGGTGCGTGGACGGCAGCTGGTCCTGGCGGTACGCCCAGGTCTTCTCCGAGTTGGCGAAGGTCGTCCAGGAGTGCGGCCAGCGGGACTCGGGCGCGTACGCCTGGCAGGCCACCGAGGTGTAGGTGGCGAACGACTCGTTCAGCCACAGGTCGTTCCACCACTCCATGGTCACGAGGTCGCCGAACCACATGTGGGCCAGCTCGTGCAGGATGGTCTCGGCGCGCCGCTCGTACGCCGCGTCCGTCACCTTCGAGCGGAACACGTACTGGTCGCGGATGGTCACCGCGCCCGCGTTCTCCATCGCGCCCGCGTTGAACTCCGGCACGAAGAGCTGGTCGTACTTCTTGAACGGGTACGCGTAGTCGAACTTCTCCTGGAACCACTCGAATCCCTGGCGCGTCACCTCGAAGATCGCGTCCGAGTCGAGGAACTGCGCGAGCGAGGGCCGGCAGTAGATGCCCAGCGGCACGCTCTGCCCGTCCTTCTCGTACACGCTGTGGACCGAGTGGTACGGGCCGACGATCAGCGCCGTGATGTACGTCGAGATGCGCGGCGTCGGCTCGAATGTCCAGACGTCGTCCTTCGGCTCGGGCGTCGGCGAGTTGGAGATCACCGTCCAGCCGCTCGGCGCCTTCACGGTGAACTGGAAGGTGGCCTTCAGGTCCGGCTGCTCGAAGCTCGCGAAGACGCGGCGGGCGTCCGGCACCTCGAACTGGGTGTAGAGGTAGGCCTGGTTGTCGACCGGGTCGACGAAACGGTGCAGGCCCTCACCGGTGTTCGTGTACGCGCAGTCCGCGACGACCCGCAGCTCGTTCGGCCCCTGCAGCAGGCCCGCGAGCTTGATGCGCGAGTCGGCGAAGACCTCGGCCGGGTCCAGCGCGTCACCGTTGAGCACGACCTCGTGGACCGTCGGCGCCACCAGGTCGATGAAGGTCTCGGCCCCGGCATCGGCCGCGTCGAACCGCACCGTGGTCACGGACCGGTAGGTGCCGCCCTCCTGCGCGCCGGAGAGGTCGAGATCGATCTCGTACGAGTCCACGGTGAGCAGCTTCGCCCGCTGCTGCGCCTCTTCACGGGTCAGATTCGTGCCAGGCACGCGGTCATCTCCTCGGGTCCTCGGTGCGTCTTCACTTCCACCGTTTTCCGTTCATCCTTGCACGCCGGGCCGGGTTCACCCGATCGTGGCGAAAGACAGCTACCTTGGATTTGTCGGCCGCCGCCGTTCCTACGCTGAGCGGGAAAGGAGGCGCCGCGATGACCCTGATGCACCACGAAACTGTCGAGGACGTCATGCGGAGCAAGGACGGGCACGAACTGCTGCGCTTTCTGGAGACGCTCCCCGAGCTCGATCAGCTGAAGATCGAGCTCATCGACGGAAAGATCGTGATGCAGGCATCGGCGGCACCGTTCCACAACCGCATCGTGACCAAGCTGGCCACGCAGTTCGACGCGGCGGGCTGGGAGGCCCTCCCCGAGCAGGCCCTGATCTCCGAGATCTCGAGCTTCGAGCCCAAGGCGGATCTCACCGTCACGACCTCCGAGGCGATCCAGGACAACCCGAACCCGTTCCCCGCGTACCGGGTGGACCTGGTCATCGAGGTCGTCTCCTCGGACAGGGACAGCGACTACATCAAGAAGCGCATGTGGTACGCGATGAGCGGGATCCCGCTCTACCTGCTCATCGACCCCAACGAAGGCCTCATCGAGCTGCACTCCAAGCCGGAGAAGATGACCTACCGCAGGGTCGACCCGTACCAGTTCGGCGATGCCATCGAGCTGCCGGAACCGTTCTCGTTCGCGGTCGACACCTCGCAGTTCAAGCTCTACCCGCCGAAGCTGCCGTGATGGGCGAAAACGAGGTCGAGGGTCAGGTGCCGGGGCGTTCATGGCGCGAGGTACGTGCAGAAGCCATGGAGCGCCATCCGTGGCTCAACTCTCCCGAGGCCGAGCAGGCGCGTGCGCGGATGCGCGCCGAGACCACCGCTCTGATCTGTGGGGACGATGACTGAGGGGCGGCCACCGGTCGGTGGCCGCCCCCTTCACCGCGTACGACTAGCGGCCGAGCTCCGCCGCCACCAGCTCCGCGATCTGCACCGCGTTCAGCGCCGCGCCCTTGCGGAGGTTGTCGTTGGAGACGAACAGCGCGAGGCCGTTCTCGACGGTCTCGTCGACGCGGATGCGGCCCACGTACGACGGGTCCTTGCCCGCGGCCTGCAGCGGGGTCGGGATCTCCGAGAGCTCGACGCCGGGGGCGTCGGACAGCAGCTCCGTGGCGCGCTCCACGCTGATCGGGCGGGCGAAACGGGCGTTGACCTGCAGGGAGTGGCCGGAGAAGACCGGGACGCGCACGCAGGTGCCGGATACCTTGAGCTCCGGGATCTCCAGGATCTTGCGGGACTCGTTGCGGAGCTTCTGCTCCTCGTCGGTCTCGTTCAGGCCGTCGTCGACGATGGAGCCCGCGAGGGGGAGAACGTTGAAGGCGATGGGGCGCTTGTAGACGCCCGGCTCCGGGAAGTCCACGGCCTCGCCGTCGTGCGTGAGCTTGTCCGCGTCGGCGATCACCTTCTGCGCCTGGCCGTGCAGCTCGGCGACGCCCGCGAGGCCCGAGCCGGAGACGGCCTGGTAGGTGGCGACGACGAGCGCCTCGAGGCCCGCCTCCTCGTGCAGCGGACGCAGAACCGGCATCGCGGCCATCGTCGTGCAGTTCGGGTTGGCGATGATGCCCTTGGGGCGGTTCGCGATCGCCTGCGGGTTCACCTCGGAGACCACCAGCGGGACCTCGGGGTCCTTGCGCCAGGCCGACGAGTTGTCGATCACGACCGCGCCCTGCGAGGCGACCTTCTCGGCCAGCGCCTTCGAGGTCGCGCCGCCCGCGGAGAAGAGGACGATGTCCAGGCCCGTGTAGTCGGCGGTGGAGGCGTCCTCCACCGTCACGGGGCTGCCCTTCCAGTCGATCGTCGAACCGGCTGACCGGGCCGAGGCGAACAGGCGCAGTTCACTCACCGGGAAGTCCCGCTCCGCGAGGATCCTGCGCATGACTGTGCCGACCTGACCGGTGGCTCCGACGATTCCGACCCTCACGAGGACTCCTTCTTGCATGCGTGTGGCTGAGCTGCGGGTGCGGCTCCATGATGCGTATGCCCCCGGCCGCTTTTCCAATCCATTGTCCGAGGGGCGGACGGTTCGCGGACGGGGAGAGTCGCGCGAACGTTTCGGGGCGCTCCGGCGTCGTAGGGGAAATGCGGGGAGGGGAGGGTGGCATTGCTGCGGCGAAAAGTCCGAAGAGTCCGTGACGCGGACCCGCTGGACGCGGCCCAGGAGGACCGGGTGCGGGCCGTGCTGGCACTGGGGGGAGTGCCGTACGCGGATCTGCCGGACGGTGTGCAGCAGGTCAGGCTCAGGCTGCTGGAACGGGCCGCGAAGGGGCAGGACGCGCCGCGCGACGTGTCCGCGTGGGCCGCGGTCGTCGCGTCGAACCTTGCCATGGACTGGCACCGGGCACGCCGCCGTCAGGAGCGGCTCGGCGAGCGGCTGGCCTCGCTGCGGCAGGAGCACCCGGTGGTCGAGGAGACCCGGGTGCTCTCGCTCGCCGTGGCCAAGGGCCTGGACACGCTGCCGGACGACCAGCGTCAGGTCGTGGTGCTGCGCTTCTACGCGGATCTGCCGGTACGGGGAATAGCGGAGCAGCTCGGCATCCCCGAGGGGACGGTCAAGAGCAGGCTGCACACGGCCGTACGGGCGCTGCGGGCACGGCTGCACGAGGACGAGGTGGTGTGACGTGGCCGGGGAGAATGCGTACGGGTCGTACGAGGACGCTCTGATGCTAGCGATCACCGACGCGCCCGTACCGGACGACATCCGGGGGGACACCGACTTCATGGCGGAGTACGACGCCGCTGTGACGGATCTCGCACTGCTGAGGGAGCAGCTGCGGACGGTGGGGGACGCGCTGGCTCGGCCTCCGGAGCCGCGTCCCGTGCGCCGCCCGGTGGCGGTCCGGCCCGGTCGCGTCCGGCGCGGCTTCACCCTGGCGCTCGGCGTCGCGGCGGTGACGGCCGCCGCCGCCATGGTCGTCGGTGGGGGCTGGCTGGTGACGCAGGCCGGGAGCGGGGCGAGCGACAGCGCTGCTGCCGACAAGGGCGTGGTGCAGGGGGAGAACGGTGACGCCAAGGCAGGTTCCGGGAGCCAGAGCCAGTCCGCCGTGGGGTACGTGGCCTGCGCCCGTCTGATCGTCGAGGGCACCGTGGAGCGCGTCGAGCCCGTCACCGGCTCCCGGCTCGACCTCATCCACCTGGACGTGGAGCGCTACTACAAGCCGGGCAGCGGGAAGGAGCAGATCTCGTTCCCGATGGACGTGGACGTGGATCCCCGTCTGAAACAGGGCGACCACGTGCTGATCGGCATCCCGCTCGGCCAGGCGACGCCGGACATCTGGTCCGTGGGCAAGGACGTCGCCGACGAGCGGGACTGGATCACGAAGGCGCTGCCCAAGGCCCGCGGCATGGAGTGCGGCGACTGAGCCGGTGGGGGCGCGGGGGCCCGGCGGGGGACCCGGCAGCGGGGCGCGGGGGAAGGGGGAAGCGGAAGGGGCGGGCGCCCGCAAGAGCGCCCGCCCCTCCCTGCGAGGGGTCACCCGTTACGGCGTGACCTTCTCGATCTTCACGCTGCCGACGCCCGCGACCGTGCCGCGCCCGTTCAGCAGCTGCACCTCGCCGAAGAACTCGCGTCCCTCAGGAGCCGCCGCGTTCGCGACGACCTCGGCCGTGACGTCCGTCGACGCGCCGTGGCCGAGCTGCACGGCCTTCGACTCGTCGACCTTGACCTCGCCGAGCGAGGAGGAGAAGAAGACGTCGAGGTAGTCGTACGCCGTCGAGCCGGACGGGATGCCGTAGCCGTACACCTCGATGGTGTACGTGCCGGCGGCGGGCTTCGAGAGGCTCACGGACTCCTCCGAGTCCCCGTCGGCGGACGAACCGACCTCCTCGCCGGAGGCGTCCTTCACCACCAGGTCGAGGTCCGCCGCCGCGTCCGACACATTGCCGATGGCGACGTCGAGCCGCTCCGCGCCCTCGGGCACGACGACCGTGGTGGTCTGCGTCTCGCGCTCGGCGATGGTCGGTCGCGTGGTCTTCGAGGAGCCGAGCGGGCCGCCCTTCAGCGTCCCGTCGATCGCCGCGAAGCCGTTTGTCACCTTCCAGGAGACGGCGGCCGGGGTGCCGGCCTTGGCCTCCGGGATCGTCTGCACGGCCGGGTCGAAGGCCGCGCCCAGCACGGTGACGTCGAGCTTGTACGGGTTGTCGAGCAGCGGCGACGTACGGCGCGACTCGACCTCGATCTCCCAGACGCCCGGCTGCGGGTTCGCGTACGAGCGCAGGTCTGGGCGGCAGCCGTTGCCGTCGAGGTAGTTGTTGTAGCAGTTCGGCGTGGAGGTCACGTCGACCGGAACGCCGTACGGGTGGATCGCGATGAACCGGGTCTGGCTCTTGCCCACCAGCCCGCCGATCGCGACCTCGAGGGAGGTGGCGCCCTCGGGCACCGTCACGAAGTACGACTTGGTGCTGTTGCGCTGCACCGAGCCGGAGGCGGCGAAGGTGTACGAGCCGCTCGTCAGGTCGTTGGACACGACGACCGTGTTGAGGATCTGCTTGTCGATCCCCTCGGTGCTCGGGTCATCGACCTCCAGGATCGCGCTGCGGACGCCCGAGTAGCGCGACTTCGCGGCGATCTTGACGGTGACCGGCTTGTTCAGACCGAGGCTGATCTCGTCCGGGCCGACGATCGAGAAGGTGTCACCCGAGTTGTTGGCCAGGTCCAGCTCGTGGCGCACCGCCCGGTCGGGACCCGAGGTACGGGTGACCGTGACCTCGTAGACCTTCTTCTGACCCAGCTTCAGGCCGCCCTCGCGGTCGTAGACGCCGGTGCCGACGCCGGGCTCCGCGAGGAACTCGTCGATGTTGGTGTCGACGGGCGCCTTGACCGTGTACTCGTGAGCGGTCGCGCCTTCCTCGACGGCCTCCCACGCGTCGGGCACGTTGACCAGGCCCGCGCCCTCCTCGTACGCCTGCACCGCGGTGATGTGGTCGGCGGTGCTGGTCAGTGCGGTGCGCAGCTTCGCCGGGGTGAGGTGGATGCCCTTCGCCTTGGCGGCGGAGAGCAGCAGCGCGGAGGCGCCGGCGGCCTGCGGGGACGCCATCGAGGTGCCCTGCAGCATGCCGTAGCCGGCCGGAAGGCTGTAGCCCGACTCGGCGACCGGCTGGCCCGCCACCCAGGTCTGGACGGTGTTGATCGCGGCACCCGGCGCGGAGATGGTCGGGGCGAAGCCGCCGTCCTCACGCGGACCGCGCGAGGAGAAGGGGAACATGGCGTACTTCTTCTCCACGACCGAGCCGTAGTTGGCGGCCCAGGTCTCCTTGGAGACGGTGGCGCCGACGGAGAGCACCTTGTCGGCGAGCGACGGGTCGCCGATGGTGTTCGTGCCCGGGCCGGAGTTGCCGGCCGAGATGACCAGCTGCACGCCGTAGTCGTCGATGAGGCGCGTGTAGAGGCGGGCGCGCGCGTTGTTGCCGTCGTTGAGCGCGGGCAGACCGCCGATGGACATGTTGACGATGTCCACGCCCCGGTTGATGACCAGGTCGGCCATGCCCTCGGTCAGCGCGATGTTGGTGCAGCCGCCGGACCAGGTGCAGGCACGGGACGAGACCAGCTTGGCGCCGGGCGCCTGGCCGCTCATCTTCCCGCCGAACAGGCTGTTGGCGGCGGTGATACCGGCCACGTGGGTGCCGTGGGAGCCCTCGATGACACCGATGTTGACGTAGTCGGCCTTGTCGCCGGCCGCGTTGTAGACGACGTCCTTGCGGATCTCGGCGACGAACGGGATGCGCTCGGCGACCTCGGTGGACGGGTCGTCGGTGCCGAAGTAGCCGATCTGGAAGCCGTCCTTGTACGGCTTCATCGGCGTCTCGTCGGTGAAGTCCAGGTCGTCGTCGAGGTCGACGGTCATGGTGCCCGCGGCCGCGTCGTACAGCACGCCCCAGACGTCGGTGGTGTCGCCGTCGCGGTTCAGGTCGCCGGCCATGTCGCCGCCGGTGGTGGCGGCCTCGGCGAAGTAGTTGAACTTGTAGCCGCCGGCGGGGGCGGTGAACTTCTCGGTGCCCTGGCTCGCCGTGGTGATCGTGAAGCTCGGACCGGACACCGAGGTGGTCATACGGCGCCAGGTGCCGTCACCGTCGGAGACCGGGTCCGTCGCCGTCACCCAGTCGACGATCTTCCGCTCGCCGGTGGTCGTCTTCTGCAGCGCCGGGTGACCCAGGTCTACACCGGAGTCGAGGATGCCGATGGTGATGCCGCGGCCGTCGTACGTCGGGTGGTCCTGGACGAAGTCCACCGAGCCCGTCTCGAAGGACGGGTTGTACGGGTTCTTGGCCGGGGTGTTCTTGCCGGGAGCGGCGTAGGCGCCCTCGGCGGCGGTACCGGCGCCCTTGGCCTTGTCGGCGGCCGGCGTCGGGTCGTCCAGCGGGATCTCCTGCTTGAGGTCGATCGCCTGGACGGAGGAAAGTTTCTGCGCGGCCGCAATGGCCTTGTCCGCCTTGCCCGTGGGAACTGTGGCGCGGACATAGCCGAGCTTGTCGATGGTCTTGCCGACCAGACCGCCGTCGACGGCGTCGAGCTGCTCGGCGACCTGCTCGGTCTTGCCGGGCGTCGTCGCCACCATGAAGGTGACGTTCTTGTCGCCCTCGGCCTTGGCCTCGGCGAGGAGCTCGGCGTCCGCCGAACCGAGCTTGTCGTCGGCCGACTTGACGGTCGAGTCGGCCGGTGCCGGTGCCGGTGCCGGCGTCGGGTCCGCGTCCGCGGAGAAGGCCATGGGTAGCGGCCCGGCCGCGGAGAGCGCGGCCACCAGGCCCGCGGCCACGACGACGCGTGCCACGCGTCTCGCACCGGACGCGGGTACGCGCTGGGAGTCGGAGGTCATCAGCATCCTTGTGGGTGAAGGTCCGGGACTCTCGTACGTGAGTCCGGAATTCGGTGCCTGATGGCCGCTCAGCTTTACGTATGAGACCACTGTTTGTGGAGTTTTTGCCTGTGGCGGATTGGGTCCGTGGCGTACTTCCGCCATACGCCATGGGGGATAAGGCGGGCGATAGAGGGATTTGGGCCGTGTGACGCGCGTAGGCGACGCAACGGACCGGGGGCCCGACGGGTAGGTGCGGTGAGCCGACGCGGCCTAACGTCTGCGCATGCAGAAGGAACTGAGGGTGGCGGCCTACGCCGTGTGCGTGAGGGACGGTCAGATGCTGCTCGCCCGCTGGGTGGCGGGCGACGGCAGCAGGCACTGGACGCTGCCGGGCGGGGGCATGGACCACGGCGAGGACCCTTACGACACCGTGATCCGCGAGGTCGGCGAGGAGACCGGCTACGCGGTTCAGCCGGCGGCGCTGCTCGGCGTCCACTCGGTGCTGCGCCGCTATCCGCGCAGGCTCGGCGCGGTCGCCGACTTCCACGGGCTGCGCATCGTCTACGAGGCCCAGATCACCGGCGGCTCCCTGCGGTACGAGGAGAACGGCTCCACGGACATGGCCGCCTGGCACGCGCTGGAGGAGGTCGAGCGGTTGCAGCGGGTCGAGCTCGTCGACATCGGACTGCGGATGTGGCGGGAACGGCCGGCCGACGGCCATGCGGTGCCGGAGCGCCGCACGTAGCTCAAGCGCTCGGGAGCCGGCTCGGCGCTCTTGAACCGGCTCGGCGCTCTTGAACCGGCTCAGCGCTCTTGAACCGGCTCGGCGCTCTTGAACCGGCTCGGCGCTCTTGAACCGCTCCGGTACCCCGGAAAGTGAACGCGGAGTGACTGCCTCCTCTCCGGCCGGAGAGGGCTCCGTGTCACGCACGGTAGTCCAAGATCCACGTCCGGCGATCGGTGCTGCCCGTTGCCGCCGAGTTAACGCGCAGGTCATCCCCGCTGCCAACGATCCAGTGGAAACGAGGAGTTTCGCACTCCTGACTCCTCGTGCCCACTGCCGACGCGTTCGCACTCGGGGAGACCGCGCCATGTCGCGCATACGCTCAGTGGCCACAGCCGCTGCCGCCGCCACGTCCGTCAACCGCCGTACGCTGCTCGCCGCCACCGGAGCCGTGTCCCTCTCCGCGGGCATCGGCTACGCGCTCCGTCCCGGCAGCGCGGAGGCCGCGGCGGCCCCCGCGGCGGTCCCGACGGCGGTGTCCGTGTCCTCCCGGGAGGCGCCCCCCGCGCCGCTCGCCCCGTACGAGGCGGGCACCACGCTGAGCACGGTGGCCGCGCCGCGCTCCGGCGCGTCCGGCTACCGGCGGCTCGGCGACGGCCCTGCCTGGGAGCGCGTCGTACGGTCCGATCTGGCCGCCCCCAGGTCCGGCCGCACCGAACGGCGCACGGCACTCGCCGCTTTCGTGCAGTTCACCGATCTGCACCTGGTCGACGTCCAGCATCCACTGCGCTACGAGTACCTGCGCGCGTCGACCGCCAGCGCCTGGCGGCCGCAGGAGGCGCTGTCCGTGGCCGGTGCGATCTCCCTCGTGGAACGCGTCAACGCGCTGCGCGGCGCCCCCGCCACCGGATCCCCGCTGCACTTCGTCATGACGACCGGTGACAACACCGACAACAACGCACGCTCCGAGCTCGAATGGTTCCTGAAGACCATGAGCGGCGGCCGCATCACGCCCAACACCGGCGATCCCCGCCGCTACGAGGGTGTGCAGAACTCGGGCCTGAAGCTGTACTGGCAGCCGGACGACGCCCTGCGCGACGCGGACAAGCAGCTCGGGTTCCCGCGCGTCGACGGGTTCCTGGAGGCGGCCATCCGCGAGGTGCGCAGCCCGGGCCTCAACCTCCCCTGGTACTCGACGGTCGGCAACCACGACTCGCTCCCGGGCGGCTGCTATGCGCCCGGCGACTCCTTCTTCGCCGACTTCGCCGTGGGCGGGCGCAAGCTGATGTCGCTGCCCGAGGCGCAGGGCGCGGCCCTGTGGAAGAACGTCAAGCAGGGCGGCGACCCCAAGGGCGCGGTTTTCAAGGAGGTACTGAAGAGCGAGGCGCGGCGCATGCGTTCGGTCACGCCGGACGAGTCCCGCGCGCCCTTCACCCCGGCCGAGTACCTCAAGGCGCACCTCGACCCGGCCCACACCGGGCCCGGCCCGGTCGGCCACGGCTACACCGCCGCCAACCTCGCCTCGGTCACCCAGTACTACTCCTTCCGCATCGCCGACGACGTGCTCGGCATCAGCCTGGACACGACCGACCCGGGCGGCCACTACGAGGGTTCGCTCGGCACGGCCCAGCTCAAGTGGCTGGAACGCACTCTGAAGGCGCACAAGGACGAGTACGTCATCGTCTTCAGCCACCACACCAGCAAGACGATGCGCAATCTGAACCGCGACCCCGCGCGCGCGGGCGAGGCACGGCACGGCGGCGACGAGGTCCTCGCACTCCTGGGCCGCCACCGGGGCGTCCTGGCCTGGGTCAACGGCCACAGCCACAAGAACAAGATCACCCCGCATGGCACCTTCTGGGAGATCTCCACGGCCTCCCACATCGACTTCCCGCAGCTGGCCCGAGTGATCGAGCTGGTGGACAACAACGACGGCACCATCTCGCTGTTCACCACGCTGATCGAGTCCGCGGCCCCGCACGCCACGGACTTCGCCGACCTCTCCCAGACGGGCCTGGCGGCCCTGTACCGGGAACTGTCGTTCAACGCGCCGGGCAGGCGCGACACCCTGTCCGGCACGGCAGGCGACCGCAACACGGAGCTGGTCCTCAAGAAGGCGTGACGCGCAACGGTGAAGGGACGGTCCCGGTCCTGCGGGATCCGCCCCTTCACTCCCTCCGGTTGGTTCCCATCCGGTACGTCAGCGGGGCAGCACCACCACATACGCCGCCGGTTCGCGGTCGGCAGAGGCCATGAGCGCCGTCCGTACGACCGTCGCCTGCTGCTCGAGCGCGTCACGCAGCTTCTTCGGCGTGAGGTGGACGACGGTGATGCCGAGCCGCTCCAAGTGCTCGCGCTTGCGGGCGTACTCGGACCACAGCGCGTCCTCGTCCTGGCGGGGCGCCCGCGTGTCCAGTTCGACGGCCACCGCCTGGTCGGGCCAGTACGCGTCCACGCCACCCAGGTGCGGCCCTCCGGGCAGCCGCAGGTCCACGTTCCACAGCGGGTCGGGCAGCCGGTGCTCGCGCACCATCCGGTACAGCCGGTCCTCCGCGATGGCCCGTCCCTCGGCGAGCAGCGATTCGACGGCGTCCACGACGTGCGGCCGGTTCAGCAGCTGCGCCTCGGCCAACTCCCTTACGACGGCTGCCGGGTCGCAGTGACCGCCCCGTACGGCCTCGGTGAGCAGGCGGCGTACCGCCTCGGCGTCCGACAGCTCCGCGACCGCGTCGGCGAGCGCCCGCGGCACCGGCGCCACCGGCAGGCCGGTGACCTGCTCCGGTACGGGCAGCTCGGGCGCGCGGACCAGCCGGGCGAAACCCGTCGAGCGCAGCCGACGCGTGCGCGGCACCAGCACGTCGATGCGGTTGAGGGAGAGCAGCGGAGGAGCGGACGGGAGACGGTGCAGCGTGAGCGCCGCCAGGCCGGTGATCATTGCGTCGCCGTAGGAGATCCGCTGCTCTCCGGGGCCATGCGGCTCTCCCGGGGCGGGCTGCGCCGGGACGGTGAGCGCCGCGCGGCGGGGAGACGCGTTCCCGGCGTAGAGCAGCACGGCGTGCAGCCGTTCCTCGCTGGTGGGTGGCCCGGAGTGGAGAAGATGGACGCCGGGCAGGAGTTGCTGCCAGGGTCCGCCGGGCCGGCAGCGCGCGTTCGTCTCCGCACTGGAGACACCGTGCGCCCGCAGCTGCGCGGTGCTCAGCACGCGCAGCCGGACGTCGTAGAGCACGGGGCGGAGCGAGGGACGGGGTGTGAGCGGGGCGTTGTGGTTCATGCCCCCGGACCTTCCCACCGCCTCTCGGCCCTTTAACCGCTGTTACGCAGCCGTCGAAAAATCCGGACAAGCTCGCCCTAAAGTACGAACGTTCGACACCCGAAAGCCGCTGGTCCATTCGGGGTTACGGCCCGCCGTGCCTGCGTTCGGTAACCGCCGCAGCAAACACCCACAGAGGGGGCGCGCCGTCGCGTTGCGGCAAGGCGCGCCGCTCCCGTTGTGGGCAGTCGTTCCGCTGGGCTGGGGGCACCTCCCAGCGGTAGCTGGGGGAGGGTGGGCACAACCCCCGAGCAACGGCGCCCCGGGGTCGTACCAAGCAAAGAGCTACAGCGTCCCGGCACCGGCACCGGCACCGGCGTCACACGCCTGCCCCCGCAAGGCCCGCGCAAGATCGTCCCGTGCCTCCAGCACGAGACGCCTCAGCGCGGGAGGCGCGGAAACGTGGCCCTCCAGCCACGCATCCGTGGCACCAAGCGTCTCCGGCGAGTCCTGCAACGCCGGGAACAACCCCCGCACCACATCCATCCCGATCTGAATGGACCGCTCCTCCCACACCCGCTCGATCGCATCGAAGTACTTCGCGGCATAAGGCGCGAGAAGCCCCCGCTGCGACGGCTGCGCGAACCCCGCGATCGTCGCCTCTACAAGCGCGTTCGACAGCGCGTCGGACTCGACAACGGCCGCCCACGCCTGCGCCTTGACGGCCGCCGAGGGCCGCGCGGCCAGGCACCGCACCTGGTGCCGCTTGCCCGACGCCGTGTCGTCCCTGGCGAGCTCCGCCGCGAGCACGGCTTCGTCGGCGACCCCGTACACGGCGAGCGGCTCCAGGAGCGACCACCGCAGCTCCTGGTCGACCTCCAGCCCCTCCAGCTTCTCGGTCCCCTCCAGCAGATCGCGGAGGAACTGCAGATCGGCCTCGCTCGACGCGACGGAGGCGAAGAACCGCGCCCAGGTCAGCTGGTGCTGGCTGCCGGGCTCGGCGCGCCGCAGCTCCCGGAGAGCTCCTTCGGCGAGCAGCCGGCCACCCTCCTCGCGCCACGCGGCCGCCGCGTAGTTCACGTGCGCCGACTTCGCCCAGGCGTGCAGCATCTGCAGCACGCCGATATCGGACTCCCGGCCTCCGAACCGCAGCACGAGTCCGATGAACTCACGCGCGGGCAGGAGCGCGTCCCGCGTCAGGCTCCACAGCGCGGACCAGCACAGCGCGCGCGCAAGGGAGTCGGTGATGTCGCCGAGGCGCTCCCGCAGCGTGGCGAGCGAGTTCTCGTCGAAGCGGATCTTGCAGTACGTGAGGTCGTCGTCGTTGACCAGGACGAGGTCCGGGGCGTCCGCACCCGCCAGCTCGCCGACGACCGTCCGCGCACCCACGACATCGGTCTCCACGCGCGCGTACCGCTCCAGATTCCCTTCCGCGGTCAGCCGGTAGAGGCCCACCGCCACCCGATGCGGCCGCAGGTCGGGGTGCGACTCGGGTGCCTCCTGGACGACGGCCAGCTCGCTGAGGCGCCCCTCGGAGTCCAGCAGCACCTGCGGGGTCAGGGAGTTGACCCCGGCGGTCTGCAGCCACGCCCGCGACCAGCCCGTCATGTCCCGCCCGGAGGTCTCCTCCAGGACCGACAGCAGATCGCCGAGCTGCGTGTTGCCGTACGCGTGCCGCTTGAAGTAGCGCCGCGAGCCCTCCAGGAAGGCGTCACGCCCGGCGTACGCCACCAGCTGCTTGAGCACGGACGCGCCCTTGGCGTAGGTGATGCCGTCGAAGTTGAGCTTGGCGTCCTCCAGGTCGCGGATGTCGGCCGTGATCGGGTGGGTGGAGGGCAGCTGGTCGGCGCGGTACGCCCAGGCCTTGCGGTTGTTGGCGAAGGTGATCCAGCCGCCCGTGAAGCGGGTCGCCTCGACCATCGAGAAGGACCCCATGAAGTCGGCGAACGACTCCTTCAGCCACAGGTCGTCCCACCACTGCATGGTGACGAGATCGCCGAACCACATGTGCGCCATCTCGTGCAGGATGACGTTGGCCCGCCGCTCGTACGCCGCTTGTGTCACCTTGCCGCGGAAGATGTACTCCTCGCGGAAGGTCACACAGCCCGGGTTCTCCATCGCGCCGAGGTTGTACTCGGGCACGAACGCCTGGTCGTACTTCCCGAAGGGGTACGGGTAGTCGAAGTGGTCGTGGAAGAAGTCCAGGCCCTGCTTGGTGACGAGGAAGACGTCGTCCGCGTCGAAGTACCGGGCGAGCCCCTTGCGGCACAGCGCGCCGAGCGGGATCTCCAGCGTCGTACCGTCCTCGAACGTCCGCGTGTACGTGTCCGTCACATGGTGGTACGGGCCGGCGACGACGGCTGTGATGTAGGTGGAGATCGGCTTGGTCTCGGCGAAGTGCCAGACGCCGTCCTTGCGCTCCCCGACGCCGTTGGACCACACCGTCCACCCGGCCGGAGCCTGCACCTCGAAGCGGAAGGGCGCCTTCAGGTCCGGCTGTTCGAAGTTCGCGAAGACGCGACGGGAGTCGGCGGGCTCGTACTGCGTGTAGAGATAGACCTCGCCGTCCTCCGGGTCGACGAAGCGGTGCATGCCCTCGCCGGTGCGGGAGTAGGCGCACTGCGCGTCCACCACCAGCTCGTTCTCGGCGGCGAGATCCTCCAGCGTGATCCGGGAACCGTCGAACACCTCCCCGGGGTCGAGGTCCCTGCCGTTGAGGGACACGGCCGTGACGCTCGGCGCGATCAGGTCGGCGAAGCTCGTCGCGCCCGGCTCGGCGCAGCGGAACCGGATCGTGGTCACCGAGCGGAACGTACGCGGCTCCGACTCGCTCCCCCCGACAGCGGAGCGCAGGTCGAGCTCGACCTCGTACCCGTCGACGGACAGCAGCGCGGCCCGCTCGCGGGCCTCGTCGCGGGACAGATTCTCACCGGGCACGGGCACTCCTTCGAAGGTCGGCGGAACAGGGCCGATCCTCTCATCCGGGAATGCGGGGAGGGGCGGGAGCGTTTGCGTGCCCAGATGCCGAACTTGTGCTGATGAGGAGAGCCATGACCGAGAAGACCCCTGTCGACTTCTGGTTCGACCCGCTGTGCCCCTGGGCCTGGATGACCTCCCGGTGGGTCCTGGAAGTGGAGAAGGTCCGCGACATCGAGGTCCGCTGGCATGTGATGAGCCTGGCCGTCCTCAACGAGCCGAAAATCGATGAATTGCCCGAGGAATACCGCGAGATGCTCGCGACGAAGGCCTGGGGCCCGGTCCGGGTGGCCATCGCCGCGCAGCAGGAGCACGGGCCCGAGGTGCTCGGCGACCTCTACACCGCGATCGGCACGCGGGTCCACAACCAGGGCGAGGGCATCGAGAAGGACGTCATCGCCGCCGCACTGAAGGACGTCGGCCTGCCCGAGTCCCTCCTCGACCACTGGGACTCCACCCCGTACGACGCCGAGCTGCGCGCCTCCCACAAGGAGGGCATCGACAAGGTCGGCCAGGACGTCGGCACCCCGGTCATCGCCGTGCCCGGCGCGGACGGCGAGCAGATCGCCTTCTTCGGCCCGGTCGTCACTCCGGCCCCGAAGGGCGAGGAGGCGGCGAAGCTGTGGGACGGCACCCTCCTCGTCGCCTCGGTCCCAGGCTTCTACGAGATCAAGCGCACGCGCACCAAGGGGCCGGACTTCAGCAACCTGTGATCCCGAAGGGACGGGGCGGGTCTGACAGCGCGGCTCAGTCGACTGCTCGCGATGAGACGGCCCTCGCACGGACATGTTCCGTGCGAGGGCCGCTCGCTGTCGGTGCGCAGTGCGCGGGTCAGTCCCTCGCCCGCGTCCTCTGCCACGCGTAACCGACCACGGCCAGGAACAGCGTCATCCCGCCCGTCGAGTACAGCTGCACCCGGGTGTCCGGCTGACGCGCCATCAGAATGAAGATCGCGGCCATCCCGGCCAGCGCGGCCCAGGTCAGCACCGGGAACGCCCACATCCGCACGACCAGCTTCTCGGGTGCCTCGCGCTCCAGCCCCCGGCGCATCCGCAGCTGGGAGACGGCGATGAAGAACCAGACGACCAGGATGACCGCGCCGATCATGTTCAGCAGCCAGGCGAACACGTCGTCGGGCCGCCAGTAGCTGAGCACCACGCAGACGAAGCCGAAGACGCAGGACGCCAGCACGGCGGCGCGCGGCACACCGCCCGAGACCTTGCCCAACGCCTTCGGGCCCTGACCGCGCGCGACCAGCGAGAACGCGATGCGCGAGGAGCCGTAGATGTTGGCGTTCATCGCGGAGAGCAGAGCGACCAGCACGACCACGTTCATCAGCTGCCCGGCGCCCGGGATGCCCAGGTGGTCGAGCGTCGCCACGTAGGGGCCCTTCTCGACGACGGCCTTGTCGTCCCACGGCACCAGCGTGACGATGACCGCCATCGACCCGATGTAGAAGAGCGCGATGCGCCACATCGCGGTGCGCACGGCCTTCGAGACGCCCTCGACCGGCTTCTCGGACTCGGCGGCCGCGATGGTGACCGTCTCGATGCCGCCGTACGCGAACACCGAGGCGAGCAGGCCGATGACCAGGCCCTCGCTGCCGTTCGGCAGGAAACCGCCGTCACCGGTGAGGTTGCTCAGGCCGGGAGCGTCGCTGCCGGGCAGGACACCGAGGATCGCCAGGACGCCGAGGACGAGGAACAGCGTGATCGCGCCGACCTTGAGCGCGGCGAACCAGAACTCGAACTCACCGAAGTTCTTCACGGCCGCCAGGTTCGCCGCGCAGAAGACGACCATGAACAGCGCCACCCACGCCCACTCGGGCGTACCGGGCAGCCAGCCGCTGACGATCTTCGCTGCGCCGATGCCCTCCAGGCCCACGGCCGTGCAGAGCAGCACCCAGAACGACCAGCCCGCGGTGAACCCGGCCCACGGCCCGATCGCCCGCTCCGCATGCGCGGAGAACGAGCCCGAGGACGGATACGCGGCGGACATCTCACCGAGCATCCGCATCACGAGCATGACAAGGAGACCCGACACCGCATAGGCGATGACGATGGACGGGCCCGCGGCCGCGATGCCCGCACCCGATCCGACGAAGAGCCCGGCGCCGATCACGCCACCGAGGGCGATCATCGACAGATGCCGCTGCTTGAGACCGTGCGAGAGCGAGTCGCCGGCAGGGGCGGCGCTCTCGGAGCGGGTCGGGGTGTCGGCCGGCGAGGGCTCGACGGACGGGGTGGTCCGAGACATGGGCGGGTTGTCCGTTACGTGAGACGGCGTTTCCAACGGCACAGTGTGAACACCAGCCCCGTTCAGACGAAGATCATGACCGATATTCGGACGGTGACTGTGCGGTGCGTGAGGAGTGGAACGCTGAGCGCGATCAAGCGGGCAGCCGGTGGGCCGTCCACCCGAAGGGTCAGGCGTCCCACGGGCAGCCGCTGGGCCGTCCACCCGAAAGGTCAGGCCTCCCTCCGCTCCATCAGCTCGCGGACGCCCGCACACACCAGCACCACCGCCGTCGCCCCCGCCGACCACAGCACCTGCGACCGCGTCCCGTCGTCCGTCAGCATCAGCACGAGCACGGCCGCCATCCCGGCCAGCGCCGCCCACGTCAGCCACGGGAACGCCCACATCTTCAGCACCAGCCGCTCCGGCGCCTCCCGTTCGATACGCCGCCGCAGCCGCAGCTGCGACACCGCGATCAGCGCCCATACGAACAGCAGCACGGCGCCGACCGCGTTCAGCATGTAGAGGAAGACCGTGTCGGGCCACTTCAGATTGAGCAGCACGGACACGAAACCGAAGGCCACGGACGCGAGCACCGCGCGCCGCGGGACCCCGCCGCGATCCACCCTGAGCAGCGCCTTCGGCGCCTCGCCGCGCTCGGCGAGCGAGAAGACCATGCGGGACGAGCCGTAGAGATTCGCGTTCAGCGCCGACAGCAGCGCGACGAACACCACGATGTTCATGACCGTGCCCGCGGACGGCACCCCGATCGAGTCGAGGACCGTGACATACGGACTGAGCCCCGCCTGCTGCGCCGTCCACGGCAGCACCGTCACGATGACCAGCATCGACCCGACGTAGAAGAAGAGGATTCGGAACACCGCGCTGCGCACCGCCCGCGCGACCGAGCGGGCCGGATCGTCGGACTCGGCCGCGGCGATCGTCACCACCTCGAGGCCGCCGAAGGCGAAGACGACCGCGAGCACACCGGAGACGACCCCCTCCCAGCCGTGCGGGAGGAACCCGCCGTGCCCCGTGAGATTCGTCAGGCCCACGGGATCCGTGTCCGGCAGCAGTCCGAGGATCGCGAGGAGGCCCAGCGCGAGGAAGAGCACGATCGCGGCGACCTTCAGCGCGGCGAACCAGAACTCGAACTCGCCGAAGTTCTTCACGGCGGCGAGATTCACCCCCGTGAAGACCACCATGAAGATCAGCACCCAGGTCCACTGCGGCACCGACGGCACCCAGCCGTGCGCGATCGTCGCCGCGCCCGTCGCCTCCACGGCGAGCACGACCACGAGCATGAACCAGTACAGCCAGCCGACGGTGAACCCCGCCCACCGGCCGAGCGCCCGCTCCGCATGCACCGAGAACGCCCCCGACGCGGGCATCGCCGCCGACATCTCGCCGAGCATCCGCATCACGCACATCGCCAGCGCACCCGCCACCAGATACGACACGACGATCCCAGGACCGGCCACGGCGATCCCCGCCCCGGAGCCGACGAACAGCCCCGCACCGATCACGCCGCCAAGACCGAGCATGGTCAGATGCCGCTGCTTGAGCCCGCCCGACAGGGGTTCCTGCTCCTGGCCCAGGGGTGCGGCGGTGGCGGAGTGCGGCCCCGCGACCGCGGTCCGTGCCTGATCGGGCGGTTCGTTGTGCATGGTGCGGCTCGTGCCCTCGCGGCTCTGGGAGGTCCGGAACGGGTCCGGGAGGCCCAGCGGGGCTGGACCGTCGGGGAGTTCGTGCCTCCGTTGCGGTGTCCCGGCCGATTGGCGAGACCCTACAGTCTCTCCGCGCGCCACCCGCCGACGCAAAACGGGCCATACGCGGATGGCCGCCAGTGACAAGCATCACGCCGTCAGGCGCATACCCGGGGCTCTTTGTGAGGAGCCCACGAAGCGGTTGATCCACCCTTTGTCGGCCGCTGACGGTGATCGGGGACCCGGCGCTGGGATAGCGTCACCCTGTCCCACTGCCGTCACCCAGCGGAGTCACCGATGAGCACTGCTGCAGTCTCCACCCGCCCCGGCGAGGTCCTCGCCGATCTGCTGCCCGCGTCCGCGTCCCGTGTCCGGGACATCGCGCTCGTGCTCGGCGGTGCCGCGCTCACCGGGATCGCGGCCCAGATCGCGGTGCCCGTCCCCGGCTCGCCCGTGCCGGTGACCGGCCAGACCTTCGCCGCGCTGCTCGTCGGCACCGCCCTGGGCGCCCGCCGCGGCTTCCTGTCGCTCGCCGTGTACACCCTCGCCGGCATGGCCGGCGTGAAGTGGTTCGCGGAGGGCGGCTCCGGAGTCGCCGCCCCGTCCTTCGGCTACGTCCTCGGCATGCTCCTGGCCGCCACCCTCGTCGGTGCGCTGGCCCGCCGCGGCGGCGACCGCTCCGTGCTCCGCACCGCGGGCACGATGCTGCTCGGCGAGGCCGTCATCTACGCGATCGGCGTCCCGTACCTGGCCCTCGCCACCGGCATGACGCTGACCCAGGCCGTCGCCGCCGGACTCACCCCCTTCCTCATCGGCGACGCCCTGAAGGCCGCCCTCGCGATGGGCGCGCTGCCCACCGCCTGGAAGCTGGCGGAGCGCCGCGGCTGACGCCCGCTCACAGCCCGCCTGAACGCACACGACGAAGCCCCCGCGGTGACGACCGCGGGGGCTTCGTCGTATGCCGTACGTCACTCAGTCGCACGGAAGGGAGCGGAACGGCGTCAGACCTTGGCCCGCTTGGCCTTCTCCCGGACCACCGCGATGCCCACGACCAACGCCCCGACCAGCAGTGACAGCAGCACGGTCTGGCGTCCGTCGTGCTCGGTGTCGGTGAGCATGTAGCCGAGGACGAACACGATCACCGCGATCGTCGCCCACGTCAGGTACGGGTACAGCCACATGCGGACGACCAGCTTCTCCGGCGACTCCCGCTGGATGATCTTCCGCATCCGCAGCTGCGAGAAGCAGATCACCAGCCAGACGAACAGGGCGACGGCGCCCGAGGAGTTGACCAGGAAGAGGAACACCGTGTCCGGGTAGGCGTAGTTGAAGAAGACCGCGACGAACCCGAAGACGACCGACGCCAGGATCGCCACCAACGGCACCCCGCGGCTCGTCGTCCGCGCGAAGGCCTTCGGCGCGTCACCGCGCTCGCCGAGCGAGAACGCCATACGGGAAGCGGTGTACAGGCCCGAGTTGAGGCAGGACAGCACGGAGGTCAGAACGATGAAGTTCATGATCTGACCGGCGTTCGGAATGGCCAGCGAGTTCAGCGCGGCGACGTACGAACCGTCCTTGGCGATGCTCGGGTCGTTCCACGGCAGCAGGCACACCACGACGGCGATCGAGCCGAGGTAGAAGACGGCGATACGCCAGATGATGCTGTTGGTGGACTTGGTGACCGCGCGCTGCGGGTCCTCGGACTCGCCCGCGGCCAGGGTGGCGATCTCGCTGCCCATGAAGGAGAAGACGACCAGCAGCATGCCGGTGAGGATCGCGCCGGGCCCGTTCGGCAGGAAGCCGCCGTGCTCGGTCAGATTGCCCAGGCCCGCGCTGTCGCTGTCCACGCCCGGCAGCACGCCGAAGATGGCGAGCCCGCCGATGATGATGAACGCCGAGATCGCGACGACCTTGATGCCCGCGAACCAGAACTCGAACTCGCCGTAGGAGGCGACCGAGCCCAGGTTGGTCCCGGTGAGCACCACCATCACGATCAGCGCCCACGCCCACTGCGGCACGGACGGTATCCAGCCCTCCAGGATCACCGCGCCCGCGGTCGCCTCGACCGCGAGCACGACGACCCAGAAGAACCAGTACAGCCAGCCGATCGAGAAACCGGCCCAGCGGCCCAGCGCACGGTCCGCGTGCGCCGAGAAGGAGCCGGAGGTCGGGTTGGCGGCGGACATCTCGCCGAGCATGCGCATCACGAGGACGACCATCGTGCCGACCAGGGCGTACGACAGGAGGATGCCGGGCCCGGCCGTGGCGATACCGGAGCTGGAACCGACGAACAGGCCGGCTCCGATGACACCGCCGATGGCGATCATCGAGAGGTGGCGGTTCTTGAGTCCGGCCTTGAGTCCGTCTCCGCCTTCGGCCTGCGGTTTACCGGGGTCGACGGTCTTGGTGTCTGCCTTCGCAAGGGATGGTTGCGAGGTCATAGACGAATCCTTAAGTTCTCGGGGACGAGCCCTCGCATTCAAACGCAGGGATGTTTCGCACGGAAGACGCGATTCCGGATTGTTGTGTTTCGCATAGCGGCGCATGTTTCGGATATTGATGCCTCCCGAGGTCGCTCGGGGGCGTGTCCCCGACCCGCACGCGGCCACCGGCACCACGGCATGCCACACTCGGATCATGCGCGTGTACCTCGGCTCGGATCATGCCGGCTTCGAACTCAAGAACCACCTCGTCGAGTGGCTCAAGGCCCACGGCCACGAGCCCGTCGACTGCGGGCCCCACATCTACGACGCCCAGGACGACTACCCGCCGTTCTGCCTGCGTGCGGCCGAGCGGACGGCCGCGGACCCGGAGTCCCTCGGCATCGTGATCGGCGGCTCGGGCAACGGCGAGCAGATCGCCGCGAACAAGGTCAAGGGCGTCCGCGCGGCACTGGCCTGGAGCGAGCAGACCGCCGCGCTGGGCCGCGAGCACAACAACGCCAACGTCGTCGCCGTCGGCGCCCGCATGCACACCACGGACGAGGCCGTGAAGTTCGTCGAGACCTTCCTCAACACGCCGTTCTCCGGTGACGAACGTCACGTCCGCCGCATCGACATGCTCTCGGCGTACGAGACGAGGGGCGAACTGCCCCCGATCCCGGCACACCACCCGCAGCAGTAACCGCGGACCCGGGGCCGCCGCGCGTTGGTTCACCGCGAGCGGCGGAGGAGAGACGAGAAGAGGGGAACCCGTGCCGGAGGGGCACACGATCCACCGTCTGGCCAAGGACTACCTGTCACGGTTCGGCGGACGCCCGGCGCAAGCCGAAAGCCCACAGGGCAAGTTCGCGGACGCCGCGGCCCTCCTGACCGGCACGGTCCTCACCGACGCGGACGCCCACGGCAAGCACCTCTTCCTCGGCTTCGAGGGCCCGGACTGGGTCCACATCCACCTGGGCCTCTTCGGCAAGGTCGGCTTCGGCGAGGTCCCCGCGCCCCCGCCGACCGAAACGGTCCGCCTCCGGCTGCGCAACGACACGGCGTACGTCGATCTGCGCGGCCCCACGACCTGCGCCCTCATCACGGACACCGAGAAGCAGGCGATACACGACCGCCTCGGCCCCGACCCGCTCCGCCCGGACGACGACCCCGGCCGCGCGTACCGGCGCATCTCCCGCAGCCGTACGAGCATCGCCGCCCTCCTGATGGACCAGAAGGTCATCGCGGGCGTCGGCAACGTCTACCGGGCGGAGGTCCTCTTCCGGCACGGCATCGATCCGTACCGACCGGGCAGGGACCTCACGTACGACGAATGGACCGCCATCTGGGCGGACCTGGTCGAGCTGATGCACGAGGGCGTACGCAACAACCGCATCGACACCGTGCGCCCCGAGCACACCCCCGAGGCGATGGGGCGCCCGCCGCGCGTCGACGACCACGGCGGTGAGGTGTACGTGTACCGCAGGGCGCGCCAGCCCTGCCACATCTGTGGCGGCGAGATCCGCACCGCCGATCTCGCCGCCCGCAATCTCTTCTGGTGCCCCGGCTGCCAGCCGCCCGGATGAACCGAGCAGTGGCTCCGCCGCGCTGCGCGGCGGCGAGCGCGGTCGGCGCGAGCCGGAAACCCCCCTGCTAGAACCCGTGCGGCAGCCACGGCGCCACCGCCGAGGAGAAGGCCACCGAAGCCTCCGCGACCGCCCCCGGCCGCAGCTCCCGTACGCGCCCCGCGGCGGCCGGCGCCGACAGGGACACACCGCCGAGGTAGACCGCGCCCAACTCGCGTACGGACAGGGCCAGATCGGCGTCCTCGTCCGTCCGCTTGCAGGATGCGCCCTTGCTGTCGCCGGTGAGCCGCCAACGCCCCTGGTTCCAGGGGCAGAAGTCGTCCTCTACCTCGAAGACGACGTCCACGGGCGTCTGGTACGTACGAGCCTCCAGCGCCGCGCCCACATCCACGAGCCGTACGTACAGCGAATCCCGCAGCCGCACCTGGCACCGGCGGATGTCGGACACCAAGTGCTGCCAGGCGTCGTCCACGGGACGGCTGCGCACCTCGAGCGTGGACGTCAGATCGATCTCGAACAGGAACCGCCACAGCGCCGCGTACGCCGCCGGATCGAGCGCTTCCAGGTCGCGCAGGACGATGGTCCCGTTGGGCCCGGCCGTGTCCCACTCGGGCTTGTTGTGAAAGCGGGCATAGCCCACGACCTCCCCGGCCCGCTCGGCCAGCACGCACTGCAGAGGTGAGGAGCCCTGCCGCTCGCTCTCCGGGTCGAGCAGCGGCAGCTGTTCCCAGCCGGGCCGCCGGGCGAGCATCCCCGGCCGTCCCGGCACCCGCCGCGCGTACACGGCCTCGCACGCCTCCACCACATCACCTGGGGCGGCGAACCGCAGACGTACGTCATCCGTGCCCGGCGGTACGGAGAGCCGGACCCGCGCCGTGTCGATCTCGGCGGACAACAGCTGTGTGGCGGCGCCGTATCCGAACCGGCCGTAGATCGCGGGCTCCGAAGCGGTCAGCACGGCGAGCGGCTCGCCCCAGGAGCGGACGTCGTCCAGCTGACGCCGCATCATGGCCGTGAGCACGCCGCGCCGGCGATGCGTCGCCGCCACGCTCACCATCGTCACGCCCGCCGCGGGCACCAGGGCACCACCCGGCACCGTGAGCCTGAACGAGAAGGCCCCCGCCGTCCCCACGCAGTCGTCGCCGTCCCAGGCGCCGAGCGACCGGTCGAACTCGGTCAGGCGGTTCCACAGCGCACGCTCCTCGTCCGCCTCCGGCACTCCGCCGAACGCGAGCACCAGCTTCCCGTACCAGGTGTCCCATTCCGACGGTTGAAGCACCCGCAGGTCTGATGTCATATGCAATCAGTACCAGGGAGTTGAGGCCTGGGCGAGCCTATTTCGCCCAGCCCGCCGGAAGCCGCCTCCGAGCCCTCTCAGGACAGCGACGACTGCTCTCAGGAGGGGGACAAGTAGGACCTCCCGTGCGCAGCCCCTGGCCTGATGGATAAGGTCCCGAGCAATGGCAGGACAACGCGCGGCAGCCGAGACGTTCCCGGCCCGGATGAAGAGGCAACTGCACCGGGTCCGCGTCGGCCTGCGCAAATCCGGCGTCGACTACTTCCGCGGAGACGGCTCCGACTGGATAGCCCTCGCCGCTCTGCTGCTGACGGTCCCGCTGATCGCGGCTGTCACCCTCGCCAATCCCGTGTGGTGTTCCCCGGCCGTCCTCGTCCTGCCGATCGTGGCGGGCGGCCTGCTGCTGCGTCCCGCGAGCCTGCTCGGTCTGTACGCGGCGGCGGCGACCGCCCTGATCGTGGAGTCGGTGGAACTCGGTCCGTACGCGGAGGGTCCCGCCCGGGTCACCCCCGGAACAGTCCTGGTGGTGGCCGCATGCGGCTTCTTCGGACTGCTGATCGCCCAGTTCCGCAGCCGGGTGGGTGTGCCGTGGCGGCGCGGCGGCACCATGCTGTTCGACCTGCGTGAACGCATCCGCGTGCATGGGAAGCTGCCGGTCCTGCCGACGGGCTGGCACCGCGAGATCGCGCTCCGGCCGGCCGGCGGCCAGTCCTTCTCCGGCGACTTCGTCGTGGCGGCCCGCACCAACGGCGGCCGCACCCTGGAAGTCGTCCTCACGGACGTCTCGGGCAAGGGCATGGACGCGGGCTCCCGTTCCCTTCTGCTGTCCGGAGCGTTCGGCGGCCTCCTCGGGTCCCTGCCGCCGCACGCCTTCCTGACCGCGGCGAACGGCTATCTGCTGCGCCAGAACTGGGACGAGGGCTTCGCCACCTCCATCCACCTCGTCCTGGACCTGGACTCCGGCGACTACGAACTCTTCACCGCGGGCCACCCGCCGGCCGTACAACTGCACGCGGGCACCGGACGCTGGGAGGAGAAGGCGGCGGAGGGGCCGCTGCTCGGCGTCTACGACGGCGCTCAGTTCGACCCCGTCAAGGGCTCGTTGCGCCCCGGCGACGTCCTGATGCTCTTCACCGACGGCCTTGTGGAAACCGCAGACCGGGACATCTCGGAGGGCATAGACCGCCTCACCGGTGAGGCCGACCGCTATGTCGCAGGCGGCTTCCACGGGGCGGCCTGGCACCTGATCGAGGCGGTGGCGAAGGACGTCAACGACGACCGGGCGCTGCTGCTGATCTGCCGGGAGACGTGACCGCTCTGCCGGACCCCGAGGTGCGGCCGCGGGGCCCTCGATGTGCGGACGAGGGTCACTGGACGAGCGAGCGCGGGACACTCGACGTGTGACGCGGAACAACACCCACGAGATCATGACGCTGCCCGAGGTCGAGACCCTCGCCCGTGAGGCGCACGCGATCCAGACCGACAAGGCGGGCCGCCCCTACACCGAGCATCTGCGGGAGGTGGCCGAGGGCGTACGCGCCCGTGGCGGCAGCGACGAGCAGACAGCCGCGGCCTGGCTGCACGACGCCGTCGAGGACGACGCGCTGTCCGAGGAGTGGCTGCGCGCCGCCCCGCTGACGCAGCGCACCAAGGACATCGTGCTGGCGCTCACCAAGCGCGAGGGCGAGACCCCTGAGGCGTACGCACAGCGCATTCTGGCCACCCCAGGCGCCCTCCTGGTGAAGGAGGCGGACCTCGCAAGCAACGCGGATCCGGCCCGCCTCGCGCTGCTGGACGAGCCCACGCGCGCCCGCCTGACACGGAAGTACGCGACGATGCGAGACCTGCTGGGCCTCTCGGCCCCCTGACGGCTCGCTACGACGTGGCCTTCGCCCGCTCCCGCGCCAGCTCCGCCGCGTCCCTCTTGAAGGCCCACTCCATCTTCGGCTCCATCGCGAACCGGAACATGCGCTGCACGGGAGGTGTGCACAGCACGGTGACGACCGCGGCCGCGGCGAGCGTCACGAAGATCTCACCCAGCGGCTTGTGCAGCCACTCGTAGTCCTCGTACCAGCCCCAGAAGCGCGAGCCCTTGGCGAGGAAGCCGTGCAGCAGATAGCCGTACAGCGTGCCCGCGCCGAGCACCGTGAACCACATCCGCCGACGCGGCACCCAGGCGAAGAAGCACGCGGTGAGCACCATCGAGCAGCCGAACAGCGCGAGCGTCATCACGACACCGGCCCACCAGGGCGCGGCGAGTTCCTGTGCACTGTCCCGGTGGTAGAACCACGCCGACGACATGCGCGGGGCGGCCCAGTACGCCACCACGAGGGCGCCCGCGAAGACGGGGACGGACAGCAGCCGTACCTCACGCCGCCGCAGCATCTGGAAGTGCTCGGGCTTCATGAACAGGCCCATGACGAAGAACGGCAGGAACTGCAGGACGCGCTGGAGGTCCAGGTCGTCGCCGATGTCGGGCGAGACGGTGGCCAGCATGGCGATGCCGAGCGCGATCGGCACCGGCCAGCGGGCCACCTTCCACAGCGGCGTTGTCAGCCGCCAGACGAAGAGGGCGACCAGGAACCAGGTGAGATACCAGGGGTCGAGCAGGCTGATGGGATGCGCCGGGTCGTCGTCCGCCCACCGCTTGAAGAAGGAATACGCCACTTCGAAGATGACGTACGGCACAGCGACGCCGGTCACCAGCCGCCTGAGCCGGTCCGGGCGCATGTCGAAACTGCGCGAGAAGTAGCCGGAGATCAGGATGAAGGCCGGCATGTGGAACGTGTAGACGGTCATGTACAGGGCCTCGGCGGCCCGGCTGTGATCCGTCAGCGGCTCCCACGCGTGACCCATCGCGACCAGCACGATCGCCAGGTACTTGGCGTTGTCGAAGAACGCGTCGCGTTGCTTCGCGGGCTTGTTGAGCGGCGCGCCGCCGCTCGCGGCCCGGCTGACAGGGGTGTTGGACCCGGGGGCGGGGGAGGTGTCGGCCGCCTGGGTGGTCCGTGGGGAGCGCGGGCTCGGCACTCCCGCCGCCGGTTCCTGTACCGGGGGAAGTGGCGCTCTGTGGTTGCCGTGCGGTCGCAGCGAGTTCGTCACAGGCCCTCCCACCAAGTGCTCGGCGAGACGGTCCTGGACCCCACTGCGCTTACGGGGGACGGGGCAGCGTGGAACATCTGAGGCACCCTAGCGTTGTCTGTGGGATTTCGTAAAACCACCAACTCGAATCCTGCTTATGGCCTGCGAGTACCCCGGATTCAGTGAAGTCGACATGGTGGTCCGTATCTCTTCTGACCCGCTGGCCATTGACCGCTACCTCCACACTCATCCGCATTAAATGGGGCATAACGTCCGGGGGCGACTCTGGTGAAATGTCCGGTTCATTGGTCTTTTAGTGGTGGGCTTTGACGTGTCGTCAGGCTGGCTGATGTGCCTGTGGCAACAATTCGAATTCCCTGCGCACACCTTGTGTGGGGATGGAAACGATCAAGCCGAATTCGTGACCGTGCGGGCCAGGTGAATTGCCGCACGCGCGCGTGCGGTTCATGCGGCCCAAGGGTGTCCAGCCCGCAGGCGGCCGACGCACACATGGCCGACGATGCGTCACCCGTCGCATAGCCCGGCCTCGTTGGTGGCACGATGGTTCTGGGCGGGGGTGTGCGGGGTCGCACCTCCGGGCCGGGAGAGCGGACCGACCTAGGGTGTGATCAGTTGTGGCCATTTCACTGTCAGTGGTGCTGCTGTTGGCGATCATCCTTGTGGTGTTGATCCGCGGGGGTTCGATCAAGGCGGGCCCCGCGATCGTCGCGGTGCTCTTCGGCTTCTTCCTCGCCTCGACAGGAATGGCCCCGTCGATCAACCGCTTCCTGAACTCGATAGCGGAGACGATCAACTCGATCAACTTCTGAGACCGAGATCGGGTGTGCCGGAGGGGGCGCGGGCTTCCCGTAAGCCTGCAAAAACGGCTCCGGCCCGGTCCGCGTATATCTGCGAACCGGGCCGGAGGCCACAGAGCGGGCGACGGGAATCGAACCCGCGTAGCTAGTTTGGAAGACTAGGGCTCTACCATTGAGCTACGCCCGCACGGCGTGCACCGCAGGTCACCGACCGCGGCACGGAAAGCATCGTAGCGGGTCGCACCCCTTCGCCGCACACCCACGGGGGTGCCCCGGCCCTGCTTCCCGCCCCGCACGGCGCCCGGCCTGTGATTACGGGAAGCCGCACTGCGTGCGGGCATGTACCCTACGTGTCGCACCGACGGGGTGTGGCGCAGCTTGGTAGCGCGTCCGCTTTGGGAGCGGAAGGCCGTGGGTTCAAATCCCGCCACCCCGACCACCACCCGGATCCGGAGCCGGTTGACCGGCAGGGTCCTTGATCGCCTTTTGGGGCGTGTACCACCTGCCGTTACTATGCAGACTGCACGCCCGTGTGTCTCAGGTCTGATGTCTTCCGGGCGACGCGATCCGCTGAGGCCTTCTGGCCCAGCAGAAACCAAGAAGTCAGCCACAAGGAGACCGAACCGTGAAGAGCGCCGTGGAGACCCTGAACCCGACTCGGGTTCGGCTCACTGTCGAGGTGCCCTTCGAGGAGCTCAAGGACAGCCTCGACGCGGCGTACAAGAAGATCAACCAGCAGGTCACGGTGAAGGGCTTCCGGAAGGGCAAGATTCCGGCCCGCATCATCGACCAGCGGTTCGGTCGCGGCGCCGTGCTCGAGGAGGCCGTCAATGACGCTCTCCCGAAGCTCTACACCGAGGCGGTCAACGAGGGTGAGCTGAACGTCCTCGGTCAGCCCGAGGTCGACATCACCGAGCTGAAGGACGGCGAGCTGCTGACCTTCACCGCAGAGGTCGACGTCCGCCCGACCATCGAGATCCCGGACTACTCCGGTATCGAGGTCGAGGTCGACGCCGTCGAGGTCAGCGACGAGGACGTCGAGAAGGCCGTGGAGGAGCTCCGCGAGCGCTTCGCGTCCACCTCCCCGGTCGAGCGCGCCGCCGAGGACGGCGACGTCGTGACGATCGACCTGGAGGCCAAGGTCGACGGCGAGGTCCTCGAGGACGGCGTTGCCGAGGGTGTCTCGTACACCATCGGCTCCGGCGAGCTGCTCGACGGCATCGACGACGCCGTGAAGGGCCTGGAGGCCGGGGCTGAGGCCACCTTCACCTCCGAGCTCAAGGGCGGCTCGGCGGCCGGCAAGGAGGCCGAGGTCACCGTCAAGGTCACCCAGGTCGCCAGCCGTGAGCTGCCGGAGCTCGACGACGAGTTCGCTCAGCTCGCCTCCGAGTTCGACACCCTCGAGGAGCTCAAGGCGGACAGCCGCAAGCGCCTCGAGAACATGAAGCAGTACGACCAGGCCACCCAGGCCCAGGAGCGCGTGCTGGACAAGCTGCTCGAGCTGGTCGAGGTCCCGGTCCCCGAGAAGCTCCTCGAGGACGAGATCAACACCCGTAAGCACAACCTCGAGCACCACCAGCTCGGCCAGATGGGCCTGAACCTCGAGCAGTACCTGGAGATCCAGGGCAAGACGGTCGAGGAGTTCGACGCCGAGACCCGCGAGGCGGCGGTCAAGGGCATCAAGACCCAGTTCGTCCTCGACGAGCTGGTCTCCAAGGAGAAGCTCAACGTCAGCCAGGAGGAGCTCACCGAGCACCTCATGCGCCGTGCGGCCTCCTCCGGCATGTCCCCCGACCAGTTCGCCCAGGCCGTCGTCCAGGGCGGCCAGGTGCCGATGCTCGTGGGCGAGGTCGCCCGTGGCAAGGCGCTGGCGGTCGTGGTCGAGGCGGCCACGGTCAAGGACACGAACGGTGAGGTCGTCGACCTGGACGACGAGGAGGATGAGACGGGCGAGACCGTCGAGGCCACCTCTGACGCTGCCGTCGAGGCCTCCGGCGACGACGAGAAGCCCGAGGCCTGAGCCTCGCGTCTCCCGCGCTGAACGACGGGCCCTGGGGTGCTGCGGCATCCCGGGGCCCGTCGGCCGTTACGGCGGCCTCTGAACGCCCTGAAGGGCACCGTCCGTCGTGGGCTGCGCCCACCCTCCCCCACTGCCTTAAGGGCGTGGGAGGTGCCCCCAGCCCTGCGGAACGCCTGCCCACAGCGGTGGGAACCTGCGCTCACAGCGAACAGTTCCGAATGCGGGATGGCACCTGCCTGCCTGCGCGTTAGGGTCCATGAATACGAGGGCAGGGGAGTCCCCACACGCCGTCGGCAGACGGTTACGCGGCGGGGTTCCCAGGCCTAGCAGAAGACGTGAGACGGCCCGGCGCCGTCGTAAGACGAGCAGGTGGATACGTGACGAATCTGATGCCCTCCGCCGCCGGCGAGCCTTCCATCGGTGGTGGCCTCGGCGACCAGGTCTACAACCGGCTGCTCAACGAGCGGATCATCTTCCTCGGCCAGCCGGTCGACGACGACATCGCCAACAAGATCACCGCACAGCTGCTGCTCCTTGCCTCGGACCCCGACAAGGACATCTACCTCTACATCAACAGCCCCGGCGGCTCGATCACCGCGGGCATGGCGATCTACGACACCATGCAGTACATCAAGAACGACGTGGTGACCATCGCCATGGGTATGGCAGCCTCCATGGGTCAGTTCCTCCTCAGCGCCGGCACGCCGGGCAAGCGCTTCGCGCTGCCGAACGCCGAGATCCTGATCCACCAGCCCTCCGCGGGCCTCGCGGGCTCCGCGTCGGACATCAAGATCCACGCCGAGCGGCTGCTGCACACCAAGAAGCGGATGGCGGAGCTGACAGCCTTCCACACCGGCCAGAGCGTGGAGCAGATCACCCGCGACTCGGACCGCGACCGCTGGTTCGACCCGCTGGAGGCCAAGGAGTACGGCCTGATCGACGACATCATGCCCACCGCTGCCGGTATGCCGGGCGGCGGCGGCACCGGGGCGGCCTGAGCCCCTTCAGCCCCCAGCCGACCGCCACAGCCTTAGGCCTTAGTAGGAGAACACCGTGAACGACTTTCCCGGCAGCGGCCTGTACGAGCGCACGCGCGCCGAGCGCGGCCAGGCCGAGTACACCGGCCCCCGCGCCGAGTCCCGCTACGTGATCCCGCGCTTCGTCGAGCGCACCTCGCAGGGCGTCCGCGAGTACGACCCGTACGCGAAGCTCTTCGAGGAGCGCGTGATCTTCCTCGGCGTCCAGATCGACGACGCCTCCGCCAACGACGTCATGGCGCAGCTGCTGTGCCTGGAGTCGATGGACCCCGACCGTGACATCTCGGTCTACATCAACAGCCCCGGCGGCTCCTTCACGGCGCTCACGGCCATCTACGACACGATGCAGTTCGTGAAGCCGGACATCCAGACGGTCTGCATGGGCCAGGCCGCCTCCGCAGCCGCCGTGCTCCTCGCTGCGGGCACCCCGGGCAAGCGCATGGCGCTGCCGAACGCCCGTGTGCTGATCCACCAGCCGTACAGCGAGACCGGCCGCGGTCAGGTCTCCGACCTGGAGATCGCCGCGAACGAGATCCTCCGGATGCGTGCGCAGCTGGAGGAGATGCTGGCCAAGCACTCCACGCAACCGATCGAGAAGATCCGCGAGGACATCGAGCGCGACAAGATCCTCACTGCTGAGGAAGCGCTGTCGTACGGCCTGATCGACCAGATCATCTCCACGCGGAAGATGAACAACCCCTTGGTCGTCTGAGCAATCGCAGTAGCATGTGCCGCCCTTGGCACGGTGTACGTCACAGTCAACCGTGCCAAGGGGGGCCCGAACGGGGGGCCCGGCAAGGTACCGTCGGATAGAGGCACCAGGAGCCGCTGAACGTGGCGTCTCCCAGGCGAAGGGGAAGCACCTCGTGGCACGCATCGGTGACGGCGGCGACCTGCTCAAGTGCTCGTTCTGCGGAAAGAGCCAGAAGCAGGTCAAGAAGCTCATCGCAGGCCCCGGTGTGTACATCTGCGACGAGTGCATCGACCTCTGCAACGAGATCATCGAGGAAGAGCTCGCCGAGACGAGCGAGGTGCGCTGGGAGGAACTGCCCAAGCCCCGCGAGATCTACGAGTTCCTCGAGGGGTACGTCGTCGGCCAGGAGGCCGCGAAGAAGGCCCTCTCGGTCGCTGTGTACAACCATTACAAGCGGGTTCAGGCCGGCGAGAACGGCGGGGGCCAAGGACGCGACGACGCCATCGAGTTGGCGAAGTCCAACATCCTGCTGCTGGGGCCCACGGGCTCCGGCAAGACTCTTCTGGCGCAGACACTGGCCCGGATGCTCAACGTCCCGTTCGCCATCGCCGACGCCACGGCGCTGACGGAGGCCGGCTATGTCGGCGAGGACGTCGAGAACATCCTCCTGAAGCTCATCCAGGCCGCCGACTACGACGTCAAGAAGGCCGAGACCGGCATCATCTACATCGACGAGATCGACAAGGTCGCCCGTAAGAGCGAGAACCCGTCGATCACGCGTGATGTCAGCGGCGAGGGCGTCCAGCAGGCCCTGCTGAAGATCCTGGAGGGCACCACCGCCTCGGTTCCGCCGCAGGGCGGCCGCAAGCACCCGCACCAGGAGTTCATCCAGATCGACACGACGAACGTGCTGTTCATCGTGGGCGGCGCCTTCGCGGGCCTGGAGAAGATCATCGAGTCCCGGGCGGGCGCGAAGGGCATCGGCTTCGGCGCGACCATCCTCTCCAAGCGTGAGCTCGAGGCGAAGGACCAGTTCGAGGACGTGATGCCCGAAGACCTGGTGAAATTCGGGATGATCCCCGAGTTCATCGGCCGCCTCCCGGTCATCACCTCGGTGCACAACCTCGACCGGGAGGCGCTGCTGCAGATCCTGGTCGAGCCGCGCAACGCGCTGGTGAAGCAGTACCAGCGCCTGTTCGAACTCGACGGGGTCGAGCTGGACTTCGAGCGCGAGGCCCTCGAAGCCATCGCCGATCAGGCGATCCTCCGCCAGACGGGCGCCCGCGGTCTGCGCGCCATCATGGAGGAGGTCCTGATGTCGGTGATGTACGAGGTCCCCTCCCGCAAGGACGTCGCTCGCGTCGTCATCACGCCCGACGTCGTCCACTCCAATGTCAACCCGACGCTGATTCCGCGGGACGTGCGCGGGCGCGGACCGGGCGAGCAGAAGAGCGCGTAAGCGGCACGGCACAGTACGCCGAAGGGGCGCCGGGCGGATTTCCGCCGGGCGCCCCTTCGTTCGCGTACCGCCGCTCGCGGACTGCTACTTCGCGACGCGGATTTCGTCGCGCAGCTTCGTGGTGATGTCCACCGCGACGTCCTTCGTCACGTCCTGGGTGCGGTCACCGGGGGTGACCATGGCCATGGTGCTGTAGTCGGCCCACACGCAGAACCAGTCGGTCTTCTCCTTCTTCGTGACCAGGTCCTGGCCCTGTGCGGCCTGGCACTTCATGACCGCGCCGTCGAGGTCGGCCTCCACGGGCTCGCCGACCAGCTCGGACTTGTTTTCGCTGCTGCTCCCGGAGCCGCTCTCCGACTGCTTCTTCAGCGTGGCGAAGAACTTGTCCAGGGCGGCCGCGGGGTCCGCGATCTCACCGTAACCACCGAGGAACGTCACGCCCTTCGCCGTTTCGATGCCGTCGGGCAGGGTGCTCGGATCGCTGGGGTCGTAGTCGCTGAGATCGGCGGTGGAGTACATGCCGATGACGGACGTACCGTTCTCGATGCCGCTCTCCTCCAGCTCCTTCACGGAGTCGTCGCTCTCGGCGGCACCCGCGCCGTCGTCGGAGATGCGCTTGTAGTCGCTGAGCACCGTGGCCGGCGTCGCCAGCTTGTGCGGCCCGTCGTCCGCCAGACCGGACCCGCCCCCGGCGAAGACGAAGTACGCGCCGACCCCGAGCGCCACGACCACCGCGACCGCGCCGATGACGAGCCCCGTCTTCTTCTTGCCGTCCGCCGGAGCCGGCGGCTGCGGCATCCCGTACGGAGCGCCCGGAGGCTGCTGGCCGTAGGGAGGCTGCTGCCCGTAGGGGTTCGGCTGGCCGTAGGGGTTGGGCTGGCCGTACGGATTCGGCTGCTGCGGGACCCCCTGCGGAGCCTGCTGCGGGACCCCCTGCGGAGCCTGCTGCGGATAGCCGTAGCTGGGCTGTGGGGCGGCCTGCTTCGGGTGGCCGTAGCCGGGCTGCGGGGGTGTCTGCGGCGGCTGGCCGTAGCCGGGCTGGGGTGCCTGCGGCGGCTGGCCGTAGCCGGGCTGGGGTGCCTGCGGCGGCTGGCCATAGGGCCCCGGCTGGCCGTACGGCCCGGGCTGCTGGGGCCGACCGCCGTACGGGCCCGGCTGGTTGTAGCTCATCGAGGTCTCAGTCCCCCTCTGTTGTTTATGCGTCCCTGACATCCTTCCCGAAGCCGTTGCGGCACGGGGGCATCATGGCCCCCACCGTTACGAACCTTCCGGTTTCAGTACGCCTCCGTGACACCACTAAACTGAGCCCCGTGACCGAGAACACTCAGCAGCAGCAAGCAGCGACCATCACCGAACTGCCGACCCAGTACGCGCCGGCCGAGGTAGAGGGGAAGCTGTACGAGCGCTGGGTAGAGCGCGGCTACTTCGAGGCCGACGAGAAGAGCGACAAGCCGCCGTACACCATCGTCATCCCGCCGCCGAACGTCACCGGCAGCCTGCACCTCGGGCATGCTTTCGAGCACACGCTCATCGACGCCCTCACACGCCGTAAGCGCATGCAGGGGTACGAGACGCTGTGGCAGCCCGGCATGGACCACGCGGGCATCGCCACGCAGAACGTCGTCGAGCGCGAGCTCGGCAAGGAGGGCAAGTCACGCCACGACCTCGGGCGTGAGCAGTTCGTCGAGCGGGTGTGGCAGTGGAAGGCCGAGTCCGGTGGGCAGATCTCCGGGCAGATGCGCCGTCTCGGCGACGGTGTCGCCTGGGCCCGTGAGCGTTTCACCATGGACGAGGGCCTGTCCCAGGCTGTCCAGACGATCTTCAAGAAGCTCTACGACGACGAGCTGATCTACCGCGCCGAGCGCATCATCAACTGGTGCCCGCGCTGTCTGACGGCCATCTCGGACATCGAGGTGGAGTACCAGGAGGACGACGGCGAGCTCGTCTCCATCAAGTACGGGGAGGGGGACGAGACTCTCGTCGTCGCCACGACCCGTGCGGAGACCATGCTCGGTGACACCGCCGTCGCCGTGCATCCCGACGACGAGCGGTACAGGCACCTCGTCGGCAAGACCATCAAGCTGCCGCTGACCGCGCGGTCGATCCCCGTCGTCGCCGACGAGCACGTCGACCCGGAGTTCGGCACCGGCGCCGTCAAGGTGACGCCCGCCCACGACCCGAACGACTTCGAGATCGGGCAGCGCCACGACCTGCCGTCCATCACCGTGATGGACGAGCACGCGGTCATCACCGCACACGGCCCCTTCCAGGGCCTGGACCGTCTCGAGGCGCGCAGCGCCATCGTCGCGGCCCTGCGCGCAGAGGGCCGGATCGTCGCCGAGAAGCGCCCGTACACGCACTCGGTGGGCCACTGCTCGCGCTGCAAGACCACCATCGAGCCGCGCCTTTCCATGCAGTGGTGGGTCAAGGTCGGTCCCCTCGCGCAGGCCGCAGGTGACGCCGTCCGCGACGGGCGGGTCAAGATCCACCCGCAGGAGATGGAGAAGCGGTACTTCGACTGGGTCGACAACCTCCACGACTGGTGCATCTCGCGTCAGCTGTGGTGGGGCCACCGGATTCCGGTCTGGTACGGCCCTGAGGGTGAAGTCGTCTGCGTCGGGCCCGACGAGGAGCCGCCGAGTGGTGACGGCTGGACGCAGGACACCGACGTCCTCGACACCTGGTTCTCCTCCGGCCTGTGGCCGTTCTCCACGCTCGGCTGGCCCGAGCAGACCGAGAGCCTCAAGAAGTTCTATCCGAACTCCGTACTGGTCACCGGCTACGACATCCTCTTCTTCTGGGTCGCCCGGATGATGATGTTCGGCCTGTACGCGATGGACGGCACCCCGCCGTTCCACACCATCGCCCTGCACGGCATGGTCCGCGACCAGTTCGGCAAGAAGATGTCGAAGTCCTTCGGGAACGCGGTCAATCCGCTGGACTGGATGGACAAGTACGGTTCCGACGCTCTGAGGTTCACGCTGGTGCGCGGCGCCAACCCGGGTGTCGACGTGCCGATCGGCGAGGACTGGGTCCAGGGCTCCCGCAACTTCGCCAACAAGATCTGGAACGCCACGCGGTTCGCGCTGATGAACGGCGCCACGGTCGAGGGCGACCTGCCGCCCGCCGAGCAGCTGTCCGCCGCCGACCGGTGGATCCTGTCGCGGCTCAACGCGGTCGTCGCCGAGGTCGACGCCTACTACGAGGACTACCAGTTCGCCAAGCTGTCCGAGTCGCTCTTCCACTTCGCGTGGGACGAGGTCTTCGACTGGTACGTCGAGCTGTCCAAGACGACGTTCCAGGCGGGCGGCCCGGCGGCCGAGGTCTCCAAGCGGGTCCTGGGCGAGGTGCTCGACGTCACGCTGAAGCTCCTCCACCCTGTCGTCCCCTTCGTGACCGAGACGCTGTGGACCACCCTCACGGGTGGTGAGTCCGTCGTGATCGCCGAGTGGCCGACGGACTCGGGGTTCCGCGACGCCGCCGCGGAGAGGGAGATCGAGACCCTTCAGCAGGTCATCACGGAGGTCCGCCGGTTCCGCGCCGACCAGGGGCTGCAGCCGGGCCAGCGGGTGCCGGCCCGCGTCGACCTGTCCGGTACGCCGCTCGCGGTTCACGAGGCCGCCATCCGGCAGCTGCTGCGGCTGCAGCCGGAGGGGGACTCCTTCACCGCTACGGCGACCCTGCCGGTCGCCGGCGCCGAGGTCGCGCTCGACCTCTCCGGTGTGATCGACGTCGCGGCCGAGCGGAAGCGGCTCGCCAAGGACCTGGCGGCCGCTGAGAAGGAGAAGGCGCAGGCTACGGGGAAGCTGGGGAACGAGGCGTTCCTGGCCAAGGCCCCCGACCACGTCGTGGAGAAGATCCGCGTTCGCCTGGCCAAGGCGGACGAGGACATCGCGCGGATCAAGGCGCAGCTCGACCGGCTTCCGCAGGGCTGAGGGCGCCTGCGGCGGGCCCCGCGGCGGAGCCGCTATCGGATGCAGCCCCCACCCCGCCCCTTCCCGTAACTGGGGCTGCTGCCCCAGACCCCGGTCCTCAAGCGCCGGACAGGCTGAAAGATTCAGCCCGTCCGGCGCTTGAGGACGAGCCCGAAGGGCGACTTCGGGGGTCCAGGGGGGCGGAGCCCCATGGTTACGGGAAGGGGCGGGGTGGGGGAAATGCACCCCCGCCGCACCCCCTCCGTAGACTGGACCCCGTGAGCGACCTCCCCCCGCACGACAACCTGCCCGACGACGGCGAGCCCGACCCCCTGGCGCAGTTCGACGAGATCGTCGAGGCCGAGACCACCCGCGACCCCGACCTCGCGGTGATCGAGGCCGGCAGCCGCACCCTGCGCACCCAGGCCGGGCCGCCGGAGGGGGCCGACCAGGTGCCGGCCCGCCCCACCGACCCCGAGGTCGACAAGGCGCTGCGCGAGGTCGAGGCGGACCTCGCCACCCGCTGGGGCGAGACGAAGCTCGAGCCGTCGGTCAGCCGGATCTCGGCGCTGATGGACGTGCTGGGCGAGCCCCAGCGCGCGTACCCCTCGGTGCATATCACCGGCACGAACGGCAAGACGTCCACGGCCCGCATGATCGAGGCGCTGCTCGGCGCCTTCGAGCTGCGCACCGGGCGGTACACGTCGCCGCACGTGCAGTCGATCACCGAGCGGATCAGCCTCGACGGCGCCCCCATCTCCGCCGAGCGATTCATCGAGACGTACAACGACATCAAGCCGTACGTCGAGATGGTCGACGGACAGCAGGAGTTCCGGCTCTCCTTCTTCGAGGTGCTCACGGGCATGGCGTACGCGGCGTTCGCGGACGCGCCTGTCGATGTCGCCGTCGTCGAGGTCGGGATGGGCGGCAGCTGGGACGCCACGAACGTGATCGATGCGGACGTCGCCGTGGTCACGCCGATCGATCTGGACCACACGGACCGGCTCGGTGAGACGCCCGGGGAGATCGCCGGTGAGAAGGCCGGGATCGTCAAGCAGGGCGCGACCGTGATCCTCGCCCAGCAGCCGGTCGAAGCGGCCCAGGTGCTGCTGAAGAGGGCCGTGGAGGTGGACGCCACCGTCGCCCGTGAGGGGCTGGAGTTCGGCGTCGTGAGCCGCCAGGTCGCCGTCGGCGGGCAGCTGCTGACGCTGCGCGGTCTCGGCGGTGAGTACGCGGACGTGTTCCTGCCGCTGCACGGCGCGTACCAGGCGCACAACGCCGCTGTGGCGCTCGCCGCCGTGGAGGCGTTCTTCGGCGTCGGTGCGCAGCGCGCCCAGCCGATCGACATAGACGTGGTCCGCAAGGCGTTCGCCTCGGTCGCCTCGCCGGGCCGGATGGAGGTCGTACGCCGCTCGCCGACCGTCGTCCTGGACGCCGCGCACAATCCGGCGGGCGCCCACGCCACCGCCGAGGGGATCCGTGAGGCCTTCGACTTCAGCCGGCTGATCGGCGTGGTCGGTGCGAGCGGCGACAAGAACGTTCGCGGTCTCCTCGAGGCCTTCGAACCGATCTTCGCCGAGGTCGTGGTCACCCAGAACTCCAGCCACCGTGCGATGGACGCGGACGAGCTGGCCGCGATCGCCGTCGAGGTCTTCGGCGAGGACCGGGTGCAGGTCGAGCCGCGCCTGGACGACGCGCTGGAGGCCGCCATCACGCTCGCCGAGGAGGAGGGCGAGTACGCGGGAGGCGGCGTCCTCGTCACCGGTTCCGTCATCACGGTCGGCGAGGCCCGACTACTTCTGGGGAAGGGCTGACTGCCGTGCGTACACTCTGTGCTTCGACTCTGATCGGCGAATTCTTCGTGATCGGTTTCGCCGGACTGGTCGCGATGAAGGACCCGGATCTGTCGATGGGGACGGTGTGGACGGTCTCCGGCGTCGCGATGGTGCTGTCCGTGCTGCTCTGCGGGATGATCACCCGCCCCGGCGGGGTGCAGCTCGGCTGGGCCCTGCAGATCGGGCTGATCGCGAGCGGTTTCATCGTTCCGGTGATGTTCTTCCTGGGCGCCGTGTTCGCCGTCCTCTGGGCGTGTTCGGTGCACTTCGGCCGCAAGATCGACGAGGCCAAGGCCCGATTCGCGGCGCAGAGCGCGGCGGCACCGGCCCAGCCAGGGCCTGACGCCGCATAACGGATGCTCAGACCGGCCCTGTAGCCTCGGACCCCCGCACATCCAGCGACCTCGAAGGAGCCGCACACCATGTCCCAGCGCACCCTCGTCCTGCTCAAGCCCGACGCCGTCCGTCGCGGCCTGATCGGCGAGATCATCGGCCGTATCGAGCGCAAGGCCGGCTGGCAGATCACCGCGCTGGAGCTGCGGGCGCTCGACCAGGACACTCTGGAGCAGCACTACGGCGAGCACCAGGGCAAGCCGTTCTACGAGCCGCTGGTCGCCTTCATGTCCTCCGGCCCGGTCGTCGCCCTGGTCGTCGAGGGCGAGCGGGTCATCGAGGGTGTCCGGGCCCTGGCGGGCCCGACCGATCCGATCGCCGCGGCCCCCGGCTCCATCCGCGGTGACTTCGGCACGATCACCCGCGAGAACCTGATCCACGCCTCGGACTCCGAGGAGTCCGCCGAGCGCGAGCTGAAGATCTTCTTCCCCGGGCGTGTCTGACGTCCGTCGACGCGCACGCGGCCGGCTCGGCCGCCGCGCCCGGATTTTCTGACTCACTGTCAACAGTCTGGGTGCTCTGACCGGGGACGGCAGGGAATTCCCCGCCGTCCCTTGGCATATGCGCCACGATCGGGGGAACCCGTGCCTCCGTTGGTACGTCTCTGAGAAGCGAGGCGGCACAGCATCTGCTGACATTGGCGACAGACCATCGCGCGATGTCCGCGGGGGCGAGACTACGATGGAGCTTCAGCTACAGCAGCACCCACCTCGCCTGCCTAACAAGCCATCACCGCTCGACTTAGGAAGGCCAGACGCATCCTCATGGGGAACAACATGTCGTTCATCGGCCGTGACATGGCTGTCGACCTCGGGACCGCCAACACGCTGGTGTACGTCAGGGGCCGGGGGATCGTTCTCAACGAGCCGTCCGTCGTCGCGATCAACACCAACACCGGTGGCATCCTCGCGGTCGGCGCCGAGGCGAAGAAGATGATCGGCCGGACTCCGGGCAACATCGTCGCGGTGCGACCGCTCAAGGACGGTGTGATCGCGGACTTCGAGATCACCGAGCGCATGCTCCGCTACTTCATCCTGAAGATTCACAAGCGGCGCTATCTCGCCCGTCCGCGGGTCGTGGTCTGCGTGCCCTCCGGAATCACGGGAGTCGAGCGCCGCGCGGTGATCGAGGCGTCCTCGCAGGCCGGTGCGCGCCAGGTGCACATCATCGAGGAGCCGATGGCCGCAGCCATCGGCTCCGGTCTCCCCGTCCACGAGGCCACCGGCAACATGGTCGTGGACATCGGCGGCGGCACGACCGAGGTCGCGGTCATCTCCCTCGGCGGCATCGTCACGGCGCAGTCGATCCGCGTCGCGGGCGACGAGTTGGACAACGCGATCATCCAGCACATCAAGAAGGAGTACTCGCTCCTGCTGGGTGAGCGCAGCGCCGAGCAGATCAAGATCACGATCGGTTCCGCGTACGACCTCGACGGCGAGGAGCACACCGAGATCCGCGGCCGCGACCTGGTCTCCGGCCTGCCCAAGACCGTGGTCATCTCCGCTGCCGAGGTCCGCAAGGCCATCGAGGAACCGGTCAACGCGATCGTGGACGCGGTCAAGACCACCCTCGACAAGTGCCCGCCGGAGCTCTCCGGCGACATCATGGACCGCGGCATCGTCCTCACCGGCGGCGGCGCCCTGCTGCGCGGCCTCGACGAGCGGCTGCGCCGCGAGACCGGCATGCCGATCCACATCGCCGAGGACCCGCTGGACAGCGTGGCGCTCGGATCCGGCAAGTGTGTCGAGGAGTTCGAGGCGCTCCAGCAGGTGCTGGACGCCCAGCCGCGCAGATGACGCGCGCGTGCGGTGCCACGTGGCGCGCGTATCCGGGGTGACACGCGTTGCTTCGTCCGTACGGGGCGCGCGCCGGCATGACACGCGCGCTGCATCCGCCGTACGGAGCGCACGTGCTCTCCCGTGCGGCGGATCGTTGATATAGAGGCAAGAGCGACAAGGATTCCGACGAGGAAGGCACGGCCGCCGCACGTGAGGGACTCCAGAGAGAGCCGACTGCTCCTGGTGCTGCTGATCGCCATCGCGTTCGCGCTGATCACGGTGGACATCCGCGGCGGCGAGGACTCCCCGGTCGACGGCGCACGCCGGGCCGCCGCCACGGTGTTCGGCCCGGTGGAGAACGGCGTGTCGTCCGCCGTCGACCCGCTCGGCAACGCGATCGACGCGGTCCGCGACTCCGGCAGCCGGCACGACCGCATCGCAAGACTCGAGCGGGAGAACGCCGCGCTGAAGGCCAAGCTGGGCAGCGACGACCGCAACCGCAGCCGGGTGGAGCAGCTCGACAAGATGCTGAAGACCGCGGGTACCGGGCAGTACGGCATCAAGGGCGCCGAGGTCATCGCGATCGGAGCCGCCCAGGGCTTCTCCTGGACCGTCACCATCGACGCCGGCGCCGACGACGGCATCAAGCGCGACATGACCGTGCTCAACGGCGACGGACTCGTCGGCCGCGTCACCACGGTCGGCCCCAGCACCTCCACCGTGCTGCTCGCCACCGACCCGGACTTCACGGTCGGCACCCGCATGGAGAAGACCGACGAACTGGGCTTCGCCTCGGGCCAGGGCGACCGCCCCCTGCGCGTCCAACTGCTCAACGGCAAGGCCAAGGTGAAGAAGGGCGACCGTCTGGTCACCTTCGGCTCGCAGGCCGACAAGCCGTTCGTGCCCGGCGTCCCCGTCGGCGTGGTCGCGCGCGTCGACCCCTCCGGCGGCGACCTGACCCGCACCGTCTACGTCAAGCCGTATGTCGGCTTCACCAAGCTCGACATCGTCGGCGTCGTCGTCGAAGCCCCCCGCAAGGACCCGCGCGACACGGTCCTGCCACCCGAACCGAAGGCCAGGCCCACGCCGACCGTGACGGTCACCGTCACACCCTCCGCCGAGGCGTCCACGGGCGTGGCCGCAGAGCGAGAGCAGTAGGAGCTGAGTCCCATGCGCTTCAACCGGATGCTGCTCTCCACCACGCTGGTGATCGTGGCCCTGGTGATCCAGGTGACCATCCTCGCCCGCCTCCAACTGCCCGGCGCCGTCCCGGATCTGATGCTCCTCACCGTGCTCGGCTTCGCCCTCGTCTACGGCCATGTCGGAGGCGCCCTCATCGGCTTCGGCGCAGGCCTCCTCGCGGACCTGGCGCCGCCAGCCGACCACGCCGCCGGCCGCTACGCCCTCGTGCTCTGCGTCATCGGCTATCTCGCGGGCCTCGTCAAACCGGACAACGGACAGCTCAAGTCGGCCACCGCACCCATGCTCGTCGTGGTCGCCGCCGCCATCGGCTCGACCCTGCTGTACGCGGGCGTGGGCGCCCTCGTCGGCGACACCGCCGCCCGCCATGTCGGCCTGGCCGGCCTGCTGTTCACCGCCGCGCTCTACGACCTGCTGCTGGCGCCGTTCGTCGTCCCGGCGATCATGGCCCTGGCCAGACGGGCCGAGCCGGATCCGCTCGCCGAGACCGGCGCCGCCGGCGCGGCGGGCAACCTCTCCTCCGGCTGGTTCGCCTCGGGCACCGGGCTGAGCATCGGCTCCCAGCGCGGCGGGCTGCGCGGCAACGGCCTGCGCGGCAGAGCGGCGAAGGCACGGGTGGCGCGCGCGGGACGCATCAAGGGGGTCAAGCGGCTGTGACCAACATTCCGGAGACCGGCCGGACTCCGCGGGTCCAGATCCGGCTCGTCATCATGCAGGTCCTCGTCGTCTCCCTCCTGATGACCCTCGGCGGCCGCCTGTGGTACCTCCAGGTCCGCAACGGTGAGGAGTACGCCAAGGAGGCCTCCGGCAACCACGTCCAGCAGGTCGTCCAGCCCGCCGTACGCGGCTCGATCCTCGACGCCCGTGGGGTGCCGCTCGCCGACAACGAGACGCGGCTCGTCGTCTCCGCCTCGCGCACCGACCTGATGAAGATGAAGGACGACGGCAAAGGGGTCCTGACAAAGCTCGCCGGCGTCCTTGGCATGAAGCCCAAGGACGTCATGGACAAGGTCCGGCTGTGCAATGCCGAGACGCCGCAGCCCTGCTGGAACGGCTCGCCGTACCAGCCCATCCCGATCACGGACGAGGCCACGCCCCGGCAGGCGCTGCAGATCCGCGAGCGCTCCGAGGACTTCCCCGGCATCACCGCCGAACCCACCGCGGTCCGCCGCTATCCGAGCCCCGGTGAGGCCAACACCGCGCAGGTGCTCGGCTATCTGTCGCCCGTCACGGACGAGGAGATCGAGAAGGCCAAGGACTCCGACTCGCCGTACCTCCGCTCCGACCAGGTCGGACGCTCGGGCCTGGAGCGTGCGTACGACAAGGAGTTGCGCGGCAAGGCGGGCGTCACCCGGTACGAGGTCGACAACCTCGGACGTGTCATCGGCCAGGCCAAGCCCGACGAGGCCGAGCCCGGCGCGAACCTCGTCACGAGCATCGACGCGCGCGTGCAGCGCGTCGCCGAGTACGAGCTCAACGAGGCGATGAAGGCGGCCCGCAAGGAGTTCGACGACAACACCAACGAGAACTACAAGGCCGACTCCGGTGCCGTCGTCGTCATGGAGGCCAAGACCGGCCGCGTCGTCGCCATGGCGTCCAACCCGACGTACGACCCCAACGCCTGGGTCGGCGGCATCTCCGGCAAGGACTACGCCAGGCTCACCGGCAAGGACTCCAACTACCCGCTGCTCAACCGCGCGATCCAGGGTCAGGCGGCACCCGGCTCGATCTTCAAGGTCGTCCCGACCGCCGCGGCGATCAACGCGGGATACGCGTTCGACGGGAACTACGACTGCTCCAGTTCGTACTCGATCGGCGGCCAGGTCTTCAAGAACTTCGAGTCCCAGAGCTACGGCCCCATCAGCCTCGGCCGGGCGCTGGAGGTCTCCTGCGACACCGTCTTCTACCGCCTCTCGCACCAGGAGTGGCTGAAGGACGGCGGCATGAAGCCGAAGAAGGACGCCAAGGACTGGTTCTACAAGACCGCCCACCAGTTCGGCCTCGGCCAGGAGACCGGCATCGACCTGCCCAACGAGGTCTCGGGCCGTATCCCCGACCGCCAGTGGAAGAAGGACTACTGGGAGGCCAACAAGGACGCCTGGTGCAAGTCCGGCAAGAAGGACGGCTCCTACGCCGAGAAGATCGCGTACGAGAACTGCCTCGAGGGCAACAGGCTGCGCGCCGGTGACTCCGTCAACTACTCCATCGGCCAGGGTGACACCCTCGTCACGCCGATCCAGATGGCCACGATCTACGCGGCCATCTCCAACGGCGGCACGCTCTACGACCCCACCGTCGGCAAGGCGGTCATCAGCCCCGACGGCAAGAGCATCCAGGAGATCAAGCCCAAGGCGCACGGCAAGCTGCCGATGTCGCAGAAGACCCGCGACGAGATGGACCAAGCCCTCGCGGGAGTCGCCACCCGCGGTACGGCCGCCTGGCGCTTCGGCGGCTGGCCGCAGGACAGGATCCCGATGCACGCCAAGACGGGTACGGCCGAGGTCTACGGCAAGCAGACGACCTCGTGGTTCGCCACGTACACCAAGGACTACACGGTCGTCATGACGATCTCCCAGGGTGGTACGGGCTCCGGCGCATCGGGCCCCGCCGTTCGCAAGATCTACAACGCCATCTACGGCCTGGACGAGGACGGCAAGCAGGACCTGAAGAAGGCCCTGCTGCCCGAGCCGGAGAAGAGCCTGCCGAAGATCGAGTCCGACGGATCGATCGACGCCCCGAAGATCGAGACGTACGACCCGTCCAAGGAGGAAAAGGCGAGCGAGGAAGGACAGCAGGCGGGGGACGACCAGCAGCTGCCCGCGGGGACCACGCCGTCACCCGAGGCCAGTAACCGCGACACCCGCAGGCGCAGCGGGCGACGGGGAAGTACGGGCGGCAGAGGACCGGGTGGCCGAGGACCGGGCGGCCGAGTCAGGCGGCGGAGGACCACATGAGCGGCACCAACGGCTTCTCCGTCTCCGGGTACGGGCCCGAGCGCTCCGCCTGGGCGCGTCTGATCGCCCGGGACTCCCTGGTCCGCAGGCTCGACTGGCCGATGCTGCTGTCGTCCCTCCTGCTCTCGCTCATCGGCACCGCGCTCGTCTTCTCGGCGACCCGCAACCGCACCGAGCTCAACCAGGGCGATCCGTACTACTTCCTGTTCCGGCACCTCCTCAACACCGGCATCGGGCTCGCGCTCATGATCGGCACGATCTGGCTGGGCCACCGGACCCTGCGCACGGCCGTGCCGATCCTGTACGGCGTATCGGTCTTCCTGGTCCTGCTGGTGCTGACCCCGGTCGGCGCGACCATCAACGGCGCCCACGCATGGATCCGCCTGGGCGGCGGATTCTCGCTCCAGCCCTCCGAGTTCGTGAAGATCACGATCATCCTGGGCATGGCCATGCTGCTCGCGGCCCGGGTCGACGCCGGCGACAAGGACCACCCCGACCACCGCACCGTCGTCCAGGCCCTCGGCCTCGCCGCCGTGCCGATAATGATCGTGATGCTCATGCCCGACCTCGGCTCGGTCATGGTGATGGCGATGATCGTGCTCGGTGTGCTGCTGGCCTCGGGCGCCTCCAACCGCTGGGTGTTCGGCCTGCTCGGCGCCGGCGCGGCGGGCGCGGTCGCGGTCTGGCAGCTGGGCGTCCTGGACGAGTACCAGATCAACCGCTTCGCGGCCTTCGCCAATCCGGAGCTGGACCCGGCTGGCGTCGGCTACAACACCAACCAGGCCCGCATCGCGATCGGTTCGGGCGGACTGACCGGCACCGGCCTCTTCCACGGCTCGCAGACCACCGGCCAGTTCGTGCCGGAACAGCAGACGGACTTCGTCTTCACGGTCGCGGGAGAGGAGCTCGGCTTCCTCGGAGCGGGCCTGATCATCGTCCTGCTCGGCGTCGTGCTGTGGCGGGCCTGCCGTATCGCCCGTGAGACCACCGAGCTCTACGGCACGATCGTCGCCGCCGGGATCATCGCCTGGTTCGCCTTCCAGTCCTTCGAGAACATCGGCATGACGCTCGGCATCATGCCGGTCGCCGGCCTCCCGCTGCCCTTCGTCTCCTACGGCGGTTCGTCGATGTTCGCGGTGTGGGTGGCGATCGGGCTTCTGCAGTCGATCAGGGTGCAGCGGCCGATGTCGGCGTGAGTAGTGGCATCTACGAAAACTCGTGAGTAGTCGTAGATGCGACACCTTGGGTACTGACCACGGCCGTCTTCGCGTCTAGATTCAGTCCATGGCGGAGACGAAGCGTGAGATCGAGCGTAAGTACGAAGCCGACGAGAGTGCCCAGCTGCCGGATCTGAGCGGTGTCGCCGGGATCTCGACTGTCGTCGACAAGGGCGTCAACGAACTCGACGCCGTCTACTACGACACCGCGGACGAGCGGCTCGCCTCCGCCGCCATCACGCTGCGCCGCCGCACCGGCGGCGACGACGCCGGCTGGCATCTGAAGCTGCCCGTCGACACCGGAGTACGGGACGAGATCCGGGCACCGCTCTCCGACACGGTGCCCCGCGCGCTCTCCGGCCTCGTCCGTTCCCTGATCCGCGACGCCGAACTGGCTCCCGTCGTCCGGCTGCGGTCGGCTCGCGACGTACGCGACCTCCTCGACTCCGACGGTGCGCTGCTCGCCGAGGTCAGCATCGACGCCGTACGCGCGGAGCGGCTCGGCGGGGACGGAGACGGTGCCACGGCCGGCTGGACCGAGATCGAGGTGGAGCTCGCGGACGGCGGTGATCCCGGCTTCCTCGACAAGGTCGACAAGAAGCTGCGCAAGGCGGGGCTGCGGGCATCGGCGGCACCCTCGAAGCTGGCGAGAGCACTGGCGGAGACGGCACCGGGGCGGTCCGCGTCGCCCGGACGGGAAAGGTCGACCGGACGGGGAGAGAAGAAGGCCCGTGGGGACGGCGCACAGCCGTCGACCGCGGGCGATCACGTCCTCGCCTATATCCGTGCCCAGCGCGACGCCCTCGTCGAGCTCGACCCCGCCGTACGCCGTGATCTGCCCGACTCGGTGCACCAGATGCGGGTCGCCACGCGCCGGATGCGCAGCGCCTTCCGCTCGTACGGCAAGGTGCTGGACCGGGCGCTCACCCGCCCCATCGGCGACGAGCTGAAGTGGCTGGCCGGCGAGCTCGGCGTGGACCGGGACCAGGAAGTGCTGACCGAGCGGCTGACGGCGGCGCTCGGGGAGCTGCCCAGGGCGCTGCACACCGGGCCGGTCCGCACCCGCCTGCGCACCTGGTCGCACGCCCGGCGCGGCGGTTCCCGGCGCCGGCTGATCGCGGTGCTGGACGGGAAGCGGTACCTCGCGCTGCTGGACGCCATCGACGCGCTGCTGGATCGGCCGCCGCTGCTGAAGGCGGCCGCCGGGCAGCCCGGCGACGTGATCGCCAAGGCCGTGCGGCGCGATTTCCAGCGGCTGTCATCGCTGGTGCAGCAGGCCCTTGACGCACCCCCCGGCGACGACCGCGACCTGGCCATGCACGAGGCCCGCAAGGAGGCCAAGCGCACCCGCTACGCGGCGGAGGCGGCGACCGCGGCACTCGGCGGTCCCGCCCAGGACCTGGTCCGCTCGATGAAGTCCCTGCAGGGTCTGCTCGGCGACCACCAGGACAGCGTGATGGCCCGCCTGGCCCTGCGCGACCTGGCGGCCGAGGCCCATGCGGCGGGGGAGAGCGCGTTCACGTACGGGCTGCTGTACGGACGCGAGGAGCAGGCGGCCGCCGCGTACGAGGCGGCGCTGCCGGGGGAATGGGCGAGGATCGTGCAGGCGGCGGCGCCGGTGTGACCGGCGGGCGCCGACTTCGTGCACCGGGCCGGCGCCGACTTCGTGCACCGGGCCGCCGCCCACTGTGTGCACCGGGCCGGCCTCGCTCGTCGTACGAGGTGTTGCTCCAGCCGCGTTAGGCTTGATGGTCACCGCCGTCCGCTCACGAAAGTCCCCGCGATGTCTGTCGAGTCGGTTTTCCCGCAGCTCGAAGCCCTGCTCCCGCATGTGCAGAAGCCGATCCAGTACGTCGGTGGAGAGCTCAACTCCACCGTCAAGCCCTGGGACGAGTGCGACGTGCGCTGGGCGCTGATGTATCCCGACGCGTACGAGGTCGGGCTGCCCAACCAGGGCGTCATGATCCTCTACGAGGTTCTCAACGAGCGCGAGCGCGTACTCGCCGAGCGCACGTACAGCGTGTGGCCGGACCTCGAGGAGCTGATGCGTGAGCACGGCGTGCCGCAGTTCACCGTGGACAGCCACAGGCCGGTCAAGGCCTTCGACGTCTTCGGGCTGAGCTTCTCCACCGAGCTCGGGTACACCAACATGCTGGCCGCGCTGGACCTCGCGGGGATCCCGCTGGAGGCCAAGGACCGGACCCTCGACGACCCGATCGTGCTCGCCGGCGGTCACGCCGCGTTCAACCCCGAGCCGATCGCGGACTTCATCGACGCCGCGGTGATCGGCGACGGCGAGCAGGCCGTCCTCGAGATGACCGAGATCATCCGCGCGTGGAAGGCGGAGGGCCGTCCGGGCGGCCGCGAGGAGGTGCTGTTCCGTCTCGCGAAGACGGGCGGGGTGTACGTCCCGGGCTTCTACGACGTGGAGTACCTGCCGGACGGCCGCATCGGCCGCGTCGTACCCAAAAAGTCCGGTGTGCCGTGGCGCGTGTCCAAGCACACCGTCATGGACCTCGACGAGTGGCCGTACCCGAAGCAGCCGCTGGTCCCGCTCGCGGAGACCGTCCACGAGCGCATGTCCGTGGAGATCTTCCGCGGGTGCACGCGCGGCTGCCGCTTCTGCCAGGCCGGCATGATCACGCGCCCCGTGCGGGAGCGAAGCATCACCGGCATCGGCGAGATGGTCGACAAGGGCCTGAAGGCGACCGGCTTCGAGGAGGTCGGCCTGCTGTCGCTGTCCTCCGCGGACCACTCGGAGATCGGCGACATCGCCAAGGGCCTCGCCGACCGGTACACGGACGACAAGATCGGCCTCTCCCTCCCCTCCACCCGGGTCGACGCCTTCAACATCGACCTGGCCAACGAACTGACCCGAAACGGCCGCCGCTCCGGTCTGACGTTCGCCCCCGAGGGCGGCTCCGAGCGCATCCGCAAGGTCATCAACAAGATGGTCTCGGAGGACGACCTGATCCGGACCGTCGCCACGGCGTACGGCAACGGCTGGCGCCAGGTGAAGCTGTACTTCATGTGCGGCCTGCCCACCGAGACCGACGACGACGTACTGCAGATCGCCGACATGGCGGCCAACGTCATCGCCAAGGGCCGCGAGGTCTCCAGGTCCAACGACATCCGCTGCACGGTCTCGATCGGCGGCTTCGTGCCCAAGCCGCACACGCCGTTCCAGTGGGCGCCCCAGCTCTCCGCCGAGGAGACGGACGCCCGCCTGGAGAAGCTCCGAGACAAGATCCGCGGCGACAAGAAGTACGGCCGCTCCATCGGCTTCCGCTACCACGACGGCAAGCCCGGCATCGTCGAGGGCCTGCTCTCGCGCGGCGACCGCCGCGTGGGCGCCGTCATCCGCGCCGTCTACGAGGACGGCGGCCGCTTCGACGGCTGGCGTGAGTTCTTCTCGTACGACCGGTGGATGGCCTGCGCCGAGAAGACGCTGCCCGCGTACGGCGTGGACGTCGACTGGTACACCACTCGCGAGCGTACGTACGAGGAGGTCCTGCCCTGGGACCACCTGGACTCCGGTCTCGACAAGGACTGGCTCTGGGAGGACTGGCAGGACTCGCTCGACGAGACCGAGGTCGAGGACTGCCGCTGGACGCCGTGCTTCGACTGCGGCGTGTGCCCGCAGATGGATACGTCCATCCAGATCGGCCCGACGGGCAAGAAGCTGCTGCCGCTGACGGTGGTCAAGTAGCACTGTTCCCGGAAGGGCCCGGCACCGGCGCAAGCGCCGTGGCCGGGCCCTCGCGCGTCACCGCACGCCGCGGTGGTGCATCCGTACCCGGCGTAGATGCGTCTTGGCAGACATGGATCTGGAGAAGCCGGGACCCGAGAAGCCCGGACCGCCTGTGGACCAGCGGTATCGGCAGCCGCAGGAGAGCGTCCAGGGCGAGGGCTGCCTGGCGGTCGCGATCCGCATTCCGGTGCGGATCGTGGTGCTCGTGCTGGTCGTGCCGGTGCGCATGGTGTGGGACGCGCTCGTCGTCGCAGGGCGATTTCTGAACGACACGGTGCTGCGGCCGGTTGGCCGGGCACTGCTGTGGCTTGGCAGGGCCCTGTTCGTGTGGCCGTGGGTGGCGCTGTGGCGGTACGTCGCCGTGCCCGTGGCCAAGGGGCTCGCCTGGCTCGGCAACGTGCTGCTCGTCGTGCCTGCCGTGTGGTGCTACCGGCGGGTGCTGACGCCCGTCGGGCACGGAATCTCCTGGGTGGTGCGGGGCATCGGCGCCGGGCTGGCCCGGCTGCTGGGCTGGATCGGGGCCGGTCTGGCCTGGGTGTACGCGCGGCTGCTCACACCAGTGGGGCACGGGACCGCCTGGCTGCTCAAGGGCATCGGGACCGTGCTCGCGGCCATCGGGATCGGCGTGTACACCGCCGTGGCGTGGCTTGTGCGGTACCTGGTCGTCGTCCCGGCCCTGTGGCTGTACCGCTGGGTCCTCACTCCGGTGGGGCACGGAATCGCCTGGGCCGCACGGACGCTCGTCGCCGGCGTCGTCTGGACCTCGCGGATCGTCGGTATCGGCCTCTATTGGACGCTGCGCGTCCTTCTCGTACTGCCCGCGCTCGCCCTCTGGCGATGGGTGCTCGCGCCCGTCGGGCGGGTGCTCGCCGTCGTCGCGCGGGAGGTCGGCGATGCGCTGGTGCACGCCTGGCGCGTCGCCGGGTACGTCTCGCTCGCCGTCGGACGCTTCCTCGGGCGGCTCCTCCGGATGATCTTCGTGGAACCGGTGCGCTGGATGTACCGGAGCGTGCTCACCCCGGTCGGGCACAGGGTGCGCGACGCGGTGTGGCGGCCCGCCGCCGCGGCCGCGAAGAGCGTCGGCCGCGCGACCCGGCAGGCACTGGCCTCCGCACGCGAGTCGGCCCGGCAGGCCCGTGCGGACTTCCGGCGGATGCTCTTCGGGACGCCGCGGAAGCCCGATCCGGATCCGCTCGGCCAAACCCGGCGGGAACCTCCGGCCGCCGCGACACGTACTCTGGAGAGAAGTACGACGGCTCTCACGAAGGAATGAACGACACTGGGCAAGCGACAGCCCGAAGGCCCGCCGCCCGCACCAGCGGTGCAGCGCATCCGACTGCGCTACACCAAGCGCGGCCGCCTCCGGTTCACCAGCCACCGTGACTTCCAGCGCGCCTTTGAGCGTGCGCTGCGCCGCGCCGAGGTGCCCATGGCCTACTCGGCCGGCTTCACGCCGCACCCGAAGGTGTCGTACGCCAATGCCGCACCCACCGGCACGGGCAGTGAGGCCGAGTACCTGGAGATCGCACTCACCGAGGCGTGTGACCCCGACAAGCTGCGTGAGCTCCTCGACGAGTCGCTGCCCACCGGGCTCGACATCGCCGAGGCCGTCGAGGCCCGCACCTCGGGCCTCGCGGACCGGCTCACCGCATCCGTGTGGGAACTGCGTCTCGACGGCGTGGAACCCGCGGACGCGGAGCGCGCCGTCGCGGCCTTCAAGACGGCGGACACCGTCGAGGTCCAGCGCAGGACGAAGAACGGCCTGCGCACCTTCGACGCCCGTCCGGCGGTCGCGAGCATCGAGGCGCACGACGGCCTCGCTGCCCACGACGCACGGGCTGATAGGCCTACCGACCAGCCCTGTGCGATACTGCGGCTGGTTGTTCGGCACGTGACGCCTGCCGTACGACCCGACGACGTCCTGTCCGGTCTCCGAGCTGTGGCCGACCTGGCGCCGCCGGTCCCCGCAGCGGTGACCAGGCTGGCGCAGGGGCTTTTCGATGAGGAGACCGGCACGGTGACCGACCCGCTCGCGCCCGACCGCGAGGCAGTCACGGCCGCCCCACCTGTCAGTCGAGGGGCCGCCGGACCTGCCACCGCGACTGCTGGGGGCACCTCCCAGGCCCTTGAGGCACTGGGGGAGAAGCCGGAAGGTCCCGCGTAAGGACGGACGTCGTAGCGCCGCCCTCGTACTCGGGAGCCACCTGGGTCGGGCAGCGCACCGACCAGAAGACTTTCGCCAGGCCGTACGCAACATGGCGTACGGAACCGGCGAGACAAGACACAGAGAGCTCCCGAGCGGCGCCCGCGCCCCGGAGGGCGGCAACGCGCAGGACGCGCGAGCCGCGGACGTCACCGGACCAGGTGCGGCGCCCGGGAGCCTGACGGGAGAACCGCCCGCATGCTCGAGCCGATCGAACCCATCAAGGGCTCCGAGAACAACACCACACCAAGCGACACGCTGCCGCCGCGTCGTCGGCGCCGCGCCGCGTCGCGCCCCGCGGGTCCGCCCGTGGGGGCCGCCGAGGCCGCCGCCCCGGCCATACCGGCCGAGGTGTCCGCTTCGTCACCCCTGAACGAGACCGATGAGGCCGTCGAGGCCGCGCAGGCAGTAGCAGCTGCCGAGGTCGCCGACGCGCTTGAGGCCTCCGAGGCCGTGGCAGCGCAGGCAGCGACCGAGCCGGAGGAGGCCCTTGCCTCCGATGCCGCCGCCGAGGAAGCCGAGCCTTCGGCTGCCGAACCCGCGGCTGCCGAGTCTGCCTCCACCGAACCCGCGGCTGCTGAGCCTGCCGCCGCCGGACGTACGCGTCGTCGTGCGACGCGCCGTGCCTCCGCGCCCGCCGGGGCGCCCAAGGCGGCCGAGGCCGTCGTGACCGCCGAGGCCCCCTCGCCCGCCGGTGAGGAGACTGTGGGCGCCGAGACCGTTTCGGAGGCACCGGCCGCCGAGCCGGCGGAGAAGCCGGTCGAGGCCGCCGCTCAGGAATCCGCGCCGGTCGCGTCGGGGCGTCGTCGTGCGACGCGTCGCGCCACCGCGCCCGCCGGGGCGCCGAAGGCCCCTGCCGAGGCGGAGACGGCCGTCCAGACCGAGGCGCTCCTTGCTGAGGCCGAGGCGCCGGCCGCGGACGAGGCCGTCGTCGCCGACCAGCAGGAGACGGAGCAGCCGGTCGAGGCTGCCGCGCAGGCGCCCGACGAGGGTGCCGCACCCCGGCGTACGCGCCGTCGCGCCACGCGCCGCGCCTCCACACCTGCCGAGGAGGCCAAGGCCGACGAGACGGCCGGGCAGGAGGAAGCCGCCCCGGCTGCCGAGAAGGCGGTGGCGGTCGAGGCGGAGCAGATCCCGGCCGCAGCCTCCGCACAGGCCGCCGTCGCCGCGCCGCAGGCGCCCACCGCCGAGCCGGTGCAGATGCCGGCCGCGACCGCCCCCCTCGGGGCTGCCGCTCCGGTTGCCGAGGCCGAGCCGTCGGCCGAGGCCGAGGGCGCCGCTCCCCGGCGTACGCGGCGTCGCGCCGCCCGTAAGGCAGCCGTCGGCTTCACCGCGCCCGCTCAGCCGAGCGCGGCACAGGCCCAGGCTCAGGCCCCCGAGGACGAGGCGGAGAGCGCGGCTGCCGCGCGGCGGCCCGCACGCCCCGCCGTCGCCGTCTTCCAGCCGCCCGTGTTCACCGAGCCGATGTTCCAGACCCCGGAGCGTGCCGCGGCAGCGGCCGCCGCCGAGGCCGCGGAGGAGTCCGCGGATGCCGCCGAGGCGGGCACCGTGGAGCAGGAGGGCGCGGACGCGGACACCGGTCCGCGCCGTCGCCGCCGCCGTCGGGGCGCCGACGAGGCACCGGCTGCTGCCGAGACCGTCGAGCCCGGCACGGCACAGCAGCCGGAGACCGCCGAGGACACCGAGGCGGAGGACATCGCCGAGGCCGAGGAGGCCGACGAGACTGAGGAGACCGGCTCGCGCCGTCGCCGCCGCCGCGGTGGCCGCCGTCGCCGCCGTGGCGAGTCCGCCGACTCCGAGTCGGGCGAGTCCCTCGACACCGACGAGATCGCCGCGGAGCAGGCCGAGCAGGACGCCGAGGACACGGCCGAGCAGGTCGAGGAGGACGCCGAGGAGCACGAGCACGACGAGGAGACCGGGGGCTCTGGCTCCGCCGGCACCCGCCGTCGCCGCCGTCGCCGTCGCCGTGCCGGCGACGCGCCGGTCGACACGGAGCCGGGCGAGGACGACCCGGAGCGTACGGTCGTCAAGGTCCGCGAGCCGCGCAAGGAGAAGCCCGTCTCGGACGAGGTGCAGTCCATCAAGGGCTCGACCCGCCTGGAGGCCAAGAAGCAGCGCCGCCGCGAAGGCCGCGAGCAGGGCCGCCGGCGTGTCCCGATCATCACCGAGGCCGAGTTCCTGGCGCGCCGCGAGGCCGTCGAGCGTGTGATGGTCGTCCGGCAGAACGGCGACCGCACCCAGATCGGCGTCCTCGAGGACAACGTGCTCGTCGAGCACTACGTCAACAAGGAGCAGTCGACCTCGTACGTCGGCAACGTGTACCTGGGCAAGGTGCAGAACGTGCTGCCGTCGATGGAGGCCGCCTTCATCGACATCGGCAAGGGCCGCAACGCCGTCCTGTACGCCGGTGAGGTCAACTTCGAGGCGCTGGGCATGGCCAACGGCCCGCGGCGCATCGAGTCCGCCCTGAAGTCCGGCCAGTCGGTCCTCGTACAGGTCACCAAGGACCCCATCGGCCACAAGGGCGCCCGCCTCACCAGCCAGGTCTCGCTGCCCGGCCGCTATCTGGTCTACGTCCCCGAGGGGTCGATGACCGGCATCAGCCGCAAGCTGCCCGACACCGAGCGCGCGCGTCTGAAGACCATCCTCAAGAAGATCGTCCCCGAGGACGCGGGCGTCATCGTGCGCACCGCCGCCGAGGGCGCGAGCGAGGACGAGCTGCGCCGCGACGTGGAGCGTCTGCAGGCGCAGTGGGAGGAGATCCAGAAGAAGGCGAAGAACGGCAACGCCCCGACGCTGCTGTACGGCGAGCCGGACATGACCGTCCGTGTCGTCCGCGACATCTTCAACGAGGACTTCTCCAAGGTCATCGTCAGCGGTGACGAGGCGTGGCAGACGATCCACGGATACGTCTCGCACGTCGCGCCCGACCTGGTCGACCGGCTGTCCAGGTGGACCTCCGAGGTCGACGCCTTCGCGACGTACCGGATCGACGAGCAGCTGATGAAGGCGCTGGACCGCAAGGTCTGGCTGCCGAGCGGTGGCTCGCTGGTGATCGACAAGACCGAAGCGATGGTCGTGATCGACGTCAACACCGGCAAGTTCACCGGTCAGGGCGGCAACCTCGAGGAGACCGTGACGAGGAACAACCTCGAAGCGGCCGAGGAGATCGTCCGCCAGCTGCGCCTGCGCGACCTGGGCGGCATCGTCGTCATCGACTTCATCGACATGGTGCTGGAGTCCAACCGGGACCTCGTCCTGCGGCGCCTGCTCGAGTGCCTGGGCCGGGACCGTACGAAGCACCAGGTCGCCGAGGTGACGTCGCTGGGCCTCGTCCAGATGACCCGCAAGCGGGTCGGCCAGGGCCTGCTGGAGTCGTTCTCCGAGACCTGCGTCCACTGCAACGGGCGCGGCGTGATCGTGCACATGGAGCAGCCGTCCGTCGCCGGGAACGGCGGCAAGCGCAAGAAGCGCGGCCGCGGCGGGGCCGAGCAGGTCTCCGAGGCCGTGGCAGAGGCCGTCGTCGTGACGGAGCCGGAGCTCGAGGCGGAGACCGAGGCCGAGGTGGCCGCCGAGGCCGCCGTGCCGGTGGCTCTGCCCTCGCCGGGCTTCGCGCCCGACGAGGAGCTGTACAGCAGTGCCGCCGAGGCGGAGGCCGCTGCCACCCGGGGCCGCTCGCGTCGTCGCACGACCCGGCGCGCGTCGGCTCCTGCCGGCTCGCCCAGCAGGGCGGAGACGCGGGCTCCTGAGGCTCCCGAGGCGGAGAAGGAGCCGGAGGTGCCTGCGGCCGAGGTCGTGGCTTCGCAGGCTGCGATTGCTCCCGCCGCTCCGGTTGCGGACGAGCAGGCCGTCGCCCCGGCCGAGGCGGAGGCACCGGTCGCCGCGCAGGAAGAGGCAGCGCCCAAGGGCCGTACGCGCCGTCGGGCGACCCGTAAGGCGACGGCTCCGGCCGGTTCGCCGAAGGGCGCGGACGTCGCCGAGGTGACCGTCCCGGAGACTGTCGAGCGCAGTGCCGTGGACGCCCAGCCGCAGGCCGAGCCGGTGGCGGAGCGCCTGCCCGAGCCGGTGGCCGAGAGCGTGGCCCCGGCAGCCCCCCTCCGGCGGCGCCGAGCGGTCCGTAAGGAGACCGCGCCGACCGCGCCCGAGGAGGCGGCCGTCGTGGTAGTGCCCTCGGCCGCGGAGCCGCAGTCGGCGGGCGAGCAGCCGGAGGCGGAGGAGGCCGCGGGCGACGTGGCCGCCGAGGAGGCCGCACCGGCCAAGAAGACGGCACGCAAGACGGCCAAGAAGGCGACCGCGAAGAAGGCTGCCACGAAGAAGACGGCGGCCAAGAAGACGGCCGCCAAGAAGGCCACGGCCAAGAAGGCGGCGAAGACCACCGCGGCGGCCAAGAAGACGGCAGCGGCCGAGCAGCAGACGCCGTCCACCGTCACCGCTTCGGCGAGCGAGGCCTGATGGTCTGACGCCCCCGGTGCGGCGATGTCGCCGCACCGGGGGCGTCGGGCTGCCTGGCCGTGTGCCGTAGCGGCTGCGCTCGAGTTCGAGATCTCGCACGCCCTCGCGAGCGCCGTTCTCGCACGTCAGGGCGCGCATGCCGCAAAGCGTTACATCTCTCCCGGTGACCCACCCCGCCACTTGGAGCACGGTGAAGTCCGTGTAAAACTCATCTGTCTAACGGAGAACGCGCATGCGCGAGTTGGGGAGAACACGCGCCTGCGGCAGGGGAGGGGATGGTCGATGGCGCACGTGCGCCTCAAGGGCACCGGACGTCACCGCGCAGTGAAGCCGGTGAAGGGCGGGCGTCAGGCGGTGGCGCTGGCCACCGTGCTGTCGGCGGCGGGGATCCAGGCAGCCGGAACGGCGGGGACGGCCACGGCGGCGGACACGCCGACCTGGACCGAGGGCCCGATCTTCAACGACCCCCTGGTCCCCGACCAGCAGTTGACGATCCGCAACCGGCTGATCGAGCTCACCAACGCCGCCCTGCCCGGCTCGACGATCAAGGTCGCCGTCTACCACGTGTGGGAGGCGTCGGTGGTCAACGCCCTCGTGGGCGCCAAGAACCGCGGCGTGAACGTGCAGATCCTGCTCGACGAGTCCAGCATCAGCGACCGGCCCACGAACACGTCCTACAACACCCTCGCGGCGGCGCTCGGCACCAACACCAAGCTGTCGTCGTACGTCACGACCTGCCCCGTCGACAAGTCCTGCATGGGCAACCCCAAGGACGGGGTGTCGATCATGCACAACAAGTTCTGGCTGTTCTCGGCGGTCCAGGGCGCCACGAACGTGGTCGTGCAGACCACGTCGAACTCCACGCCGTCGGCGCACACCAAGTTCTTCAACGACGCGCTGCTGCTGCCGAACAACCCCACGATGTACGACGCGTACTCGGACTATTTCGTGGAGATGGTCGGCAAGAACTGGGCGGCCTGGGACTACCGCTCGGTGAGCAACGGCCTGTACAAGGCGTACTTCTTCCCGCGGGCCGGCTCCACCAGGGACTCCGACACGGTCTACTCGGTGCTGAACAACGTGCAGTGCACGTACAAGAACTCCGCCGGAGTGACCCAGAGCACCAAGGTCCGCGTCGCGATCTTCAAGCTCACGCGGCAGGCCATCGCGGACAAGCTCGTCTCGCTGAAGAAGGCCGGGTGCCAGGTCAGCATCGTCTACGCCGAGACCGACAGCCTCAAGAGCTCGGGCTCCAAGGGCACCTGGGAGGCCCTCCACACGACCGGCGGCCCCTCCGTGAGCTGCTACAACGACGACCGGGACCCCTTGGACCCCACCAAGAAGATCTCGACGCCGTACATCATCCACTCGAAGTACCTGCTCGTCGAAGGCATGTACGACGGCAAGGTGAACAAGGTCAGCTTCGTCGGGTCGGGCAACTACACGGGACCCGCGCTGCGCGAGAACGACGAGACGATCGTCAAGGTCGACGACGACTCGGTGCACGACACGTACCGCGCCCACTTCGACCGTGTGCGGACGGTCGCCTGGCCGGGCACGGCCGATGCGACCGACCTGTGCAAGGGCGTCAAGCCGCTGCCTCAGGACGGCGAGAAGCCGACGACCTGAGGCGGGTACGGGGCACGACGTGAGGCATGGGGCGGGCCCGGGGAGGGCCCGGTTTGACCCCTCACTTCGGGCCCCGTAACCTTGACCGTCGGCGTGTCCACTGATGCGCCCCACCCCTGTAAACCCTTTCCTCCCGGATTCCAGGGATTCCAAGGCTCTGCCGCGGATTCCGAGATCCAGGGAGAGGCTGTCCGTGCGGGCGGCTGGACTGCGGGGGTCCCGTTCCGAGCGAGAGAGAGATGCGCGTGTACGCCATCGTGCGCAGCGGTGGTCGGCAGCACAAGGTTGCTGTCGGCGACATCGTTGAGGTTGACAAGATTTCCACCGCCAAGGCCGGCGACACGGTAGAGCTCTCTACCCTGCTGCTCGTCGACGGCGACACCGTGACCAGCGACCCGTGGGTGCTGGCCGGTATCAAGGTCCAGGCCGAGGTCGTGGACCACACCAAGGGCGCGAAGATCGACATCCTGCGCTACAAGAACAAGACCGGCTACCGCCGTCGTCAGGGCCACCGCCAGCAGTACACGGCGATCAAGGTCACTGAGATCCCCACGGCTGCGAAGTAAGGGACTGAGGAGAGATGGCACACAAGAAGGGCGCATCGTCCACTCGGAACGGTCGCGACTCGAATGCTCAGCGGCTCGGCGTGAAGCGCTTCGGCGGTCAGGTCGTCAACGCCGGTGAGATCCTGGTCCGCCAGCGCGGCACCCACTTCCACCCGGGCGATGGCGTCGGCCGCGGCGGCGACGACACGCTGTTCGCGCTGCAGGCCGGTGCGGTGGAGTTCGGTACCCACCGTGGCCGCAAGGTCGTGAACATCGTTCCGGTCGCCTGACCTCAGGCACCCGAAGAACGGTTCTTTCGCGAGGCGGACCTCACTTCCCGTACGGACTCCGTACGGGAAGCGGGTCCGCCTTTCGCGTGTTGAGACGTAAGACAGTTCCCGTACGTACGTGACTGTGCGTAACCACAGTCGTAACTGGAGGCACATCCCATGACCACCTTCGTGGACCGCGTCGAGCTGCATGTCGCCGCGGGTAACGGAGGTCACGGCTGTGCCTCCGTCCACCGTGAGAAGTTCAAGCCTCTCGGCGGCCCCGACGGGGGCAACGGCGGGCGCGGCGGTGACGTGATCCTCGTCGTCGACCAGTCCGTGACGACGCTCCTCGACTACCACCACAGCCCGCACCGCAAGGCCACCAACGGCAAGCCCGGCGAGGGCGGCAACCGGTCCGGCAAGGACGGCCAGGACCTCATCCTGCCCGTGCCGGACGGCACGGTCGTGCTCGACAAGCAGGGCAACGTCCTCGCCGACCTGGTCGGCCACGGCACGTCGTACGTCGCAGCCCAGGGCGGCCGCGGCGGGCTCGGCAACGCGGCGCTGGCCTCCGCCCGCCGCAAGGCGCCCGGCTTTGCGCTGCTCGGCGAGCCGGGCGATCTGCAGGACATCGTCCTGGAGCTGAAGACGGTCGCTGACGTGGCGCTCGTCGGCTACCCGAGCGCGGGCAAGTCGTCCCTGATCTCCGTCCTCTCGGCCGCCAAGCCGAAGATCGCCGACTACCCCTTCACGACGCTCGTTCCGAACCTGGGTGTGGTGACGGCGGGCGAGACGGTCTACACCATCGCGGACGTGCCCGGTCTGATTCCGGGCGCCAGCGAGGGCAGGGGCCTGGGACTGGAGTTCCTGCGGCACGTGGAGCGCTGCAGCGTCCTCGTGCACGTCCTGGACACCGCCACGCTCGAATCGGACCGCGACCCCGTCTCCGACCTCGACATCATCGAGGCGGAGCTGAGGCAGTACGGCGGCCTCGACGACCGCCCGCGGATCGTCGTCCTCAACAAGATCGACGTACCGGACGGCAAGGACCTCGCCCAGATGGTCCGCCCGGATCTGGAGGAGCGCGGCTACCGCGTCTTCGAGGTGTCGGCGGTGGCCCACACCGGCCTCAAGGAGCTGTCGTACGCGCTCGCCGAGCTGGTCGGGCAGGCGCGTGCCGCGAAGCCCAAGGAGGAGGCGACCCGTATCGTCATCCGCCCGAAGGCCGTGGACGACACGGGCTTCACGGTCGTGCAGGAGGAGGACGGTCTCTACCGCGTCCGCGGCGAGAAGCCCGAACGCTGGGTGCGCCAGACCGACTTCAACAACGATGAGGCCGTCGGCTACCTCGCCGACCGCCTGAACCGCCTCGGCGTCGAGGAGGAGTTGATGAAGGCGGGCGCCCGCTCGGGCGACGGCGTGGCCATCGGACCCGAGGACAACGCGGTCGTCTTCGACTGGGAGCCCACGATGATGGCCGGGGCGGAGATGCTCGGCCGCCGGGGCGAGGACCACCGGTTGGAGGCGCCCCGGCCCGCGGCGCAGCGGCGCAAGGACCGGCAGGCGGAGCGGGACGAGGCGGAGCGCGAGTACGACGACTTCGAGCCGTTCTAGGCGGCCTCAGGCCGTTCCGGGCTTCAAGAACGCCCTGGCCGATGGCCAGGGCGTTCTCGTGTCGGACGAGGGCGTTCTCGTATCAGACCAGCGCGTTCTTGTAGAACAGGTTCGAGCGGCGGTCGCCCGCCGCTCCCGAGGCGAAGCCCAGGAAGAGGCGGACCTCGCCCGCGACCGTCTGGTAGATCGCCAGGCCCTCCGGCTCGCGGAAGTCGAGGGACTCGCCTGCCTTGGTGAGGACCGGGCCCTGCTTGATCGTGCCGGTGTTCATGTCGATGCTGGTGACCTCGGAGTTCACCACGCCACCGCTCGCGTCGTACGAGGTCCCGGTCAGGACGTACAGGTACTGGCCGTACGCCGCGTAGCCCTGGAACGTCGACGACAGCGTCGGCAGGCTCGGCTGCTTGAAGTCGGCCAGTCGTGAGCTGAAGTCGCCGTTGGCCGCGGCTGCGAGGTCGTAGACCGCGATGTGCTTGCCGTCGCTGAGGTGGTAGCGGACGATCAGCCGGTTGTTGACGGGGTCGATGGAGCACGTGTGCTCGGTCGCCGTCGACACCGGCGTGTACTTCGTCAGCGCGGACGACGTGTTCGACAGCGTCGTGCCGCTGGTGAACTTGAAGCGGGCGAGCCTCTTGCCGTAGCCGTTCGCGTTCGCCTCCACCTCGGTCCACAGATACGTCGACGTACCGACGCCCTGCGCGCCGAAGGCGACGCCGTGGCCGAAGCCCGTCAGATGCATGTAGCCGAGGTAGTTGCCCTCGAAGTCGAGCTGCGTGATGCACAGATCGCCCGCGGTCTCGGCGGTGCCGTCGCGCCGCTGCGCCACGAACAGCCGCCGGTTGACGTTGTCGTACGCGAAGCCCTGCTGCACGGTCACGTCGTGCAGCGACCTCCCGCGGAACAGGTCGTACGACGGCTGCGTCAGGTCGAAGCGCTGCGACGTGGGGACGGCGGCGGATGCGGCCCCCGCGCCGAATCCGAGGCCGAGCGCGGCCACGCCGAGCCCGGTGCCCGCGCGCAGCAGCCCTCGTCGGCTCAGGGATATGCGCGGCTCGTGTGTCATGGGGTCCCTCCTGTGGCGGCAGTGCAAGATCAGGCGTGACCCTATGCGAAGGGCCCCGGGAGAGTGCTCCCGGGGCCCCAATCGGCTGTGACCGCCTAGGCGTTGACGGAATCCTCGGCGCCGTTGACGGAGTCCTCCGCGCCGTTCGCATCCGTCTCGAAGTCCTCGGCATCGGCCGCGCCGCGGGGGGAGGGGATCTCCGCGGCGAGGCGTGTGGCCATCCGGTCGCGCCGCTCGTCGGCCTTGGCGCACAGGGTACGCGCGGCCTCGTCGAAGCGGACCAGGGACGGTGGGTCCGAGGGGCCGAGCAGATGCTGCTTGAGCTCCGTGCGCGCCTCCGTGAAGCGGTCCTTCTCGGGGGCCCGCACGGACTCCAGAAGCGACGGGATGCCGTCCGCATCGGGGGCGAGGATCGTCGCGGCCCGCACCGTCGGGAAGCCCGCCCGGAACGCGGCCTCCGGCATACCGGAGGTGTTGGCGACGGCGTACGGCTTCTCGCTGGACAGCCAGTCCGAGACCACGCTGGAGACGTCGCTGATCAGCAGGTCCGCCTGGTTGAAGCAGGCGAAGATGGCCGGCCGGGCGTCGGTGATGATCTGGTGCTCCCACTCCGGGAACGACGACCAGTACGCGGTCTCCCAGGCCGACGTCGCCTTGGCGATGGCGGCGTCGCGGTCGCCCTGCGGGGCGCCCTGGAGCAGCATGCGCTCCATTTCGTCGGCGCTGTCGCGGAAGGCGGTGGAGGTCAGCTTGTCGAGCTCGACCGTGCGGCGGGCCAGCTCGGCCGCGGCCTCCGGTCCGGGGCGGTCACCGGACCGCTTGGCGTTCGCCTCACGGATCATCGCCATGATCCGCTCGTTGGCGGCGCCCGCTCGCGGGTCGACGGAGCCGGTCATCGGGTGCGGCTTGTAGAGCAGGCGCACACCGTCGTCGGCCAGGAGCTGCCGGACGATGTTCTCGCCGGCGAGGACCACCGAGGTGTTGCCCGGGTTGCCGTCCCAGCCCTCCCACGTGGGGGCGTACAGCACGGTCGTGTACTCACCGGTGGGCGGGCCCGCGTACGGGCGGATCGGCGCGAGCTGCGGGCGGCCGACCTCCACGATGTCCTTGTCCTCGACGCCGACCTCGGCCAGCGCATACCGCTCGCGGGCGGCGGGGCCCGCGACCCACACCTCGTCGTACGCCTTCGCGTACGGGTTGCAGGAGGACAGCTTGTCGCTCTCGCCGTGGTTGATGAACGCGTGCTTGATGGTGGGGATGCGCAGCACCTGCGAGGTCTTACCGGAGTTGGCCGGGTGCAGCATCATCTTCAGCGTCGAGTTCTCCAGCGAGAACATCGTCGCGACCTTCGGGAAGCAGATGATCGGCACGTCGGTGGCGTCGATCTTCTGCACCATGAACCGCTCGCGCAGCACGATCAGCGGCTTGGCGTCGAGCTGGGCGAGCGTGGAGAGCCACATGTTGGCCTGGTACGCCGAGGACGTGCCGCCCGAGAAGTACATGGCGACCGTCGGCTGGTAGTCGGCCAGCCACTCGTCCAGCCACTCCATGACCTTCTGCTCGCTCTTCGCCCGCTTCTTCGGGAGCAGCCAGGTGGCGAGGTGGAGCGTGCCGAGGAGCATCAGCGCGATCGAGATGCCGAGGCCGATGCCGCCCCAGTACGCGGCCGTGGTGCCCGCGGTGATCAGCAGGCCGGCGGTCGCGGGGATGGAGAAGACGAGGAGACGGTGGCTCGCGCGGCGGGCCAGGATGCGCGGCGGGGCGGCGGTCAGCTGCAGCGCCGAGGCGTCGATGTTCCGGGTGACGATCGGCAGCGTGCGCGTGCGGCGCACCAGCACGGCGACCGCCTGGCAGGCGAAGTGCAGCAGATAGACGCAGAGCAGCGCGATGGTGAGGGGAGCCTGCTCACGTAGCGGATTGATGCCGTCGATGCGCAGCAGGCCCACCACGATCAGCATGTCGCGGAGGAGCTGACGCACGGTGACGTCGAAGCGGACCTTGCCGAGGAGCGAGAGCAGCCCCGGCTGCCTGTGCTGCAGATACGTGTCGAGTGCGAGCCCCGCGGCTGAGGCGGCGACGAACACCGGGACGTTCGGCAGCAGTGCGCCGACTAGCTGCGCTGCGAAGAGCGCGAACATCGCGAACAGCGCGGAGAGCTGCACGATGCGGCGGGGGGCGAGTCCGGCAGAGGGCACGGGCTGGGCTCCTGGCGGGGGGTCGGATGGTGGGACGCGTGGTGGTCATGCCGGGCCGACATGACGAAGGCTGACCACCGACCGTATGACTTTCGCACCCTGGCAAGCAATCTTGAGTGAGAACAATCACCGCAAAGCAGATGAAAACGACACTAGTTGGTGACGGCTTTCACTCTCCTCTCAGTGGACCTTCACGCGCCCTTCAGTCACCTCCACCGGGTCCCTCGACAACCGTCCCGTGCCTCCCGTCTCCAGTCCGCCCCTCGGAATACAAGGGCGTTCCGGAGCCGCTCTCACGTAGATTGCAGAAGAGAAGAGAGATCCGAGCACGTCGGAATGGTGGGGTAGCGCGTGTCAGCGGCAAGGCAGGAAGTGGCGGACGCCCGCAGGGTCGTGGTCAAGGTCGGTTCCTCGTCCCTGACCACCGCGGCGGGCGGGCTCGACGCCGACCGCGTCGACGCCCTCGTCGACGTCCTGGCCAAGAGCAGAAGCGGCGGGGAGAAGGAGATCGTGCTCGTCTCCTCCGGAGCCATCGCCGCCGGGCTCGCCCCGCTCGGGCTGCGCCGCCGCCCCAAGGACCTCGCCCGGCAGCAGGCTGCCGCCAGCGTCGGCCAGGGCCTGCTGGTCGCCCGCTACACCGCGTCGTTCGCGCGCTACGGCGTACGCGTCGGCCAGGTGCTGCTGACCACCGACGACACCAGCCGCCGCGCCCACCACCGCAACGCGTCGCGCACCCTTGACAAGCTCCTCGCCATGGGGGCGCTGCCCGTCGTCAACGAGAACGACACCGTCGCCACCGACGAGATCCGCTTCGGCGACAACGACCGGCTCGCGGCGCTGGTGGCCCATCTGGTCCGTGCCGATCTGCTGGTGCTCCTCTCCGACATCGACGGCGTGTACGACGGCGACCCCAGCAAGCCCGGCACCTCGCGGATCGCGGAGATCCGCGGGCCCGAGGATCTGGACGGCGTCGAGATCGGCAGTGCCGGCAAGGCGGGCGTGGGCACCGGCGGCATGGTCACCAAGGTCGAGGCCGCCAACATCGCCACCGCGGCCGGCATCCCCGTCGTGCTGACCACCGCGATCGACGCCGCCGACGCCCTCGCCGGCCGTGACACCGGTACGTACTTCCACCCCACGGGACGCCGCTCCGCCGACCGGCTGCTGTGGCTGCAGCACGCCTCGGCCCCGCAGGGCGCGATCACCCTCGACGACGGGGCGGTGCGCGCGGTCGTCGAGCGGCGCAAGTCGCTGCTGCCTGCGGGCATCGCGGCGGTCGAAGGCGAGTTCACCGCGGGCGACCCCGTCGAGCTGCGGGACACCACGGGCCGCGCGGTCGCCCGCGGCCTTGTGAACTTCGACGCCAAGGAGATCCCCCAACTGATCGGCCGCTCCACCCGCGAGCTGGCCAAGGAGCTCGGACCCGCGTACGAACGTGAGGTCGTACACCGGGACGATCTGGTCGTACTGCATCCGTAAACGGCTGAAAGCCCCGCCCCGCCGGTGGACGTTCCGTAAAAGCACCACACGACGGCTCTCGGCCTGCTCAACTTCTGTGCAGGAAGGTTCGCACGACCACTGCGTGGAGGAGGCCGTCGTGAGACGAGTGCGCCCAGGAGCGGCGGCCCGCGGCGGGAGTGCCTCCCGTGCCTTCGGTCCGGTGGGCGAGGGGCGGGCGCTGACCAGCGTCGCGGCGGGGGAGACCTACGTGGACGGGCAGGCCGGCGAGGAGGGCCAGGCCGGACCGGCGCCCCGGCTCTGGCACGTCACGCTGAGCGTCTCGGGTGAAGAGGCCCCGCTGAAGGACGTCCGCCGGAGCCTCGAGCAACTCGCCCACGACCACCCCTTCCTGCTCACCAGCCGGTACGCGAACGACCACGCGGAGATCCGGTACTGGGAGGAGGCCCGCGACCTGCACGATGCGGCCGCGGTGGCGCTGCGACTGTGGGGCGAGCACCGGCAGAGCGCCCAGCTGCCGCCCTGGGAGATCGTCGGCCTCGAGGTCATCGACCGGGACACCTACCACCAGCGCATCGCGGAGGGTCAGGGCCCGCTGCCGGCGAGCCCGGTGGGGGTTCATCCGTTTTAGCCCTGCCGGTGCCGGTGCCGGTGCCGGTGACCGATGAGCACGGGTGTCTCGGTTTGTGGGACATCGGCTGGGACGTCCCCGTCGTCGCACTACCCTTCCCCCATGACCTCGCTCCTGCCGTACGACAACCTGTCCCCCGTCGCCCGGGCCGCCTACCAGGCCAGGGCCGCCGCCGAGCAGCTCGCGCCGCTGCCGCGCGCCGCGAAGGACGACGCGCTGCTCGCCATCGCGGACGCGCTGGAAGTGCGTGCGGCCGAGGTCGTCGAGGCCAACGCCAAGGACATCGCCAAGGCCCGTGAGGCCGGCACCAGCGAGGCGATCATCGACCGGCTGACGCTCACCCCCGAGCGTGTGCGGGCCATCGCCTCCGACGTGCGCGACGTCGTCGCCCTGCCCGACCCGGTCGGCGAGGTCGTCCGCGGCTCGACCCTCCCCAACGGCATCGACCTGCGCCAGGTCCGCGTCCCGCTCGGCGTGGTCGGGATCATCTACGAGGCCCGGCCCAACGTCACCGTCGACGCCGCAGCCCTCTGCCTGAAGTCCGGAAACGCGGTGCTGCTGCGCGGCTCGTCCTCGGCGTACGAGTCGAACACCGCCCTCGTGCGCGTCCTGCGCGACGCCGTGGGCGGTGCCGGGCTGCCCGCCGACGCCATCCAGCTCGTCCCGGGCGAGAGCCGCGACTCCGTGCGCGAGCTGATGCGCGCCCGCGGCCTCGTCGACGTGCTCATCCCGCGCGGCGGCGCCTCCCTGATCAAGACGGTGGTGACCGAGTCCATCGTCCCGGTGATCGAGACCGGCACCGGAAACTGCCACGTCTACGTGGACGCCCAGGCCGACCTCGACATGGCCGTCGACATCCTGATCAACTCCAAGGCGCAGCGGGTGAGCGTGTGCAACGCCGCCGAGACGCTCCTCGTCCACCAGGACATCGCGGACGCCTTCGTACCGCGCGCGCTGGACGCCCTGGCCGATGCGGGTGTGACCGTCCACGCCGATCAGCGGATCCTGGCCTACGCCGAACAGTCGAAGGCCACCGTCGTCGAGGCCACCGCCGACGACTGGGAGACCGAGTACCTCTCGTACGACATCGCGGCCGCCGTCGTCGACTCGCTCGACAAGGCCGTGGAGCACATCCGGCTGTGGTCCTCCGGGCACACGGAGGCGATCGTCACCACCTCGCAGCAGGCCGCCCGCCGCTTTACCCAGCTGGTGGACTCGACGACGGTCGCCGTCAACGCCTCGACGCGGTTCACCGACGGCGGCCAGTTCGGATTCGGCGCCGAGATCGGCATCTCCACGCAGAAGCTGCACGCCCGCGGCCCCATGGGCCTGCCCGAGCTGACCAGCACGAAGTACATCGTCACCGGCGACGGTCACACCCGCTGAGCGGTATCCGGCCGGGGCGCGGTCCAGCTGGATGAATTCTCATACCGTCTGCCCAAAATGACCCCCCAGGTCTACTCTGGATCCGTGCCGGAGGACGTGGGGGGCACGCCGTTTCCCGACGGCTGGGAGCCCGACGACGACCACGACCGCGGGGGCGCGGACGAAGAGTTCGCCTCCGTGGTCTTCGACGAGGACTTCATCCGCTCGGCAGCCTTCCATGAGCCCACCGCCGTGGAGCGGCTCGTGGCCGCCGCGCAGGCACGTGCCGAGGCCTCGGATGCCGAGGCGCGCCGGGCGGGCGGCAGGGGCCCGGGCGCCGAGGACGACCTTTACGACGACGGCTTCGGCCCGGACGACGACATCGGGTACGGCCACGACCACGACTTCGACGACGATCTGTACGACGCGGACCTCGTCGAGGAGCGATACGGACGGACGGGAACCTATACGGGCCACGCCCGCTGGCACCGCCCCGTCGCGTGGATGCTCGCCCTGCTGATGGGCATCGGCATGGTCGCCCTGGCCTTCACCGCGGTCTACCGGGGCGCCTCCACGGGCGGCAGCCAGGACATACCTCCGCCGCCCGCGTCGACCGGACTGGAGCAGGGAGCGGAAGATCCCGCTCCGACAGGCCCTTCCGCGTCCGCCGACTACTCCCAGCCGGCCGTCTCCGCCGTGCCGCGCACGCCCTGAGCGCGCCCCCGAGGGCGGCAGCAGGCGCCTGTGCGGACCCGTGGGAATTCCTGGTGAGAACCTGTCAGAACTTGGCGCACAGCAGGGCGTTTACCTGGCAGCCCGGAGACCTACTCTGAATATATGGGCGGGCCTGGAGACCCACCTGAGGGGGTACCCGAGGGAGCTCCCGGCGGTGGTGAGGACGAGTACCGATCCGTCGTGTTCGACGAGTCGTTCGTTCGTGCTGCCCGCCTCCAGGAATCCTCGGCACGGGAGCGGATGACCGACCACGCCCCGGCCGTGCGACGCCGCCCGCCACTGCGCCGCGGCTTCTCCCACCAGGCCCTGATCCTCGTCCTGCTGATCGCCCTCGCCTTCGGCACGGCGATCTACATGGGCGTACGCCACCCCTACCAGGCGCCGACGACCGCCCAGCACCCCGACCCGCTGCGCATGACGGTCATCCCGCTCGCCCCGCAGAACCCCGTGCCCGGCGCCGCCGACACCGAGACACTGTTCGCGCACAGCAAGGCCGCGGACTTCCGCATCGGCGCCGACGGCATCACGGTGCCCGCGTCCCGGCGCACCTCGCACTTCTCCGACAGCCAGGTCGTGTCCGCACTGACCACCGCGAAGGACTATCTCGTCGAGTCCTCGCTCGACCCGGAAGTGCTCGGCGGCGGTCCCGTACGGTCCGTGCGGATACTGCTCGACCCGCAGCAGCTCGACCAGTTCGACCAGAGCTTCGACCACCCCACCGCCGACGGGCGGCATGCGGCCACCGGCTGGCTGGTGCGCTTCGACCCGGCCAAGGCGCAGCTCGCCGACCCGAAGATCCGTGTGCAGGGCACCCTGAACGCCGTCGAGACGGACTCGGGCACGCTCGAGGTGACCTCCGACCACACCTTCGTCTACGCCCTGCGGCCGGCCGGCTCCGACGGCGACGACAAGGCCTCGCTGTTCACCGTCCGCCGTGAGCTGCAGTTCCGCTTCGACCGCGACGACCTGCGGATGCACCAGGCCGAGCTGGTCGTCTCGTACGTCCAGGCCGGCCCGCTGTCCTGCTCGGCGGACTCGGCGAGCCTGCTGCAGCCGCTGCTCGCCGGCCAGACGGCGAAGGAGGGCGGCCCCGCGGCCGGTACCGACCCGTTCGCGACCGACAACGCGGCCTCGCTGTGCGGGACGCTGGCGCCGGGCGCCCAGCCTTCGCTGTGACGCGTCCCCGACGCCCCGGCCCCCGTCCGTCTGGCTGCGGTACGTGCGGTCATTCCGCGCGGTCGCCGTTGCTGCCCCGGCCCCCGGCCCCGCGGAACGTGTCCCGCAGCTTTCCGCCGAGGTCGCCCGCACCGCCCGCGATGTCCGTGACCAGCTTCATCAGCGGATCCTTGGACTCGCGTACCTCGCTGGCGTAGCCCGCCGCCGACTCGCGGAAGGACTCCGAGACCGAGGTGTCCTTGTCCTCGCTGCGCCGCGGGTAGTGACCTTCCATGATCCGCTGGTAGTCGCGGGTCTCGGCCCACTTCTTCAGCTCGGCCGCGCGCACCGTGGTGAACGGGTGCGAGCGGGGGAGCACGTTCAGGATCTTGAGTACGGAGTCGCGCAGGTCGCCGCCCGCCTCGTACTCCTCGGCCTGGGCGAGGAACGCGTCCACGTTCATCTCGTGCAGATGGTTGCCGCCCGCGATCTTCATCAGGCCGCGCATCGAGGCCTGCAGGTCCTGGCCCACCAGCAGCCCTGCGCGGTCGGCGGAGAGCTCCGACTTGCGGAACCACTCGCGCAGCGCCGTCACGATCGCCATGATCGCGAAGTTGCCCAGCGGGATCCACGCGACCCGGACCGCCAGGCTGGTCAGGAACAGCAGGATCGTGCGGTACACCGAGTGGCCGGAGAGTGCGTGGCCCACCTCGTGGCCGACGACCGCGCGCATCTCCTCCTCGTCGAGCAGCTCGACGAGGCCGGTGGTGACCACGATGATCGGCTCGTCCAGGCCGATGCACATCGCGTTCGGCTGCGGGTCCTGGTTGACGTACATCGGCGGGACCTTCTCCAGGTCCAGGATGTAACAGGCGTCCCGCAGCATGTCGTTGAGGTGCGCGAACTGGGCGTCGGACACCCGCACCGAGTCGGACAGGAACAGCAGCCGGAGGCTGCGCTCGGGCAGCAGTCCGCTGAGCGCCTTGAAGACGGTGTCGAATCCGCTGAGCCTGCGCAGGGCCACCAGCGCCGAACGGTCCGCGGGATGCTCGTACGCCCGGGACGAGATTCCCGGGAAGCGCCTCCGCTGCCTGCCGGGCACGTTGTCGTGGCTGTCGTCGGTCATGCCGTCCCCCATGTCCTCGATGTGTGTCCGCCGACCGTCCGCCGCGGCGTACGGCTGCCCCCGAGATGGTGTCCACAGTAGGCGGAGTTACCGTGGCTGGGCAGCAGACCGAAGGAGTCGCCCGTCATGGAGCACATCCCCGCAGCCGCCTGGCTCACCGAGGCTGCGAACGCGGCCGCACAGCAGGAACAGGAGGGCGCAGGCAATCTGCTACGCACCGTGCTGGTCGTCGCGATCGTGGGCTCCGTGCTGCTCGCCTGGTTCCTGCTGCGGGGTTACCGCAGGGACGGCGGCGGCGACGGCGGGCGCGGCGACAACGACTGATCCGCGGCGCTCGGCGAGGTGGTCGGCGTGCCGTCCCAGGCCCATGGGGCACGAGGGCCGGGCGCCCTGCCCCCGGCAACACCTGAGTCGGCGTGATCGCGAACGAGACCGGCGCTTACGATGGGCGCGAAGTCATTTCCGATCCCACCTCCGGATAGGTCCTGCCGACGATGAGCCTCTACAGCACCGCCGCCCAGCTGGTCCCCCTCGCTGCCGAGGGCGAGCACGGCGGCAACCACGAAAGCCTCAACCCGTACCTCACCGGCGGCGGTGCGTTCTTCGTCCTGCTCCTGCTGCTGTGGATCACCACGCGCTTCAACCGGGACCGCTGATCCCCGGGCCCCGGGCTGTGACCCTCGCGGCCGGAGCCGGCCGACCGGGCCGGTAGGGTCTGCACGCATGGGAGAGCAGGACATGCCTACCGGTACCGGTCCGGCGAGTACGGCCAAGCGTCGCCTCGGCGTCATGGGCGGAACGTTTGACCCGATCCACCACGGCCACCTGGTGGCGGCCAGCGAGGTCGCCGCCCAGTTCCACCTCGACGAGGTGGTGTTCGTACCGACCGGGCAGCCCTGGCAGAAGACCGACCGGAAGGTCTCCCCGGCCGAGGACCGCTATCTCATGACGGTCATCGCGACCGCCGAGAACCCGCAGTTCTCGGTCAGCCGCATCGACATCGACCGCGGCGGGCCGACCTACACGACCGACACCCTGCGAGAGCTCCGCGCGCTCAACCCCGACACGGATCTGTTCTTCATCACCGGCGCCGACGCGCTCGGCCAGATCCTGACCTGGCGGGACACGGACGAACTCTTCTCCCTTGCGCACTTCATCGGCGTCACGCGCCCCGGCCATCCGCTGGCCGATCCGGGCCTGCCGGACGGCGGGGTCTCCCTGGTGGAGGTTCCGGCGCTGGCCATCTCGTCCACAGATTGCCGTGCGCGAGTCGCCAAGGGCGACCCGGTCTGGTATTTGGTGCCGGACGGCGTCGTGCGCTACATCGACAAGCGCAAGCTGTACCGCGGCGAGTGAGCCGAGAGGGGCACCGGTGAACGACCGATACGACGGGTACGCGGCGGGCGGGGGCCACGGCGACCAGTACGAGCTCGTGGGCTACGACGAGTTCGGGCAGCCGGTCTACCGGCAGGTGCCCCCGCAACCACCACAGGTTCCCCCGCAGGGCTACGGTTCGTACGGTTCAGGGCAGCCGCAGGGCTACGGCTACGACCCGTACGCCACAGGCCAGCAGCCGCCCACCCCGTCGTACGACGCGGCGTCGACCGGCCAGCAGCCGCCCGTCCCGCCCTACGACCCGGCGTCGACCGGCCAGCAGCCGCCCGTTTCCCCGTACGGCTCCTACGATCCGTACGGGTCCGCCGGTCCCGGCAACGCGGGCCCCTCTGCCGCCGCGTACGACCCGTACGGGCGGGCCTCCGGCACCGGTCCGCAGCCGCGTGTGGAGCCGCGGGGAGCCGCGCGTACCGCCGAGCAGACCGCCTACATCCCGCAGCAGGGCCGGCCGACGCCGGAGTCCGGGCCGCGTGAGGACCGCGAGTACCACACCGGGCAGTTCTCCTTCGTGGAGGAGCCGGACGAGAACTCCGAAGACGTCATCGACTGGCTGAAGTTCACCGAGAGCCGCACAGAGCGGCGCGAGGAGGCACGGCGCCGCGGACGCAACCGCATGGTCGCCCTGGTCGTCGTGCTCGCGCTGGTCGCCGTCGGTGGAGTGGGCTACCTCTGGTACGCGGGCAAGCTGCCCGGCATGTCCGCCGAGACGAAGGGGGGCGGCACGGCCGCGGCGGGAGCCCAGAACCGCGACGTGATCGTCGTCCACCTCCACAACACCAAGAAGGGCGGCACCTCCACGGCGCTGCTCGTCGACAACACCACGACCAAGCAGGGCACCACCGTCCTGCTGCCCAACTCCCTCGCGCTGACGGACGACGACGGCACCACCAGCACGCTGGCGAAGTCGGTCGACGACGACGGCTCGGACGGTACGCGCGAGTCCCTCGACACCCTGCTCGGCACGGAGATCGAGGGCACCTGGCGGCTCGACACCCCCTACCTCAACAACCTCGTCGAGCTGGTCGGCAACATTGACATCGACACCAACGCCGACGTGCCGGATCCGGACGAGAAGGGCAAGAAGGGCGCCTCGCCCCTCGTGAAGAAGGGCGAGGACCAGACGCTGAGCGGCCCGATGGCCGTCGCGTACGCCACCTACCGGGCGTCCGGAGAGCCCGAGACCGCGCAGCTGCAGCGCTTCGGGCAGGTCATGCTCGGCGTACTGCGCAAGATGTCGTCCGACACCCAGGCCGCCACGACCACCGTGCAGTCGCTCGCCCAGATCCTCGATCCCTCGCTGAACGACAAGGACCTGGGCGCCTTCCTCGCCAAGCTCTCGGATCTCGCCAAGGGGGGCGACTACAGGACCGCGCTGCTGCCCGTGCAGCAGGACGGCACGCTGAGCGAGCAGGCCACCGACAGCGTGGTCAAGGATGTGCTCGGCGGCACCGTGAAGAGCCCCGAGGAGGGCGCGGCCGTCCGGGTCGGCGTCAAGAACGCCACGGGCAGCAAGGACGCCAAGGAAAAGGCCCGGGTCGTCCTGCTCAACGGCGGCTACACCTTCGTCGACAGCGGCACCGGCTCCGTCGCCCAGGCGTTGTCGCAGGTCGTCTATGCGGACGCGGACCAGAAGGATGACGCCGTCGAGGTCGCGAAGACGCTGGGCCTGCCGACGAGCGCCGTGAAGAAGGGCAAGACCGCCTCGAACGCCGATGTGTCGGTGGTGCTCGGCCAGAACTACAAGGCCGAGTCGTCGAGCGCGACCAGCGGGACTGGCGCGACCGGCGGGGCGGGCTGACGAGCGGAGGCCGGCTGACCTGCGGAACGGGCTGACGAGCGGAGGCCGGGCCGACCCGCGGGGCCAGCGGCTCCAGCGGTGATCGGGTAATCGTTTGGGGTGGTGTCCGCGGTCCGTGAGACCCTTGAGGTGCTGCCCTGTGCGAGGCGGCGGCCGGCGCTCTGACCGGCCGCGAGCCCCCGCGCGGTACCGCAGCCCCCGCACGACCTCCCGACCGCCGACGGAAAGCCTTGTAGTGACCGCTACGGACCGCTCTCTCGAGCTCATCACCACCGCCGCCCAGGCGGCCGCCGACAAGCTCGCGCACGATGTCATCGCGTACGACGTCAGCGACGTGCTGTCGATCACGGACGCCTTCCTCCTGGCCTCCGCGCCCAACGACCGCCAGGTCAAGTCGATCGTCGACGAGATCGAGGAGCGGCTGAACAAGGAGCTGGGCGCCAAGCCCGTTCGCCGCGAGGGCGACCGTGACGCACGCTGGATCCTGCTCGACTACGTCGACATCGTGGTGCACGTACAGCACAGCGAGGAGCGCGTCTTCTACGCCCTCGAGCGGCTCTGGAAGGACTGCCCCGAGATCGCCCTGCCCGCCGACGCGCAGGCCACCCGTGGGAAGGCCCAGGCGCACGCCAAGCAGCTGGCCGCAGAGGAGGCCGCCGAGCTGCGCCAGCTGGGCGGTGAGCTGCGTTGAGCAGCACCTCCCAGGGCGCCGGCGCGCCCGCTTCCGAGCGCGCCGGTGTGCCCGCATCCGACAGTGCCGGCGTGGCGGCCGCCGCACAGGGCCCTGAGCCCGAGCCTTCGCAGAACTCCGGCCGTGGCCGCCGGGTCATCCTCTGGCGGCACGGCCAGACCTCCTGGAACCTGGAGCGCCGCTTCCAGGGCACCACGGACGTCGCTCTGACCGAGACGGGCGTCGGCCAGGCCCGCCGGGCCGCACGGCTGCTGGCCTCGCTGAAGCCGCACGCGATCGTCGCCTCCGACCTCACCAGGGCGGTCCACACGGCCCGCGAGCTGGCCGCGATCACCGGGCTCGAGGTGACGCAGGACGAGGGCCTGCGGGAGACCTACGCGGGTGCCTGGCAGGGTCTGACCCACAACGAGATCATCGCGCGGTTCGGCGAGCAGTACGCCGCGTGGAAGCGCGGCGAGCCGGTGCGCCGCGGCGGCGGCGAACTGGAGACCGAGGTCGCCGACCGCGCCGCCCCGGTCGTGCTGCGTCACGCCGAGAAGCTGCCGCAGGACGGCACGCTGGTGGTGGTCAGCCACGGCGGCACGATCCGTACGACCATCGGGCGGCTGCTCGGCCTGGAGGCCCACCACTGGGAGGGGCTCGGCGGCCTCTCCAACTGCTGCTGGTCCGTGCTGGGCGAGGGCGCCCGCGGCTGGCGGCTGCTCGAGCACAACGCCGGCACGCTGCCGGAACCGGTGCTGGGCGACGACGACTGATGCCGTCCGGTCCCGGTGTCTGCCGGGACCCGGATTTCACTTTCCGGCAGGTCGCAGGCTAAAGTTCTTCTTGTTCGCCCCGCCGAGCGGGGCGAAACACCATGCGGCTCAGCCGCGTGACCACGAGGGGCTATAGCTCAGTTGGTAGAGCGCCTGCATGGCATGCAGGAGGTCAGGAGTTCAATTCTCCTTAGCTCCACGAGTACGAGGGCGACCTGTGTCCGCGGAAAGCGCGGACCTGGTCGCCCTCGTCGTTTTTTGCGCGGCTTCGCCGCGCGTTGCGGGGGCTTTGCCACCCGCACCCCCCTGGGGGCGGTCGGGGTTGCCGTACGGCGAGGGTCGAGGGTCGTGGATCCCGTACCGATCACGGTGCGGGATCTTTTTCCTCATCGGGTGAGTTACTTGGTGCCGGGGGGCGTATACATCGTCGGACGCGCTCCCCCGGGCGCGTTCGCGCTGGCCACGGCGGGCCTACTCGGCAACGTGTCCGGACTGGTACGAAGGCGTCGCTGACCGTATTGCTCCGGCCGTGGCAGAATCGGACGGCCGGAAGGGGGCTGCGTCCTTCGCCGAGCGTGGCCCGACGGGAGGGAGAGCGCGATGCCTGCGAGCATCCTCGAGGAGGACTACGGCCTCCTCGGTGTAGCGGACATGGGGGACGACGCAACACTCCTCAACTGCCCTTCCTGCGGCTCAGGCCACGTCGCCCAGGTCCTCGGCGACAACGGCGGAGTCTCCTTCGTGTGCACGGCCTGCGGCCACAGCTGGAGCTGATAGATGGGTGCACACAGGCGGAAGTGCGACTGGTGTGGCAGCGGCACGCCGATCGTCCGCGACATGGAACCGGTCAACCCCGACTACCAGTACTGGTGCGAGGAATGCGCACGGGCGCTGATCATAAAGGGCGACCCGATCGAGACGTACCGCGAGCTCGAGGGCGAGCCGATCTACGGACGGCTTCTCGACGAGCACTGCACCCTCAAACGGTTCTACTCGTTCGCCACCGCGTGACCTTCAGCTCCGCCACCTGGTGACCTTCAGCGCGGTGAGGGCCAGAAAGGCGCAGGCGCCTGCCGCGTAGAGCGCGGACAGCGCCGACTGCCAGCCACCCTGGTGCAGTTCGGGCCTCCCCGGTCCGTGCGGCACCCACCACAGGGCGTACGAACAGAAGACCAGCCCCAGGACGGCGGCCGCAGCCCGGTATGCCCGGCTGCCGTGACCCCGGGCTGCCGCCTCGCTGCCGAGCAGTACCACCATCGGCACGCACCACACCCAGTGGTGCGACCACGAGATGGGGCTGATCAGCAGACCAGTGGCGGCACAGGCGGTCGCGGCCCAGGCCCGTTCGCCGCGCAGCGCGGCGGCCACGGCGACCGCCAGACCCGCCGCCGCGGCGGCCGCGGCGGCCGCCGGCCACCAGCCGCCGGGATCGCCGGTGTGCAGAAGCCGCGCAAGGACGCCGCGCAGCGACTGGTTGGCGGTGTCCTCGGTGAGTCCTACCCGGCCCGTCTCGAAGACCATCCGCGTCCAGAAACGGCGTGAGTCGTACGGCAGGACGACGGCCGCCAGCAGCGTCGCCCCGGCGAACGAGGCGGCCGCCATGCACGCGTGCCGCAGCCAGGCCCGCCCGGTGCCATGCCGTGCCGCCGCCACGACGCCCGTCAGCAGCAGAAAGACGATGAACAGCGCGGGTGTGAGTTTGATCGCCGCTGCGACGCCGATGCCCGCACCGGCCCAGCGGCGGTTGTCCCTCCGCGACAGGTCCCACAGCACCAGTACGGCCAGCAGCAGGTTGACCTGCCCGTACCGCAGCGTCGTCCACACCGGCTCGCACCAGACCGCGAGCGCCGCAGTCCACCAGGCGACCGCCACGCGCGCGTGCCCGACGAGCCGCAGAGTGAGCCATACGAACGTGACGAGAAGACCGAGGTTCCCGGCCGTTGCGAGCATCCGCATGCTCGCCGTGTCCAGAAGCGTCAGCGTCGTGAACAGCAGAGCTGCGAACGGCGGGTAGGTGGTGGGCAGGCGGGCGTCGGTGGCGCGCAGCGCGTAGAGGTCCTCGCCCGCGCGTACCGCCTCGCCCTCGGCCCGGTAGACCATCAGATCGATCATCGAGACGTCGGCGACGCGCTGCGCGACGCAGAAGGCCGTGAGGGACAGCAGGCAGGCGCCGACGGCCACGGGCACGCGGAGGTGGGTGCGGGGAAACGCGATCACGGTCACGAAGGCCGACAGTACCGGCCTTATTGGTACATCCCGGAAACGATTTGGTGATGCACCGGGAGGACCGTGTAATGTTGGCGGAGCCGCCGGGGGAACCGGGCGGCGCGGTCGATACGCGGCTCAGCCGCGTGGCCACAAGGGGCTATAGCTCAGTTGGTAGAGCGCCTGCATGGCATGCAGGAGGTCAGGAGTTCAATTCTCCTTAGCTCCACGAGTGCGAGGGCGACCTGTGTCCGCGGAAAGCGCGGATCGGGTCGCCCTCGTCGTTTTTTGCGCGGCTTCGCCGCGCGTTGCGGGGGCTTTGCCACCCGCACCCCCTCTTTGGGGTGGTCGAGGTTGCTGTCCGAAGAGTGCGCGGGCGGTTGTGTCCGTCGGGAGCGCCAGCCGGAAGCGGGGGCAACTGGCGCGAGTGCCCGAGGAGATGAGAGGCGCGCCACCGGATCGGGTGACGCACCTTTCGTTGTGGGCCTTTGACCCGCGTCAGCCGCGTCCGCTGCCGAGCGCCCGTCGGCTCCCCCCCGGGGGCAGTACCGGCAGGTTCGAGCGCCTCGGAGCAGGCGGCTGCTCCTCCTCGATCCGCAGCGCGAGTGCGGGACAGCGGCGCACGGCCCGCATGGCGCGTGCCGCCGAGTACTGCGGCACCGACGCCTCCGCGACGGACGGGAAGCCGTCAGGACCCAGTTGGATGAGTTCGGGGACGATGTCCGCGCACAGGCCGTGGCCCTGGCACAGCGTCCAGTCGACCGCGAGCCGCTGCCCGGTCGGCGCGTCACCGGCTGTGCTTCCGGCGCCTCCGCCCGCGGCTCCCTCCTCCTGGAGCGGCAGGACACCCGCGACCGGTCTGCCGCAGCCGCCGCCCAGGACATGTGCCGCGAGATCGTCCGTGAACGCCGAGATGGTGGAGTCGAGGAAGGCTGCCGAGCCGTCGGGGTGCTTGCACGCACCGCGCCCCTTCACGGCCTTGGTGACCTGGCGCAGGGCCTCCAGGGCCGCCGGGCCGCCGCCGTTCAGGATGTCCGCGAGCCCCCGGGCCGCCGCGGGCAGGCCGAGGTAGCAGGGGCCGCACTGTCCGGCGCTCTCCGCGGCGAGCCAGTTCGCCACCCGCAGCGACTCGCCGAGCGGGCAGGTTTCGGGGCCGATCGGCAGGATGGCGCCCGCGCCCAGCGCACCCCCGAGAGCGTCCAGCGACGCACGCGAGACGACCGCGTCATGCACGGCGGCACCGTCCAGCCATTTGCCGTGGTAGCCGCCGGTGAGCACGCCCTGGGGCAGCGGAGGCGCGCCGGCCAGCTGCAGCACGTACCGGAGAGGAACGCCTGTGGGGACCTCCACGACCATGGGGCGGGCGACCGCGCCGGAGATGGTCAGCATCACCGTGCCCGGCTCGTCGTGGAGGCCGGTGTTGCGGTAGCGGTCGGCGCCGATCCGCGCGGCGATCGCCAGCTGCGCGAACGTCTCGGCGTTGGACAGCAGCGTGGGCGCGCCGCCGACGCCGCTGTCGGAAGCGCGCACCTTGCGGCCGGGAGGCAACGGCGGGCCGCCGTCCGCCGAGCGGATGAGCGCCGAGGACTCGCCTGTCACCATGCGCACCGGATTGCGCTGCACGCGCGCGCGGAGGGGCGCCCCCCGCCGGTTGGTCAGGCCGCGTTCCGTGAGAGCGGCCTGCATCGACGCCTCGGTGGAGTTGCGGGTCACGCCGACGACGAGCGTGCGGGCCCCCAAGGCCTCGGCGACCAGAAGGGCGCCGTCCAGGATCAGATGCGGTGCGCGGTTGATCAGCACCGTGTCCTTGCGGCAGGCGGGCTCGTCCTCGCTGCCGTTCACGACCACCACGGGACGTACGCCGCGGCGGATCGCCGACTCCGCGACCGCCCGCAGCTTCCTGGCGAAGGGGAAGCCCGCTCCGCCGCGGCCCTTCAGGGAGATCTGCTCCGCGAGCGAGGCGAGCTGTTCGCCGCCCATCGGCTCGAGGGGGCCGTGCACCTTCAAGTGCATGGCGAGGTCCAGGCGTTCGACGAGGTCGAACCCGGAGGTGAGCTGGGGGAGCCCGACGACACGGACCTCGGGGACGTCGGGCAGAGCGGCGTTCACGTCGTGCCTCCCGTGGGGGCGTTCCAGGGCTCGCCGGAGCTCGGCGCCTGGAAGGTGCCGGGGAGGGGCTCGGTGGCGGGGCCGCTGTCGTACGCGGGATCGGCGGCGCCCGCGTACGGGGTGCCGTTGTGAGGAGTGTCGTACGCGGGGTCGTAGGCCCCGCTGGAGGGTCTCTCGTACGCGTCGTGGCTCCTTCCGTACGAGAGGTTCGTGCCGTACTGGGTGTCGGACGGGCTGTAGGTGCCGGACGGGCCGTAGGCGTCCGATGAGCCGTAGGTCGACGGGGGAGCCTCGCCGGGTGGGGGCGGGGACGGAGTGGGCCAGCGACCCGGCGTCGGCGTCGGTCCGGTGTCGTCGAAGCGTGGAAGGGCCTCGGTCGGGCGGAGGTCCAGGGGCAGGTCCATGCGCTCGGTGGCGTCGCGCTCCAGGCCGTCCCGCGCGCGCGGGATCGACGACACCGCCCGGTAGGCGGCCGAGATCCCGGCGCCGGCGCCGGGGGAGCGCGGGGTCGGCGACGGGCGCGGCGGGGCTTCGTAGAGCGGTGGGGAGGGGGGTGTCATGCCGCGCAGATCCGAGGGGAAGGGAAAGGCGGGCTCGGGGCGAGGCAGTGTGGTCGTGCCACCGAGTGCGGAGTCGCCGAAGGGCGCCCCTCCCAGGCCCGAGCCTCGCGGCGTCGGACCGCCCGTCGTCATGTCGCTCAGCGAGCTGCCGGGCAGAACAGTGCCGGGCAGCGGGGAGTCCGCGGTGTCCCGGCGTATCCGCGCCTCGTCGGCCCCCCTGTCGTCCGGCTGGAGCACCGCGAGGATCCGGGCGGCGACCTGCCGCTTGACCGGGAGGGGCGCGGCGCGCAGCGCGATGGCGCCCATGACCGCGGCCAGGGCCAGGCAGTACATCACCGTGACCCAGGGGGCGGCGGGACGGCCCGCGTACAGCCCGTGGACCAGCGCCGAGCACCAGGCCGGATAGGCCAGCATGTGGACCGCACGCCAGCGGGCGGCCACCTGGACGGGGGATGCGAAGGCGCTCCGCAGAGCTCCTGTCAGCCCTGTCGTCACCATGAGCAGGGCGGCGAGGGAACCGAAGCCGATGAGGCCCTGCGTACCGGTGAAGCCGAGTCCGAACGGGATCAGGGCTGCCAGCAGCGTGGTGTGGTCCAGAGCCAGCTTGACGGTGATGTGCAGGAGCAGAAAACCCAGCGCGGCGACCGCGGTCGCGCGGTGCACGGCCTGGGCGAGCAGGCGCTGACGGGAGTTGAGGAACAGCCGGTCCGTGGCGACCAGGCCCCAGATCACGGAGCTGGTGAGGGCGACGAGAGACAGTACGCCCGCGGCGAAGTTGAGGAAGTCGCGGAAGCCATCACCTCCGATGAACACGAGCACGGGTATGAGCAGCAGCGTCATCGCCGCCACCGCGCCCCGGGCCGTGGGGCTCGGAAGCGGAAGAGAACGGATCTTGCGACGAGGGTTCATGGGCGGCGACTCCGAATGGTTCGGCAAAGCGTTCCCACAGCCGCATGCTAGGTGTCAGCAAACCGTTGGGTACGTGGTTTGAGTTATTGCGTTGTTATAAAAGGGCAACCCGGGATTTCTGCTGTGCTGGCCCGATACCAGTACGCGGACCGACCCCCGACCCCTCAACGATGTGAGCCACGCCACGCGCGCGTGGCCGACGGTTCCGCCCCCGGCGGAAGCTCGTCGCGGGGCGCGCGAGGGCTGCGGTACCCTGACGCCATGCGTGCCGTACGCCTTCTGCTTAGCGGGCCGCGCTGATCAGTGCCGACGGATGAAAAGACCCGTCGGAATCGGCGCGGCGTCCCCTCCTGTGCGAGGGGCTTTTTCATTTCCGAACCGGTCGCGAACGGCTTCCGGACCGCTGGCAGAGACGATCGATGGAGCTTTGAGGATCATGAGCGAGACGAATTCCTCCCCCGCTGCCGAAAGCGCGGGAGGGGCCACCGCCGAGGTGGCCGCGCCGCACCGCTACACGGCCGCCATGGCAGCCGAGATCGAGGCACGCTGGCAGGACTTCTGGGAGGCCGACGGGACGTACGAGGCCCCCAACCCCACGGGTGACCTGGCGGGCGACCCCGCCCTGGCGGCCAGGCCCAAGAAGTTCATCATGGACATGTTCCCGTACCCCTCCGGTGCGGGCCTGCACGTCGGCCACCCCCTGGGGTACATCGCCACGGACGTCTTCGCCCGCTTCCAGCGCATGACGGGCCACAACGTCCTGCACACCCTGGGCTTCGATGCCTTCGGCCTGCCCGCCGAGCAGTACGCCGTGCAGACGGGCACGCACCCGCGCGTGTCCACCGAGGCCAACATCGAGAACATGACGGCGCAGCTGCGCCGCCTGGGCCTGGGCCACGACAAGCGCCGGTCGTTCGCCACGATCGACCCGGACTACTACAAGTGGACCCAGTGGATCTTCCTGCAGATCTTCAACTCCTGGTACGACGAGGAGGCGAAGAAGGCCCGCCCCATCGAGCAACTGGTCGCCCAGTTCGAGAGCGGTGAGCGTGCCGTTCCGGGCACCACGCGCGCGTGGAACGAGCTGACCGCCGCCGAGCGCGCCGACGTCCTGAGCGAATTCCGCCTGGCGTACGCCTCCGACGCGCCCGTCAACTGGTGCCCGGGTCTGGGCACCGTGCTGGCCAACGAGGAGGTCACCGCCGACGGGCGCTCCGAGCGCGGCAACTACCCCGTCTTCAAGGCCAAGCTCCGCCAGTGGAACATGCGCATCACGGCCTACGCCGACAGGCTGCTGGACGACCTGGATGCGCTGGACTGGCCCGAGGCCATCAAGCTGCAGCAGCGCAACTGGATCGGTCGGTCCGAGGGCGCCCGCGTCGACTTCCCGATCGACGGCGAGCGCATCACGGTCTTCACCACGCGCCCGGACACCCTGTTCGGCGCGACCTACATGGTGCTGGCCCCCGAGCACCCGCTGGTCGAGAAGTTCACCCCGGGCGCCTGGCCCGAGGGCACCCACGAGGTGTGGACCGGCGGCCACGCGACCCCTGCCGAGGCCGTCGCCGCGTACCGCGCGCAGGCCGCCTCGAAGTCGGACGTCGAGCGGCAGGCCGAGGCGAAGGACAAGACCGGCGTCTTCATCGGCGCGTACGCGACCAATCCGGTCAACGGCGAGCAGGTCCCCGTCTTCATCGCCGACTACGTCCTGATGGGCTACGGCACCGGCGCGATCATGGCCGTCCCGGCCGGCGACCAGCGCGACTTCGAGTTCGCGCGCGCCTTCGAGCTGCCGATCCACTGCATCGTCGAGCCGACCGACGGCCGCGGCACCGACACGTCGACGTGGGAGGACGCCTTCGCGTCGTACGACGCGAAGATCATCAACTCCTCCAACGACGACATCTCGCTGGACGGCCTGGGCGTCGTCGACGCCAAGGCGCGCATCACCGAGTGGATGGAGCGCAAGGGCATCGGCCAGGGCACCGTCAACTTCCGGCTGCGGGACTGGCTGTTCAGCCGCCAGCGCTACTGGGGCGAGCCGTTCCCGATCGTCTACGACGAGGACGGCATCGCGCACGCCCTGCCCGAGTCGATGCTGCCGCTGGAGCTGCCGGAGGTCGACGACTACTCGCCGCGCACCTTCGACCCGGACGACGCCGACACCCAGCCCGAGACCCCGCTGTCCCGCAACGAGGACTGGGTCAACGTCACGCTGGACCTGGGCGACGGCCCGAAGAAGTACCGCCGCGAGACCAACACCATGCCCAACTGGGCCGGTTCGTGCTGGTACGAGCTGCGCTACCTGGACCCGCACAACAGCGAGAAGCTGGTCGACCCACAGATCGAGCAGTACTGGATGGGTCCGCGCGAGGGCCGGCCGCACGGCGGCGTCGACCTGTACGTGGGCGGCGCCGAGCACGCCGTGCTGCACCTGCTGTACGCGCGCTTCTGGTCCAAGGTGCTGTACGACCTGGGGCACGTCTCGTCGGCCGAGCCGTTCCACAAGCTGTTCAACCAGGGCATGATCCAGGCCTACGTCTACCGCGACAGCCGCGGTATCGCGGTGCCCGCCGCCGAGGTGGAGGAGCGCGGCGGCGCGTACTACTACCAGGGGGAGAAGGTCTCCCGGCTGCTGGGCAAGATGGGCAAGTCCCTGAAGAACGCGGTCACTCCGGACGAGATCGCCGCCGAGTACGGGGCCGACACGCTGCGCCTGTACGAGATGGCGATGGGCCCGCTGGACGTGTCGCGGCCGTGGGACACGCGCGCGGTGGTGGGCCAGTTCCGGCTGCTGCAGCGGCTGTGGCGCAACGTCGTCGACGAGACGACTGGAGAGGTCACCGTCGTCGACGTCGCGGAGTCCGACATCGACGAGGACACGCTGCGCGCCCTGCACAAGGCGATCGACGGTGTGCGCCAGGACCTGGAGGGCATGCGCTTCAACACCGCCATCGCCAAGGTCACCGAGCTGAACAACCACCTGACCAAGGCGGGAGGGCCGGTGCCGCGCTCGGTCGCCGAGCGTCTGGTGCTGCTGGTCGCGCCGCTGGCCCCGCACATCGCGGAGGAGCTGTGGCGCAGGCTGGGCCACACCGACTCGGTCGTCCACCGCGACTTCCCGGTCGCCGACCCGGCGTACGTCGTGGACGAGACCGTGACCTGCGTTGTGCAGATCAAGGGCAAGGTCAAGGCCCGCCTGGAGGTCTCTCCGTCGATCTCCGACGAGGAGTTGGAGAAGGTGGCGCTGGGTGACGAGAAGGTCGCGGCGGCGCTGGGCGACGCGGGCATCCGCAAGGTGATCGTGCGGGCGCCGAAGCTGGTGAACATCGTTCCTGCGTAGACCTGCGTAGACCTGCGTAGACCTGTGCACCTGCGCAGGCGCGGGCCGCTGGCCGCGGATCGGGGTGGGTCTGCATCCTCACCGCGTGAAGGTCGACATCGACCTCGCGTGAAGGGGTCGGGGTAGTCCCCTACGGGCAGGTTGGGGGTTCCACAGGAACCCCCGGCCTGCCTCCTCCGTTTACCTTGGGAGAACGGGAAAAGGCCCTGGGAGGAGCGTCATGGAAGCCGTGATCGCAGTCGTGGCGCTGATCTTCGTGCTGTTCCTGGCCGTGGCGGGGTACGCAACGGTGAAGGTAGTCGGTGCTGCGAAGCGCGGAGTGGACCGCACCATCACCCAGGCCCGACGCACGGTGGAGGACACGACGCTGCGCGCGAGGACGCTCGCACAGCCGGGCGCGGTGGGTGAGCTGGCCCAGCTCCGGCTGCATCTGCGCACGTCGATGCGGGCCACCCAGGATGCGCTGCACGCGGCCGTGGCCGAGGACGCCTCGCTGAAGGAGTCCCTGGGCCTCTTCGAGCGCCTGAGCGTCCATGGCCACGAGCTGGACGGCGAGCTCAAGCGCCTGGAGAGCGAGCCGGACAGGGCGCGCCTCGCCGAGCAGCTGCCCGCGCTGCGGGAGCGCATGGAGCAGATCACGAAGTCGGCGGACGCGCTGCGCTGGGCGGCGCGTGACCGCGCGCGCCGCTTCGCGGACGACGACCTGGAGTCGTTGAGCGCACAGATCGACGTGGAGGCGGGCGCCCTGCGGCATTGGACGACGGAGCCGGAGCAGCCGCGGCATGCGGGCTCATCGCCGGGGTCGGCGTCGCGTACCGCCGCATCGTGGCCGGAGGCCCCACGGCCCGAGGAGGCTGCCTCCGAACAGGCCTGGCGGGACGCCACGGCACAGGCAGACCAGGAGCCGACCCGGCCCGCGATCACACCGCCGGGCCCGGGGGTCACCTACTCGTGGCAGAAGAAGGCCCGCCCGGAGAACACGACTTGAGAGACCAGCCCCGACGCGATTGCCGTCGTGGCGATCGGGCAGAAGGCATGAGTCCGGAGGGCGATCCGGCAGCGTGCCGGTGGGTGATCCGGTGGAAGGCCGGTGGGGCCGGGCTGCCGCCCGGGCGCCCCGACAGGTAATCTCCAGCTCATGTCCCGCCATGTCGCCATCGTCACGGATTCCACGGCCTACCTGCCGAAGCCGACGATGGAGCGCCACGGCATCACGTCGGTACCCGTGACGGTGGTCCTGGGCGACCAGGCGCTCGACGAGGGCACCGAGATCTCGGCACGTTCCCTGGCCCAGGCGCTGCAGGAGCGGCGGCCCGTGACCACCTCCCGGCCCAGTCCGGAGGCCTTCGCCGAGACATATCGCAAGGTCGCCGAGGCCGGCGCCACGGGGATCGTCTCGTTGCATCTGTCGTCTGAGTTGTCGGGAACGTACGACGCCGCCGTGCTCGCTGCGGGACGGGCGGCCGTGCCCGTCCGTGTCGTGGACACCGGCATGGTGGCCATGGCGCTCGGCTTCTGCGCCCTGTCGGCGGCCGAGGCCGCGGAGGCGGGAGGTACCGTCGAAGAGGCGGTCGCGGCCGCCGAGAAACGGGCCAAGGGCACGTACGCGTACTTCTACGTCGACACCCTCGACTATCTGCGCCGCGGCGGCCGGATCGGCGCCGCACAGGCGCTCCTCGGATCGGCTCTCGCGGTGAAGCCGCTGCTGAAGCTCGACGGCGGCCGCATCGAGCTCCTGGAGAAGGTGCGGACCGCGTCCAAGGCGATCGCCCGCCTCGAGGAGGTCGTGGCCGAGCGTGCCGGAACGGGCCGCGTCGACATCGCCGTCCACCATCTCGCCGCGCCGGAACGGGCATCGGCGCTCGCCGAGAGGCTGCGGCAGCGGGTGTCCGGGGTGGCCGACCTCCATGTGAGCGAGGTGGGCGCGGTGATCGGGGCCCATACGGGGCCCGGGTTGCTGGGGGTTGTTGTCTCGCCTCGGTGAGCGTGAGGCCGTGGGCTTGGGCTTGGGCGTGGGCTTGGTCGGCGTGGGCGCGGGCTTGGTCGGCGTGGGCGCACCCCCTTGTGGGTGACGGAGTTATCCACAACTGCTGGGTAATCCACCGGATTTGAGCAAGATCAGCGGGTTGCTTTTGCGCGGCATAGCTTCGCGTCCATGGGACTTCGATCACCTTCCAGTCACAGGGCCGCTGTCGTCACGAGCGGGCCGGGGCGCGGGCCCGCCTCCGACGTCCGGGCGCGTCGACGTCTTGGCCGACGGCACGGTCACGGTTATGGCTACGGGCACGACCGCGGCTACGGCTACGGCTACGGCTATGGGTACGGGTACGGGCGGGGGCGCGCCGGCCGCCGACGTGCCTCGGCTGAGGCGTTGCGCTTGCGGGCGGAGGCACTGTTCGCGGATGCGGATCAGGTAGGGCGGCGGAGGGAGTCGGAGCATGGTCCGCCGCCCGGGGCGGACGGCGATACGGGCACTCGGCCGACCGCCGTCCCGAGCCGTGAGGCGGGTCGTACGGGCACGGCGGAGGGCACCGTGGCGACCGAACCGCGTGCGGCGGAGCCCGCGGAGGCCGGGTCGGCTGCGGAGTCTGCGGCCACGGGGCCCGCGGAACGGATGGAGCCGTCGTGGCGTGGGCGGGCGGCACTGGCCGTACGGGAACGGCTTCCGCTGTGGCTGCAGTTGAGGTGCGGGCTCGAGCGGCGCAGCGTGACTGCACTCGCGGTGGTTCTCATCGCCGCGGCGGTCTTCGCGGTTCAGCATTTCTGGACGGGGCGGACCCAGCCGGTGCGCGCGCCTGACGTCGTGCGCGCAGAGTCTCCGGCAGCCGCTGGGGAGGAAGCGGCGCCGGACGCCTCCGCCGGGGTGGTGGCAGGGACAGCGGCAGGTGCCCTCCCGGCCGGAGGCGGCGGACAGATCGTCGTCGACGTCAGTGGGAAGGTGGGCAAGCCCGGAATCCATCGACTTCCCGCCGGCTCCAGGGTGGCGGATGCGCTGCGCGCGGCAGGCGGTGTCCGCCCCGGCACGGACATCAGCGGGCTCAACCGGGCGCGTCTTCTCATGGACGGCGAGCAGGTCGTCGTCGGCGGGCCCCCGGGCGCCGCCGGAGGAGGGCCTGCCGTGCCGGGTGCAGCAGGGGCCGGCTCCGGCGCGGCCGCCGCCGGGCCCGTCAGCCTCAACACGGCCACGGCGGAACAGCTGGACACCCTTCCGGGCGTCGGTCCCGTGCTGGCACAGCACATCATCGACTACCGCACACAACACGGTGGTTTCCGCTCGGTCGACGAGCTCCGCGAGGTCAACGGCATCGGCGACCGACGCTTCGCCGATCTGCAGAATCTCGTCCGGCCATGAGGCGGCGGGAGGTTCGCGCACCCGGCACGCGAGGACCCGTGCCCTCGCCGGGGTCGAGGGCGCGGGTCCCCTCGGCGGAGGCGGCGGAGGCGGCGGAGGCGGTGGAGGCGGTGGAGGCGAGGAGAGGTGACTCCCCGGCCTCCCCAGGGGTGCGGCCCCCGATGACTGACACCCGGCCGGGCACGGCACTCCCGCCGCCGCGGGCGGCTGTGCACGCCGCGTCCGGGAACCGGCTCGGTGCGGCACACCCGCGTCAGGAAGGGCCTGCCGATCTCCGCCTGGTGCCGCCCGCGCTCGCAGCCTGGGCTGCGGCAGCCCTCGCGCTGGGTGCACCGCCGAGCTGGGCGGCATTTGCAGTGGCGCTCTGCGTGGCAGCGGCCGGGATGTTGGTGCTGCCAGGGGCGATGGGGAGAGCGAGGAGGCAGGCGCACCTCGCTGGATCAGGGCACGCGTGGGGACGCCTGTCCGTGGCCGCTGTTCTTCTCTGCGCGGGCGCATCAACCGCCTCGGCGGTTCTGCACGGGGCGGACGTACGCCGCGGTCCCGTCCCTGCGCTGGCGGCGCGATACGCCGAGGTGACGGCGGAGCTGGAGGTGAGCTCGGATCCACGCCTCACGCGACCGCGCGTCACAGGGGATCATGTGGCACCGACCAGTGTGGTCATCGACGCCCGGGTGCTCCGTGTCACGACGGCGGGCGGAACGGAAACCTCGACCCGCACACCGGTCCTCCTGATCGCCGATGCGATCCCGCCCACCTCACGGGAACCCGACGGGCCGGCTCCGGGCTCTGGAACGGGCTCCCCCTGGCAGGCGCTGCTTCCCTCGACACGGCTGCGTGTGCAGGCGCGGCTCGCCCCGCCGCTGGCCGACAGCGGACAGATCGCTGCGGTCCTGCGGGTGAGCCGAGGTGCAGCCCCCCACGTGGTGGGAGCACCGTCCGGGCTGCAACGCTTCGCGGGAGAGCTGCGCGCCGGGCTGCGCGAGGCCACGGACGGGCTGCCGCCGGACGCGCGGGCGCTGCTGCCCGGGCTCGTGGTGGGCGACACCTCTCGCGTACCGGCAGTCCTGCATGACGCGTTCAGGGCGACTGATCTGACGCATCTGCTCGCCGTCAGCGGGGCCAATTTCACGATCCTGCTGGCCCTGCTCATCGGACCGCCCGGGAGGGCCCACAGGGCGGAGCGGGGAGGTCTCGCCCCGCGCCTCGGGATTCCCCTGCGGGCGACCGCGCTCCTCGGCGGGACCCTGGCCCTCGGTTTCGTCATCGTGTGCAGACCCGACCCGAGCGTGCTGCGGGCAGCTGCCTGCGGAGGCATCGCACTGCTGGCGATCGGCACCGGACGCCGCCGTTCCCTGATCCCCGCGCTGGCCGCGGCGGTGCTGCTGCTCGTGCTGTACGACCCGTGGCTGTCGCGCAGTTACGGCTTCCTGCTCTCCGTACTGGCCACCGGCGCCCTGCTCACCATCGCGCCCCGGTGGAGCGCGGCACTCAGGAGCCGCGGTGTGCCGCCGCGGCTGGCCGAGGCATTGGCCGCCGCGGCCGCCGCCCAAGCCGTCTGCGCGCCCGTCGTGGCAGTGCTGGCTGCGCGGGTGAGTCTGGTGGCGGTGCCCTGCAATCTGCTGGCTGAGTTCGCGGTGGCACCGGCCACGGTGCTGGGTTTCGCCGCGCTGGCGACGGCACCTGTGGCGATGCCTCTCGCCAAGGCACTGGCCTGGTGCGCGAGTTGGCCCACGGGGTGGATCGCGACGATCGCCCGTACCGGGGCGGCACTGCCCGGCAACGGGGTGGACTGGCCGGGCGGCTGGAGCGGGGGGTTTCTGCTCGCCCTCGCCACGGGCGTGGTTGTGCTGGTGGGCCGGCGTATGGTGCGGCACCCCTGGTGGAGCACGGCATGCGCCCTGCTGCTCCTGATCGTGGTGATGCAACCGCCGTCACTGACCAGGGTGATCACCGGATGGCCGCCGCCCGGCTGGCGCCTGGTGATGTGCGACGTGGGCCAGGGCGACGCCGCCGTGCTCTCTACAGGGGGCGGCAGCGCAGTGGTCGTCGATGCGGGGCCCGACCCGGTGCTGGCCGACCGCTGTCTGCGCTCGCTCGGTATCACTCGTATCCCGCTGGTACTGCTGACCCACTTCCATGCCGACCATGTGGCGGGACTGCCTGGGGTGTTGCGTGGGCGGTCGGTCGGGGCGATCGAGACGACCGGTTTTCAGGAGCCGCTCGACCAAGCCGAGTTCGTCCGCAGACAAGCGGCCGCACGGCGCATCCAGGTGACCCGGGCCGTGGCGGGGGAGCTGCGGCGCGCAGGGCCCCTCGAATGGCAGGTGCTGTGGCCACCACCGCGCCCGGCGCCCGTGCCGGAGGGGCCGAACGACGCCAGCGTCACGCTGCTCGTACGCACCGCCGGGCTGACCATGCTGTTCCTCGGAGATCTCGAACCGCCCGCGCAGCGGGAGCTGCTGCGGACCCCAGCGGGGGCGCGACTGGCACGCGTTGATGTGCTGAAGGTGGCCCATCACGGTTCGGCCTACCAGGATCCCGAGCTGCTGCGCCGCGCCGCTCCCCGTCTGGCTCTGATCTCATGCGGCGAGGACAACCCGTACGGGCACCCCTCGCCCAGCACCGTCGCGGCGCTGCAGAGCGGGGGCGCCACGGTGCTCCGTACGGACAGGGACGGGGCCTTGGCCGTCATGGGCGCGGCGGAAGAGGGACTGCTGTGGGCGGCCGCTGACGCAGGGCCGACGACAGGCCGTGAGGCCGCCCGCGCGCCGCCGGGACAAGGGCTTGGCAGAGAGGACTGAGGCTCGTCGTGGCCGTGGTTGAGGTGTCGTCGTGGGTGTTACCCACAGAAACCTCATTTCACCTGACGAACGCCATCTCCACTGACGAATTCGGATTACTCGTGCCAGCTCGCATTACTTCCGCAGCATTCCCGCAATGTGAGCGTGAGTTGCCTCGAATGCCACATCGGTGGTCGAATGCATCATCGAAAATAGTGAGGCACGTCGCACAGGGGGATGTTGCGCATGTTCGGCCGTCGGCGGGGAAATCACACAAGTCGGGCTCTGCGCTCGGGTCCATTCTCCGCGGTGCCGGTGCCGCACTCGGCCGGCCTGGTCAGTTGCCGGGTGCTCGACCCGGTGAACGAGCCGGTGCGGAACGCCGAGTTCGCCCTCAACGACGAGATGGGGCGCACGGTGGTCAGCGGCAGCACTGACCCCTTCGGCTCCTTCGTCGCGACCGTACCCGCCGGCGACTACCGCCTGGCGGTCTTGGCGGAGGGCTTCACGCCGTACCACACGAACGCCTCGGTGGGTGAGAGCGCGCACGCGTCGCTCGGCGATGTCACGCTGCACGTCGCCCAGCTTCCGGCGCTGCCGCAGCCCGGGGACTGGGAGATCGAGCCGACGCACTCCTCGATCGGCTTCACGGCGCGGCACATCGGGCTCGCTCGCATCCACGGCCGGTTCAACACGTTCGCGGGCGTCATACGCATCGCCGAGCGCGTCGAGCACTCGGCGATGCATGTGGTCATCGATGCCTCCTCCATCGACACCAATGTCAAGATGCGCGACGACCACCTGCGGTCCGCGGACTTCCTCGATGTGGACCGGTTCCCGGTGCTCGAGTTCTACAGCGACCGGTTCGTACACAGGGGCGGCAGCCGGTGGGCGATCACCGGTGCGCTCACGCTGCACGGCGTGACCCGCACGGTCACGCTCGACACCGAGTACCTCGGCGTCGGCACCGGTATGGAGGGCGAGACGCGCGCTGCCTGCCGCGCCACCACCGAGCTGCACCGCGACGACTTCACGATCAGCTGGCAGACGATGCTCGCGCGCGGCATCGCGGTGGTGGGACCCAGCATCAAGATCGACTTGGACGTGCAGGTCGTTCCCAAGGTCTGAAGGCAAGGGCCCGACGGATCGGACCCTCGGCGGTACCGGAAACTGTGTGCGTGAGTGATGTGAGACATGTGCTGGTGCTGCCCGACCGGGATGCCGCGGAGGAGGCCGCCGAGGCGCTCGGCGAACGGTTCGGCGTGGATGAGGAGCCGCAGCTCGTCAGGGACTCTCTCGCCGGCGAGGACGACGCCGAGGACGCGCAGTGGCTCTTGGTCGTCGAGGACCCGGAGGACCGGCTCGCGCCCGCGGCGCTGGACGAGTTCGCGGCCGAGTGGGACGGCTGGCGCGAGGAGCCGTGACATGGCGTCCCGGGAGGCCGTAGTCCGGGTGCGGCCTTCCGCGAATGCGGTCTTTCGTCTCGTGGCCTCCCGGACTGCCGGCGCGGTTCCGGGCGGCACATGACCGGAGCCCGTTGTCAGTGGGGCGTGGGATGCTTGGGCGCGATGGCAAGGAAGACTGAAACCGCCGGTCAGGCAGATCCGCTCGCGCCCGTCACGCTTGCCGTGGGGCAGGAGGATCTGCTGCTCGACCGTGCCGTGCAGCAGGTCGTGGCGGCGGCCCGGGCCGCCGACGCCGACACGGACGTGCGTGACCTCACCCCGGATCAGCTGGTGCCCGGCACGCTCGCCGAGCTGACGAGCCCCTCGCTCTTCGCCGAGCGCAAGGTCGTGGTCGTGCGCAATGCGCAGGACCTGTCGGCCGACACGGTCAAGGACGTGAAGGCGTATCTCGCTGCCCCGGCCGAGGAGATCACGCTGGTGCTGCTGCATGCGGGTGGCGCCAAGGGGAAGGGTCTGCTGGACGCCGCGCGCAAGGCGGGCGCGCGGGAGGTCGCCTGCCCCAAGATGACCAAGCCCGCGGACCGGCTGTCGTTCGTGCGGAGCGAGTTCCGGACAGTGGGGCGCTCGGCGACGCCCGAGGCGTGCCAGGCGCTGGTCGACGCGATAGGCAGTGATCTGCGGGAGCTTGCCTCCGCCGTGTCGCAGCTGGTCGCGGATGTCGAGGGCGCGATCGACGAAGCCGTGGTCGGGCGTTACTACACGGGCCGGGCCGAGGCCTCCAGCTTCACGGTGGCCGACCGTGCGGTGGAGGGGCGGGCGGCCGAGGCGCTCGAGGCACTGCGCTGGTCGCTCGCCACCGGGGTAGCGCCCGTCATGATCACGAGTGCGCTGGCGCAGGGAGTGCGGGCCATCGGAAAGCTGTCGTCCGCGCGCGGCGGCCGCCCGGCGGATCTCGCGCGAGAGCTGGGCATGCCGCCGTGGAAGATCGATCGGGTGCGGCAGCAGATGCGGGGGTGGACGCCGGACGGGGTTGCGGCTGCCCTTCGGGCGGTTGCGGAGGCGGACGCCGGCGTCAAGGGCGGGGGTGACGATCCCGAGTACGCCCTGGAGAAGGCGGTCGTCACGATCGCTCGGGCCGCGAGGGCCCGGCGGGGCTAAGACCGACCGGCAATTGGAGGGCGGCGTCGCGGGGTCTGGCACGCACTCCCCCACTGCCTTGAGGGCGTGGGAGGTGCCCCCAGCCGCGTTGTCGTGGGTCGCGATGGCTCCGCCATCACTCCCTCCTCCGCCTTGCAGCTGCACGCACCAGACCCCGCTCCTTCTCCCACCCTCCAATTGCCGGTCGGTCCAAGCGCTCCGCGCGGCGCGGCCCTGGGAGGCGGTGGCTGCCTCGGGCGGACTACGCCCGTCGGTCTCCACCCTTCTGTGTGGGTCCTTCTGTGTGGGTCCCGCCCTCATTTGGCAAGGTGCGGTTGGGCGCACCCCACGTCGGCGGGTGTGTGCCGTGGCCGTACGCCGAAGGCCCCGGCCACCGCCCGGGGGAGGGGCGGAGGCCGGGGCCTTCGAGTCAAGCAACTGTGGCGCCGCACCCGCGTGGCGAACGCAGGCCGCGTGCGGTGCCGGGTGCCGGTCGGGAGCGGATGAGAGAGGGCCCGCTCTGGGTCCTTCCGGCGGTCAAGTCAGGGGATGGGCCACGAGGGCCCAGCCGACTCAGCCCTTGAGGGAAGCGACCTTGGAAGCCAGCGCCGACTTCTTGTTGGCGGCCTGGTTCTTGTGGATGACGCCCTTCGATACAGCCTTGTCGAGCTTGCGCGAAGCCTCGCGCGTGTACTCGGTGGCCTTCTCGACGTCACCCGCGGCAGCGGCCTCGCGGGCCTTGCGGATCGCGGTCTTCAGGGAGGACTTGACGGCCTTGTTGCGCAGCCGGGCCTTCTCGTTGGTCTTGATCCGCTTGATCTGGGACTTGATGTTCGCCACGAATGAGCCTTCTCAGGTTCAGGCACGGGGCCGTGCAGGTCCCGTACCGGTGATTTCTCTTCCTAGTCTTGCTTCGTGCCTCGCGCTGAGAGGGCATGAGACACAGCTGCCCAGGTTACCAGCGGCTCCCCTGGCGGCCCAAACCAGTCGCACCCCCCGGCCCGTGGGACCATGGAACCTGCGTATTGATCCGACTTGATCCGACCCGAGGCGACAGGCGCCTCAAGAGACAGGACCCTGCGTGCCCGCGATCACTGACCATGTGCCCGAGCCGAGCCGTACAGACCCGGCTCTGATCCGCAATTTCTGCATCATCGCGCACATCGACCACGGCAAGTCCACTCTCGCCGACCGGATGCTCCAGCTGACCGGTGTGGTCGAGCAGCGGCAGATGCGCGCTCAGTACCTCGACCGTATGGATATCGAGCGCGAGCGCGGCATCACGATCAAGTCCCAGGCTGTACGGCTGCCCTGGGCGCCCACCACGGGCGACGGCCAGGGCCGAACCCACATCCTCAACATGATCGACACCCCCGGGCACGTCGACTTCACGTATGAGGTGTCCCGGTCCCTCGCGGCCTGTGAGGGCACGGTCCTGCTGGTCGACGCGGCCCAGGGCATCGAGGCGCAGACCCTCGCCAACCTGTATCTGGCGATGGAGAACGACCTCACGATCATCCCGGTCCTCAACAAGATCGACCTGCCGGCCGCGCAGCCGGAGAAGTTCTCCGAGGAGCTCGCCAACCTGGTCGGCTGCGAGCCCGAGGACGTGCTGAAGGTCTCGGCCAAGACCGGCCTGGGTGTGGAGGCGCTCCTTGACAAGGTCGTCGCCGAGATCCCGGCCCCGGTCGGTGTCGCCGACGCCCCCGCGCGCGCGATGATCTTCGACTCGGTGTACGACTCCTACCGCGGCGTCGTGACGTATGTACGAGTCGTCGACGGGCAGCTCAACAAGCGTGAGCGGATCCGGATGATGTCCACGGGCGCGACCCACGAGCTCCTCGAGATCGGGACGAACTCGCCCGAGATGCTGCCGGCCGACGGCCTCGGCGTCGGCGAGGTGGGCTATCTGATCACCGGCGTGAAGGACGTCCGCCAGTCCAAGGTGGGTGACACCATCACCCAGCAGTCCAAGGGGGCCACCGAAGCTCTCGGCGGCTACAAGGACCCCAAGCCGATGGTGTTCTCCGGCCTCTATCCGCTGGACGGCTCGGACTACCCCGAGCTGCGCGACGCCCTCGACAAGCTGCAGCTCAACGACGCCGCCCTCGTGTACGAGCCGGAGACGTCGGCCGCGCTCGGCTTCGGCTTCCGCGTCGGCTTCCTGGGCCTGCTCCACCTGGACGTGATCCGTGAGCGCCTGGAGCGCGAGTTCGGGCTCGACCTGATCGCCACCGCGCCCAACGTGGTCTACCGCGTGATCATGGAGGACGGCAGCGAGCACATCGTCACCAACCCGAGCGAGTTCCCCGAGGGCAAGATCGGAGAGGTGTACGAGCCGGTCGTACGGGCGACGATCCTTGCGCCGTCCGAGTTCATCGGCTCGATCATGGAGCTGTGCCAGAACCGGCGCGGCGTGATGCTCGGCATGGACTACCTCTCCGAGGACCGCGTCGAGATCCGCTACACCCTGCCGCTCGCCGAGATCGTCTTCGACTTCTTCGACCAGCTGAAGTCCAAGACCCGCGGCTACGCCTCCCTCGACTACGAGCCCACGGGCGAGCAGACCTCCAGCCTGGTCAAGGTCGACATCCTGCTGCACGGCGACAAGGTCGACGCGTTCTCCGCGATCACGCACAAGGACGCGGCCTACGCGTACGGCGTGCGGCTGGTCGCCAAACTCCGGGAGCTCATCCCGCGGCAGGCCTTCGAGGTGCCCATCCAGGCGGCCATCGGCTCCCGGGTCATCGCCCGCGAGACCATCCGCGCCATCCGCAAGGACGTCCTCGCCAAGTGCTACGGCGGTGACATCTCCCGTAAGCGGAAGCTGCTGGAGAAGCAGAAGGAAGGCAAGAAGCGGATGAAGATGGTCGGCTCCGTGGAGGTGCCGCAGGAGGCCTTCATCGCGGTGCTGTCCAGCGACGACGGCGGCCAGTCCAAGAGCAAGAAGTAGGCCGGGCGCCGAGGGCGGGAAGCAGCTCCGGCCCATGGCAAGGGAATCAGGACAGGACGAGTGGGGGTACGTCCCAGGCCCTCAATGCACTGGGGGAGGGCCCGGCGCGCCACCACGGCGCGGCGGGCCCTTCCATATGTGTGCCGTATGTGCGCTGTGCTGTATGTGCCCTGTGTCGCATGTGCGCCGGTGCGCGGCTCCCGCCGCGCACCGTGCCTGCGGGAAACGCCCCGTCTCTGTAGGAAGTGACAGGCCGCGGCCTCTTACGTGCAGGGCATCTCACCTTTACCCTGATCACTGCTCGATGGTTACTCGTGAGTTAAACAACACCAGCCGCACTAGTCAGTCGCAGGCACTGTGAGTCAGTGGAACGCACTGTCGCGGGCCCGGAGGATGTCGTGAGCGACACACAGACCCTGATCGAGAACCGACCGCCGTCCGTGGCGACTCTCTTCTTGGAGCGCGTGGCGGCCACACCGGACGCTGAGGCCTATCGCTATCCGGTGCCGTCGTCCTCCGGCGAGGGGCCGGACGAGTGGAAGTCGCTGAGCTGGGCGCAGGCGGCCGAGCGGGTCTACGCCATCGCGGCCGGGCTGATCGAGCTGGGCGTGCAGCCCGAGGAGCGGGTGGCCCTCGCCTCCTCGACCCGGGTCGAGTGGATCCTCTCCGACCTCGGCATCCTCTGCGCGGGCGCGGCGACGACGACCGTCTATCCGCAGACCAATGCCGAGGAGTCCGCGTTCATCCTGTCCGACTCGGACAGCCGGGTTCTGATCGCCGAGGATGCGGCGCAGCTCGCCAAGGCGCGTGAGAAGCGTGCCGAGCTGCCGGGCCTCACTCATGTCGTGGTGATCGACCCGAAGGGCGTCGAGGCCGCCGCCGACGAGCCCGAGGGCTGGGTTCTCACGCTCGCCGAGCTGGAGGTGCGCGGCGCCGCGTATCTGGAGAAGAACCCGGACCTGATCAAGAAGAAGGTCTCGGCGATCACCGCCGACCAGCTTGCGACCCTGATCTACACCTCGGGCACCACCGGCCGCCCCAAGGGCGTGCGGCTGCCGCAGGACAACTGGTCGTACATGGCCAAGGCCATCGCTGCGACCGGCCTGGTGGCGGCCGACGACGTGCAGTACCTCTGGCTGCCGCTCGCACACGTCTTCGGCAAGGTGCTGACCAGCGGCCAGATCGAGGTCGGCCATGTCACCGCCGTCGACGGCCGGATCGACAAGATCATCGAGAATCTGCCGGTCGTGCAGCCGACGTACATGGCCGCTGTGCCGCGCATCTTCGAGAAGGTCTACAACGGCGTCGCCGCCAAGGCCCGTGCGGGCGGCCCGGCCAAGTACAAGATCTTCCAGTGGGCGTCCGAGGTCGCCCGCGAGTACGCCAAGGTCACCCAGGACAACTTCCGCCGTACCGGCACCGCGTCGGCGCCCTTCGGGCTGTCCGCCAAGCACAAGATCGCCGACGCGCTCGTCTACTCCAAGCTGCGGGAGGCGTTCGGCGGCCGACTGCGCGCCTGTGTCTCCGGCTCGGTCGCGCTGGCGCCCGAGATCGGCTACTTCTTCTCCGGCGCGGGCATCCACATCCTGGAGGGCTACGGCCTGACCGAGTCCAGCGCCGCGTCCTTCGTGAACCCCGGTGAGGCGTACCGCACCGGCACGGTCGGCAAGCCGCTGCCCGGCTGCGAGGTGCGCATCGCTGAGGACGGCGAGATCCTGCTGCGCGGCCCGGGCATCATGGAGGGCTACCACGGGCTGCCGGAGAAGACCGCCGAGGTCCTCGAGCCGGACGGCTGGTTCCACACCGGCGACATCGGTGAGCTGTCCCCGGACGGGTACCTGAAGATCACCGACCGCAAGAAGGACCTCTTCAAGACGTCCGGCGGCAAGTACATCGCGCCGACAGAGATCGAGGGCCAGTTCAAGGCGGTGTGCCCGTACACCTCCAACATCGTGGTGCTCGGCGCCGACCGTAACTTCTGCAGTGCGCTGATCGCGCTCGACGAGGCCGCGATCCTCGGCTGGGCCGCGGAGAACGGCCTGGGCGGCAAGTCGTACGCCGAGGTGGTCGCCGCGCCGGAGACGGTCGAGCTCATCGACGGCTACGTCCAGAAGATGAACGAGGGCCTGCAGCGCTGGCAGACCATCAAGAAGTTCAAGCTGCTGCCGCGCGACCTGGACGTCGAGCACGGGGAGCTGACGCCCAGCCTGAAGCTGAAGCGGCCCGTGGTCGAGCGGGAGTACCAGCACCTCATCGAGGAGATGTACGCGGGGGCGCGCGAGGCGTGACGCGTGCGGTGGGCGGGACGCGCTGCGGTCCGCCCACCGCATTGCCGTCGGCTAGCCGGTCTCGCCGCGCATCTCCCTCACCGGGGTCTCCATGTGGCGGACATGGTTCTTCGGCATAGCCAGGTGCCTCACTCGGTCGGCGGCGGGACGGCGGGCTCAGAGAATCGCTCTGAGCGCCCGGCCGTCCCGGAACAACGGATTCATCACGCATGGCGGCGTGCCTCGGCGTCGGGGACCTCGGCGATACGGCCCGTGACGTCGTGCCCCTCGGCGCCCTCGCCCTCGGGCCGCCGCCCTCGGCGCCCTCGCCCTCGGGCCGCCGCCCTCGGCGCCCTCGCCCACGGTGCCGTCGCCCTCTGCCCCGTCGGGCCCGCCGCCCTCGGGATCGAGGAGGGCGCAGACGACCGTCAGCAGCCGGTCCACGTTCACGGGCTTGGGTACGCTCCCGGCGTCCCGCGAGCACCCGGCCGGCGCGGCCTGCCTTCCAGGAGAATGCTGCTCTCGGTCGGCGATCTGGCTGAAGACGGCGGTCAGTTCAGCCGTGACCCGTCGGCTCCCTCGGTGGCCCGCACACGCAAGTCACCGTTGCGCAGAGCCGTCATGGCGGCGAGCAGAGAACGCAGATCCGAGGGCGGAATCTGTCTCTTTTCGAGCATGCGCAAAGCACTGTTCTCACTCATGACCGGCCACTTCGGTAACTCGGTGCTTATGGGCGTGGTCAGTCTGTCACTCTGTCCGAGTCGCCTGAGGCCTATTCGCCGAACTGCTCAGGAGCCGCACAGTGGGGCCCATCCCAAGGCAACGGAAGACCGCGTTCCGTGCCGCCGAGTCACCGGAGCACCGGCCTGGACCGCTGCCGGTCGCGCGTACGTCACTGCCCGGCAACCCGCTCGCACCGGCCGCCGCACGCCGCTTCGTGCGTGCGGTGCTGGAGGAGTGGGCGGGGGCGACGAATGCCGGGGCGGCGGAGGGCGTGCCGGTGGCGGGCGTGCCGGGGGGCTGCGGGTCCGCCGATGCCGCCGCGACGGGTGCCGCCGTGGCTACGGATGCCGCCGCGACGGATGCCGCCGTGGCTACGGATACCGCCGCGACGGGTGCTGCCGTGGCTACGGATGCTGTGCCGGCGGGCTGCGCGCCCGCCGACCCCATCGCTGGGGATGTCGTTGCCGCCGAGGCCGTGGCCGCGGATGAGTGGGCCCCGCACTCCGTTCTCGCGGCGTCCGTCGCCGAACGTCTCATCGACGACGCGTTGGTCCTCGTGAGCGAGCTCGTCACCAACGCCGTCGTGCACGCGGGCACCGACGTGGAGCTGCTGTGCCGACTGGAACCGCCCGAGCAGCCCGAGCCTCCCGGCTCGTACGTCACGGCCGGCCGGGTCGCCGAGCTTGCCGCGTATGCCTCGGGCGGCCGGGTCGCGGCCGCTGAGCCGTACGCGTACACGCTGGACGGCCAGGCTGAGCCCGACGGGTATGTCCTGGATCGCCAGGCCGCCGAACCCGGCGTGTACACGCGGGACGGCCAGGCAGCGGAGGCCCCCGCGTACGCCCCGGACAGCCGGTTCGCGGAGGCCGTCGCGTACGGCACGTACAGCCACAGCCTGGGCGCGGAGCCCGATGCCTACCCGCCGGACGGTCACGCCTCGGAAGGTGCCGAGTACGCACCGGACGAGCGGACCACCGAGTCTGGTGCGTACTCCCCGGACCGTCGCACCACCGGCACCGCCGACCACCCCGCCGACGCCGAGGCCACCGGTTCCCTCCTCATCGAGGTCTCCGACCACCACCCCGCACGCGCGGTGCGCGGTGACGACCTCCCGATGGCGCAGGGCATCCCCGAGTTCGGCCGCGGACTGCAGCTCGTCTCCGCGCTCTGCACGTCCTGGGGGGTCACCTACCGCCCCGGCACCAAGACCGTCTGGGCGCGGCTGCCGATCACCGGCATGCCGGCCGCGCAGGAGATCGAGGCGTACGCAGGTGAGAGCATCCTGCAGCTCGAGGCGTACGCAGGTGAGAGCATCCTGCAGCGCGGGCTCAGCGAGGCCGACGTCCCGTCCCCGTCGCACGGGCGCATCCCCCGGGATCACGACTGGGTCAACCGCGGCGCCCTCTCTTTTCTGGCCGAGGCGTCCGACCTGCTGGCCGGGCAGCTCGACGAGGACCTCGTCGCGGCCCTCGCCGGACAGCTCCTGGTGCCGCGGTTCGCCGACTGGTGCGCCGTATGGCTGAACGACGAGGACGGCAGGGCGGGCTGGGGCACGGACGGCAGAACAGGCGGCCGGCACGGCGGCGCCGGGGCGGGACCGTCCGCCTGGCCGCGGCTCGCCCGCGTCTGGCACGTCAGCGAGAACCGCATCGAGGAGCTCCGCCGCATCCTGGAGAAAGAGCCGCCGATCCTCCGCGAGACGCTGCGTTCCGGGGCCGTCCCGGTGCCGTGGCCCGGCTCGTCGGACGGCGCGTCGGACGGCTCGTCCGAGGTGACAGGCACGGCCCTCGCGTACCGGCTGATCGCGGGCGGACGGCCGCTCGGCACTCTGGTCATCGGCAGGGCCGGTCTCGCTCGTTTCCCCGACGAGATCACCGGGCTCGTCGAGGACTTCAGCCGCCGCGTCTCGCTCGCCATCGGCGCGGCCCGGCAGTACGCCCGCCAGGCCACCATCAGCCGCGTCCTCCAGCGCGGACTGCTGCCCACGGCGGTCGCGAAGATCCCGGGCGTCGAGTCCGCCCTCGTCTACGAGCCGCGGGACAAGGGCGGTCCGGGCGGCGACTTCTACGACGTGTTCCCCGCCGGCGACGGACGCTGGTGCTTCGCGCTCGGCGACGTCCAGGGCAAGGGGCCCGAGGCCGCCGTCGTCATCGGTCTCGCCCGGCCGTGGCTGCGGCTGCTGGCCCGCGAGGGCTACCAGGTCTCCGAGGTCCTCGACCGCCTCAACCAGCTGCTGCTCGACGACGCCACGGAGGCGGCGGACGCGGCCGCGCGCGCCATCGCCGCCGTGGGCGGCCCGGAGGTGCCGCCCGAGGGCTCCATGCCCCGCTTCCTCTCCGTCCTCTACGGCGAGCTGGTCCCCACCGGCGAAGGGATGCGCTGCACCCTCGCCTCCGCCGGGCACCCGCTGCCGCTGCTGTTGCGGCCCGACGGTGACGTACGGGCCGCGGCCGGGCCCCAGGTGCTGCTGGGGGTGGTCGAGGACGTGACGTACCAGAGTGAGACCTTCGAGCTGCGTGCCGGCGACACGCTGCTGTGCGTCACGGACGGGGTGACGGAGCGTCGCTCCGGGCGGCGCCAGTTCGACGACGGCGACGGGCTCGCGGTCGCGCTGTCCGACTGCGCCGGGCTGAGCGCGCCCCTCGTGGCCGAGCGGATCCGGCGGCTGGTCCACGAGTTCGCGGACGGGCCTCCGGAGGACGATCTTGCGCTGCTGGTGCTCCAGGCGCAGTGAGCAGCCTTGGCGGTGGTCCGCTTGTCGGTACGGTCCGGCGTATTCCTCCGGTACGGGACAATGGAACGCATGCCTTCCGCACTCCCCGACGGCGAGCCCGTGCCCGAGGACGGCGCGCTGCCCGCGCACGCCCTTGCCGGCGCCGCCGACCGCCCCCTCGGGTTCTATCTGCACGTCCCGTACTGCGCGACCCGCTGCGGCTACTGCGACTTCAACACGTACACCGCGACCGAGCTGCGCGGCACCGGCGGCGTGCTCGCGTCCCGCGACAACTACGCGGCGACCCTGACCGACGAGATCCGCCTCGCCCGCAAGGTGCTGGGCGACGACCCGCGGCAGGTGCGGACGGTCTTCGTCGGGGGCGGTACGCCGACCCTGCTGGCCGCGGACGATCTCGTACGCATGCTGGCGGCGATCCGTGACGAGTTCGGGCTCGCGGACGACGCGGAGATCACCACGGAGGCGAACCCGGAGTCCGTCGACCCGGCGTACCTGGCGGCCCTGCGCGAGGGCGGCTTCAACCGGATCTCCTTCGGCATGCAGAGCGCCCGGCAGCACGTCCTGAAGATCCTGGACCGCACGCACACCCCCGGGCGGCCCGAGGCCTGCGTCGCCGAGGCGCGCGCGGCGGGCTTCGAGCACGTCAACCTCGACCTGATCTACGGCACGCCGGGGGAGTCGGACGACGACTGGCGCGCCTCCCTCGACGCGGCCATCGGCGCCGGTCCGGACCACGTCTCGGCGTACGCGCTGATCGTCGAGGAGGGCACCCAGCTCGCCCGCCGGATCCGCCGTGGCGAGATCCCGATGACCGACGACGACGTGCACGCGGACCGCTATCTGATCGCGGAGGAGGCACTGTCCGGGGCCGGCTTCGAGTGGTACGAGGTCTCCAACTGGGCCACCTCGGAGGCCGGGCGGTGCCTCCACAACGAGCTGTACTGGCGCGGCGCCGACTGGTGGGGCGCCGGGCCCGGGGCGCACAGCCATGTGGGCGGGGTGCGGTGGTGGAACGTCAAGCATCCGGGGGCGTATGCGGGGGCCCTGGCGGCGGGACGGTCGCCGGGGGCCGGGCGCGAGGTCCTCTCCGATGAGGACCGGCGTGTGGAGCGGATTCTGCTGGAGCTGCGGCTTCGGGAGGGGTGCCCGTTGTCCCTCCTCCGCCCGGACGGTCTCGCCGCGTCCAGGCGGGCGCTGTCCGAGGGGCTTCTCCAGAGCGGTCCGTACGGGGACGGGCTTGCCGTTCTCACGCTGCGGGGGCGGTTGCTTGCGGATGCGGTGGTGCGGGACCTGGTGGACTGAGGCGCCCGGAGCTGGGCTGGGCAGGGGCGGGGGTCGCTTACCGGCGCTCGCTGGGTGCCGCTGCGCCCACCCTCCCCCATTGCCTTAAGGGCCTGGGGGAGGCACGATTGCCCGCAGCTGCGTAGCTACGACGTCACGAAGTCGATCAACTCCTCCACCTTGCCCAGCAACGCAGGTTCCAGGTCCTTGTACGAGTGGACCCTGGACAGGATGTGCTGCCATGCCGCGCCCGTGTTCTCCGGCCAGCCCAGTGCCCTGCAGACCCCCGTCTTCCAGTCCTGGCCCCGCGGCACCGTCGGCCATGCGCGGATGCCGACCGCCGACGGCTTCACCGCCTCCCAGATGTCGATGAACGGGTGGCCGACCACCAGCGCGTACTCGCTCGTCACCGACTCGGCGATGCGGGACTCCTTCGAGCCCGGGACCAGGTGGTCCACGAGGACGCCAAGGCGGGCGTCCGGGCCGGGGGAGAAGTCCGCGACGATCGACGGGAGGTCGTCGACGCCCTCCAGGTACTCGACGACCACGCCCTCGATGCGCAGGTCGTCGCCCCACACCTTCTCGACCAGTTCGGCGTCGTGGCGGCCCTCGACGTAGATCCGCCCGGCACGCGCCACCCGGGCCCGCGCGCCCGGCACCGCGACCGAACCGGAGGCCGTACGAGTGGGACGCACCGGCGTCGCTCCGGAGGGGCGGACGAGGGTCACCACCTTGCCCTCCAGCAGGAACCCGCGGGGCTCCAGCGGGAACACCCGGTGCTTGCCGAAGCGGTCCTCCAGCGTGACCGTGCCCGCCTCGCAGCGGATCACCGCGCCGCAGAAGCCGGTCCCCGGCTCCTCGACGACCAGTCCCGGTTCCGCCGGGACTTCCGGTGCCGCCTTCGGCTTCTTCCAGGGTGGGGTGAGGTCCGGAGTGTACTGGCGCATTCGAATGACGATAGGGAGAAGGCGCGGGTCGTGACTACGACACGCCGAACCGGGCCGCCAGCTGATCGCGTTGCGCCCGGACAAACGCCGCATTCACCGCTGCTCCATGGCCGGGTACGTAAACCGCGTCCTCGCCGCCCAGGCTGAGCAGCCGGTCCAGGGCGGCGGGCCAGTGGGACGGCACCGCGTCCGGACCCGCCTGGGGCTCGCCGGACTCCTCGACGAGGTCTCCGCAGAAGACGATCTCGGGGGTCGTGGCGGTGGCGGGGACGAGGACCGCCATGTCGTGCCCTGTGTGGCCCGGGCCCACATTCGCCAGCAGCACCTGGTGGCCGCCGCCCAGGTCGAGCGTCCACTCGCCGCTCACCCGGTGACGCGGCGCGACGAGAAGATCCGCGGCCTCCGCCGCGTCCGCCGGGTCGAGCCCGTGCCGTACCGCGTCGGCCAGCAGATCCTTCCGGCCCGCCGCGAAGACCCAGTCGAGCCCCACCGGGCCGTACACCTCGACGCCCGCGAACGCCGCCGCGCCCAGCACATGGTCGAAGTGCGGGTGCGTCAGCGCGAGATGCGTCACGCGCCGGTCATCGCCGCCCAGGAGCTGCTGCGCCTCCCGGCGCAACTCGGCGCCCTCCCGCAGGCTCGACCCGGCGTCGACCATGAGCGCCGCCCCCTCGCCCACGACCAGGCCGACCGTGCAGTCCCACACCGGCAGCCGGCGCCGGCCCACCCGGGGCGACAACTTCTCCCAGCCCTGTGTTCCCCACGCCACGTCCATCAGGTCCCCCACGCCACGTCCATCATCTGCCCCAGGCCACGTCCCTCATGTCCCCACGTCACGTTCATCACGTCCCCCATGTCACGTCCGCCATGATCCCCATGACCGGGCAGTCACATCCGCAGTCCGTTTCCTACCGGCGACGCTAGTGCCCGCGGCCCGGCGCGGCACGACACCGCAGCCCAGACCGCACATATCGGCGGCGCTGACGTGTGACCGCCCTTGCCGGGGCCATACCTACCGGCCGTACACTTGGCCCGGGAAGGCTGGCACTCGCGCACAGTGAGTGCCAGGCGAGAGGCCGCAGGGACGACGCGGGACGACACAAGCTGGACTGGAGGTGTGCGCGGATGCTCAGTGAACGCAGGCTGGAAGTGCTGCGCGCCATCGTCCAGGACTATGTCGGCACCGAGGAGCCGGTCGGCTCCAAGGCGCTCACCGAGCGGCACAGCCTCGGCGTCTCCCCGGCGACAGTGCGCAACGACATGGCGGTGCTGGAGGAGGAGGGCTATATCGCCCAGCCGCACACCAGTGCCGGGCGCATCCCCACGGACAAGGGGTACCGCCTCTTCGTCGACAAGCTCGCGGGCGTCAAGCCGATGACCCCGCCCGAGCGCCGGGCCATCCAGAACTTCCTCGACGGCGCCGTCGACCTCGACGACGTCGTGGCACGCACGGTGCGGCTGCTCGCGCAGCTGACCCGGCAGGTCGCGGTGGTGCAGTATCCGTCGCTCACACGGTCGACGGTGCGCCATGTGGAGCTGCTGTCCATGGCTCCGGCCCGGCTGATGCTCGTACTGATCACGGACACCGGCCGTGTCGAGCAGCGCATGGTCGACTGCCCCGCCCCCTTCGGTGAGACCTCGCTCGCCGATCTGCGGGCGCGGCTCAACAGCCGGGTCGTCGGCCGGCGCTTCACCGACGTCCCGCAGTTGGTGCAGGATCTGCCGGAGGCCTTCGAGAACGAGGACCGCGGCACCGTCTCGACCGTGCTCTCGACATTGCTCGAGACCCTGGTCGAGGAGACCGAGGAGCGGCTGATGATCGGCGGAACCGCCAATCTCACCCGCTTCGCACATGACTTCCCCCTTACGATCCGGCCGGTGCTCGAGGCGCTGGAGGAGCAGGTCGTGCTCCTCAAGCTGCTCGGCGAGGCCAAGGATCCGGGCATGACCGTACGGATCGGTCACGAGATCGCCCATGAGGGGCTCAACTCCACGTCTGTGGTGTCGGTGGGCTACGGTTCGGGCGGCGAGGCAGTCGCCAAGCTCGGCGTGGTCGGCCCGACCCGCATGGACTACCCGGGAACGATGGGAGCAGTACGCGCAGTGGCACGTTACGTCGGACAGATCCTGGCGGAGTCGTAAGTGGCCACGGACTACTACGCCGTACTCGGCGTGCGCCGCGACGCCTCCCAGGACGAGATCAAGAAGGCCTTCCGGAGGCTCGCCCGCGAGCTGCACCCGGACGTCAACCCGGACCCGAAGACGCAGGAGCGCTTCAAGGAGATCAACGCCGCCTACGAGGTGTTGTCGGACCCGCAGAAGAAGCAGGTCTACGACCTCGGCGGCGACCCGCTCTCGGCGAGCGGCGGCGCGGGCGCGGGCGGCTTCGGGGCCGGTGGCTTCGGCAACTTCTCGGACATCATGGACGCCTTCTTCGGTACGGCGTCCCAGCGGGGCCCGCGGTCGCGTACGCGGCGCGGCCAGGACGCGATGATCCGGCTCGAGGTCGAGCTGGACGAGGCGGCGTTCGGCACCACCAAGGACATCCAGGTCGACACGGCCGTGGTGTGCAACACCTGCAACGGCGAGGGTGCCGCGCCGGGGACCTCGGCGCAGACGTGTGACATGTGCCGCGGCCGCGGTGAGGTGTCTCAGGTCACGCGGTCCTTCCTCGGCCAGGTCATGACCTCGCGGCCGTGCCCGCAGTGCCAGGGCTTCGGCACGGTCGTGCCCACCCCCTGCCCCGAGTGCGCGGGCGACGGGCGTGTGCGGTCGCGGCGGACCCTGACCGTGAAGATCCCCGCCGGTGTCGACAACGGCACGCGGATCCAGCTCGCCGGTGAGGGCGAGGTCGGGCCCGGCGGCGGGCCGGCCGGTGATCTGTACGTCGAGATCCACGAGCTGCCGCACGCGGTCTTCCAGCGGCGCGGCGACGATCTGCACTGCACGGTCACGATCCCGATGACGGCCGCCGCGCTCGGCACGAAGGTGCCGCTGGAGACGCTGGACGGGCTGGAGGAGGTCGACATCCGGCCCGGTACGCAGTCCGGGCAGTCGATTCCGCTGCACGGGCGCGGCATCACGCATCTGCGGGGCGGGGGCCGCGGCGATCTCGTCGTGCACGTCGAGGTGCAGACGCCGTCGAAGCTCGATCCCGATCAGGAGCGGTTGCTTCGGGAGCTGGCGCAGCTTCGGGGAGAGGAGCGGCCCCTGGGGCAGTTCCAGCCGGGGCAGCAGGGTTTGTTCTCTCGGCTCAAGGATGCGTTCAACGGGCGGTGACGCCTTTTCGGGTGCCCCCGCGCTCTGGGATTTCCCGTTGCGCGGGGGCGCCGTACTTTTGCGGTGCCCTGCGTCGTGGGCTGTGCCCACCCTCCCCCAGCCCTGCGGAACGACTGCCCACAGCGCTAGCGGCGCGGCTGCCCACTGCGCTACCAGCGTGTCGGCGTTATGCGGAAGGGTGGATTCGGTCTTGTCTGGGCGACGTGGCACCATGCGGGCATGGTCAGCGTACTGAGCGGTCTCCTTCCCGTTCCGATCGTGCAGGCCCCCATGGCGGGTGGCGTGTCGCGGCCGCAGCTCGCCGCTGCCGTCTCGGAGGCCGGTGGGCTCGGTTTTCTCGCGGCCGGGTACAAAACCGCCGACGGGATGTACCAGGAGATCAAACAGCTGCGCTCGCTGACGGGCCGGCCGTTCGGCGTCAATCTCTTCATGCCGCAACCGGACTATGCGGACTCGGCGGCCGTCGATGTCTACCGTTGCCAGCTCGCCGGTGAGGCCGCCTGGTACGGCACCGAGCTCGGTGATCCCGACAGCGGCCGCGACGACGGCTACGACGCCAAGCTGGCGATCCTCCTCGACGACCCGGTGCCGCTGGTCTCCTTCCACTTCGGCTGTCCGACGCCCGAGGTGCTCGAGTCGTTCTCGCGCGCGGGCACGCTCACCATGGTCACCGCCACCACGGTCGAGGAGGCCCAGGCCGTGCAGCGGGCCGGCGCGGACGCCGTGGTCGTACAGGGTGTCGAGGCGGGTGGCCACCAGGGCACGCACCGCGACAACCCCGAGAACGACGCCGCGGGCATCGGGCTGCTGTCGCTGATCACACAGGTGCGCGAGAGCGTCGAGCTGCCGATCGTGGCGGCCGGCGGGATGATGCGCGGCGTACAGATCGCCGGGGCGCTCGCGGCGGGCGCCCAGGCGGCGCAGCTGGGCACGGCGTTCCTCGTCACGCCCGAGTCGGGCGCCAACGCCCTGCACAAGGACGCGATGACCAACCCTCTCTTCACCCGCACAGAACTGACGCGCGCCTTCTCCGGGCGCCCGGCCCGCGGTCTCGTCAACCGCTTCATGCGGGAGCACGGCCCGTACGCCCCGGCCGCCTACCCCCAGATCCACCACCTCACCTCCGGCCTGCGCAAGGCGGCCGCGGCGGCAGGTGACCCGCAGGGCATGGCACTGTGGGCGGGACAGGGGCACCGGCTGGCGCGGGATCTTCCGGCCGGGCAGCTCGTCGAGGTGCTGGCCGCCGAACTGGCTGCGGCGAAGGCGGCGTTGTCGGCGGAGGCCGGCTCATGACCGCGCCGGTGTTCGTGGTGGACGAGGTCCCGGTCGGCCCCGAGTACGTCCTGGACGGGCCCGAGGGGCGGCACGCCGTCTCCGTGAAGCGGCTGCGGCCGGGAGAGGACGTCGTCCTCAGCGACGGGCGCGGGCGCTGGACGGAAGGCGTCGTGAAGGCGGCCGAGGGCAAGGACCGGCTCGTCGTGACGGACCTGACGGCCGTCCAGGAGGAGCCGCCGCCCACGCCCCGTATCACCGTCGTGCAGGCCCTCCCCAAGGGCGACCGGGGCGAACTCGCCGTGGAGACCATGACCGAGACGGGCGTCGACGCGATCGTGCCGTGGTCGGCATCCCGCTGCATCACCCAGTGGAAGGGCGACCGGGGTCTCAAGGCGCTCGGCAAGTGGCGGGCGACGGCGCGCGAGGCGGGCAAGCAGTCGCGCCGCGTGCGCTTCCCCGAGGTGGCGGACGCGATGACGACCAAACAGGTGGCGGCACTTCTGGCCGAAGCCGACCTCGCGGCCGTCCTGCACGAGGAACGGGACTACGACAGCGAGCCGCTGGCCACCACCGGACTCCCCACCACGGGCGAGATCGTGCTCGTCGTGGGGCCCGAAGGGGGAGTGTCACCCGAAGAGCTGCAGGTCTTCGCGGCGGCAGGCGCCCGGACGTACCGGCTGGGGCGTACCGTGCTGCGTACGTCGACCGCGGGGACGGCGGCCGTCGCGCTGCTGCTCGGCCGCACCGGCCGCTGGTCCTGAAGCGTCCGGGCGTCCCGCCCCACGAAGGAGGCCGCGTTGGAACTCGCACAGGTGAGGCTGCTCGTCTCGGACTTCGCGGCCTGCTACCGCTTCTACGCCGATGTGCTCGGGCTGAAGCCCCAGTCGGGGGCGGAGAACGGCCCGTACGAGAAGTTCAGCCCGGCCGTCGGCTCGGCGGGCATCGCGCTGCAGGACCGCGCCATGATGGCCGAGGTCCTCGGGGAACTGGCCGACTCCGTGAACGGGCACCGCTCCCTGGTGGTCCTGCGCGTCGACAACCTCGACGCGTACTGCGCCGAACTCGTCGGCCGCGGAGCGATCCTGGAGCACGGACCCGCAGCCATGACGGACCGTATGCGCGTCGCCCACCTCAAGGACCCCGAGGGCAATCTCGTGGAGCTCCAGGAGTGGCTGCTGATGCGCGGCTGACGGCCCCGGGCGGCGCGGTGCCCCGGGCGTGGCCCGCGCGACAGGGCAGGTGACCGCGCAGGTCCGGGGCCCGAACTGGTCCCCGAACTGATCGAAAAGGCTGTCCGAGGCGGCGGTTGCTGCTTACTGTGATCGGGTGACACAGCCTGCGTACCTTCGCTTCCCGCATCTTCACGGCGAGTTGGTCGCCTTCACCGCTGAGGACGACGTCTGGGTCGCGCCCCTCGACGGCGGCCGCGCCTGGCGGGTCAGCGCCGACAACGTCCCCGTGAACCACCCCCGGATCTCCCCGGACGGCACCACCGTTGCCTGGACCTCCACCCGCGACGGGGCGCCCGAGGTGCATGTCGCGCCCGTCGACGGTGGACCGTCCCGGAGGCTGACGTACTGGGGCAGCCAGCGCACGACCGTCCGCGGCTGGACCCCGGACGGGCACGTGCTCGCGCTCACCACGCACGGCCAGGCCTCGCTGCGCCGCAGCTGGGCGCGGGCCGTGCCGCTCGACGGCGGTCCTGCGGCCACCCTCCCGTACGGGCCCGTGGGCGCCGTCGCGTACGGCCCGGACTCCCAAGTCGTCCTGCTGTCCGCGCCGATGGGCCGCGAGGCTGCCTGGTGGAAGCGCTACCGGGGCGGCACCGCGGGCAAGCTGTGGATCGACCGCGAGGGCGCAGGGGAGTTCGTCCGGCTGCATGAGGGGCTCGACGGGAACATCGAGTACCCGATGTGGGTCGGGGTGGGGGTCCCCCCTGTTCGAGCGGAGCCGAGAACTCGGGGGAGGGTCGCGTTCCTCTCCGACCACGAAGGTGTGGGCGCGGTCTACTCGTCCCTCGCCGACGGCTCCGACCTGCGGCGGCACACTCCGGTGGACACCGAGACGGGCTTCTACGCACGGCACGCGTCGACCGACGGCACCCGTGTCGTCTACGCCTCCGCCGGCGAACTGTGGCTCCTCGACGACCTCGACGGCGCCGAACCCCGCCGCCTCGATCTGCGCCTCGGCGGGCAGCGCGCCGATCTCCAGTCGCACCCTGTCAGCGCCGCCCGCTGGTTCGGTGCCGCCGCGCCCGACCACACCGCGCGCGGCAGCGCCGTCTCCGTCCGTGGCGCCGTCCACTGGATCACCCACCGCGAGGGCCCCGCCCGCGCGCTCGCCGCCACACACGGCGTACGGGCCCGGCTGCCCCGCACCTTCCGGGTGGACGGCGAGGAGCACGTGGTGTGGGTGACCGACGCCGAAGGCGACGACGCGCTGGAGTTCGCCCCGGCCACCGGCCTGGCACCCGGCGCGACACCGCGGCGGCTCGCTGCCGGGCAGCTCGGACGCGTCCTGGCGCTCGCCATGGCACCGGACGGCAGCCGGGCCGCCGTCGCCTCGCACGACGGGCGGGTGCTGCTCGTCGAGCGGGAGAGCGGGGAGGTACGGGAGGTCGACCGCAGCGAACACGGCGACGCGAGCGGGCTGGTCTTCTCGCCCGACTCGGCATGGCTCGCCTGGTCCCACGCGGGCCCCGAACCGCTGCGCCAGCTGAAACTCGCCAACACCGCCGACCTGTCGGTCACCGAGGCGACCCCGCTGCGGTTCCGCGACTACTCGCCCGCGTTCACCCTGGACGGCAAGCACCTGGCGTTCCTGTCGGCACGGTCCTTCGACCCGGTCTACGACGAGCACGTCTTCGACCTGGCGTTCGTGGGCGGCTCGCGGCCGCATCTGATCACCCTGGCCGCCACGACGCCGTCGCCCTTCGGACCGCAGCGGCACGGCAGGCCCTTCGACGCACCCGACAAGGACGAGACGCCCGACAGCGAGGGCGCCGCCGTCACCCGTATCGACCTCGACGGACTCGCCGACCGCATCGTGCCGTTCCCCGTCGAGGCCGCCCGTTACACGACGCTGCGCGCCGCCAAGGACGGTGTGCTGTGGCTGCGCCACCCGGTGCAGGGCGTGCTCGGCGCCTCCCGCGCCACGCCCTCCGACCCGGACCCGAAGACGGAGCTGGAGCGCTACGACCTCGTACAGCAGCGCATCGAGGAACTGGCGTCGGACGCCGACCACTTCGCGGTCAGCGGCGACGGCAAGCGCGTTCTGCTGTGGACCGGGGAACGGCTCAAGGTGGTGCCGAGCGACCGGCGCGCCTCGAACGACGAGGACAGCGACACCAACATCACCGTGGATCTGTCACGCATCCGGGGGACCGTCGACCCCGCCGCCGAATGGCGTCAGATGTTCGACGAGACCGGCCGGCTCATGCGGGACAACTTCTGGCGGCCCGACCTCGGCGGCGTCGACTGGGACGGCGTCCTCGACCGCTACCGGCCCGTCCTGGAGCGCGTCGCCACCCACGACGACCTCGTCGACCTGCTGTGGGAGGTCCAGGGCGAGCTCGGTACCTCCCACGCGTACGTCACACCGCGCGGCGGCTGGGGCGGCTCCGGCACCCGGCAGGGGCTGCTCGGCGCCGACATCTCCCGGCACGACGACGGCACGTGGCGCATCGACCGCGTCCTGCCGTCGGAGACGTCCGACCCCGACGCGCACTCGCCACTCGCAGCGCCCGGCGTCGCGGTGCGCGCCGGGGACGCGATCGTCGCGGTCGGCGGGCAGCCCGTCGACCCGGTGACCGGGCCGGGGCCGCTGCTCGTCGGTACGGCGGGCAAGCCCGTCGAACTGACGATCTCACCGGCCGGCGGGGGAGACCTGCGCCATCCGGTGGTCGTACCGATCGACGACGAGGAGCCGCTGCGGTACCACGCATGGGTCGCCGACCGGCGGGCGTACGTCCATGAGAAGTCCGGCGGACGGCTCGGCTATCTGCACGTTCCCGACATGCAGGCGCCCGGCTGGGCGCAGATCCATCGTGACCTGCGCGTCGAGGTCGCCCGCGACGGCCTGGTGGTGGACGTCCGCGAGAACCGCGGCGGCCACACCTCGCAGCTCGTCATCGAGAAGCTCGCCCGACGGATCGTCGGCTGGGACCTGCCGCGCGGAATGCAGCCGTCCAGCTATCCGCTGGACGCGCCCCGCGGGCCCGTCGTCGCCGTCGCCAACGAGTTCTCCGGCTCGGACGGCGACATCGTCAACGCCGCGATCAAGGCGCTGGGCATCGGGCCCGTCGTCGGCGTACGCACCTGGGGCGGCGTCATCGGCATCGACAGCCGCTACCGGCTCGTCGACGGCACGCTCGTCACCCAGCCCAAGTACGCCTTCTGGCTTGAGGGGTACGGGTGGGGCGTCGAGAACCACGGCGTCGATCCGGACGTCGAGGTGGTCCAGGCGCCGCAGGACCATGCGGCGGGGCGGGATCCGCAGCTCGACGAGGCGATACGGATCGCACTGGCGGCGCTGGCGGAGAACCCGGCGAAGGTGGCGCCGGGGTTGCCGCCGCTGGACTGAGCCGGCGGCGGCGCCGGTCACGGCGGGGGAGGCCCGGGCGGTGTACGTGATGGATACGATGCCGTCGTAATGATCAGCGTCGTGAGGAGGCCGCACATGGCGGGCGAACCGCAGGCCGACTGCCTGTTCTGCAAGATCGTCGCAGGCGAGGTCCCGGCAACCGTCGTACGGGAGACCGAGACCACCGTCGCCTTCCGCGACATCAATCCCCAGGCACCGACCCACGTGCTGATCATCCCCAAGGTGCACTACCCGGACGCCGCCACGCTCGCCGCCGCCGAGCCGACGATCATCGCCGACATACTGCGTGAGTCCCGCGAGGTCGCCGCCGGGGACAAGGTCGAGGACAGGGGCTACCGGGTCGTCTTCAACACCGGTACCGGCGCGGGCCAGACCGTCTTCCACGCGCACCTGCACGTGCTGGGCGGCCGCGGCCTCCAGTGGCCCCCCGGGTAACAGCCTGTGTCCGTACGTGAATTGGTGGTGCTCGGCACCGCCAGCCAGGTCCCTACGCGGCACCGCAACCACAACGGCTATCTGCTGCGCTGGGACGGCGAGGGCATCCTCTTCGACCCGGGCGAGGGCACCCAGCGGCAGATGCTGCGCGCAGGGGTCGCCGCCCACGACCTGAACCGGTTGTGCGTCACGCACTTCCACGGCGACCACTCGCTCGGTCTCGCCGGGGTGATCCAGCGGATCAACCTCGACCGGGTGCCGCACGAGATCACCGCGCACTACCCGCGGTCGGGGAAGCGGTTCTTCGACCGGCTGCGGTACGCGACGGCGTACCGCGAGACGGTGGGCCTGACCGAGGCGCCGGTCGCCGCCGACGGGGTCGTCGCCGTCACGCCCTCGTACACGCTCGAGGCACGGAAGCTCTCCCACCCCGTCGAGTCCTACGGCTACCGGCTCGTCGAACCGGACGGCCGCCGCATGCTGCCCGAGCGGCTCGCCGCGCACGGCATCAAGGGGCCGGACGTGGGCCGCATCCAGCGCGAGGGCGTCCTGAACGGCGTGACCCTCGAGGACGTCAGTGAGGTGCGGCGCGGCCAGCGGTTCGCGTTCGTCATGGACACCCGGCTGTGCGAGAACGTGCACGCCCTCGCCGAGGGCTGCGACATGCTCGTCATCGAGTCGACGTTCCTCCACGAGGACGAGCAGCTGGCTGTGGAGCACGGTCACTTGACCGCTGTTCAGGCGGGACGGGTCGCCAGGGATGCGGGCGTACGGCATCTCGTACTGACGCACTTCAGCCAGCGCTACAACGAGCGCGGCGGCGCTTCGGGAGCCGGGCCCGGGGAGGAGTTCGAGCGCGAGGCGCGCGTCGCCGGGTTCGACGGGGAGCTGACGGTGGCGGCGGATCTGATGCGGGTGCCGCTGCCGAAGCGCGGTGCGGGCGCGGGCACCGGGTGAGTGTGCGCGCGTACTCCTGCATTTCGCTCGTCCCGGCCGTGCGGCTCGTCCGAGTCTGGCCTGTTTTCTCCGCTGTGTGGCGCTCCTCGTACGATGAAGATCTCGTGCCGTCACATGGCACGCACCCCACGACTCGACGTAAGGCGCGCCCGTGCCCCTCCCCAAAGCCGAACTCCACCTCCACATCGAAGGCACGCTCGAACCCGAGCTCGCCTTCGCGCTCGCCGCGCGCAACGGTGTGGAGCTGCCGTATGCGGACACCGAAGAGCTGCGCAAGGCGTACCAGTTCAGTGACCTGCAGTCGTTCCTCGACCTGTACTACGAGCTGATGGCCGTGCTCCGTACCGAGCAGGACTTCGAGGAACTCGCGGACGCGTATCTCGAGCGGGCCGCCGCGCAGGGCGTGCGGCACGCGGAGATCTTCTTCGATCCCCAGGCGCACATCGCGCGCGGTGTCGGCATCGGCACGGTGATCCAGGGCCTGGCGCGGGCACTGGACCGGTCCGAGGAGCGGCACGGCGTCTCCACCCAGCTGATCATGTGCTTCCTGCGCGACCAGTCCTCCGAGTCCGCGATGGAGACCCTCGAGGCCGCGAAGCCGTACCTGAACCGGATCGTGGGCGTGGGGCTCGACTCGGCTGAGGTGGGGCACCCGCCGGTGAAGTTCCGCGAGGTGTACGAGGCGGCTGCCGCGCTCGGGCTGCGGCGGGTCGCGCACGCGGGGGAGGAGGGACCGCCCGCGTACATCTGGGAGGCCCTCGACGTACTCGGCGTCGAGCGCGTGGACCACGGGCTGCGGGCCATGGAGGACCCGGAGCTGGTGGAGCGGCTGGTGCGGGAGCGCGTGCCGCTCACGCTGTGCCCGCTGTCGAACGTACGGCTGCGCGCCGTGGACGTCCTCGAGCAGCACCCGCTGGCGCGGATGCTGGCCGCCGGGCTCCTGTGCACCGTCAACTCCGACGATCCCGCGTACTTCGGCGGCTACGTCGGCGACAACTTCCACGCGGTTCGCGATGCGCTCGGCCTTGAGCTGGAGCAGATGCGGACGCTTGCGCGGAACTCCTTCGAGGCGGCGTTCCTCGAGCATGACGAGGAGCGGCGGGGGCGGTATCTGGCGGAGGTGGAGGCGTACGAGTTCGGCGCCGGGTGACGCCGTTTGGGGGGCTTTGCGCCGCTGGGGGGCTTTGCGCCGCTCCGCGGCGGGGGCTGTGCCGCTCCGCGGCGGGGCTGTGCCTGCCGCTCCGCGACAGGTTCTTCGCCGCTCCGCGGCCCCTGGATCATGCCCGCTCCGCGGCCTGTTTCTTCGCCGCTCCGCGGCGGTTTCCCGCCCGCCCGCCCCTTTGGCCCTGCGGGCCCTGGTTCTGGCCGCTCCGCGGCCCCGTCACGCCGCTTCGCGGCGGTGCCGCCCTGCTCCGCGGTGGGCGCGTGTCGCTTTGCTGCGGAGTGCTGCGCCTCTCCGCAGCGGGGCTACCGCTCCGCTCCCGGCGGTGGCCTGCCCCCGCTGCCAGGGGCAGGCGCCGCTGCGGGGGACAGGCCCCGCTGCGGGCTGCTGCGCCTCTCCGCGGCGGGCCACTGCTCCGCCTCCGGCGATGGCGAGGCGAACCCCGCCGCCGTGGGCAGGCCCCCGCCGCCCCCGCCGCCGGGGGCAGGCCCCCGCCGCCGGCGCAGGCCGTTCAGCGGGCTGCCGTCGAGGCCTCCGCGCGCGTGGGTGTCTCTGGGCCCGCGGGTCCGAAGGCTCGTTGGGCCAGGGGCCGTCGCCAGCTCCGTACCGTGATCTCCACGACCGGCTGCTCCGGAGTGCCGATCTGGGGAAGCGGGCCCGTCGGGGTGCCGGTCTTGGCGGCGAGTACCGCCGCGGGGGCGCCGCCCCGGCGGCGGATGGCACCGGGTACGAGCGGGCGGCCGCCGGTGTGCAGGGCGACCGCCGTCAGCGGTGCCGCAAGGACCAGTAGCCCGGCACCCAGGAGGGCGCCCATCGCCGGGTAGCCGGCCCACGCCGACAGCAGGCTGCCGGCCAGCGGGCCGCAGGCCGTTCCCAGGGAGGAGGCCGACCCCACCAGGACGGCCCAACGGCCGCGCTGGTCGAGCGATGCGGCGAGGCCGATGAGGTACGACAGGACCACCGGGTAGACGGTGTTCCAGGCGATCTCGCCGGTCGCGAAGGATGCCAGGTCGTCGGCGGATGCGCTGACCGCGATGCAGCACGCGATGAGTACGGTGCCCGCGCCGATCGGCAGCGCACGCCCCAGCCGCGCGCCCAGCGCCCCCGCACCGATGACGCCGAGGAGCGCGGCGCCCAGTGCCGCCGCGAAGACCGCGCCCACGGTGACCTCGCCGAGCCCCGCCTGGCTGGTGCCGATACGGCTGCTGACGCCCCACAGCGCGTTCTGGGCCAGCGACCAGCACAGCATGGCGCCCGCGAGGACGAGGCCCGAACGGCGGTGGGGGAGAGGGGCGCCTGGTGCCGCCGTGTGCCCGGCCGCGACGCTCGGCCCGGCCAGCCGGCCCGTCGCGGGCCACACCAGCAGCGCCGTGAGCGCGAGTGCGGCGAACGGCAGGCCGTGCCCGCCACCGAGGTGAGGGATCGTCAGATACAGCGCACCGGCCAGCGCCGACACGCCGAGCAGCCCGAGCGTCGAGGTCCGGTGTGGGTCGCGTCGGCCCGCGATCCCCGCCGCGGCGACCGTCGTCGCCGTACCGGATCCGAAGCCGCCCGCCGCCGCGCCTGCCACGACGAGCGGTACGGACGAGGACAGCGCGGCGCAGCCGTAACCGGTGGCCGCCAGCAGCAGCCCGGCCCGGGACACGCGTCGCGGCCCGAGGAGCTCCACACGGGAGGCGAGGACGAATCCCGCGGAGGCCGAGCACAGCAGCAGGGCGCTGCCGACGGCCCCGGCCTGAGCGGGGCCGAGTGCGAGGCCGGCGCCGAGCCGGCCCACCACGGTGGGCAGGAGATAAGCGGCGAGGTAGCCCGCCGTGAAGAGGGCTACGAGCGGCCAGGAGGCAGCGGACGGCCAGGAGTTGTGGCGCGGCGACACGGGCGTTCCCAGGGCATGCGAAAACGACAGACGGGGGGTGGAGAGGGGTGGAGCGGCTGTCGACGGACAGGAACGCGCGCCAATTTGTATCAAGCACGTAGAGCTGCGCAGAAGCCGGGGCGGCGTGATCTGCAGCACAGTGGGTTTGCGGAATCAAAGACCCGGGTAGCAGTGGCGCTCCGCGTCGCCGTTGGCCTTGTGGCCGGGTGTCGTGATCGGGGACTTGTGGGTGCTGGGCCAGGGTCCGGCTCAGCGCCAGTCCGGCGCGCCGTTCGCCGAGGGTGCCGTCGCCTCGATCTTGGCGCGGATCTCCTGCATCACGGCGATGATCTGCCGCTCGTGCTCGTCCGTGAGCCGTGCCAGCGGTACGGAGCAGGAGATCGCGTCCTGGGCGGGTGCGGGCGCGTCGTAGCGCAGTGCGAAGCCGAAGCCGACGATGCCGAGGACGCCCTCCTCGCGGTCGGTGGAGTAGCCGCGTTCGCGGGTCGCGGCCAGGTCGGCGGCGAGTGAGGCGCGGTCGGTACGGGTGTTCGGGGTGGCGCGTTCGTAGGGGCCGTCGGGCAGTTCGGTGTCCGGGCGTTCGGCGAGCAGCGCCTTGCCGAGCGCGCCCATGTGCGCGGGCAGCCGTCGGCCCACCCGGCTGATCGTGCGCAGGTACTCGTGCGACTCGCGGGTGGCCAGATACGCCACGTCCGCCCCGTCGAGCCGGCCCATGTGGATGGTCTCGCCCAACGCGTCGGACGCCTCGTCGAGGTAGGGACGCACGAGGCGCACGCGCGGGTCGGAGTCCAGGTAGGTCGTGCCGGTGAACAGGGCGTGGATGCCGATGCCGTAGAGGGAGCCGGTGATGTCCGTACGGACCCAGCCGCGGCTGATCAGCGTCTGCAGCAGGGCGTACATCGAGCTGCGCGGTACGCGGAGCTCGTCGGCGAGCTCCTGCAGCCGCGCCGGCCGGTCTCCGCGCGCGGCCAGCAGTTCCAGCAACTCCACCGTGCGAGCGGCGGACTTCACCTCGCGGACGCCGCGGGCGGTTTCGGACGCCGACGCGGCATCCGAGCCGCGCGAGCCGACCCGGGAAGGGGCTCGCGGCCCGGCTCCCGGCCCGGTTCCCGGCCCGGTTCCCGTCCGCGCATCCGGTCCGGCGCCTGTCCCGGCCCCGGTGCGTGCTTCCGGTCGGGCGTCTGTCCCGGCCCCGGTGCGTGCTTCCGGTCGGGCGTCTGTCCCGGCCCCGGTGCGTGCTTCCGGTCGGGCGTCTGTCCCGGCCCCGGTGCGTGCTTCCGGTCGGGCGTCTGTCCCGGCCCCGGTGCCTGCTTCCGGTCCGGCGTCTGTCCCGGCCCCGGTGCGCGCTTCCGGTCCGGCGACTGAGCCGGCTGGCCGGCGGACTCCTTCCGACATGCGTCGATCGTAGTGGCGGGCGGCCGGACGAGGACGGGCGCAGGCGTGGTCGGGGCCGTCAGGCGACTGCGCCCGTTGTCGCAGGCGCCCTGCACTCCGCGTCCGCTCGACCCCGTTGACGGGCCCCGTTCGCCTATCTAGCGTCTTTGATCGGCTTAGTGACCCTGAGTGTTGCGCAGGGTGCGAGCCAATCGCCTTCGTGCCCTGGTGCTGAGCGGCAGGTGCCGTCAGCCCTCGTGGCACGTCCCTCCGGACGCTGGTCGGTCAGGCCGTATGACCTGACCGAGGAGGGTGCCCGACGTCGCCTGGGCGCCGGGCGTGCACGTGACAGGCTGCCAAAGGATCACTACGGATCGCTGATCCGACTGGTGGGCTCCATTCTCATGTGCGATCGTCATCTACATATGGAGATGGCCTCGCCACCGCATTCGACCTCGTAGGAGCCGCCCTGTGACCCCTCCAGCCCGTCCAGTGAACCCCTCCGCGAACCGTGATCTGACCATCAGCGAGGTGCTGCTCACGCCGGTCCTCGTCGCGGACCCGCCGCTGCTGAACACCCAGGGTGTCCACCAGCCCTACACGCCCCGCCTGATCGTGGAGGTCGTGACCGCCGACGGGATCACAGGCGTCGGCGAGACGTACGGCGACGCCAAGTACCTGGAGCTGGCCCGGCCCTACGCCGACCGGCTCGTCGGGCGCCAGGTCTCGGACCTCAACGGGCTGCTCACCCTCGCCGACGAGGTCGCCGTGGACGCCGCCCGCGTCGAGAAGGCCGTCGACGTCGGCGGCCTGCGCGGCATCCAGACCGCCGACAAGCTGCGGCTGTCCGTCGTGTCCGGCTTCGAGGTGGCCTGCCTCGACGCGCTCGGCAAGGCCCTCGGCCTGCCCGTGCACGCGCTGCTCGGCGGCAAGGTGCGCGACGCCGTCGAGTACAGCGCCTACCTCTTCTACAAGTGGGCCGACCACCCCGCGGGCGTGACGAGCGAGAAGGACGACTGGGGCGAGGCCGTCGACCCCGCCGGGATCGTCGAGCAGGCCCGCAGGTTCACCGAGCGCTACGGCTTCACGTCCTTCAAGCTCAAGGGCGGTGTCTTCCCGCCGGACGAGGAGATCGCCGCGATCCGCGCGCTCGCCGAGGCCTTCCCCGGCCACCCGCTGCGGCTCGACCCCAACGGCGCCTGGTCCGTGGAGACCTCGCTGAAGGTCGCCGCCGCACTCGGCGACGTGCTCGAATACCTGGAGGACCCGGCCCTCGGCACCGACGCCATGGCCGAGGTCTCCTCGCGGACATCCGTCCCGCTCGCCACCAACATGTGCGTGACCACCTTCGCGGAGATCAAGGAGGCGTTCACGCGCGACGCCGTGCAGGTGGTGCTCTCCGACCACCACTACTGGGGCGGGCTGCGCAACACCCGTGAACTGGCCGCCATCTGCCGCAGCTTCGGCGTCGGCGTCTCCATGCACTCCAACACCCATCTCGGGATCAGCCTCGCGGCGATGACCCATGTCGCGTCGACCGTCCTGGGCCTCCACCACGCCTGCGACTCCCACTACCCCTGGCAGTCCGAGGACGTACTCACCGAGCGCATCACCTTCGAGGGCGGCACCGTGAAGGTCACCGACACCCCCGGCCTCGGCGTCGAACTCGACAGGGAGAAGCTGGCGTTCCTGCACCAGCGGTGGCTCGACGACGACGGCACGATGCGCGACCGCGACGACGCGGCGGCGATGCGTGTCGCCGACCCGGAGTGGACGGAGCCGGCCATGCCGCGCTGGTAGCGCACCAGCGCACCTCCGGTGCCGGGTGGCGGGTGCCGTGTGCCAGGTGCCGGATGCGGGTCTCGTGACGGCTGCATGACGGGTACGGGTCGTCGGCCCCGGGTTCCGGCACACTTGGCTCACCAGCACCATTCAGGGAGCGTGTCGTGAGCGCGTACGACGGAGAGCCGCAAGGGGCGTACCACGGAGCCCATGTGGACCCGCTTGCCGGGCTGCGTACCACCGACGACCCGCCCTGGGACGTCTATCTCACCGGCACCGTCTTCCTCGACATCGTCTTCACCGGACTCGACTCCGCACCCGAGCGCGGAACCGAGTCCTGGGCGCGGGGGATGGGCTCCAGCCCGGGCGGCGTGGCCAACATGGCGACCGCGCTCGCCCGGCTCGGGCTGCGCACCTCGCTGGCCGCGGCCTTCGGCGACGACCACTACGGCGAGTACTGCTGGGACGCCCTGGACCAGGGCGAGGGCATCGACCTCTCGGCGTCACGCAGGGTGGCGGGCTGGCACTCGCCGGTGACGGTCTCCATGGCGTACGAAGGCGAACGCGCCATGGTGTCCCACGGGCACGAGCCGCCACCGGAGGAGCCCGCTCCGGAATGCCCGCCACGCGCGCGTGCCGCCATCGCCTCGCTCACGCCCGGCAGACGCGCACCGTGGATCGCCGACGTCGCGAGCGAAGGGACCCTGATCTTCGCAGACGTCGGCTGGGACGACACCGGCCGCTGGGACCTGGCCGGGCTGGCGGACCTGGAGCACTGCGAGGCGTTCCTGCCGAACGCCGAGGAGGCCATGCGGTACACCCGTACCGACTGCCCGCGCGCCGCCGCCCACGCCCTCACCGAGTACGTTCCGCTCGCCGTGGTGACCCTCGGTGCCGAGGGTGCGTACGCCGTGGACCGGCGCACGGGTGAGACCGCCGAGGTGCCCGCGATCGAGGTCGAGGCGCTCGACCCGACAGGGGCCGGGGACGTCTTCGTCGCCGGGTTCGTCACCGGGACGCTGGCCGGGTGGCCGCTGGCCGACCGGATCGCCTTCGCGGGGCTGACCGCGGCGCTCTCCGTGCAGGAGTTCGGGGGGTCGCTTTCGGCGCCCGGGTGGGCAGAGATCGCTGCGTGGTGGCGGCGGGTGGGGGCGTATGACGATCAGGATCCTGCGGCGTTGCGGCGGTACGCCTTTCTGGAGGCGTTGCTTCCTGATGTTGCCCGGCCCTGGCCCTTGCGGCGGGCCGTGCCGACGATTGGCTTTCGCGCGGGCCGGTAGTCGTTCGTTGCCGTATTGGTAGCGGCACTGTGCGTCGTGGGCTGTGCACCGCCCCCAGCTACCGCTGGGACAGCCCTGCGGAACGCTCGCCCACAGCGGCGCGGCGCGACTGCCCCCAGCGGTACCTGGAGCGGTACGAAAAGTTCTACGGCCATGTCCGTGGACCGTCGTACCCTGGGCAGTGCACAGGCTGCCGAAGCGGCAGGCAGGCGTCCCGCATTGAGGAGGATGAGCAGGCATTCAGAGCCGGCCCATGACTCAGACACCCACAGCTCACACCCCCGCGCAGGGGCAGGCACGAGCGCACTTCACCGTCCCGGCCAAGCACCCGATGGTCACCGTGCTGGGTTCCGGAGATTCCCTCCTGCGCGTGATCGAGAAGGCCTTCCCGGAGACCGACATCCATGTCCGGGGCAATGAGATCAGCGCCGTCGGCGACGCCCACGAGGTCGCCCTCATCCAGCGCCTGTTCGACGAAATGATGCTGGTGCTCCGCACCGGACAGCCGATGACGGAGGACGCAGTGGAACGCTCGATCGCCATGCTCCGCGCGAGCGACAACAGCGAGAGCGGCGGCCAGGAGACCCCTTCCGAGGTCCTCACGCAGAACATCCTGTCCTCGCGCGGCCGCACGATCCGCCCCAAGACGCTCAACCAGAAGCGGTACGTCGACGCGATCGACAAGCACACGGTCGTCTTCGGCATCGGCCCCGCCGGTACGGGCAAGACCTATCTCGCCATGGCAAAGGCGGTCCAGGCCCTGCAGTCCAAGCAGGTCAACCGGATCATCCTGACCCGCCCGGCCGTCGAGGCCGGCGAGCGCCTGGGCTTCCTGCCCGGCACGCTCTACGAGAAGATCGACCCGTATCTGCGCCCGTTGTACGACGCGCTGCACGACATGCTCGACCCGGACTCGATCCCCAGGCTGATGGCCGCGGGCACGATCGAGGTCGCGCCGCTGGCGTACATGCGAGGCCGAACGCTCAACGACGCGTTCATCATCCTCGACGAGGCGCAGAACACGAACCCCGAGCAGATGAAGATGTTCCTCACCCGCCTCGGCTTCGACTCGAAGATCGTGATCACGGGTGACGTGACGCAGATCGACCTGCCCGGCGGCACCAAGAGCGGTCTGCGGCAGGTCCGGGAGATCCTAGAGGGCGTCGATGACGTCCACTTCTCCATGCTCACCTCGACGGACGTCGTACGGCACAAGCTGGTGGGCCGTATCGTCGACGCCTACGAGAAGTACGACCGCCTCAACGGCACCGACCACGGTCCCCATGGCCCCCACGGCCCCCACCAGGGCCGCGCCTCCCGGGGGCAGTGACGGGGTCGGTGACATCCACCAGCAGGAGACCAGCACGACCATGTCGATCGACGTCAACAACGAGTCCGGCACCGAGGTCGACGAGCAGGCGATCCTCGACATCGCCCGCTACGCCCTCACGCGGATGCGCATCCACCCGCTCTCCGAGCTCTCGGTGATCGTCGTGGACGCCGACGCCATGGAGCAGCTGCACATCCAGTGGATGGACCTGCCGGGGCCGACGGATGTCATGTCCTTCCCGATGGACGAGCTGCGCCCGCCGTCGAAGGACGACGAGGAGCCCCCGCAGGGCCTGCTCGGCGACATCGTGCTCTGCCCCGAGGTCGCCGCCAAGCAGGGCGAGGAGGCCGAGACGCAGCACTCCATGGACGAGGAGCTCCAGCTGCTCACCGTCCACGGAGTGCTACATCTGCTCGGTTACGACCACGAGCAGCCCGACGAGAAGGCCGAGATGTTCGGCCTGCAGGCGGCGATCGTCGACGGCTGGCGGGCGGAGAAGGGCCTGACCGGCCCGTCCCCGGCCCCGACCGTCTCATAGTGCCGTGAGCGGTCAACTGATCATCGGCGCGGTCCTGCTGGTCGTCGTCGCCTGGCTCGCCGCCTGCGCGGAGGCGGGCATCGCGCGCGTCTCCAGCTTCCGCGCGGCGGAGGCGGTCCGCAGCGGACGGCGCGGCGCCGCCAAGCTCGCCCAGGTCGCGTCCGACCCCACCCGCTATCTCAACGTCGCGCTGCTCGTGCGCGTGGCCTGCGAGATGGCGGCGGCCGCCATCGTCACGTACGCGTGCCTGACGCAGTTCGACGAGACCTGGGAGGCGCTCACCCTCGCCATCGCGGTGATGGTGCTCGTCTCGTATGTCGCCGTCGGCGTCTCGCCGCGCACCATCGGCCGCCAGCACCCGCTGAACACCGCGACCGCGGCGGCGTACGTACTGGTCCCGCTGGCCCGCATCATGGGCCCCATCCCGTATCTGCTGATCCTCATCGGCAACGCGCTCACGCCCGGCAAGGGCTTCCGCCGCGGCCCGTTCGCCTCCGAGGCAGAGCTGCGCGCGCTGGTCGACCTCGCCGAGCAGGAGTCGCTGATCGAGGACGACGAGCGCCGCATGGTGCACTCCGTCTTCGAGCTGGGCGACACCCTCGTACGCGAGGTCATGGTGCCGCGCACGGACCTCGTCGTCATCGAGCGCTTCAAGACGATCCGGCAGGCCCTGACGCTGGCGCTGCGTTCCGGCTTCTCGCGCATCCCGGTGACCGGGGAGAGCGAGGACGACATCGTCGGCATCGTGTATCTGAAGGACCTGGCCCGCAAGACGCACATCAGCCGCGACGCCGAGTCGGAGCTGGTGTCGACCGCGATGCGGCCCGCGACGTTCGTGCCCGACACCAAGAACGCCGGCGACCTGCTGCGCGAGATGCAGCAGGAGCGCAACCACGTCGCCGTCGTCATCGACGAGTACGGCGGCACGGCCGGCATCGTCACCATCGAGGACATCCTCGAGGAGATCGTCGGCGAGATCACCGACGAGTACGACCGCGAGCTGCCGCCCGTCGAGGAGCTCGGCGAGAGCCGGTACCGGGTCACGGCCCGGCTCGACATCGGCGACCTCGGCGAGCTGTACGACCTGGAGTCCTACGACGACGAGGACGTCGAGACCGTCGGCGGACTGCTCGCCAAGGCGCTCGGGCGCGTCCCCATCGCCGGCGCCTCCGCGCTCGTCGAGCTGCCCGACGGCCGCGAGCTGCGGCTCACGGCCGAGGCCGCCGCGGGCCGCCGGAACAAGATCGTGACGGTCCTCGTGGAGCCGGTGAATCCGGCCGCCCCCGAGGAGGACGACTCCCCCAGCGACTCAAGGGCCCGGGAGGTGCCCCCAGCGTGAGCCCGGACGAGCTGCGCGCCTTCTGCCTTGCCTTCAACGCGGCGGTCGAGGAGTTTCCGTTCAATCCGGACACTTCCGTCTTCAAGGTGTGCGGCAAGATGTTCGCGCTGAGCGACCTGAGCGGCCGGCCGCTGACCGTCAACCTCAAGTGCGACCCGGAGGACGCGCTGCGGCTGCGCGCCGATCATCCCGGGCGGATCGTGCCGGGCTGGCACATGAACAAGCGCCACTGGAACACGGTGACGGTCGGGGCCCTGCCCGACCGTCTGGTCCGTGACCTCATCGAGGACTCCTACGACCTGGTGGTCGCGGGTCTGCCGCGGGCGGAACGCCTCCGGCTGGACCGGCCGTAGCGGCGCAGGCACCCCTATGGTGCCCACGTCCGGTGGCCCGTTGGCCCGCGCCCGCGGAGCGCTTCGTATGCTCGCCACATGACCGAGAGCACTGCGCTTGACCCCGAGGACCGCAAGATCGTCACCCTGGCCCGTTCCGCACGGGCTCGCAACGGTGTGCCCGAGGGGGCGGCCGTGCGTGACGAGACCGGGCGTACGTATGTCGCCGGGACCGTTTCGCTTGAATCGCTGCAGCTGAGTGCGCTGCAGACGGCTGTCGCCATGGCCGTGGCGTCCGGGGCGAAGTCGTTGGAGGCCGCGGCGGTCGTTACCGAGGCGGAGTCCGCCTCGGATGCCGACCTCGCGGCCGTCCGCGATCTTGGCGGGGCCGGGACGCCGGTGCTGGTGGCCGGGACCGACGGGACGGTCCGGGCCACTGTCAGCGCCGGCTGAGGCACCGGTCGGCGGCTCCGCCGCCCTGGTGCCTCCGGCACCTCCGGTACCCCGGGCACTCCCGGAAACCCGGTACAGCCACTGCGCCAGGGCGCCGTGCGTCGTGGGCTGTGCCCACCCTCCCCCAGCTACCGCTGGGAGGTGCCCCCAGCCGTGCGGAACGATTGCCCACAGCGGGTAGGCACTTGCGCCCAAAGCGGGGGCGGAACCGCTGCCCACAGCGGTTTCGCTACAGCGCGTCCGGGCCCCGTTCCCCCGTTCGGACCCGGACCACTGTGTCCACCGGTACCGCCCAGACCTTGCCGTCGCCGATCTTGCCGGTGCGGGCTGCTCGGAGTACGGCGTCGATGACCGGGTCCGCGTCCGCGTCCTCCACGACCACCTCGATGCGGACCTTGGGGACGAGGTCTACCTGGTACTCGGCGCCCCGGTAGACCTCGGTGTGGCCGCGCTGGCGGCCGTAGCCGCTGGCCTCCGTGACGGTCAGGCCGTGTACGCCGAGCTCCTGGAGCGCGGTCTTCACCTCGTCGAGGCGGTACGGCTTGACGATCGCGGTGATGAGCTTCATGCGGAGGGGCTCCTGTCCTTCGAAAGAGGCGTCGGCACGTGCGCCGAGCCCGCCAGGGCCGCGGTCTGCGGGGCAGCGTGGCCCAGAACGCCGTGATCGTAGGCGCTCTCCGCATGCACTGTCTGGTCCAGACCCGTCAACTCGTCCTCCGCCGAGGCGCGGAAGCCCATCACCTTGTCGATGGCCTTGCCGATCCCGTACGTCACGAGGAACGTGTACGCCGCCACGACCACCACGGCCACGGCCTGCCTGCCGAGCTGCCCGAGACCGCCGCCGTAGAAGAGGCCCTCCTTGCCGCCCGTCATCGAGGCCGTCGCGAACAGGCCGATGAGCAGCGTGCCGACGACTCCGCCGACGAAGTGCACTCCGACCACGTCCAGCGAGTCGTCGTAGTCGAAGCGGAACTTCCAGGCGACCGCGTACGAGCAGACGACGCCCGCGGCGAGCCCGACCACCGCGCCGCCGAGAATGCCGACCGTGCCGCACGCGGGCGTGATCGCCACCAGGCCGGCGACCGCGCCCGAGGCCGCGCCGAAGGTGGTCGGATGGCCGTCACGGATCTGCTCGACGAGGAGCCAGCCGAGGAGACCCGTGCAGCCCGCGACGACGGTGTTGAGGAGCGACGCCGCGGCCAGCCCGTTGGCGCCGAGCGCCGAGCCGCCGTTGAAGCCGAGCCAGCCGAACCAGAGCAGGCCCGCGCCGAGCACCACCATTGGCAGGTTGTGGGGGCGCATCGCGTCCTTCTTGAAGCCGATGCGGGGGCCGAGCACGAGGGCCAGGGCCAGGCCCGACGCTCCGGAGGCGATCTCGACGACCAGTCCGCCGGCGAAGTCCACGGCGCCGAGGGAGTTCGTGATCCAGCCGTCCGGGCCCCACACCCAGTGCGCGACGGGAACGTATACGAGCAGCGTCCACACCGGTACGAAGACCAGCCAGGCCGCGAACCTCGTGCGGTCCGCGATCGCGCCGCTGATCAGTGCCGCGGTGATGATCGCGAAGGTGAGCTGGAAGGTGGTGAACAGGAGCGTGGGGACGGTGCCGGTGACGCTGTCCGGGCCGATGCCCGCCATGCCGAGGTGGTCGAGGCCGCCGATGATCCCGGCGAACGCGTCGTCGCCGAAGGCGAGCGAGTAGCCCGCGAGCAGCCATACGACCGTGACCAGCGCGATCGACACGAAGCTCATCATCAGCATGTTGAGGACGTTCTTCGTGCGGACCATGCCGCCGTAGAAGAGGGCCAGTCCGGGCGTCATGAGCAGGACGAGCGCGGTGGAGGCGAGCAGCCAGGCGGTGTCGCCTGTGTCGATGCGCGCCGCGGCCAGGGTCAGGGGAGGCAAGAGGGTCTCTCCTCGGGGTGCGGTGGGGGGACGTCGGCGACGGAGAGCCTCACCGGCGCACGTTTCGCAATGGGTGCCTTCGCGTTTCCGGCATGTTTCGTGTTGCGTGAGGGTTTCCGGAATCTCACCGTGAATCCGCGGAGCCCGGCTGCGCACGACCACGGAGCTCGGCTGCGCACGACTGCGGGCCCGGCTGCCCACGACCGCGCTGCACGACGGCGGAGCCACCGCTCTGCACGACGGCGGAGCTCGGCTCTACGACCGCGGTGCCCGGCTGTGTGCGGCCGGGCCCGGATGATCAGGGAGAATGGGCGCCATGAGCGTTCGCACCCCTGCATCCGAGGCATCCGAGCCGTCCGAGGCCATCCATCGGTCCGGCTTCGCCTGTTTCGTCGGCCGACCCAACGCCGGCAAGTCCACGCTGACGAACGCTCTGGTCGGTCAGAAGGTGGCGATCACGGCGAACCAGCCGCAGACCACCCGGCACACCGTGCGCGGCATCGTGCACCGGCCCGACGCCCAGCTGGTGCTGGTCGACACCCCGGGCCTGCACAAACCGCGCACGCTGCTCGGCGAGCGCCTCAACGACGTCGTACGCACCACATGGGCCGAGGTCGACGTGATCGGCTTCTGTCTGCCGGCGAACGAGAAGATCGGCCCCGGCGACCGCTTCATCGCCAAGGAGCTCGCGGGGATCAAGAGGACCCCCAAGGTCGCGGTCGTGACCAAGACCGACCTGGTCGACTCGAAGGCCCTCGCGGAACAGCTCATCGCGATCGACCAGATGGGCAAGGACCTCGGCATCGAGTGGGCCGAGATCGTCCCGGTGTCGGCAGTGGGCGACAAGCAGGTCCAGCTGCTGGCCGATCTGCTCGTGCCGCTCCTGCCCGAGGGGCCGACGCTCTACCCGGAGGGCGACCTGACGGACGAGCCGGAGCAGGTCATGGTGGCCGAGCTGATCCGTGAGGCCGCGCTCGAGGGCGTACGGGACGAGCTGCCGCACTCGATCGCGGTCGTCGTCGAGGAGATGCTGCCGCGCGAGGACCGTCCCGCGGACAAGCCGCTGCTCGACATCCACGCCAACCTGTTCATCGAGCGCCCCAGCCAGAAGGGCATCGTCATCGGCCCCAAGGGCAAGCGCCTGAAGGAGGTCGGCATCAAGTCCCGCAAGCAGATCGAGGCCCTGCTCGGCACGCCCGTGTTCCTTGACTTGCACGTCAAGGTCGCGAAGGACTGGCAGCGGGACCCGAAGCAGTTGCGGCGCCTCGGCTTCTGAGCTGTCCCTCCAGCGCTACGCCCCCTCCTTCAGCACCCTCCTGATCAGTTCCCGCTGGTCTTCTGTCAGGTGCGGGTCCGCGCAGTGCACCGTGCGGTCGCCGACCCTGATCTCGTAGCTGAAGCCGTCCGGCACCCCGGCCGGTGGCGTGCCCCGGCCGGCGGCCAGTGCCCGCTCGGCCAGGGAACGCCACTCCGCGGCGTCGACCCGTCCGCTGACGTCCACCTCGGCGTGCCGCTCGATGCCGGCGAATCCGCCGGTGCGCGTGACGTGAATACGCATGGGTCCTGTCTAGTACGGCGGCGGCTCAGGCAGTAGTGGCCACGGCAGCGGCCACCCCGACCCGCTCCCACGCCTTGAGCACGGCCTGCCGCTCCTCGCCCTCGCCGTACCGGCTCACCGCCGCCGCGACCGTCAGCCGCGCGAAGTCGGTGAACTGCGCCTGCGAGTCCAGTTCACCGCCGGTCAGCACGTCGTACCAGATCTGCCCGGCCCGCTCCCAGGCGTTGCCGCCCAGCGCGTCCGCGACCAGGTAGAAGGCGTGGTTGGGGATGCCCGAGTTGATGTGGACACCGCCGTTGTCGCGGCCCGTGCGGACATAGCCGTCCATCGTGGCGGGCTGCGGGTCCTTGCCGAGCACATCGTCGTCGTAGGCCGTGCCGGGCTCCTTCATGGAGCGCAGGGCCTTGCCGGTGACGCGGGGCGCCAGCAGGCCCGCGCCGATCAGCCAGTCGGCGTCGTCGGCGGTCTGACCGAGGGTGTACTGCTTGATCAGCGAGCCGAAGACGTCCGAGAAGTGCTCGTTCAGCGCGCCCGGCTGCCCGAAGTACGTCAGGTTCGCGGTGTACTGCGTGACGCCGTGCGTGAGCTCGTGGCCGATGACGTCGACGGGGATGGTGAAGTCGAGGAAGATCTCGCCGTCACCGTCGCCGAACACCATCTGCTCGCCGTTCCAGAACGCGTTGCCGTAGTCCTCGTCGTAGTGGACCGTCGCGATCAGCGGCAGGCCACCGCCGTCGATCGAGTCGCGCGCGTAGGCGCTCAGGAACAGCTCGAAGGTCGCGCCGAGACCGGCGTACGCGCGGTTGACCGTCGCGTCGTTGCCGGGTTCGTCGCCCTCGCCGCGCACCTTGCGGCCGGGCAGCTCGGTGCCGTGACCGGCGTCGTAGATCGTGCGGTGCGGCTTCCCGGGTGCGGCCTCCCCGGGCGGGGCTACCGAGGGCGCGCCGATCACCGTGGTCAGGCGCCGGTGCGTGCGCTCGAAGGCGTCACGCTCCAGGGTCCGGCGGGCGGGACCGGCGAGCGCGGGGTCCCCGTGCCGGGCGAGGGTGTCCAGGATGTGGGGCGGGACGATGGTGCAGAAGACGGGCTCGAAGCCTGCCGGGTGGGGGGTCATGGCGTTGGGGGTCATGGCGTGCAATGTGGCACTGGGTCACTCGGCTGTCACTAACTGCAACCCTGATTGCTGAAATGGAGTGACAGATCACCTCCCGCCCGTTACCGGCCGACGATCCCGCATACTGATACGGGCCCCGCAGACAGCGCTGTCTCGGCTAGGCTGCGGAGCATCATGCGTTTCGGGCTGCTTCTCCTTAGCTGCCGCGGCGAGGGCCTGTAGTCGATAGGCCGACCCCCTCCCCGCGGAGTTCGGTGTTGCGCTTCGACCCGTCGGCCGTCCCCCGCGGACCCCTGAGGAGCCCCACGCATCATGTCGAATCCCACGCCCATCACCAATGGGACGCATTTCCAGCGGCCGACCGCGATGCCGATCCAGAAGTACGGCCAGTACGAGGCCGTGGACATCCCGGACCGCACCTGGCCGAACAAGCGGATCACCAAGGCCCCGCGCTGGCTGTCGACGGACCTGCGCGACGGCAACCAGGCCCTGATCGACCCGATGTCGCCCGAGCGCAAGCGCCGGATGTTCGACCAGCTGGTCAAGATGGGCTACAAGGAGATCGAGGTCGGTTTCCCGGCCTCCGGCCAGACAGACTTCGACTTCGTACGCTCCATCATCGAGGAGCCCGGCGCCATCCCCGACGACGTCACGATCTCCGTACTGACCCAGGCCCGCGAGGACCTGATCGAGCGGACCGTCGAGTCGCTGAAGGGCGCCAAGCGCGCCACCGTCCACCTCTACAACGCCACCGCCCCGGTCTTCCGCCGGGTCGTCTTCCGCGGCTCCAAGGACGACATCAAGCAGATCGCCGTCGACGGCACGCGGCTGGTGATGGAGTACGCAGAGAAGCTGCTGGGCCCGGAGACGGAATTCGGCTACCAGTACTCGCCCGAGATCTTCACCGACACCGAGCTGGACTTCGCCCTGGAGGTCTGCGAGGCGGTCATGGACGTCTGGCAGCCCGGCCCGGGCCGCGAGATCATCCTCAACCTGCCCGCCACCGTGGAGCGTTCCACCCCGTCGACGCACGCGGACCGCTTCGAGTGGATGGGCCGCAACCTGTCCCGCCGCGAGTACGTCTGCCTGTCGATCCACCCGCACAACGACCGCGGCACGGCCGTCGCCGCCGCCGAACTGGCGCTGATGGCCGGCGCCGACCGCGTCGAGGGCTGCCTGTTCGGGCAGGGCGAGCGCACCGGCAACGTGGACCTGGTCACCCTGGGCATGAACCTGTTCTCGCAGGGCGTCGACCCGCAGATCGACTTCTCCGACATCGACGAGATCCGTCGTACGTGGGAGTACTGCAACCAGATGGAGGTCCACCCGCGCCACCCGTACGTGGGCGACCTGGTCTACACGTCCTTCTCCGGCTCCCACCAGGACGCCATCAAGAAGGGCTTCGACGCGATGGAGGCCGACGCGAAGGCCAATGGCGTCACGGTCGACGACATCGAGTGGGCGGTGCCGTACCTGCCCATCGACCCGAAGGACGTCGGCCGCTCCTACGAGGCCGTGATCCGCGTCAACTCGCAGTCCGGCAAGGGCGGCATCGCGTACGTCCTGAAGAACGACCACAAGCTGGACCTGCCGCGCCGGATGCAGATCGAGTTCTCGAAGATCATCCAGGCGAAGACGGACGCCGAGGGCGGCGAGGTCACCGGCAGCGACATCTGGGCGGTCTTCCAGGACGAGTACCTGCCGAACCCCCAGAACCCGTGGGGCCGCATCCAGGTCAAGAACGGCCAGTCCACGACGGACAAGGACGGCGTGGACACGCTCACCGTCGAGGCCGAGGTGGACGGCGTCGAGACGACCCTGGTCGGCACCGGCAACGGTCCGATCTCCGCGTTCTTCCACGCCCTGGGCGCCATCGGCGTCGACGCCCGCCTGCTCGACTACCAGGAGCACACGATGAGCGAGGGCGCCTCCGCGCTGGCCGCCTCGTACATCGAGGTCGCGATCGACGACAAGGTCCTGTGGGGCATCGGCATCGACGCGAATACGACACGCGCGTCGCTGAAGGCCGTCGTCTCCGCCGTCAACCGCGCGGCGCGATAACCCCGTTCACCTGGGATTGTCCGGCCCCGTCCGCCCTCGAGGCGGGCGGGGCCGCGTCGTGTCTTGGCCATGTCGGCGCCATGTGCGTCCTACGTACTGACGCCACATCTTCGATGTGGCTAACATCACGCCAACGCGACGATGGTGCCGCGGGGTTACGGAGGTGCGACGACGTGCTGCCAGAATGGGGACGAAACAGCCGTAGTGCTGCCATCGCGCGCATTCTCGGCAATCGCACCGTGTGGACCACCGTCGGCGACGGTGAGTTCTTCTGCCCCGGCTGCGGGGGCGATCGCAACTACCAGCGCAGGACCGGGCGACGCCGCTTCCTTCTGCTCGGTGTCCCTCTGCTGCCGCGCGGTGCCGTCGGACCGGTCGTCGAATGCACCGCATGCGGGCACCGCTTCGGACCGGACGTTCTCGACCACCCGACGACCACCCGCCTCGCGGCGATGCTGCGCGACGCCGTCCACACCGTGGCCCTGGCCGTCCTCACCTCGGGCGGCGCCCCCTCGCGTGCCGCGCTGGAGAGCGCCGTCGCCGCCGTGCGCTGCGCCGGATTCGACGACTGCACCGAGGAACAGCTCGCCGCGCTCATCGAGGCCCTGGCCGCCGACACCGGCCGGCTGCTGCCCGAACAGTGCGGTGCGAGCCTCGCCGGCCTCGCCATAGAGCTCCACGAAGCCCTCGATCCGCTGGCGCCCCACCTCCTCCCGGCGGGCCGCGAGTCCGTCCTGCTGCAGGCGGCCCGCATCGCCCTGGCCGACGGCCCGTACACACCGGCCGAGCGGGATGTGCTCAGCACGGTGGGGCGGGCGCTCACCATCTGCGAGGACGATGTGACGCGGCTGCTTGCTGCGGCGCGGGCGCCGTTCTGACGCCTGCGCCCGCCGTTCTGACTCCGGCGCTCGCCGCCCACGTACTGCTGCCGGGCGGTGCGCCTCCCGGCCTGGGAGGTACCCCCGGTGGGCGGAACGGGGGCGGGCACAACCCACGACGGCAGGTGCCGTGAAAGGTGCCTGCGACCGGCGTACTCCCAGGGGCGTAACACCCCGTACGAGCCGCCCCCGGCAGTAGCCGCGAACTCGCTCTCGCGCGCGACGAAGTGTCCTTCCGGCGACGGGAGTCTGGTCCATGACCGGACACCGTTCAGGAGGGGAGGACCCCGACATGGGGGCCGCAACGGAAACGCACCACTCGCGGCGGCGGCGCGCCGTGCCCTGGATCCTGCTGGCGCTCTGGATCGCGGTGCTCGCGGTCGCCGGGCCGCTGGCCGGAAACCTCGGCGAGGTGCAGCGCGACCGGGCCGTCGACTATCTGCCCGCGAGCGCCGACTCCACGCAGGTAGCGAAGATCCAGGACCAGCTGCCGGGCGGCGAGACGACGGAGCTCGTCCTCGTCTACCACCGCGACGGCGGGCTCACCACCGCCGACCGCGCCACGGCGGACGGCCAAGTCGACCGTATCGCAGGCGAGTTCGACCTCACCGGTACGCCGGAGGGCGTTCCGTCCGGCGACGGGACGACCCTGATGTACCCGGTCGCCAGCAACGCGCCGGGTCAGGACGAGAAGGCCAGGGACGCGTTCGTCACCGACGTACGGAAGATCACCGAGGGAGGGGACGGCCTCACGGTCGACGTCGGCGGCCCGGGGGCGCTCGCCACCGACGCGAGCGAGGTCTACAACTCCCTCGACGGCCCCCTGCTCTACACCACGGTCGCCGTCGTCGCCGTCCTGCTCATCCTCATCTACCGCAGCCCGCTGCTGTGGCTCGTGCCGCTCGTCGCCGCCGGAGTGGCCGACTACCTCGCCATGGGCGTCGCCTACGGCCTCAACCAGATCTTCGACACACCGATCAGCGGCCAGAGTTCGGGCGTGATGACCATCCTCGTCTTCGGTGCGGGAACGGACTACGCGCTGCTGATCGTGTCGCGCTACCGCGAGGAGTTGCGGCGTATCCCACGCCCGTACGACGCGATGCGCGCCGCCCTGCGCGGCTGCGGACCCGCCGTCCTCGCCTCCTCCGGGACCGTCGCCGCCGGACTGCTGTGCCTGCTGGCCGCCGACCTCAACAGCAGCCGCGGCATGGGCCCGCTCGGCGCCGTCGGCGTACTGTGCGCGCTCGCCGCGATGATGACCCTGCTGCCCGCGTTGCTGGTGCTGCTCGGCCGCCGTGTCTTCTGGCCGCTCGTGCCGGCCTTCGGCAGCGAACCCAAGCAGCGGCGGGGCCTGTTCGCCGCGATGGGCAGCTCGGCCGGGCGCAGGCCCCTGGCCGTGCTGGCGACCGGCGCGGTGCTGCTCGGGGCGCTCGCGCTGGGCGCGCTCAACCTGCCCGGCGGCCTCAAGCAGGAGGACTCCTTCACCGACAAACCCGAGGCCGTCGCCGCGATGGAGACTCTGGCCGCCGCCTACCCCGAACGCAGCACCCAGCCGATCACAGTGATCACCCCCACGGCCAAGGCGGATACGGTGCTCTCCGGTATCCGCTCCACCCAGGGCGTGGACGGCGCCGAACGCGGCCGCAGCGGCGACGGCTGGACGGAGATCTCCGTCATCGCCGAGGACCCGCCCCAGTCCGTGGGCGAGACCGCCACGATCGAGTCGCTCAGGTCGACGCTCGACGGCGACGGCGCCTACGTCGGCGGGCCCAGCGCCGAGCAGATCGACCTTCAGGACACCAACGCGCGCGACACCACCATCATCGTCCCGCTCGTCCTCGTCTCCGTCCTGCTGATCCTGATCGCGCTGCTGCGCAGCATCGTCGCGCCGCTGCTGCTGCTCGTCGCAGTCGTGGCGGTGTGGGGCGCCGCACTCGGCATCGCCGGCCTCGTCTTCGAGCCGATGTTCGGCTTCGAAGGCACCGATCCCGGGCTCGGACTGCTCTCGTTCGTCTTCCTCGTCGCCCTCGGAGTCGACTACGGCATCTTCCTGATGCACCGCATGCGCGAGGAGTCCCTGTCGGGCACGGAACCCGCGTCCGCGGCGCTGACCGCGCTGCGCACCACGGGCGGCGTGATCGCCTCCGCGGGCCTCGTCCTGGCCGCGACCTTCTCCGTCCTGATGAACATGCCGATGGTGCAACTCGTCGAACTGGGCTTCGTCATCGCGGTCGGCGTCCTGCTCGACACGTTCCTCGTGCGGACCTACCTGGTGACGTCGGCGAGTGTCCTGCTCGGCCGCACCATGTGGTGGCCCGGAAAGCTCTCCCGGGCACCACGGCCCCCGCAGCCACGCGCCCCGGAACCGGTAGCCGTCCGTACGCCCTGACGCCTCCGACCACCCCCGGGCGCTCCTCCTCTCCCGGAGGGGCGCCCCTTGACGGAAGATGGAGCCGTGCAGGACAGGGGAACCTTCACAGTGTTACGGGACCGGGGGGCCGACACCGTCGCCGCCCGGCCCTCGCTCGGCGAGCGCATCATCGAGGCCGTCAACCGCGACCCGAGCACCGCACCGCACGCCATGCGCAACGACGCGCTGCTCGCGGTCGGCCTCGCCGTGGTCGCCATCGGCCTCGCGCTGTTCACCGGCGACGGGCGCCGGCCCGACGCACTCGGCTGGACCCTGCTGCTCGCCGCCCATGTGCCGCTGGCATGGCGGCGGCGCAGGCCGCTGCTCGTCATGGCCGCGGTGGTGGCCTGCGTTGCGCCGTACCACGGCCTCGACAACAGCCATGCCGCGCCCACCCCGGGCTCGTTCGTCGCCCTCTACACCGTGGCCGTCACCGGCAGTCCGCTGCGCACGATGCTGGTCGGCGCCGGTGTCATCGGCACCTCCGTGAGCGTCATGCTCACCGTCAACACCCATGAGGCGATGGAACTGCTGCAGACCTCCGGCTGGGTCATCGCGGTGCTGTTCCTCGGGGTCGACGTCCGCTTCTACCGCCAGTACGTCGCCTCCATCGTCGAACGGGCCGTGCGGGCCGAACGCACCCGCGAGGAGGAAGCCCGCCGCCGGGTCGCCGAGGAGCGCCTGCGCATCGCCCGCGACCTGCACGATCTGCTCGCGCACAGCATCACGCTCATCGGCGTGCAGGCCTCGGTGGCCGCACATGTGCTGGCCGCCGACCCCGACCGCCTCGACCGGGACGCCGTCGCCGGGGCGCTGGACGACATCGCGGAGACCTGCCGTACCGCACGCGGCGAACTGCGCACGACCCTCGAGGTGTTACGGGACCCCGAGACCGGCGACGCCCGCGGGCCTCTGCCCGGCCTCGACGGCCTGCCCGACCTCGTGGAGGCCGCACGCGCCGCCGGTGCCAAGGTCGACGTGTCGCTGCACGCCGAGGACACCCCGCCGGCCGTGGGGGCGGCCGCCTACCGCATCGTGCAGGAGGCACTGACCAACGCCGTGCGCCACGCGGGCTCGGACGTCACGGTCAGGGTCGGGCTGCACACGGCTGAGGGCGCGCTCCATGTGGAGGTGACCGACGACGGCACGGCCACGCCCGGCGGCACGCCCGGGTCCGGACGTGTCAGCACGCCCGGGTTCGGACTCGTCGGCATGCGGGAGCGGGCCCGCAGTGTGGGCGGCGCGCTGGACGCGGGGCCGCGCCGGGAGGGAGGGTTCGCGGTCACTGCGGTACTGCCTCTGCGGACTCCGGGGACTCCGGGGACTCCGCGGACTCCGCGGACTCCGGACATTCCGGTACGAAATGAGGACCGATGACCCCGCCCCATGACTCGCAGTCGGCGCGAACCGCATCGTATGAGGCGCCGCCATCCATCCGAGTGCTGCTCGCCGACGATCAGACGCTGGTCCGCGCCTCCTTCGCGATGCTCGTCGAGTCGGCCCGCGACATGGAGGTCGTCGGGCAGGCGGCCACCGGCCGGGAAGCCGTCGAACTGGCCCGCTCCGCCCGGGCCGACCTGATCGTCATGGACATACGCATGCCCGACGTGGACGGCATCGAGGCGACGCGGATCATCGCCGCCGACGAGGATCTGGCGGGCGTCAAAGTCCTCGTGCTCACGACCTACGACACCGACGAGCACATCATCGAGGCGCTGCGGGCGGGGGCTTCCGGGTTTCTCGTCAAGGACGTGAAACCCGCCGAGCTCCTGGACGCCATCCGTACGGTGGCCGCGGGGGAGTCACTGCTCTCACCCGGGCCCACGGCCCGGCTGATCGCCCGTGTCCTGCGTGGTCCCGGGGCGGATACGTTTTCGTCCGCGACCGGAGGGCCCGACTGTCTCTCCGAGCGGGAGCGGCAGGTGCTGACGCTGGTGGCGCGCGGGCTCAACAACACGGAGATCGCCGATGCGCTGGGGCTGAGTCCGCTCACCGCGAAGACGCATGTCAGTCGGATCATGGGGAAGTTGGGGGCGCGGGATCGGGCCCAGTTGGTGATCGTGGCGTACGAGTCGGGGCTGGTGACGCCGGGCGTCGGCGGGTGAGGGCCCTATGGGGCATTTCCCAGTCCCGCCCCTTCCCGAAACTCGGGGCTCCGCCCCCAGACCCCGATTCGCATCGTGACTCGCGAGGCCGGTCCAGACATGCTGACGGCCGCGGTCACCGTGCCGCTGTGGTCGAAGACCGGGGCGCCGGCACAGCGGATTTCGTGTTCGTTCCCCACGTCGTCGACCGCGTAGCCGCGCTCCCGTTGGCTCTCTTGCGCTGACGCGCGACATGCCCCATCCGGGTGAGAGTGCTGGATTCGGCTCCCTGCCTCCCTGCGACGCAGTTTAGTGAATGCTAAACTCGCGAAAGGGCTCAGGAGTGGAAGAGCAGTGGGACGTGTACCTCACCAGCGACGTCGATCAGTGGCTCAACGACCTGGAGAAGGCGGATCCGGCTTCGTACGTGCTTGTCAACCAGGCCATCTGGATTCTCGCCTGCCACGGTCCGGCTGAAGGGCGGCCGCTGGTCGACCGCATCAAGGGGTCGGCGTTGCACAATCTGAAGGAGCTGAGGCCCGGCTCGGCAGGGCGCAGTGAGGTGCGCATTCTCTTCATGTTCGACCCGTGGCGCTCCGCGATCCTGCTGGTTGCCGGTGACAAGGCCAGGACCTGGAGCGCCTGGTATGAGGAGGCGATCCCATTGGCGGAGCAGCGGTATGCCGAATACGTCGCCGACCGTAAGAAGGAGCTGGGAAAGTGAGCGGACACATCAGGTGGTCGGCCACTGGACACCGCGAGCGGGCAGAGGAGCTGGTTGGCGGCCGGGACATGTTCCTCGAGGGCGCTCAGCGCATGCTCGCCGAGGCCCGCGCGTGGCGCCTGGTCGAGATGCGTCAGGAGCGCGGGTACACGCAGGCGCAGGTCGCCGAACACATGGGCGTCAGCAAGGGCAGGGTCTCCCAGATCGAGAGCGGCCAGGTCTCCGGAACGGACATCGTGGCGCGATACATCGAGGCACTCGGCGGCAGCCTGGTGATGGTCGCCGTCTTCGATGACGGCGAGCTGCGCAAGGTGGGCTGACGGCGGGCGCCGACCGGCTACAGGCGACCCTTGCTGACGGCGTCCGTGAACGTCGTCCAGGCGGCACCCTGAACAATCAATGCGGGGCCGTCCGGGGTCTTGCTGTCCCGGACGGGGACGACGCCGGGGTGGCCGTCGGACACCTCGACGCAGTTGCCCCCATCGCCGTCGCTGTAGGTGCTCTTGCGCCAGCGGGCGGCGCCCACGAAGTCGTATGCGACCTCAAGGCAGCTGCCGCCGTTGTCGTCGCTGTGGCTGCTCTTACGCCACTGAGCCGAGCTCAGGTCGTACTCGGGCATCGTCTGTGGTCCTCCGCCGCCGACTCGATCAGGGCCAGGGACGCCTCAGGCGACAGCGCGGTGGCCCTCAGTAGATCGTATGTCTCCTGCACACGCTTCACCAGGGCCGGATCGTCCAGCAGGTTCCCCGAATACACCGCTTCTGTATAGGCGGTTGGCGGCGCGTCCTCGAACTCCATGAGCTGCAGCATCCGGCCCATCAGGGGGTACGCCCCAGCAGCGTGCGCCAATACCTGCACCAGCACCCTTCGCGCGCGTCCCAGGTCTGCGATGTGGTCGAGTTGCTCGGCCATCACAGCGGGGCCGCCCACCGGCAGCCGTAGCGCGTGTTCATGCAGGATGACCCAATACACGGGTCGTGTTGAGTGCTTGAGGAGCTGAGCGCGTTCCAACCGTCCCGACACCTTTTCCTCGACGTGCTCGTCGGACACGAACGGGTTGCCCGCCAGCATGACGGCGCGGGTGTACTCGGCGGTCTGCAGCAGCCCCGGCACAAGCGCAGGCGCAAACTCACAGATTTTCGTGGCCAAAGCTTCCAGTTCTGCTACCGGCGCGAAGTAATCCGCATAGCGCCGGTCATTGATGAGCTTCCTGCACATCCGCTCGAAAAAACCGCCGGTTTGCAGGACCTCGTCGATCCGTTGGGCGACATCCAACTGGGGCTTGCGAATTGCCTGTTCGAATTGGCCGATGTATGCGCCGGATACGAAGACCCGCGAACCCAGCTCCACCTGGGTGAAACCCGTGTCTTCGCGGCGTCGTTTCAGTTCTGCCCCGAAGAACTCCCAAGCAGCCTGCCGTGAACCATTGGCCATGGCCAACCCCCTTGTTGTGCACTGCACTTGTAGAGATCCGGCTCCTGTCGAGTGTAGGTGCGCAGCGGCATCGTGGAGATGTGAAGTATGGAATGTCGATGGGAAAGGGAACCGGTGAAGGCGGAAGATAGAGGGCGACACTCGGCGCGGTGCGTCGAGGGGGCGGAGGAGACGGTGACGGAATTGCGCATGGCGCTTGCGCGGGCGGGAATTACATTGCCTTCCCTGCGGATCGACCTGGTGACCGTGGCGCGCGATGCCCCATGTCCGCTGATCGAATTGGGCCGATGTTCCGTCGCTGTCGCCGCCCGCCTGGCGGCGGCCCTCGGCGGCGCTGCGCCGGATTCGGCCCCCGCCGCGGACGGGGGCGCCGCACGATGAAGCCCCCCATCGGTTCGTACGCCGTCGACACCCGTACCGGCAAGGTGGGCCGGGTGGTGGGCCACGAGGGGCCGTACGTTCAGCTCAGACCCCTCGGTGGCGGCCGGGAGTGGGACTGCGAACCCGGCGCCGTACGGGCCGCGACCGCGGCGGAGCGGTTGCGCGCGGCCACCGCGTACGCGAACGCGCGCAGCCGGGGCGAGGTGCCGTGACCCGCCACGGCACCGGGAGCCGTGGGAGAGAATGGCTCCATGAGTCTGTTCCGGGACGACGGCATCGTGCTGCGGACCCAGAAGCTCGGTGAGGCCGACCGCATCATCACGCTTCTGACCCGCGGGCACGGCCGTGTGCGCGCCGTCGCCCGAGGAGTGCGCCGGACCAAGTCGAAGTTCGGGGCGCGGCTCGAGCCCTTCTCCCATGTGGACGTGCAGTTCTTCGCGCGCGGCAGCGAGCTGATCGGCCGCGGGCTTCCGCTCTGCACGCAGAGCGAGACGATCGCTCCGTACGGTGGCGGGATCGTCACCGACTACGCCCGCTACACCGCCGGTACGGCCATGCTGGAGACGGCGGAACGCTTCACCGATCATGAGGGCGAGCCGGCCGTGCAGCAGTATCTGCTGCTCGTCGGCGCCCTGCGCACCCTCGCCCGCGGCGAGCACGCGCCAAACCTCATCCTGGACGCGTTCCTGCTGCGCTCCCTCGCCGTCAACGGCTATGCCCCGAGCTTCGGCGACTGCGCACAATGCGGAATGCCCGGTCCGAACCGGTTCTTCTCGGTCGCGGCGGGCGGTTCCGTATGCGCCGACTGCCGCGCGCCCGGCAGCGTCGTACCCTCGCCGGAGGCTCTCGTCCTCCTCGGCGCGCTGCTGACCGGCGACTGGGAGACCGCGGACGCGTGCGAGCCTCGGCACGTACGGGAGGGCAGCGGCCTGGTGTCGGCGTATCTGCACTGGCACCTGGAGCGCGGACTGCGCTCCCTGCGGTACGTGGAAAAGTAGCAACCCTCACTCAGCAAGCCCCAGCAAGCCCCAGCAAGCAGAAAGTCGAGAGCAGAGAGACGTGAGCCTCATGGCACGACGCGGGATGCTCGGACGCCCCCGCCGCGAGTACAAGGCCCCCGAGCCGCACCCGTCCGGGGCGCGTCCGCCGAAGCTGCCCGGCGAGCTGGTCCCGAACCACGTGGCGATCGTGATGGACGGGAACGGCCGGTGGGCGAAGGAGCGCGGGCTGCCGCGCACCGAGGGCCATAAGGTCGGCGAGGGCGTCGTGATGGACGTGCTCAAGGGCTGCCTGGAGATGGGCGTGAAGAACCTCTCCCTGTACGCCTTCTCGACGGAGAACTGGAAGCGGTCGCCCGACGAGGTGCGCTTCCTGATGAACTTCAACCGGGACGTCATCCGGCGCCGGCGCGACGAGATGGACGAGCTCGGCATCCGTATCCGCTGGGTGGGCCGTATGCCCAAGCTGTGGAAGTCCGTCGTGCAGGAGCTCCAGGTCGCACAGGAGCAGACGAAGGACAACGACGGGATGACGCTGTACTTCTGCGTCAACTACGGCGGGCGGGCCGAGCTCGCGGACGCCGCGCAGAAGCTGGCGGCCGACGTCGCGGCCGGAAAGCTCGACCCTGCCAAGGTCACCGAGAAGACGATCCAGAAGTATCTGTACTACCCGGACATGCCGGATGTGGATCTCTTCCTCCGCCCGAGCGGCGAGCAGCGCACGTCCAACTACCTGATCTGGCAGTCCAGTTACGCCGAGATGGTCTTCCAGGACGTCCTGTGGCCGGACTTCGACCGGCGCGACCTGTGGCGGGCCTGCCTGGAGTACGCCTCGCGCGATCGCCGCTTCGGCGGGGCGATCCCGAACGAGGAGCTGCTCGCCATGGAGGGCGAGCAGGCGTAGCCCGTCCGGCTCTCGATTTCGCAGGCCGGAACGGGACGTTAGGGTTCCGCCCATGGTTCACCAGGGGCGGGACATCATCCAGGGCGCGGACGTCGTCGAGCTGGCCTACCGGCCGACGCGTAGGGACATACGCACGGGCATCGGGGTGCGGGACCGCATCCGGCGCCTCGTGGTGCTGCGGTGGGCCTTGGTGATGATGTTCCTGGCGTTGGCCGTTCGGCACGTAGTGACCATGGACGCGGTGAACAGCGCGTCCGCCGCGTTCTCCTTGGCCCTGGCGGTCATGCTTCCGGTGCTGATCTGGTCCCTCCCGCACCTCCAGGCCCACCACGTACTCAAGCTCGTCTCCTGGCAGGGCGAATACCGCACGACGGTGACCGATACCGGCATAGCCGCCGAGACCGAGCACACGGCCCTGGTGCAGCGGTGGTCGCTGTTCCGCGGCTACCGCGAGACGCGCGACCACATGGTGCTGCTCAGCCGCGACCCGAACATCCTGGTCCTGGAGGTGCTGCCCAAGCGCGGGCTGCGCTCCCCGGAGGACGCGGAACGGCTGCGGGCCCTCCTCGACCGGCATCTGAGCCGGGTCTGAGAAGGGCCCGAAAGCACGGGGGCGCGGGGCTCAGTCCTCGTCGGACCGCGCCGCGCACTCCGCGCACGTACCGAAGATCTCCACCGTGTGCGCCACGTTCACATAGCCGTGCTCGGACGCGATGGCCTCGGCCCACTTCTCGACGGCCGGGCCCTCCACCTCGACGGCCTTGCCGCAGACGCGGCAGACCAGATGGTGGTGGTGCTCACCGGACGAGCAGCGGCGGTAGACGGCCTCGCCGTCGTTCGTACGGAGCACGTCCACCTCGCCGGCGTCGGCGAGGGACTGCAGGGTGCGGTAGACCGTGGTCAGCCCGACGGAGTCGCCACGGTGCTTGAGCATGTCGTGGAGATCCTGCGCGCTGCGGAACTCGTCCACCTCGTCCAGCGCGGCTGCCACGGCTGCACGCTGCCGGGTGGACCGGCCCCGTACTGGTCCAGCGGTCGTCACCGTTGCCTCCTCACATCAGCTGCCGGGCCATTGTGCCAGGTGGCCGCGGCCCGATGGGACGCTCGCCCTCGGCGAGCATCCGGTCCCGGCGCGGACGACGCTCACCTCGGAGCCGGGGTGCGGCTGTCCGGCACCTTCTCCGGAGCAGGCTGCGGGGCCGTTCCCGCCCCGGCCGCGGCCTCCGGAAGCACGCAGTCCGTCGCGCCCGCCTCGCCTCCGGTGGCGGCCGCCACGGCACGTGCCCTGCGCCGGGCGAGCGGCGTGGCCAGCGCGGTCAGGGCGATGAACACGGCGATGGTCAGCAGCACGATGGTCGCGCCGGGCGGCACGTCCTGGTAGTACGACGTGACCGTACCGCCGAGCGTGACGCCGACGCCGATCGTCACGGCGATGGCGAAGGTCGCCGCGAAGCTCCGGCTGAGCTGCTGGGCGGCCGCCACAGGCACCACCATCAGCGCGCTGACGAGGAGCAGGCCCACGACCCGCATGGCGACGGTGACCGTGACCGCCGCGGTGATGGCGGTGAGCAGGTTCAGGGCGCGCACCGGAAGCCCCGTCACCCGCGCGAACTCCTCGTCCTGGCTGACGGCGAACAGTTGCCGCCTGAGGCCCAGCGTGACGAGCACCACGAGCGCGGCGAGCACGCAGATGGCGAGCACGTCCCCCTGCGACACCGTCGACAGCGAGCCGAACAGATAGGAGCTCAGGTTCGCGTTGGAGCCGCCCGGCGCGAGGTTGATCAGCATCACACCGCCCGCCATACCGCCGTAGAACAGCATGGCGAGGGCGATGTCGCCGCGCGTCCTGCCGTACCAGCGGATCAGCTCCATCAGCACGGAGCCGACCACGGCCACGGCCGTCGCCATCCACACCGGGGACGTCGACAGCAGGAAGCCGAGGCCGACGCCGGTCATCGCGACGTGGCCGATGCCGTCGCCCATCAGGGCCTGGCGGCGCTGGACGAGGTAGATGCCGACGGCGGGCGCGGTGATGCCGACGAGGACGGCGGCGAGCAGGGCCCGCTGCATGAAGGCGTAGTTCAGGATTTCCATCGCCGGGTCCTAACTCAGCAGGCCGGTACGGACCGGCTCCGCGTCGGCGGTGTGCGGGTGGACGTGGTCGTGGCCGGGCAGCGCGTGCTGGCCGACGGCGGCCGGGGGCGGCCCGTCGTGGACGACGCAGCCGTCGCGGAGCACCACGGCGCGGTCGATGAGGGGCTCGAGCGGTCCCAGCTCGTGCAGCACGAGCAGGACGGAGGCGCCGGCCGCGACCTGCTCGCGCAGAGTGGCCGCGAGGACCTCCTGGCTGGCCAGGTCGACGCCGGCCATCGGCTCGTCCATGATCAGGAGTTCCGGCTCGGAGGCGAGGGCTCGCGCGATCAGTACGCGCTGGTGCTGGCCGCCGGAGAGCGCGTTGACAGAGTCCTTCGCGCGGTCCGTCATGCCGACGTGCGCCAGAGCCCGGTGCACGGCCTCCCGGTCGGCCTTGCGCAGCACCCCGAAGCGGGCGCGCGAGAGCCGCCCGGAGGAGACCACCTCGGTCACCGTGGCCGGTACGCCGCCCGCGGCCGTGGTGCGCTGCGGTACGTAACCGACGCGCGCCCAGTCGCGGAAGCGGCGTCGCGGGGTGCCGAAGATCTCGATCTCGCCGCCGCTGACGGGCACCTGGCCGATGACCGTCCGGACCGCCGTCGACTTGCCGGAGCCGTTGGCGCCGAGCAGCGCGACGACCTCACCGCGGTGCACGGTGAGGTCGATGCCCCGCAGCACGGGGCGCGAGCCCAGCTCCGCCGTCACTCCCCGCAGGGATATGACGGGGTCGGCGGGGTTCTCGGGCCGGATGGCCTTCATGGCTCGCGCCTTTCAGTACTGCTCCGGCGGTGCGGAGGGGGTGCCTGCGTCACTTGGCGCCGAGTGCCTGCTGCAGTGCCTGGAGGTTGGACTCCATCACCTGGAAGTAGTCGTCGCCGCGGGACTTTTCGGTGATGCCCTCGATCGGGTCGAGGACATCGGTCTTCAGGTTCGCGTCGTTCGCGAGGGTCTTCGCCGTGTCGTCGCTGACGAGCGTCTCGTAGAAGACGGTGGTGACCCCGTCGGCCTTGGCCATCTCCTGGAGCTCCCTGACGCGCGCGGCGCTCGGCTCGGTCTCGGGGTCGAGACCGGTGATGGCCTCCTCGGTGAGGCCGTAGCGCTCGGCCAGGTAGCCGAAGGCGGCGTGGGTGGTGATGAAGACCTTGGAGTCGGTGTTCTTCAGCCCGTCCTCGAACTGCGTGTTCAGGCCGTCGAGCTTCTTCACCAACGCGGCGGTGTTCTTCTCGTATTCCGCGGCGTTGTCCGGGTCGGCCTTCTCGAAGGCCTTGCCGACGCCCTCGGCGACCTCGGCGTACTTCACGGGGTCGAGCCAGATGTGCGGGTCCTTGCCGCCCTCGGCCTCGTGGTCGTGGCCCTCTTCCTCGGCGTGCTCTTCCTCGGCGTGCTCGTCGTGCTCCTCGGCGTGGCCGCCGACCTCCTCGCCGTGCTCCTCCAGGCTGGTCAGCGTGGCGGCGTCGATCTTGGTCTTGACCTCGGACTGCTGCACCGCGTCGTCGACGGCGGGCTGGAGACCCTTGAGGTAGAGGACGGCGTCGGCCTCCTGGAGCTGCGCGGTCTGCTTGGCGCTGATCTCCAGGTCGTGCGGCTCCTGGCCGGGCTCGGTGAGGTTGGTGACGCTCACGTGGTCCCCGCCGATCTGCTCGGCTAGGAACTCCATGGGGTAGAACGACGCCACGACGTCGAGCTTCCCGCTGCTGTCGCCGTCGGCGGCGTTGGAGCTGGAGCAGGCCGAGAGCGCCCCGAGGCCGAGCGCGGTGGCGGCGGCGACAGCGATGCTGGTGCGTATTCGGGAACCGGGTCGGGAGGTGGCCGGATTGCGGCGTACGTTCATGACAGTCATTTTCAACAAATCTGGAAACGATTGTCAATAAAGATCAGTGGAAGCCCTGTGCATGGTCACTGCGCGGTCACAGCGCGTCTGAGGGGCGAACCGATTTGATCCGGGGGGTGTGAGCGCCGGTAACCTGAATCATTCGCTGTGAAGCAATGCTCTGAAGCAGTCGCTTCGTCGCCCGTCGTCGTAATGAAGAGAGCACCGTGGCCGCCGACAAGATCGACACCATCGTCAGCCTGAGCAAGCGCCGTGGCTTCGTCTACCCGTGCAGTGAGATCTACGGTGGCCAGCGTGCCGCCTGGGACTACGGGCCGCTGGGCGTCGAGCTGAAGGAGAACCTCAAGCGCCAGTGGTGGCGCTACATGGTCACCTCGCGCGAGGACGTCGTCGGTATCGACTCGTCGGTGATCCTGGCGACCGAGGTCTGGCAGGCCTCCGGGCACGTCGCCACGTTCACCGACCCGCTCACCGAGTGCACCTCCTGCCACAAGCGGTACCGCGCGGACCACCTGGAGGAGGCCTACGAGGCGAAGCACAACCGCCTCCCGGAGAACGGCCTCGCGGACATCAACTGCCCGAACTGCGGCAACAAGGGCCAGTTCACCGAGCCCAAGCAGTTCTCGGGTCTGCTGTCCACGCACCTCGGCCCGACGCAGGACAGCGGCTCCATCGCCTACCTGCGTCCCGAGACCGCGCAGGGCATCTTCACGAACTTCGCGGCCGTCCAGCAGACCTCGCGTCGCAAGCCGCCGTTCGGCATCGCCCAGATGGGCAAGTCGTTCCGTAACGAGATCACGCCGGGCAACTTCATCTTCCGCACCCGCGAGTTCGAGCAGATGGAGATGGAGTTCTTCGTCAAGCCGGGCGAGGACGAGAAGTGGCACGAGTACTGGATGCAGGAGCGCTGGAACTGGTACACGGGCCTCGGTCTGCGCGAGGAGAACATGCGCTGGTTCGAGCACCCGAAGGAGAAGCTCTCCCACTACTCGAAGCGCACCGCTGACATCGAGTACCGCTTCCAGTTCGGGGGCAGCGAGTGGGGCGAGCTCGAGGGCGTCGCCAACCGCACCGACTACGACCTGTCGGCCCACTCGAAGGCCTCCGGCCAGGACCTGTCGTACTTCGACCAGGAGGCCGGCGAGCGCTACACGCCGTTCGTCATCGAGCCCGCGGCCGGTGTCGGCCGCACGATGCTCGCCTTCATGCTGGACGCCTACAACGAGGACGAGGCGCCCAACGCCAAGGGCAAGATGGAGAAGCGCACGGTCATGCGCTTCGACCACCGCATCGCCCCGGTGAAGGTCGCGGTGCTTCCGCTGTCGCGGAACCCGGAGCTGTCCCCGAAGGCCAAGGGCCTTGCGCAGGCGCTGCGCCAGAACTGGAACATCGAGTTCGACGACGCGGGCGCGATCGGCCGCCGCTACCGGCGGCAGGACGAGATCGGCACGCCGTTCTGTGTGACCGTGGACTTCGACACGCTTGAGGACAACGCCGTTACTGTGCGTGAGCGTGACTCGATGAAGCAGGAGCGGGTGTCCCTGGACCAGATCGAGGGGTATCTGGCGGCCCGGCTGATCGGCTGCTAGGCGCTGCGCTGTGCTTGTACGGTGCCCGGGTCCCTGTACGGGGGCCCGGGCACCGTCGTTCTCGCCGGGGCCGGCCCATGTGATGCGCGCCCGGCGTCGTGGGGTTGTGCCCACCCTCCCCCATTGCCTTAAGGGCATGGGAGTTGCCCCCATCGCCCCAGCGGACGATCGCCCACAACGGGAGCCTCCCAGCGGAACGTTTGCCCACAACGGAGGGAAGTGGCCCTCCCGGGCGTAGCAGTCGTGCACACTGGGCGCGACGCTTACTCAGGGGTGGGAGGCATGATGCCCTCGATGACCACGAGCAAGGTGAGCAGGTGGGACCAGCACGGGCGGGAGCACATCGTCCGGGTGCGGCGCGCGGGTGTCCAGCGGTTGCTGGTCTGCGACACCTGCGGCTGGCGCAGAGGTGCTCAGTTCCTGCCCTGGCTCAAGGCGGAAGAGCATCTCGCGGAGGCGCACCAGGCGACCTTGGATCCGTCGGCCGAGTAGCAGCCGTAGCAGCCGCAGCGGGCCGTATCGGCCGTAGCGACCCCCGGCGATCGGGCGGGGCGTGAGGGTCAGCCGGCGGAACCGTGCGCCTCGGCGCCCAGCCCGCGTAGCACCAGGCCGAGCACCGACGCGAAGGCGTCCTCGATGCCGGGGCGCGACCACTCCGGCGCATACGCCGGGTCGTGGAAGCGGCCCGTCGCGTCGAACACCGCGCGAGCTGTCGCCGCGGCATCGGAGCCCGCGGCGGCTGTGAACTCGCCCCGCTGTACGCCGTCTTCGACGATGTCGGTGAGCTGTCCCACCAGATCGGCGATGTGCTGCTCGACGACGGTGCTGTTCTCGTCGAGCAGCACCTCGTACGTGGCGAACAGCTCAGGGTCGTCGCCTGCCTTGTGCCGCTTCGCGGCGAAGAGCTCCGCCAGCCACTTCCTCAGGACTTCCGGTGTCGGTTCGCCCTCGGTCCGTGCGATCCGCTGCAGCGTCTCGGTCGTGCGGTCCAGCCAGCGCTTCGTCACCGCCTCGCGCAGCTCCGCCTTCGTGCGGAAATGGCGGTACACGCTGCCATGGCTGACTCCCAGCGCGCGGGCCACGTCGACCACGGTGGCCTTGGCCGGGCCGTGGCGGCGCAGCACCTCCTCGGTCGCTTCGAGGATGCGCTCAGAGGTCAGGGGCTCGGGTGCCATGGCCTTGACCGTACCGTTCGCGGATCAGCGCTCGCTGTCGAGGTGTCCCATCTGGGCCGCAGGATAGCGGTCGCCCGCGGCAGCGCCGGCCGGCACGGCCTCCTCGATGGCCCTCAGATCGGACTCGTCGAGGACCACGTCCAAGGCGCCGAGAGCCTCGGTCAGCCGGTCGCGGCTGCGTGCGCCGATGAGCGGCACGATGTCCGCGTTGTGCCGGTCGGCTTGGGCCAGCACCCAGGCGATCGCCGTCTGGGCGACCGATATGCCCTTCTGTTCGGCGATCTTCCGCAGAGCGTCGACGAGGTCGAGGTTGTGCTGCAGGTTCTCGCCCTGGAAGCGGGGGCTCATGCCGCGGAAGTCGTTCGCGGCGAGCTGCCGGTCCCGGGTGAAGTGGCCGGAGATCAGACCGCGGGACAGCACGCCGTACGCCGTGATGCCGACGCCCAGTTCGCGGGCGGTGGGGAGGATCTCCTCCTCGATGCCGCGGGAGATCAGTGAGTACTCGATCTGGAGATCGGAGATGGGAGCCGCGGCGACGGCCCGGCGGATGGTGTGCGCGCCCGCCTCCGAGAGGCCGATGTGCCGGACGTGCCCCGCCTCCACCAGTTCGGCTATGGCGCCGACCGTCTCCTCGATCGGCACGTCGGGGTCGACGCGCGCGATCCGGTAGATGTCGATGTGATCGACGCCGAGCCGCTGCAGGGAGTACGCCGCGAAGTTCTTCACCGCGGCCGGGCGGCCGTCGTATCCGGACCAGCCGCCGTCCGGATCGCGCAGGGCGCCGAACTTCACGCTGGTGAGGGCCTGTTCGCGCAGGGAGGCGGGGGCAGTGCGCAGAGCCTCGTTGATCAGCAGTTCGTTGTGGCCCATGCCGTAGAAGTCGCCGGTGTCGAGCAGGGTGATGCCCGCTTCGAGAGCGGCATGGATCGTCGCGATCGACTCGGCCCGGTCCGCATTGCCGTACAGCGCGGACATGCCCATGCAGCCGAGGCCGAGGGCGGAGGTGCGCGGGCCGGTGGACCCGAGGGTGCGGGTTTGCATGGTGACTCCAGGGCTCCTTCGATGGAAGAGCGGACACCACCACAATGGCATGACAGCTGACAGATTTCAATATCTGTCAGCTGTCATGTCTGTGTATTGCTCCGGGCGTCACCCGATCGTGCGCGGCAGCCTCAGGCTCAGGGTCGTCGTCAGGGCCACGCCTGCCAGCTGTACCAGCAGAGTCACCATCAGCGCGTCCCGCATGCCCATGCCGGGGACCAGCGACACGAAGAGCGTGCCGAGCGTCGCGACGCCCAGGGCCAGCGCCGACTGCTGGGTAGTGATCATGACGCCGCTGCCCACGCCCGCGCGGGCCGCCGGGACCTCGGAGAGGATGATCCGGAAAAGCACCGGGAGCTGCATCGCCTGGCCCATGCCCGCCACCGCCGCACCCGGCAGGAGCTCCACGAAGCCCAACTGCGGCCAGCTCCGCCAGGCCGCGAGCACGATCAGCGTTATGCCGACCGCCTGGATCAGCCCGCCCGCGGTGACCACGCGCGTCCCGTACCGGGCGACGAGCCGCGGCCCCGCCAGCGATGTCAGGAAGAAGACGACCGCCATCGGCGTCAGTGCGAGCCCCGACGCCACCGGCCCGAGCCGCACGCCCTGCTGCAGCGCCACCGCGATGACGAACATGAACCCGCTGAACCCGATCGAGAACGGGACGATCATCACCAGGCCACGCCGCAGCGACTCCAGTGCGAACAGGCTCGGCGGCACCAGCGGCGTACGCCCCTTGCGCTCCGCGCCGCGCTCCACCCGGTAGAAGGCGAACACCGCGAACGGGAAGACGGCAAGCGCCACCCAGGTCCACAGCGGCCACCCGGCCGCGCGCCCCTCGGTCAGCGGCACGAGCAGCGTCAGCAGGGACACGGCCAGCAGTACGGTGCCCGGTCCGTCGACCGGTTCCGGGCGCTGGGACCTGGTCTCCGGGACGGCGCGTGCAGCGAGCAGGAGACCTGCCAGCACGATCGGCACGTTCACCAGGAACACGGACCGCCAGCCGGAACCCGCGATGTCGGCCGAGACCAGGACGCCGCCGAGGATCTGCCCGGCGATCATGGAGAGCCCGGCCGTGGCGCCGTACAGGCTCATCGCCCGCGCCCGGCGCGACCCGGAGGTCGACGCCTGGATGGTGGCCAGCACCTGCGGCAGCATCAGCGCGGCCGCGGCGCCCTGCGCCACGCGCGCCAGGACCAGCGTCCAGGCGTCCGGTGCGAGACCGCACGCCAGCGAGGTGAGTCCGAAGGCGGCCATGCCGCCGATGAAGAGCCTGCGCCGGCCGAACATGTCGCCGAGCCGGCCGCCGAGGACCAGCAGCACGGCGTACGAGACGCCGTATCCGGCGACGACCAGTTCCAGCACCGACTCGCTCGCGGCCAGGTCGTGGCCGATCGTCGGCAGGGCGACGTTGACGATGAAGAAGTCGATGAGGGGCAGTGCCGCACCGAGCAGCACGGTGAAAAGTCCGAGTTCGCCGAGTGAGGGTGGGGCGGCGGTCGGGGTGCGGACTGCGCTTGCCAGGGTTGTTGTTCCGGATTCGCTCACGTACGCCAGACTGGTCCGGAACTCAGGCTGGTACCAGAGTCTCTTTATCCTGGTACAAGGAGTACCTGGAAACAGGCTCGGCGGTTCGGCAGGCTGGAGGCATGACGACGATGACGCCACAGACGACGACGCCGCAGGCGAGGAAGCGGGAGTCCGTGGTGGGGGCCACGGAGATCGCGGAGATCGCGGAAATCACGGAGATCACGGAGATCACGGAGATCACGGAGAGCGCAGAGGCCGCGGAGGCCATGGAGGGTGCGGCCGAGGTCCGGCGCCACGAGCTCGCCGCGTTTCTGCGCAGCCGCCGTGAGCGCATCACGCCCGAGCAGGTCGGCCTTGCGCGCGGACGCCGCCGGCGCACCCCGGGCCTGCGCCGTGAGGAGGTCGCGCAGCTCTCCGCGGTCGGCGTCACCTGGTACACCTGGCTCGAACAGGCCCGCGACATCCAGGTCTCCGGCCAGGTCCTCGACGCGCTGGCCCGCACCCTGCTGCTGGATCCCAGCGAGCGCGCCCACCTCTTCAAGCTGGCGGGCGTCGCCGACCCCGCGCCCGGCACGCCCTGCCCGTCGATCACTCCGGCGCTGCGGCAGGTGCTGGAGCAATTGGAGCCGCTGCCGGCCTGCATCCAGAACAGCCGGTACGACATCCTCGCGTACAACCGCACGTACGGGCGGCTGCTGTGCGACCTCGACGCCGTCCCGCCCGAGGACCGCAACGGCATGATCCTCGCGTTCACCAACGCGGACTGGCGGTCGTCGATCGTGCTGCTCGACGAGACGATGCGGCTGATGGCCGCCAAGTTCCGGGCCTCGATGGCGGACCACCTCGCCGAGCCCGCGTGGAAGATGCTGCTCAAGCGGCTGCGGGCGGAATCTGCGGAGTTCCGCGAGGCGTGGGACCGGCACGAGGTGATCGGGGCGCAGAGCAAGACCAAGCAGTTCCGCAACGCCCATGTCGGGCTGCTCACCCTCGACCACACCGACCTCTGGCTGGGACCGGCGCACGGCCCGCGCCTGGTGACGTACGCCCCGACGGATGACGTGTCGCGCGAGCGGCTGGAGAAGCTGCACGCTCTGGCGCTCGCCGACGGGACGCGCCCGGGCGCCGACTACGCGCGGCCTGGGACCCCCGCCACCTCCTGAACCTCCGCCGTCTCCAGACGTTCCGCCGTGCGCCGGGCCGTGCGGCGGGCCCATGCGCCGCTTGTCAGGGCGCCCACGACCAGGACGGCCAGGCCGCATGCCGTGATGATCCACCAGGCGGGACGGGCGGCGTCGACGAAAGTGTCGCGGTACGCGGAGCCGTCCACGCCCGCCGCCAGGACCGCGCCGATCACCGCGACGCCGAGCGTCGCGCCGATCTGCCGGCTGGTGGAGGCCACCGCGGCGGCGACACCCGCCTGGGCGCGGGGCATCCCGGCGACCGCGGTGTTGGTGATCGGGGCGTTGACGAAGCCGAAGCCGACGCCGAACAGGACGTAGCCGAGGAAGAGCGTGGTGTCGGCCGTCTCCGCCTCGAAGGCCGCGAAGAGGACGCCGCTCGCCGTCATCGCCACGCCCGCGACCAGCAGTGGCACCCGTGGGCCGCGGCTGCCGACCAGCCGACCGGACAGCGGTGCGCACACGAGGCACATGACGGCCATGGGCAGCATCCACAGGCCCGCGTGGAGGGCGTCCAGCCCGCGGACCTGCTGGAGGTAGAGGGTCGACAGGAACAGGAAGCCGCCGAGTGCGGCGAACGCGCTCACCGCGATCCCGGTAGCCCCGCTGAACGGCGCGCTGCGGAAGAAACGCAGGTCGATGAGCGGTTCGCTGCGCCGAGGCTCGTAGACCAGCAGTCCGGCCAGCGCGCCCAGCACGACCGCGGCGCAGGTCAGGATGGCGGGTGAGGTGAGCCCCTCGGCGGGCGCCTCGATGATCGCGTACGTCAGGCAGCCGAGCAGCGTGATCACCAGCAGCTGGCCCACCGGGTCGGCGCGGCGGGGCTTGGGGGCGCGGGACTCGGGGACGTACCGCGCGGTCAGCAGCAGCGCGGCGACGCCGACCGGCACGTTCATCCAGAAAATGGAGCGCCAGCCGACCGACTCCACGAGCAGCCCGCCGATCAGCGGTCCTGCCGCCATCGATATGCCGACGACACCGCCCCAGACGCCGATGGCGCGGGCGCGCTCGCGCGGCTCTGTGAAGGTGTTCGTGATGATCGACATCGCGACCGGGTTGAGCATCGAGCCGCCGACTGCCTGCACCATGCGGAAGACCACGAGCAGCTCGAGACTGGGCGCGAGGGAGCAGAGCGCGGAGCCGACGGTGAAGACGACCAGCCCCGTCCGGAAGACCCGGCGGCGGCCGATGCGGTCGGCGGTCGAGCCCGCGAGCATCAGGAGCGACGCCAGGACCAGCGTGTACGCGTCGAGTGTCCACTGCAGTCCCGCGACGTCGGCGTCGAGGTCCCGTTGCAGGGACGGCAGGGCGACGTTCAGGACGGTGTTGTCGAGGCTGACCATCAGCAGGCTCAGGCAGCAGATGGTCAGGACGAGCATCTGTCGGCGGTGGCTGAGCTCCGGCATGACCAAATAGTACGCCTAACTAATCACTTTCTTTCGGGAATCACTTTCCCCTCGGACGGGCAGGGCGCGCATCGGCGTACGCGACAATGGGGGAATGTCCATGGCCTCCTCCTCCGCCTCCACGCTTTCCGCCACGCCGGCCGCCACGCTCTCGATCGGTCCGCACACGGTGCAGCCGCCCGTCGTGCTCGCCCCCATGGCGGGTATCACGAATGCGCCGTTCCGCACCCTCTGCCGTGAGTTCAGTGGCGGCAAGGGCCTTTTCGTCAGCGAGATGATCACGACGCGGGCGCTGGTCGAGCGCAACGAGAAGACCATGCAGCTGATCCACTTCGACGCGAGCGAGACACCGCGGTCGATCCAGCTGTACGGCGTGGATCCGGCGACCGTCGGCAAGGCCGTCCGCATGATCGTCGAGGAGGACCTGGCCGACCACATCGACCTGAACTTCGGCTGCCCGGTACCCAAGGTGACCCGCAAGGGCGGCGGTTCGGCGCTGCCGTACAAGCGGAACCTGCTGCGGGCGATCCTGCGCGAGGCGGTCGGCGGGGCCGGGGACCTGCCCGTGACGATGAAGATGCGCAAGGGCATCGACGACGACCACCTCACGTACCTCGACGCGGGACGCATCGCCGTCCAGGAGGGCGTGACGGCGATCGCCCTGCACGGACGGACGACCGCGCAGCACTACGGCGGCACCGCCGACTGGGACGCCATCGCGCGGCTGAAGGACCACGTGCCGGAGATCCCCGTCCTCGGCAACGGCGACATCTGGTCCGCCGATGACGCGGTGCGGATGATGCGCGAGACCGGGTGCGACGGGGTGGTCGTGGGGCGTGGCTGCCTGGGTCGGCCCTGGCTGTTCGGGGATCTGGTCGCCGCCTTCGAGGGGCGCGGCGAGCAGGCGCGCCCCACGCTGCGCGAGGTCGCCGCCGTCATGGTGCGGCACGCCACGCTGCTCGGGGAGTGGCTGGGCGACGAGGCGCGTGGCGTGATCGATTTCCGCAAGCACGTGGCCTGGTATCTCAAGGGGTTCTCGGTCGGCTCCGAGATGCGCAAGCGGCTTGCGGTCACTTCTTCACTGGCCGGGCTCGAGGCGGGGCTCTCCGAGCTGGACCTCGACCAGGAGTGGCCCGCGGGGGCCGACGGGCCCCGGGGGCGGACATCCGGCAAGAACCGGGTGGCTCTGCCGGACGGGTGGCTCGCCGACCCCTACGAGTGCGCCGGGGTCGGCGAGGAGGCGGAGCTGGACACCTCCGGGGGGTGAGGCTGCCCTGCGGAGGGCGGCGCCACCCCTCCGCCGCCCCCGCAGCCTTGGGGTTGCCGCACGGCGGGACAACCCTCTCGGGTCCCGTATCACGGCAAAGGAAAAGGGCCCGGAGCGGCCCGAATGCGTCCGCAGGATCGTGTCAGCCATCCGCAATACACTGAACGCATGGGTCATCTCGCGCCCACCACCGACGATCTGGTTCTGCAGACCGGCGAGGGGTCGAAGACGCTGAGTGCCGGCCGGCGCTATCTGGTCGGACGGGACCCCACCAGTGACATCACCTTCACCGACAAGCGGGTGTCCTGGCACCATGCGGTGCTGCGCATGGATCGCGGCAGCTGGACGGTGGAAGACGTCGGTAGCACCAACGGGACCTTCGCCGACGGTTACCGGGTGCAGCGCCGCGAACTCGGCCCCGGCACGTTTCTGCGTTTCGGGCACCGCGACGACGGCCCCTGGGCCACCATCTCCAGCGTCTCCCGTCCGCCGCCCACCCGTGTCGAGGAGCTGTCCCACGAGGCCGGTACCTCGGCAAGTCAGATCTTCCGTCAGCCCACCGTCGTACGACGCGTGTCGGCTCCTGTCCTGACGATCGGCCGCAACCCGGACAACGACGTGGTCGTCGACGACCTGATCGTCTCCCGCCGACACGCCGAGCTCCGGGTGCTGGCCGACGGACGACACGAGATAGTTGACCTGGGCAGCCACAATGGCACTTATGTCAACGGCCAGTCGGTGACTGCCTGTTTCCTGGGGCCCGACGATGTGGTCGAGATCGGGCGCTCCAGCTTCCGGCTGGTCGGTGACCGTCTGGAGGAGTTCGCCGACACGGGCCGCGTGTCGTTCTCGGCCCGGCGTCTCGCCGTAAGGGTGGAGCACAGGGGGCGGAAGAGGACCCTTCTCGACGACGTCAGCTTCGGGCTGCCGGAGAAATCGCTGCTGGCGGTGATCGGGCCGTCGGGCTGCGGAAAGTCCACCCTCCTGCGTGCGCTGACCGGTTACCGTCCCGCCGACGACGGAGAAGTCCTCTACGACGGCCGCGATCTGTACCGGCATTTTCCGGCGCTGCGTCAGCGCATCGGTCTTGTGCCGCAGGACGACATATTGCACCGCGAACTGACCGTGCGCACCGCGCTGGCGTACGCGGCCCGGCTGCGCTTCCCCGGCGACACCGAACGGGCCGAACGTGACGGTCGCATTGACGAGGTGCTCGGCGAGCTGCGTCTGGGCCTGCGCGCGGACCAGCGCATCGCGGCACTCTCCGGTGGCCAGCGCAAGCGAGTCTCCGTCGCGTTGGAACTGCTCACCCGGCCGTCGCTGCTCTTCCTCGACGAGCCGACGTCCGGCCTGGACCCGGGGATGGACAGGGACGTCATGCAGACGTTGCGGGGCCTTGCCGACGACGGCAGAACGGTCGTGGTGGTGACGCACTCGGTGGCCGAGCTCAATGTCTGTGACAAGTTGCTGGTCATGGCGCCAGGCGGTGTGGTCGCGTACTTCGGCCCACCGGACGAAGCCCTGGCCTTCTTCGGCTGCCAGTCCTGGGCCGATGTCTTCCAGGCGCTCGAGGAACGGTCCGGGGACGACTGGTTCGGCCGCTACCGGGCCTCGCCGCAGTACGCGATGTACTACGCGGAAGCGGCAGCGACCGAGCCCGTCCACGTCCAGGAGGAGGAGCAGCCGCAGCCGGTGAAGCCGCAGCCCTGGCGCTCGCAACTGTGGACACTGATGCGGCGTTATCTGGCGGTGATCGCTTCCGACCGGGGCTTCTTGGCGCTGATGGTGCTGTTGCCCGCGATCCTGGGCGGGGTGAGTCTGCTGGTCCCGGCGGCGTCGGGGCTCGTCGCGCCGGAGCCGCCGGAGAAGTTCAACCGGCAAGCCGCGACCATCCTGCAGATCCTCGCGATCGGTGCGTGTTTCGCCGGTTGCTCCAATTCGGTCCGCGAGCTGGTCAAGGAGCGGGTGATCTACGAACGGGAACGGGCGACGGGGCTGTCACGCTCGGCATACCTGATGTCCAAGATCATTGTGCTGGGAACCATCAGCGTCCTTCAGGCGCTGGTCATCTGCTTGATCGGCTTGGTCCCGCGGAGACTGCCCGCCGAGGGGCTGATCCTCAAGAGCGCACCCGTCGTCGAGATGACGGTCGGCATCATGCTGCTCAGCTTCGTGTCCATGATGTGCGGGCTGGTGATCTCCGCGCTGGTGAAGACGGCTGAGAAGACCATGCCCCTGCTGGTGATGTTCTGCATCGTCCAGGTCGTCTTCACCGGCCTTCTCTTCCAGCTCTTCGACAAACCGGTCATCGAGCAGCTCGCCTGGCTCATGCCTGGCCGCTGGGCGGTGGGCATGGTGGCCACGACCACTGACCTGTCCCGTCTGATGCCGCCGTTCGACGAGAAGAACCCCGTGCTGGACCCCTTGTGGCAGCACACGGCCGCCCAGTGGTGGACGGATGCCGCGATGCTGATCCTGATCGCGATTGCTTGCGGGTTCGCCGTGCTCAGGCTGCTGAGGCGGCATGAACCGGACGTCATGCGAGGTCGCTGACCTCCCCCATTGCCTTGAGGGGATGGGAGGCACCCCCATCCCGGCCCCGCCTCGACCCAGCGGCATCCAGGTCGGGCGGGGAGAGAGGGTCGGATGCCGCCGGCAGAGGTGCGTGCCGGGCGCCCGGGACGGGCGCCCGATCAGTGAGTACCTCTCAGGCGCCCCCGACCGCTGTGAGCAGCGCCAACGGCGCCGCAGCCGAGCGGGACTCCCGCACGCACGCGTGCGGGTACGGCACCGGGGCCGGATGCACGGCCCGGTCGTACCCCGCGAGTACCTCCGGCAGCCGGTGGCCGTCCGCCGCTGCCGCGTCGACGAGGGCGTGGGCGACCGCCCGCGCCTCGTCGTGCAGCCCGTACCGTGCGAGGCCCAACGCGATCAGCGCGTTGTCGTGCGGCCACACCGAGCCCCGGTGGTAGGACAGCGGATGGTAGGCGGGCTGGCCCGCGGCGACCGTACGGACGCCCCAGCCGGAGAAGAAGTCCGGCTCCAGCAGACGGCGGCCGACCAGCTTGCCGTACTCCTTGTCGAGCAGGCCCGACCACAGAAGATGGCCCGCGTCCGAGGCGAGCGCGTCGACGTGCCGGCCGCCGCCGTCCAGGGCGAGCGCCGGGAAGTCGAGGTCGGCCATCCAGAAGTCGCGCTGGAAGCGGTCGCGCAGGTCGGAGGCGGCCTGCTCCAGCAGGTCCGCGTACACCTCGTCGCCCCAGACGGTGCGGGAGAGCTGCGCGGTGCGGCGCAGGGCGTCGTACGCATAGCCCTGGGCGCCCGCGGCCATCACAGGCCCCGTGGCGCGGCTGCCGTCCGCCGAGCAGATCGCGCCCGGCGAGTCCTTCCAGTTCTGGTTGGCGAGGCCGCCCTCGTCCGCGCGGTAGACGAGATAGCCGCGCGAGGTGAGCCCGCCGTGGTCCAGCATCCAGCCGACCGCGGCGCGCGCGTTCGGCTCGAGGCGACGGGCCAGGGCCGCGTCGCCCGTCTGCTCGACGTAGGCGCCGAGGAGCACGAGGAACAGCGGGGTGGCGTCGACCGAGCCGTAGTACCGGCCGTACGGCACCTGGCCGAAGTGCGCCAGTTCGCCGTGGCGCACCTCGTGGACGATCTTGCCGGGCTGGGCGACCGTGCCCGCGGACGCCTCCGTGGCCTGCACCGCGGCCAGCGCGGGGAGCGTGGCGGCGGCGAGCTGCGGGCGGTAGGGGAGGGCGAAGAGCGAGGTCAGCAGCGCGTCGCGGCCGAGCAGCGTGAGGAACCACGGGACGCCCGCCGCCGGTACGCGCAGCTCCTCGCCGTCGGGCCCGGTCGCGGGGACCTGCAGGACGGCCAGGTCGGAGAGGCCCCGCGCGCAGGCCGCGGCCAGCTGCGGCCAGGTGTCGGGGAGAGCGATGCCGTCGATGAACTCCCGCTCGGCATCGGCGAGTTGATCGGCCGCGGCGGACGGGGAGCAGGGCACGCGTGGTTCGGGGGCGCCATGCGGGCAGGCCGCGACACGCAGGGTCAGTTCGGCCGTGGCGCCCGGCTCCAGCTCCAGCGTCCAGACCAGGCGCCGGGCACCGGTTCCGGTCTCCTCGACCGCGTCCGGCGCCGGCTCGGACGTGACGGTGGTACAGGACCGCCACTCCCCGCGCCGGTAGCTGAACTCGACGCCGTCCTCCAGGATCTGGCGGCTTCGGACGGCGCCCGTCTTCGTGTACGTACGGTGGTCCGAGCGCAGCTCGAACTGGTCGGTGAAGTCGGCGTCGACGGTCAGCCCGACGCGGACCGTCGCCGGGGCGGGGCGGTTGGAGGCGATGCGCAGCACCTCGACGAACGAACCGTCCGCGACGGCCTGCTCACGGAACAGCGTGTACGCGGGCGGCTCCTGGCGTCCGCCGCGCGGCACGAGCACGCAGCGCGCCGTGCCCGCCCCCTGCCCGGCGTCCCGGCCGTCCGGTCCGCGCAGCCCGTCCGGCCCGTCCGCTACCGGGGTGAGGACGTCCGGCACCGCCCCGTCGACCGTCAGCTGCCAGCGGCTGAGATGCCGGGCGTCGCGCACGAACAGCCCGTCGGGCGAGGTGCTGCCGCGCACCCCGCTGATGTCGCCGCCCTGGCCCACGGCCGCGAACGTCCCGCCGTGCACGAGCAGATGATGCCGATCCGTCATCGCCGGTCCCCTCCCTTGTCCTTGTCGAAGCGGTCGCGCTTGTCGAAGCCGTCGTGCTTGTCGAAGCCGTCGTGCTGCTGGAACCCGTCGTGCCGGCCGAGCCCGTCGTACTCACCGAGCCCGTCGCGCTGGAACCTCCTGGCGCGCGCGTCGCCGTGCAGCAGATCGAGGGTGAGCGCGGCCGTCCAGCTGAAGCCGCGTGCGCCGCACCCCTTGCCCGTGTACGGATCCACGTACTCCGCGAAGTCCGAGTCGGCCGCCGTCGTCAGCAGTGCCGAGCGCAGCCCGTCCGCGAGCGGGCGTTCGCCGTGCAGGCGCAGGCCCCGCTCAAGCAGCCAGTTCGTGTTGAACCAGGCCGGGCCGCGCCAGTACCGGTGCGGATCGAAGGCCGGGCCCTTCAGGTCGTAGCTGGGCACCAGTCGGGCGCTGCCGCCAAGCTCGAAGTGGGGCCCGCGCGCGGTGCGAACCAGAGCCCTGGCGACGGGCCGGGGGAGTGCCGGCAGGATCAGCGGCAGCAGGCCCGCGACACTGCGTGCCGGTACGAGCGAGCCCAGGCCACCGGTGGCGGGGTCGCGCAGGTCACGGCAGAAGAAGAGCCCCTCGGCCGGGTCCCACAGCCGCTCCACGAGGGTGTGCGTCAGCCGCTCCGCGCGCGCGTGCCGCGCGGTCCCGGCCGCTCCCAGCTCGCCGGCGATCCGGGCCAGAGCGTGCTCGGAGGCGATCAGGAGGGCGTTGAACGCCGGGTCCTCGACCGCGAACTCTCCGGCCCCGTCGGCGTACCGCCCGTCGCGGTAGTCCGCCGCCAGCCGCACGTACCGCCCGTAGTCCAGGTCGGTGGGGCGGTCCTCCGCGGCGCCGTGATCGAGGTCGGCGCGGCGGAACGTACGGGCGGGCGCGGGCTCCACGCGCGCGAGGGGCGCGTCCCAGGCGGGGCTGTTGTCCATGCCCTGCTCCCAGGGGTGGACGACGGCCGCGAGACCGCCGCCGCCCAGGTCCCGGCGGTGCAGCAGATAGCGGTGCCACGCCGCGAGCCGGGGATAGACCCTCGGGAGGAAGGAGCGGGCGCGGGAGAGCTCCGGGTCGGCGCGGTGCACCAGCCAGGCGGCCAGGGCGTGCACCGGCGGCTGCACTATGCCGGACGTCTGTACGGCGCGCGGGGCGCCGGCGGCGCTGCCCGCGGTGGAGGAGCGCCAGAAGTCCGGGCTGGGGAAGTAGGCGTCCAGGGGGACGGCGGGGTTGAAGACGATGTGCGGGACACGGCCGTCGTCCCACTGGGCGTCCAGGAGCGTCTCCAGCTCCACCTGTGCGCGGTACGGAGACAGATGGCGCAGTCCGATGGCGATGAACGCCGAGTCCCACGACCACTGGTGCGGATACAGGCCACGCGAGGGCACGGTGGACGTTCCGGTCCAGTTGGCGCCCAGGACCCGGGCGGCGCTGAGGTGCAGCGACCGCGCGGAGTCCGATGGATTGAATCCAATCGCTCCGGTATGCGTGATCTCACCATGGCCGGAAACAGGGGGTGAGGCGGCGTTGCGCACGGTTCTTCCGTGCCCGCTGCGACGGGCGGTGAGCTGGGTTGTGCGGTCCACGCATGTCTCCCCGAAGACGTCCGGCCGACCAGTTCGGCAATGGGTACCGTAGGGTTACGTCTATTTAACACGCAAAACCCAATATGTAATGTGGAGTTGCCCAACGCAAGAGGGTTCAGAGGGAGGAAACATGGCCGGGGGCCAGGCGAGTGCCGGAGACCTGCTGCATCTGGTGCGCAGTGGACGCGCGACGACGCGCGGTGCGCTGCAGCAGGTGACCGGACTGTCCCGGGCCACAGTCGGCCAGCGGCTCGACCGGCTCTTCAGGGCGGGCTGGCTCCGCGAGGGCGAGTCAGGCCCCCTCGACAAGTCGGCCTCGCCACTCGGCGGGCGCCCCTCCATACGGCTCGAGTTCGACGACTCCCACGCGGTGGTGCTCGCCGCGGACCTCGACACCCGTCACGCGCGCGTGGCTCTTCTCACCCTCACCGGTGACCTGCTCGCCGAGCACACGGGCCCGCTGCTCGTCGAGGAGGGCCCGGAGCCCGTCCTCGCGGAACTCGGCGGCTGGTTCGCCGACTTGCTGAAGCAGACCGGCACCCACGCCGACCACGTCTGCGGCATAGGCCTCGCCGTGCCAGGACCGGTGGACAGCGACACCGGCCGCGTCGTGCAGCCGCCGATCATGCCGGGCTGGGACGGCTACGACATACGGGGCCGGGTGCGCCGCGCCTTCGCCGAGCACGCGGGCGGCCCGGCGGACGTGCCGGTGCTCGTCGACAACGACGCGAACCTCATGGCGTACGGCGAACAGCGCACCGGATACCCGGACTGCTCGGCCTTCGCGCTCGTCAAGGTCTCCACGGGTATCGGCGCGGGCGTCGTCGTCGACGGCGCGATCTACCGGGGCATCGACGGGGGCGCCGGGGACATCGGGCACATCCGGGTGCCGGAGGGCGCGGACGCGCTGTGCAAGTGCGGCTCGTACGGCTGCCTGGCGGCGGTGGCCAGCGGGCGCGCCGTCGCCCAGCGGCTGACCGAGACGGGCGTGCCCGCGGCGTCCGGCTCGGATGTGCGCGCGCTGCTGGCGGCCGGTCACCCGGAGGCGGTGCGGCTGGCGCGTGAGGCGGGGCGCCGGGTCGGCGAGGTGCTGGCCACCGTGGTCACGCTGCTCAACCCCGGGGTGCTGATGATCGCGGGTGACCTGGCCGGCACGCCGTTCCTGACCGGTGTGCGCGAACTGCTGTACCAGCGTGCGCTGCCGCGCTCGACGGCCCGTCTTGACGTGGTCACCTCGCGGCTCGGCGAGCGCGCGGGGCTCGTCGGGGCGGGGGCGCTGGTCGTGGAGCATCTGTACGCGCCGGAGCGGGTCGAGGAGCGGTTGCTGGCCATGGGCCTGTGACGACTTCGGCGACGCCCGGCCCGCGTGGAGGCCGCGTACCGAGACCGCCCACCGTGCGTACCGAGACCGCCCACCGTGCGCCAGAAGCCCGTCCGGATAGTGAAATCCGGTCTCTGTCTGTAGCGTGATTCTCGCCACCCTTGATAGCTGGTGCGCTCAGATGAGCGGATCTTGGGAGGCTGCACTTCTCCAAGGGGTGGCACTGAGTGCCACCCTCGGTGGATTCAAGAAGTAGAAGCATGTGTGATTTCAGGCGCTCACATGAGCGCAATAGGACGTCTACGGGCGTTGATTCCTTCAAGATCTAAAAACATCCGCAATCATTCTGAAACCGCCCCATCACTTTCGATCTGCTGGCGGACGGGTGGTTACAGCCGTATGACGCGCAAGTGGACGTACCGAGGTGCCTTCGATCTGGGTATGTTCCTCGCCGTCAGGGCAGCCACCGCGTCCTCGAGGAGTCGAGTCCCGTGTCGGAAAACAAAGATCCCCACGTAGCTGAGGGCGTGAAGTTCGTTTACGACTTCACCGAGGGCAACAAGGACCTCAAGGATCTGCTCGGCGGCAAGGGCGCCAACCTCGCCGAGATGACCAACCTCGGCCTGCCCGTCCCTCCGGGCTTCACCATCACGACCGAGGCGTGCAAGGTCTACCTCGACAGCGGCGAAGAGCCGGCGGCACTCCGTGACGAGGTGAGTGCGCACCTCGACGCCCTCGAGCAGAAGATGGGCAAGAAGCTCGGCCAGGCCGACAACCCGCTGCTCGTCTCCGTCCGCTCGGGCGCCAAGTTCTCCATGCCCGGCATGATGGACACCGTCCTCAACATCGGGCTCTCCGACAAGTCCGTGACCGGCCTCGCCGCGCAGGCCGGCGACGAGCGGTTCGCCTGGGACTCGTACCGCCGCCTCATCCAGATGTTCGGCAAGACCGTCCTCGGCGTCGACGGCGAGCTCTTCGAGGAGGCGCTGGAGAAGGCCAAGAAGACCAAGAAGGTCACGGTCGACACCGACCTCGAGGCCGCCGACCTGAAGAAGCTGGTCACGACGTTCAAGAAGATCGTCAAGACCGAGGCCGGCCGCGACTTCCCGCAGGACCCGCGCGAGCAGATGGACCTCGCCATCCACGCGGTCTTCGACTCGTGGAACACCGACCGCGCCAAGCTCTACCGCCGCCAGGAGCGCATCCCGCACGACCTCGGCACCGCCGTCAACGTCTGTTCGATGGTCTTCGGCAACCTCGGCCCCGACTCCGGCACGGGCGTCGCCTTCACGCGCGACCCGGCCAGCGGCCACCAGGGCGTGTACGGCGACTACCTGCAGAACGCGCAGGGTGAGGACGTCGTCGCGGGTATCCGCAACACCGTGCCGCTGGCCGAGCTGGAGCAGATCGACAAGAAGTCGTACGACCAGCTCATGCAGATCATGGAGACCCTCGAGAACCACTACAAGGATCTCTGCGACATCGAGTTCACCATCGAGCGCGGCCAGCTGTGGATGCTGCAGACCCGCGTCGGCAAGCGGACCGCGGCCGCGGCCTTCCGGATCGCGACGCAGCTCGTCGACCAGGGCCTCATCGACGAGGCCGAGGCGCTGCAGCGCGTCAACGGCGCGCAGCTCGCGCAGCTGATGTTCCCGCGCTTCGACGAGGCCGCGAAGGTCGAGAAGATCGGCCGCGGTATCGCGGCGTCGCCGGGCGCGGCCGTCGGCAAGGCCGTCTTCGACTCGTACACCGCCGTGAAGTGGTCGCGGTCCGGGGAGAAGGTCATCCTGATCCGCCGCGAGACCAACCCCGACGACCTCGACGGCATGATCGCGGCTGAGGGCATCCTGACGTCGCGCGGCGGCAAGACGTCGCACGCCGCCGTCGTCGCGCGCGGCATGGGCAAGACCTGTGTGTGCGGCGCCGAGGAGCTCGAGGTCGACACCAAGCGGCGCCGGATGACCACGGCCGACGGCACGGTGGTCGAGGAGGGCGACGTCGTCTCCATCGACGGCTCGACCGGCAAGGTCTACCTCGGTGAGGTGCCCGTCGTCCCGTCCCCGGTCGTCGAGTACTTCGAGGGCCGGATGCACGCGGGTGCCGACGACGCCGACGAGCTCGTCGCCGCGGTGCACCGGATCATGGCGTACGCGGACCGGGTGCGCCGACTGCGCGTCCGCGCCAACGCCGACAACGCCGAGGACGCCCTGCGGGCGCGGCGCTTCGGCGCCCAGGGCATCGGCCTGTGCCGCACCGAGCACATGTTCCTCGGTGAGCGGCGTGAGTACGTCGAGCGGCTCATCCTCGCCGACACCGACGAGGAGCGCGAGGACTCGCTCAAGGCCCTCCTCCCGCTCCAGCGGAAGGACTTCGTCGAGCTCTTCGAGGCGATGGACGGGCTGCCCGTCACCGTCCGCCTCCTCGACCCGCCGCTGCACGAGTTCCTGCCCGACATCACCGAGCTGTCGGTCCGCGTGGCGCTCGCCGAGTCCCGCAAGGACGCCAACGAGAACGACCTGCGGCTGCTGCAGGCCGTGCACCGGCTGCACGAGCAGAACCCGATGCTGGGCCTGCGCGGCGTACGCCTCGGCCTGGTCATCCCCGGCCTGTTCACCATGCAGGTACGGGCGATCGCCGAGGCCGCGGCCGAGCGGAAGAACGCCAAGGGCGACCCGCGCGCCGAGATCATGATCCCGCTCGTCGGCACCGTCCAGGAGCTGGAGATCGTCCGCGACGAGGCCGAGCAGGTCATCGCCGAGGTCCAGGAGGCGACCGGCGTCGAGCTGAAGCTCGCGCTCGGCACGATGATCGAGCTGCCGCGCGCCGCGCTGACAGCCGGTCAGATCGCCGAGGCCGCCGAGTTCTTCTCGTTCGGAACGAACGACCTGACGCAGACCGTCTGGGGCTTCAGCCGCGACGACGTCGAGGCCTCCTTCTTCACGGCCTACCTGGAGAAGGGCATCTTCGGCGTCTCCCCGTTCGAGACCATCGACAAGGACGGCGTGGGCTCGCTCGTACGGAACGCCGCGAAGGCCGGCCGTGAGACCCGGCCCGACCTGAAGCTCGGCGTGTGCGGGGAGCACGGCGGCGACCCGGAGTCCGTGCACTTCTTCCACGAGGTGGGCCTGGACTACGTCTCCTGCTCGCCGTTCCGGATCCCGGTGGCGCGGCTGGAGGCGGGGCGCGCCGCGTCCACGGCGAAGGGCAGCGACAACCGCTGATTCACCGGTGGTCGGCGACGGTTCGCGGACGGTTCGCCGACCACCGCCTGACCCCGGAGCCACTGTCGGTCCCCGACCCTCACCGACTCACGAAGGCTCCGGTGCACCAGGAGGGGCGGCACCCTGATGTGCGGGGGTGCCGCCTCTCTGTGTGTTACGTCCTGCTGGTCTCGGGTCGTGCCGCTCGGGTCAGACAGCTCCCGGCCAGTCCAGCACCGCGAGGGCGGGCCACTGCTCCTTCCAGCGGGCTGCCTTGGTCTCGTAGACCTTCCGTGGAGCGAGGACCGGATTCGGACGGACGACGAGGTTGAACACGTCCGCCAGACCGTGGGGCGCGTAGACGCGCCACCGCCCGTCCGGTTCCAAGCGGACTCCGAGACAGCAGGTCGTCGCGGCGAAGCAGTCGATGGCCGACTCCGTGGAGGTGTGCGGGGCGCAGGGAACACCGAACTTCTGCTCGTACCAGAGGTGGACCCGCGCCTCGTTCCGGATCTCGACCTGGGCCGGGAGATCACCGAAGGCGTCCAGTCCCGCTCTGATCACCGCGTCCTCGGCCTCCCAGGACAAGTCGCCGTCGTCGAAGTAGAAAACGTCGTAGTCCTTGATCCCGGCGGTCGGCGGCTGGTCGGTGACGACGTTCCACACCGTCTGGAACAGGCACCCAGCCGTCAGATACCAGCTGGGGAGCCGCATCGCCGCAGTCCGGTGCAGCACCTCCACCAACACGTCGTTACGGGACAGCGCCGCTTGCAGCGCGGACAGTTGCTCGTCGAGAGGCAGGCGACCGATCACCGCCCATGCCTACCATCGACCGCCGACACTCGCGCGGACGCACCTGACTGCCCGCCGGCGGTGCTGCCCCCGCTGTGGCCGCCGTTCACGGACTCGGTGACAGCGCGCAGTACGACCGTCGCGTCCAGGCCCCTGCCCGGGGCGGGCAGGAGGAGGGCCTCTCCGCCGCTCGCGCGGGCCAGTTGGCGTACCAGGGGCAGGCCCAGGCCCGTGCCGCCCTTCGGGGCGTCCGGGGCGCGCCAGAAGCGGTCGAAGGCTCGTTCGCGCTGAGCGGCGTCGAGGCCGGGGCCCTGGTCGACGACGTGCAGTTCGACGATCGGCGGCAGCCCGCGGCGGGGCCGCCGGGCCAGCCGGTGCACGACGACGGTGCTGCCCGGGGGAGCCGCCCGCACGGCGTTGGCCAGCAGGTTGTCCAGGATCTGCTCGACGCCTCCGGGTACCGCCCACACCCGGCCGACCGGCCCGCCGCTCGCCGTCAGGCGTACCCCGGACTCCGCCGCCAGCGGCACCCACGTCCGGACGTGTCGGGCCACCGCCGCGTCCAGATCGAGGGGTTCGGGCTCCAGTGATGCCTCGTCGAGCCGGGCCATCGCCAGCAGCGTCTCCGTCGTACGGGCCAGCCGGTCGGTCTCGGTCAGCGCGGCTTCCCAGTCGGGGAGTGAGCGCGGGGCGACGTCCCGCTCGAGGTTCTCCAGGCGCAGTCTGAGCGCCGCCAGAGGGGTCCTGAGCTGGTGCGACGCCTCGCCCGCGAAGGCGCCCTGGGCCGTGAGCAGATACTGCAGTCGGCGGGCCGTGGTGCGCAGGGTCTCGGTGAGGCGGCGCAATTCGGGCGGTCCGGAGACGGTGCGCTCCGGGACGACGAGGTCGCCGCCGGCCGCGATCCGGGCCGCGGTCTCCTCCAGGTACCGCACCGGCCGCCCGATCCAGCGGGCCAGGGCGACGGCGGCCACGGCTGCCAGCGCCAGCACAGCGGCGCCCACAAGGGCCAGGAAGCCCCACACCCGGCCGCTGTTGCCGTCCACCGACGAACCCGGCACGGTGAGCCGCACCGCGCCACGGACGGCCGGTCCCGGCCGGGTCGGCACCGCGAGGTGCACCAGTTCACCGCGGCGGGAGCGCTCACGGCGTACTCCGGCGCGCGACCCGCCGCGCAGGGCCGTCGCGATCTCGGGGCGCGTGGACAGTCCCGCCGCCTCGCCCGGCTCCAGGGGCGGCCATGCGGCGAACAGGCGGCCGGTGCTGTCGACCACGACCACCCGGCCGCCGGTGCTGGCGGCGTTCTCGCGGGCGAGCCGCGGCAGCCGGTCCGTGGAGTCCGTCTCGATGAGATGGTCGGCAAAGGCGGCGAGGGCCTCGGCGTCGTGCTCGAGGGAGGCGATCGCCCGGGTCTGCTCCGACCGGATGTAGAAGTGGCCGAGCGGCCATACGAGCGCGACGAGGACCAGGGCGGCGAGCGTGAGATAGCTCCGCAGCAGCCGGTACGTCATGTCAGGCGCCGATTCCCGCGGTCCGGGCTCAGCTGCCGCCGGGGCCGCGCAGGCGGAAGCCCACGCCCCGGACGGTTTCGATCGAGCCGGGGTCGCCGAGTTTGCGGCGCAGCGCGGCGACATGGACGTCCAGGGTCCTGGTGGGGCCGAAGAAGCGCTCGGTCCAGACCGTTTCGAGCAGGTGCCCGCGTTCGTACACGGCGCCGGGGTCCTGAGCGAGTACGGCCAGCAGGTCGAACTCCTTCGGGGTCAGGTCGACTCTCCGCCCGGCCATCAGGACCTGGCGGGTGCGCCGGTCGATGCTGAGGGCGCCGATGATCTGGGGTCGGCCGGTCAGGCCGCGGTCCTGCCTGGGTGGGCCGCCCTGGGCTCCGGTGTGCAGGGCTCCGGCGTGCACGGGTCCGGTGCCCAGGGGACCGGTGTGCACAGGGCCGGTGCGCAGGCGGCCTCTGTGCAGGGGGCCGGTGTGCAGAGGGCTGGCGGTCCCCGCCCCGGCGATCCGCGTTCCGGCGCCCCCGGCCGGATCCTCCGGTACGAGCTCGGGAACGGCGTGGAAGCGCCGCGCCACCGCCCGCATCCGGGCGATCAGTTCGCGGATGCTGAACGGCTTGGCGATGTAGTCGTCCGCTCCCAGTTCCAGACCCACCACACGGTCGGCCTCCGCGCCGCGTGCCGTGAGCATGATGATCGGCACCTGAGAGACCTGCCGGAGCATGCGGCACACGTCGATGCCGTCCATGTCGGGCAGTCCCAGGTCCAGCAGCACGATGTCGCCCGGCGGCATGCCGAGCGCGGCCGCGCCCGTGCTGCTCCGCTCGACCGTGAAGCCGTACCGGCGGAGCCCGTCGGCCAGTGGCTCGGCGATCGTGTCGTCGTCCTCCACCAACAGAACTCGCATGCCCCGGAAGGTACCTCAGGCCTCTGACACCTCAACTGCTTTCCGTAAAGCCTTGGTTAGGGGTCGGGAAGCAAGGCGAAAGGAGGGCGAAAGCGCTCCGCCAGAAGCCGGTCGGGGCGGCATCGGTGCTGGTTAGCGTCCTGCCACCCGATCCCGGAAGGAGCGTTGCCGTGCAGCGACTGCTGGACAACGCACGTGCGTTCAAGCGCAGGATCAGTGCCGAGAGTGACAAATATCGCAGGCTCGCCGAGGGGCAGTGGCCCAAGGCCCTCTTCATCACCTGCTCCGACTCACGGGTCCTCCCGTCCCACATCACAGGGGCAGGCCCCGGCGAGCTCTTCGAACTGCGTACCGCGGGCCACATCGTGCCCCCGTACGAGCGTCGGCTGATCTCCTCGGAAGCCGCCACCATCAGCTACGCGCTGGACGTGCTGGGCGTCGGCGACATCGTCGTCTGCGGTCACTCGCACTGCGGTGCCGTCGACGCGCTGGTGCGCGGGGCCGACCTGAGCGGCCTCCCGGAGGTGGGCGGCTGGCTGGAGCTGGCCCGGCCCGCGCTCGCGCCCGTGATCGAGGGCCCACCCGGGGACCCCGCCCTGGCGGAGGCCGTACGCCGTCACGTCACCGCCCAACTCGCCTCTCTGTACGGATATCCGCTCGTACGGGACCGCGTCGCCGCCGGTGAACTGCGGCTGCACGGCTGGTTCTACCGGATCGACACCGGAGAGGTGGAGGAGCTGGCGGCGGACGGTGCCTTCCGGCCGCCGCTGCCCCCGCGGAGGCTCGGAGACCAGTACCAGAGCCCCTTGAGCGGCGACCCGCTCGAAGGCCCGCCGCACGGTGGCCCGCGCCAAGGCGCGCACGGTGGCCCGCAGCCAGGCCCGCTCAGCGGTTCCTGACCTCGCTTTCACCCTCACACCCCACAGCCCACACCCCCTCCCCGTTCCAGGAGCACCGATGGCCCGTCATGCCCGCCCTGCCCGAAGCCGTACGCGAACCCGAATCCGTACGAGCGCCCGCACCGGTGCCCCTCCCGGTACGCGGACTCCGGCCGACCCGGGCACCCTCGTCACGGATGTCGTTGCCTCCCTCGTGGTCTTCCTCGTTGCCCTGCCGCTGTGCATCGGCGTCGCCGCCGCATCCGGCGTACCCGTGGAGCTCGGCATCGTCTCCGGGATCATCGGCGGCCTGGTCGTCGGCTTTCTGCCCGGCAGCAGCCTCCAGGTCAGCGGCCCCGCGGCCGGGCTCGCCGCACTGGTGCTCGAGGCGGTCGGCGCGCACGGTCTGGCGATGCTCGGCCCGATCGTGCTGGCCACCGGAGTGCTGCAGATCGTCCTCGGTGTGCTGCGGATGGGGCGTTTCTTCCAGGCGATCTCGGTCTCCGTGGTGGGTGGCATGCTGGCCGGCATCGGGCTGCCGCTGATGCTCGGCCAGACGTACGCGCTCGTCGACTCCGCACAGCGCGGCTCGGCCCTGAAGAACGCCGCGGGCCTGCAGGATCTGCTCTCCCGCACCCTGGCCAGCCAGGCGGCCACGCAGGCGCTGCTGCTCGGCGGCGCCACCGTCGTCCTGTGCTTCGTGTGGAAGAAGGCACCGGCCCCGCTGAGCAAGGTGCCCGCGCCGCTGGTGGCGGTCGTGCTCGGGGCGGCCGTCGCCTCGCTGCCGGGCGTGCGGGTCAAGAAGGTCGTCTTCGGCAGCCTCGGCGATGCCGTACGTCTCCCCGGAGCCGAGCAGTTGGCGGGCCTCGCCGACCCCGCGGTGCTCGGCGTGGTCGTCACCTTCACCGTCATCGCCTCCGCCGAGAGCCTGTTCAGCGCGGCGGCGGTCGACCGGATGCACACCGGGCCGCGTACCCGCTACAACCCCGAACTGCTGTCCCAGGGCGTCGGCAACACGCTCGCCGGGCTCGCCGGCGCGCTGCCGCTGACCGCGGTCATCGCGCGCAGCTCCGCCAACGTCCAGGCTGGGGCGAGGACCAAACTCTCCCGCATCCTGCACGGCGGCTGGCTGCTCGGCTTCGGACTGCTGCTGCCGGGCCTGCTCGGACTCGTCCCGGTGTGCGTGCTCGCGGGAATCCTCGTACACAGCGGGTGGAAGCTGCTGGACCCTGGCCAGTTCCCGCGCATGTGGCGCAAGGACCGCGGCGAGGGCGTGGTCATGGCGGTCACCACGGTCGCCATCGTGGTCGCCAATCTGCTGGAGGGCGTTCTGGTGGGCCTGGCGGTGGCGGTGCTGCTGGCCGCCGTGCGCATGTCCCGGCTCACCGCGGAGACGACCGTGGAGGGCGACAGCGCGCTGCTGGTGATGAGCGGCAACGCCACCTTCCTGCGGCTGCCGCAGCTGACGGCCACGCTGGAGTCCCTGGCTGGGCGCGAGCGGGTCCAGATGGATCTGACGGGCGTCACCCATCTGGATCTGGCCAGCCGTGCGGAGGTGGAGGAGTGGGCGGAGCGGCAGCGGCAGCGCGGGGCGGCGGTGGAACTGCTGCTGCCGGAAGCCGCGCAAGGGCGGGACTCCCCGCACCGGCCGGACGCCCCGCACCGGCCGGACGCCCCGCACCGGCCCGACGCCCCGCACGGGCCGGACACCTTGCTCCGACCGGACGGCGAAGGGCGGCACCCGTACGCCACGGGCGCCGCCCACGCCGAGCAGGTCAGGAGCGGAACGGCCCCGTCACCTCGTATGTGATGCCGCCGGACGAGCTGCCCGTCGTGCCGCGCTGCGACGAGAAGTACAGCCGCTTGCCGTCGGGGGAGAAGGCCGGGCCGGTGATCTCCGAGCTCGACTGGCCGGTGATCCGCAGGAACGGAGCGACGATGTCGTCCGGCGTGATGATGCAGATCTCCATGTTGCCGCCGTCCTCGGCGACGAACAGGTCGCCGGAGGAGGAGCCGGTGACGTTGTCGACGCCGGTCAGCGGGGCGCCGCCGCCGCTGACCAGGGAGTCGTCGTAGGCCAGCTCGTAGGTGCTGTTCAGCAGGTTGAGCTGCCAGACGCGGTTGTCGCCCTTGGTGGTGAACCAGACGGTGTCGTTGGCGTAGTGGCAGCCCTCGCCGCCGTTGAAGATCTTGGCGCCGGAGACCTGGTCGCGGGTGACGGTGGGGGAGCCGTCGCGGTCGGGCACGTTCGCCCAGGTGAAGCTTCCGGAGGTGGCCGTGCCGGCCTTGAGGACCTGCAGGGTGCCGGCGGACAGGTCGCCCCAGGTGGTCGGGATGAACCGGTAGAAGCAGCCGTCGCTCTCGTCCTCGGTCATGTAGATGACCTTGCGCACCGGGTCGGCGGCAGCCGCCTCGTGCTTGAACCGGCCCATCGCGTCGCGGCGGACGGCGGCCTTCACGCCCCACGGGTCGGTCTCGTAGACGTAGCCGAGGGAGACCTCCTCACAGGACAGCCAGGTGTTCCACGGGGTGGCGCCGCCCGCGCAGTTGTTGCGCGTGCTGGACAGGATCCGGTAGGCGCCGGTGATGGAGCCCGAGGAGTTGAACTTCACGGCGCCGGCGCCGCCGCCGGTGCTGATCTCGGAGTTGGAGACGTAGATCCAGCCGCTGCCGTCGGCGAAGCAGGCGCCGCCGTCGGGGGCGTTGTGCCAGGTGTAGGAGGTGCCGGAGACGACCTGTCCGGAACGGGCGATGACTCTGCTGGTGAAGCCGCTGGGCAGCTGGATCCCGTTGGCATCGGCGGTGCCCAGCGCCCCGTACGGGCCGGGGCCCTTCTGGGCCGGGGCCGCGTAGGCGGCGCCGTGCATCAGGGTGCCGCCGAAGGCGGCGGCCGAGGTGCCGATGACTGCTCCGCGCAGGAAGGTACGACGTTCCACTCTCGCTCCAGGGGGTGCCGTGACCGCCCCGGCACCGGGCGGCGCCGGGGTCGAGCGTGGGGGGCCGGTCATGGACCCTAGGCGCGCCGAGTTGACGGGCCATGGACAATTCATGACGGCGTCCTGGCATCGGATGGCCGGGAAGTGATCGCCCCGCCGTCGTACGGTGAAGTGACCACCATCTCCACAAGGGAGCTCCCTCATGACGGGCTGGAACGCGAGCGGCATCCCGGACCAGGGCGGACGTGTCGCCGTGGTCACCGGTGCCAACAGCGGCATCGGATACGTGACGGCACGTGAGCTCGCCCGGCATGGAGCCCGGGTGCTTCTCGCCTGCCGCAGCGAGACACGCGGCATCGAGGCCTCGGACCGGATCCGTGCCGAAGTCCGGGACGCGGACGTGCAGTTCGTCCCGCTCGATCTCGGCTCGCTGGACTCCGTACGGGAGTTCGCAGCCGCCTACGACCGCGACCACGGCCGGCTCGATCTGCTCATCAACAATGCGGGCGTGATGGCCCTGCCGTACGGCCGGACGGCGGACGGTTTCGAGACGCAGTTCGGCGTCAACCACCTCGGGCACTTCGCGCTCACCGGGCTGCTGATGCCGCGGCTCCTGGCCGCGCCCGAGGCCCGTGTCGTGAGCGTCTCCAGTGGCTTCCACGCGCTCGCGAACATCGACATCGACGACCTGAACAGCGAGCGCGGCTACCGGCGCTGGGTCGCGTACGGACGCTCCAAGACCGCGAACCTGTTGTTCGTCCACGAGTTGGCGCGCCGTCTCGCCGCCGCCGGCTCCGGCGTCGTCGCGGCTGCCGCGCATCCCGGCTACGCCTCGACGAACCTGCAGACCCGCGCCCCGCAGATGGAGGGCCGCAAGGTCATCGAGCGCCTCGTGGCCGTCGGCAACCGGGTCTTCGCCCAGTCGGCCGACGCCGGCGCGCTGCCCACGCTGTACGCGGCCACGGCGCCCGGCGTCGCCCCGGACTCCTTCACCGGGCCCCGCCTCCAGGGCTGGCGCGGTGCCCCCGCGCCGTCGTGGCGCGCCCCGTGGACGCTGAACGACACGGCGGGCGAGCGGCTGTGGGCCGAGTCGGAGCGGCTTACGGGCGTCACGTACGGCGCGCTCAAGGCGTGATCAGCGGAACGCAGTGACGGCTCCGCGGCGGGACCGCGGAGCCGTCACTCGATCGTCCGTGCTCAGACCGCGACGCCCGCGCTCCGCACCTCGTACGCCGTCACCGCGACCTCGTCGTCGTCCAGGCACTTCCCGGACTCCAGGTCGAAGCGCTGCTTCAGCAGTGGCGAGGCGACGAACGGGCGCCCCTGCGCCGAGCCGATCAGGCCCCGCGAGAGGACCGCGGCGCCCGTGAACGGGTCACGGTTGTCGATCGCGTACAGGCGACCCGAACGGTCGAGGAAGATCGCGGCCTGCCGGCCGTCCGGCAGCAGGGCCGCGACACCGCGGCCGGGCGTCAGCAGCGCCAGATCGCAGACCGTGAACCAGTCACCGGTCCCGTCGAGAAGCAGCTGCACCTTCAGATCTGTGGTTTCCGGGGCGAGCGTCATCGGGTGGCGGTTCCTTCCAGGGGGCGGGTGCCGATGGACAGCAGCGGCAGGTCCGGCTTGATCTGGTCGCGCTCCGGGACGAAGCTGACCAACGGGTCCGGGGTGTCGGGCGCGTTCACGAAGGAGACGAAGCGCGACAGCTTCTCCGGGTCGTTGATGGTCTCGGCCCACTCGTCGCGGTAGTTCGCGACGTGGTCGGCCATCAGCTTCTCCAGCTCGTCGCAGATGCCCAGCGAGTCGTGGACGACGACGTCACGCACGTGGTCGAGGCCGCCCTCGATGCGCTCCAGCCAGGTCGACGTGCGCTCAAGACGGTCGGCCGTACGGATGTAGAACATCAGGAAGCGGTCGATCAGCCGGATCAGCTCGGCGTCGGACAGGTCCTGGGCCAGCAGGTCCGCGTGGCGCGGGGTCGCGCCGCCGTTGCCCGCAACGTACAGGTTCCAGCCGTTCGCCGTGGCGATCACGCCGAAGTCCTTGGACTGGGCCTCCGCGCACTCGCGCTGGCAGCCGGAGACCGCCGACTTCAGCTTGTGCGGGGAGCGCAGACCCCGGTAGCGCAGCTCCAGGTCGATGGCCATGCGGACCGAGTCCTGAACGCCGTAGCGGCACCAGGTCTGGCCCACACACGACTTCACGGTGCGCAGCGCCTTGCCGTACGCGTGCCCGGATTCGAAGCCCGCGTCCACAAGCCGCGCCCAGATCATCGGCAGCTGCTCGACGCGCGCGCCGAACATGTCGATGCGCTGACCACCCGTGATCTTCGTGTAGAGCCCGAAGTCGCGGGCCACCTCGCCGATCACGATCAGCTTCTCCGGGGTGATCTCACCGCCGGGGATGCGCGGCACGATCGAGTACGAACCGTTCTTCTGCAGGTTGGCCAGGAAGTGGTCGTTGGTGTCCTGCAGCGATGCCTGCTCGCCGTCCAGGACGTAGCCGCTGGCGCCCAGCGTCGGCGCGAGCGAGGCGATGATCGAGCCGACTGCGGGCTTGCAGATCTCGCAGCCGTCGCCGCCGCGCGCACCCTCCCGGCCGTAGCGGTCGAGGAGGTCCTGGTACGAGGTGATGCGCAGGGCGAGGACGATCTCGTAGAGCTCCTGGCGGGTCTGGCCGAAGCAGCCGCACAGGCCCTTGTCGACCTCGACGCCGGACGCCTCCAGCTCGGCGTTGACGAGCTGGCCGAGGACCTTGACGCAGCTGCCGCACGTCGTACCGGCCTTGGTGCACTTCTTCACCTCGGGCACGGTGGTGCACTTGTGCTCGGTGACCGCGCCGCGGATCGTGCCCTTGCGGACGTTGTTGCACGAGCAGATGATCGCGTCGTCGGGCAGTGCGGACGGGCCGAGCTGGGCGGGCTCCCCGGCACCGGCGGGCAGCACAAGCGACTCGGGCGAGACCGGCGGGACCGAGCCGGTGAAGGCCTTCAGCGTGCCGTACGCCTCCGCGTCGCCGACCAGGATGCCGCCGAGCAGTGTGCCGTCGCTGCCGATGACCAGCTTCTTGTACAGGCCCGCGCGGGAGTCGGAGTAGACGACGTCGAGGCAGTCCTCGGTCGCGCCGTGCGCGTCGCCGAAGGACGCCACGTCGACACCGAGCAGCTTCAGCTTGGTGGACAGGTCGGCGCCGGTGAAGGAGGCCTCGTCCGCGGCGATGGTCGCGGCGGCGGTCTCGGCCTGCTCGTAACCGGGGGCCACCAGGCCGTACACCCGGCCGTCCGCTGCCAGTGCGCACTCGCCGATCGCGAACACGTGCGGGTCGTTCACCGTGCGGCACTGCTCGTCGACGGTGATGCCGCCGCGCTCGCCGACCGTGAGGCCGCAGTCGCGGGCCAGCTGGTCGCGGGGGCGGACACCGGCGGAGAACACCACCAGGTCCGTGGCGAGTTCGGAGCCGTCGGACAGCTTCATGCCGGTGACCGCGCCGGACTCGTCGGTGACGATCTCCTGCGTGCCCACGCCGGTGTGCACGGTCAGGCCCATGTTCTCGATGGTGCGCAGCAGCGCGGCGCCACCGCCGTCGTCGACCTGCACCGGCATCAGGCGCGGCGCGAACTCCACGATGTGGGCGCCCAGCCCGAGGCCCTTGAGGGCGCCGGCCGCCTCCAGGCCGAGCAGACCGCCGCCGACCACGGCACCGGTCGTCGCCTTCGTCTTCGCGTACTCCTCGATCGCGAGCAGGTCCTCGATCGTGCGGTAGACGAAGCAGCCCTCGGCGTCCTTGTTCGGGACGGGCGGCACGAACGGGTAGGAGCCGGTGGCGAGGACGAGGATGTCGTACTCGAAGACCTGGCCGGACTTGGCGGTCACCCTGCGGGCCTCGCGGTCGACCGTCTCCGCCGGGTCGCCGACGTACAGCTCGATGCGCTCCTTCTCGATGAACGCCATGTCGGTCATCGACAGGTCCTCGGGCGTCTTGCCCGAGAAATACGAGGTGAGGGCCACGCGGTCGTACGCCGGGCGCGGCTCCTCGCACAGCACGACCACGCGGTGCGTGGCGGTCAGGCCGCGCTCGGCGAGCGCTTCGAGGAAGCGCTGGCCGACCATGCCGTGGCCGACGAGCACGATCGTGGGGCGGGGGCCGGTCCCCACAGGTGCGGTCGTGGACATCAGGAGCCTCCATGGTTGGTGAGCAGGTGGAGCAGGGGGGCACCGTCCGCGGGGAGCGGCTCTGCCCCCTCCCAGGCGCGGGCGAGCGCGCCGACGGTGCCGAGTTCGCCGACGAGAACCCCGCCGACCAGGCGGTCGTCGCGGACGACGACCTTGCGGTACGTGCGGCGGGTCGAGTCGGTGAGCTGCACGACGTCGTCGCCGGGCAGGGCTTCGGTCTCCCCGAAGGCGGCGACGTCCAGCGGTCCTGTGCCCTGTTCGGCGAGGGTGAGCCGGGTCAGGGCGCGGGTGCCGGTGTAGCGAGGGCGTCGGGTCGACTCGGAATCCGTGTCCGAGGTGAGGAGCGCCGCCAGGGTGTCGGCCTGGTCGAGGGCCGGTGCGGCCAGGCCGTATACGTGACCATCGTGTTCCGCGCAGTCGCCGATGGCCCTGATGTGCGGGTCGGAGGTACGAAGCTCGTCGTCGACGACGATGCCCTTGCGCACCTCCAGGCCCGCCGCGACGGCGAGGCCGGTGCGGGGCCGGACACCGCAGGCGAGGACGACCAGGTCGGCCCCGAGCCGGTAGTGGTCGGCGAGCTCCACGGACTGCACCGCGCCGTCCGCGCAGTGGAGGCCGCGCACGCGGCACTCCGTGTGGATCTCCACACCCATGCCGGTGAGGTGGCGGTACACCAGCTCCGACGCCTTGGCATCGAGCTGGCGCTCCATCAGGCGCTCGCCCTGCTGGGCCATGACGACCTGGACGCCGCGCTCGGCGAGCGCCCGCGCCGCGGAGACCCCGAGGAGGCCGCCGCCGATCACGACGGCGCGCGTCCCTTCGCGTACCGCCGCGGAGAGGGCCAGGCAGTCGTCCATCGTGCGGAACGCGTGCACGCCCTTGGGGAGGTCGCGGGCGCCCGGCTCGAACAGGCCGCGCAGCGCAGGAAGCACCGGGTTGGAGCCGGTCGCCAGGACCAGCGTCTCGTATGCGATCACGCTGCCGTCGTCGCAGTGCACCAGCCGGTCCTCGCGGTCCACGCGGACGACGCGGGCACGCAGCTGGGGGCTCGACGGGGCGGGAAGCGCGATGATCTCGGGCGCGTACCGGCCCGCCAGCACCTCGGCGAGCAGCAGACGGTTGTACGGGGCGTGCTCCTCCTCGCCGATGAGCAGGGCGTCGGGGCCCAGCCGCTGGGCGAGCCGTGCGCCCGCGGGGCCGGCGCCGATCACCACCACACGCGTTTTCGAGGTCATGCCTTGAGCGTGCGTCGTGGGTGTTACCCGTCGGCATCCCCTCTGTTTCCCGAGAGGAACGCTGCGCTCAGCAGGGGCCGGGGGCGGGTGTGAGGGTTTGGGCGCGGGGTCCGTTGCGGGTGTGAGCGCGGGCCGCTCGCAGAGGCCCTACTGCCCTGATCAGGCCGTGCCCGGGCGTCGCGAACCTCAGATGGTCCTCAAGACCCGCCGTATTCGATGGACGGCCCATGTATAGCGTGCCTAGGGTCGCGATCATGCCCGACATATCCCTGACGACCGTGCTCGTGCTCTGCCTCGCCGCGGGCGCGGCCGGATGGGTCGACGCCGTGGTGGGCGGCGGTGGGCTGCTGCTGCTTCCCGCTCTGCTGCTCGGTCTGCCGGGCAGCACCCCGGCCGCGTACGCGCTGGGCACCAACAAGGCGGTGGCCATCGTCGGCACCACGGGCGCGGCGGTGACCTACGTGCGCAAAGCGCCCGTGGATGTCTGGACGGCGGTCCGTATCGGTCTCGCCGCCGTCGCCGGGTCGATGGGCGGCGCGTTCTTCGCGGCCGGGATGAGCACGGAGGTGCTGAAGCCGGTCATCATGGTCGTGCTCCTTGGCGTCGCGGCGTTCGTGATCCTCAAGCCCGCGTTCGGTACCGCGCCGGCGGCCGGGCCCGCCTCCCGTCGGCGCATCCTCGCCGCCATCGGCCTGGCCGGTCTCGGCATCGGCTTCTACGACGGGCTGATCGGCCCCGGCACCGGCACGTTCCTCGTGCTCACGCTCACCGCCGTGCTCCACCTCGACCTGGTGACGGCCTCGGCCACCGCCAAGATCGTCAACTGCTGCACGAACGCCGGAGCGCTCGCGATGTTCGCCTGGCAGGGCACGGTGCTGTGGCAACTTGCGGCGCTGATGGCCGTGTTCAACCTGGCCGGCGGCACTCTGGGTGCGCATACGGCGCTGAAGAAGGGGAGCGGCTTCGTCCGCATCGTGCTGCTGACGGTGGTCCTGGCGCTGGTCGCGAATCTGGCGTACGAGCAGTGGGTGGCGTAAGAATTCGGCTGCCATGATCCGGGTGCGGCTAGCGGCTTCCGGTCAGATGTGCGAAGACCACGACGTTGCCCTGGTAGCCCGTCTTCTTCGCATAGCCGCCGCCGCAGGTGATCACCCGTAGCTCGGGCCGGCGGGCGGGGCCGTAGACCTTCTCGTCGGGGAAGTTTCGGCTGTCGTACACCTCGACGGCGTCGACCGTGAACACGGCGACCGATCCGTCCCTGCGGTCCATCTCGACTGTGTTGCCCCTCTTCAGCGCGCCGAGGTTGTAGAAGACGGCGGGGCCCTCCGCGTTGTCGACGTGTCCGGCCACGACGGCGGTTCCGGTCTCACCGGGCTTCGTCCCGGCCTCGTACCACCCGGCGACGTCCTTCCGCTCGGGCGGCGGTGCCTCGAGGCTGCCGGAGGAGGTCAGGCCGAGGCCTACGAGGGGCGCGTTCACGCGTATCGCGGGGATGCGTATGCGGTCGGGCGGCGACGGCGGCAGCGGGGGCGCCGCGGGTGCTTCGCCCTCGCTGCGGGCGTCGGCCTGCGCGGCGGACGGCTGCGGCGGCGGGTGGCCCTCGGTGCCGCTGCGCACCAGCCATATGCCGGACACGAGGGCGACCACGGTCACGGTGGCTATCGCGGCGTCGGGGACCCCCCGGCGGGGAGCGCCGCGCGCCGGCCGTGCCGACCGTGCCGGCCTTGCCCTGCTGGTCCAGCGCATGGGCACCTCCGGGTGGCTGATCCGGGTGGCTGATGGTTCCGCGTCCCCCTCCGGGCGCCGCGAGGGGCTACGGGCCCGGAGGGGGCGGGAGGAAGCGGTACCTGCGGACAGCGGAGGGCGTCCGTCAGATCCTGTCACCTCTCGCCCGGCGATGCAGGAGCCAGGTACCGCCCGCGGCGGCCACGGCCAGCGCCGCTACACCCGCCGCGGTCTGCACGGGGTCGGGGCCTAGCGCGCCGCCGACCCCCGTCTCCACACGTCCTTTGGGCTGCTGCTGCGTCCCGGCGACGGCCAGGATGACCTTCAGATCGCCCGCCATCTCCTTGTCCCCGCGGAAACACTTCGCGACGATCTCGTACGTGCCCGGCTGTGCGGACGGCGGCACCTTGAACTGGCCGATCGCCTCCCCGTCGTGCGCGCTGGGCGCCAGGGTGAACATGCCCGCACCCACCGCGCTGGCGTCCCCCGTCGCCGTCTCCCCGGTGCCGCACGCTTTGGTGTTCACCGAGACCGTCGCGCCCGGGGCCGTGGTGGACGGATACAGGTCCAGGGTGGTCGCGTCGCCCGCGTGGGCAGGGGCGGCCGACAGGCCCGCCGCGGCGGCGGCGAGCACGGTACCGGTCAGCATGCGGCGTCTGCGCATGGTGCTTGCACCTCCGAGAGGGCGCGGCCCGCGGCACCCCCAATGTGCCGCCGAGTCGGTCGCGTCCCTGCCCTTCCGAGGTAAGTGGCACTCGACGGCACACGCCTGCTGATGAGCCATCAGAAATCCGGGGACGGGCCGTTCCCGGGTGCTCGAACGCGAACGTTCCAGCAGGTCACCGGCGTGTCGGCAAAAAGAAACCCCAAACGGCGCGGCGGAGGTGTGAACGGGTGACTCCCGGGCGCCGTCCGGCGCGTCAGAGCGCCTCCCACGGCACGGACGCGTACACGTCCGCCAACGCCCCCATCAGCTTCTCGTCGACTGTGAAATCCGTGGCGTCGATACGCCGTACGGGGGCGATGCCCAGTGAGTTCATCACGAAGGCGGACGGGTACGAGGCCAGGTCGGCGAGGCCCACTGGGGCACGGCGCGAGCGCAGTCCGGCGTCGCCCAGCCGCGGCTCGAGCAGCTGCAGTGTGGTGCCCGCCAGGCAGGGCGCGTCGGGCCACACGACATCCGAACCGTCGTAGAAGGCGATGTTCGCGACGGCGCCCTCGCTGACCGTGCCGTCGGGGCCAGTCAGCAGAGCGCCGTCGAAGCCGGCCCGGCGGGCCAGCCGCCCGTAGTGGATCTGGCCGAAGCCGCCGACGTGCTTGATGTGCGGCACCGGTCGCAGATACGGCACGGACATCAGGGACTGCGCGTCCGCCGGCATCCCGGCGGGCGGCCGGACCGTGACCATGATCCGCGGCTCGCCGTCCGGCGCGTGCACATAGACCCGTATCGCGGCGTCCGTGATGTCGTCACCGAGCGCGTGCCGGACCAGCTCGCGCACCCGCCCGCCGTCAAGGCCGCGGTCGAACAGCTCGCGGGTGGCCGAGTCTAGCCGCGCCAGATGCAGCCCGAGCCCCCGCACCCGCCCGGCCCTGACCTGCATCGCGGTGAAGTGCCCGTCGTTGACGAGAGCGGGCCACAGCAACTGCTCGGCGGTGGCGGGCCGCCCCTCGATCTCGACGCGCTGGACGAGGGGCGGGTCCTGCTGTACGCGGGGGCTCGGTGACGTCGTCATGACGCAACGGTACGGGCGCTGGTCAGCCCACCGACACCGCCGACCACGCCGCGCCCACCGCGGCGTACTCCGCGCTCCCCGCCCCGTACAGATCCTTCGCCGCGTTGAGCGTCGCCGCCCGCGCGCCCGCGTAGTCGGTCGACGACGTCATGTAGACCGTCAGCGCCCGGTACCAGATCCTGCCGAGCTTGTCCTTGCCGATGCCGCTCACCGTCGCGCCGTTGCACGTGGTGCCGTTGTGCTGCACCCCGCCGATGGTCTTCGGGCCGCTGCCCTCGGCCAGCAGATACGCGAAGTGGTTCGCGACGCCCGACGAATAGTGCACGTCGAGCTTGCCGACCGAGGAGTTCCAGCAGTCCGCGGACTTGCCGTCCTTGGACGGCTGGTCCATGTAGCGCAGCGCCGACTTGCCGAAGCCCGGCTTCACGATCTTCTCGCCGATGAGCCAGTCGCCGGGATCGGATGCGTTGGCCGCGTAGAACTCCACCAGCGTGCCGAAGATGTCGGACGTCGCCTCGTTCAGGCCTCCCGGTTCACGGGAGTACGTGAGCCCCGCGGTCTTCGACGTGACGCCGTGTGTCATCTCGTGCCCGGCCACGTCCAGGGACACGAGCGGCCCGAAGGTCGTTCCGTCACCGTCGCCGTACGTCATGCAGAAGCAGGTGTCGTCCCAGAAGGCGTTGTTGTAGTCGGTCCCGTAGTGCACACGGTTGTACGACCCCTTGCCGTCACCGGCTATGCCGCTGCGCCCGTGCACGTTCTTGTAGTAGTCCCACGTGGTGTCCGTGCCGTACTGCGCGTCGACCGCCGCGGAGGCACGGTCCGAAGCGGCCCCGTTCCCCCAGTGGTTGTCGGCGTCCGTGAAGAGCGCCGCGGGCGCCCGTTCCAGGCAGATCACGAGGAGGCAGGTGTCCGTCTTGTTCTGCGCGTCGCCGGTGTAGGTGTTGCCGCGCGTGGCGTCCTTGAGCTGGTACGACGAGCCGGACTGGGTCGTCTGCAGCGGCACCGTACCGCTGTAGAGGGACTGTCCGTCTCCCGTCGCGGTCTCGATGCTGTCCCAGGCGTCGATCTGCCGGCCGGTGCGGGCGTCGGTGAGGACGACGCGGGCGACGGGGTTGCCCAGCGAGTCCTGGCCGGTGGCCTCGGTGCGCCAGGCGAGCGTGGGCTCGCCGTGGAGAGCGTCCACGACCAGCTGTGGCGTGGCGACGATCTTGCGCAGTGTCTCGCCGATGTTCGCTGCGCGCAGGGCTGCCGCCGCCACGTCCGCGGCCTTCGGCGCGGTGAGCGAGGGCTTGACGGACGGCACGGCGAGGTCGCCGAGCACGGCCCGGTCGGCGCTGCGATAGCCCCCGTCGGGGGCCAGATGGACGACGAAGTCGCCGCCGAGGACGGGCAGTTGACGGTACGTACGGTCGTACCGCACGTGCTGGCTGCCGTCCGCGTCGACGACGACGTCGCGCACCGTGGTGGCCTGCGCGTCGGTGATGCCTAGCCGGCCGGCGAGCGAGGCGATCGCGCTCTGCGCGTGGCCGATCGCATCTTCCCGGCTGGGCAGCGGCTGGTCGGCCGCGGCCGCGGTGGGGGTGAGCGCGCCGGCCAGGAGGGCGGTGGCCGCCGCAACTGTTCCGGCGGCGGTCCGGCGCGATGTCGTCGGGGACGGCGGGGACGGCGGGTCCGGCGGGGTCGGCGAGGCCGGGCGCGTCGCAGTCGTCGGTCGTCTCATCGGTCTCCTCGGGAGTGAGGTCTGGCCGCCTGGCCTGAGGTGAGGGAAGTGGCGCTGACGTGCGCTGATGACGTGCCGTCCGGTTTACGCGATCATGACATGTCATGTCCATAGCGATCCTGTGCCGCTGTCGTGGAGCTGTGGTGCGCAGGTAAGGAGGGGCGCAGGGGGGCGTCCGATCTGCTCGGCGATGATCGTCAGAGCGTCG
>NZ_JACEHE010000016.1 GCF_013778455.1 Streptomyces himalayensis subsp. himalayensis | reverse complement strand
GTCCTCGGCCGCCTTCCGGGCGCGGTCCGCCGACATCGTCGGCTGGTAATCGCGCAGTACCCGCAGCCGTTCGGCCAGCGCGATCATCCGTACGGCACCGGCGTCGCCGGAGGCGAGCACGAGCCCCGCCATGCCAAGGGCGTGCAGCACCGTCCCGATCACAGGGAGCTCCATGGGCGAGCGGGACGGACCGGCGAGCAGGGTCCGCAGCCCCTGCCGCAGCCGGTCGACCGGCTCCGCGACCAGCTCGAGACGGCCTGCGTGCGCGTGCGCCGTCACCGCCGCCGACTGGAGCTGCAGTACCCATCGGTCGAGGAAGGGATCGCCACTGTGCATCGAGCCGGCCTCGGGCATCCGCTCCACGGCGCTGCGCCACAAGCCGAGACCGACCTCCGTCAGTCCGCGGGCGAGCGCGATCTCGGCGCGCGCACCGAGGCCGGGGCTGTGGAAGTCGTCCTGCTGCGCGGTGTTGTCGCCCTCCGCCTGCCGCAGCCAGTACTCGGCCTCGTCGGGGTCGCCGCGCTGCAGGCAGGCGAGGACGAGGCCACCGCGGACGCCGATGGAGTCGTGCTCGTCACCGAGCCGCGGCAGCGCCTCGAGCGCCGCCTTGAGGTGCTCGTACGCGGCCTCGCCCCGCTCCGTCTTCAAGCACAGCTCTCCCAGCCGGGCGTGGCCCATGACCTGCAGGAACGGGTTGTCGACCGGCGCCAGTGAGGCGATGATCCGGCGAGCCGAGACGAGCGCGCGGTCGATGTCGTGCTCGTACTCCCAGACGTAGGTGGCGACGCACTCGGCGATGCCGGCGAGCAGCGGCTGCTCGCTGTCGCAGAGCTTCTGCAGCACGTCGTAGTCGGGAGGCTGCATCTCGGGGACTGCGCTCAGCACCACCGCGATGGCGCGCAGCAGCGTGTCCGGCGGGGCCGGGGGCAGCCGCCGGAGGGTGACGAGCTGGCGTACGGCGTGCGGGCCGTAGCCCATGAACAGGGTCGCCGTGCACATCACGGCGGCGGCGCGGGCGACTTCGACGTATTCGGGCTCGGGGTGGTAGTGCGACAGCGGCGGGCCGGTGTCCGCGGCGAGGGCGGTGAGGCGGGGGTAGTTGGAGCCGGTGGACCACAGGGCGGCGAGGACCGCGGTGAGGGCGGCGATGGTGGGGCCGTCCGTACGGGCCAGGGCGTGCCGCAGGGCCAGCACGAGGTTGTCCTGTTCGGCCCTGATCCGCTCCCAGGCGGACAGCGGTCCGGAGCCGAAGAACCAGTCGTGGTTCGCGGCCCCGAAGTCCCGCGCCCAGGCGAGGAACCGGTCCACGGCCTCCTCGTCCTCGCCCGCCTCCGCGCGCCGGGCCGCGCTGAACTCCCGTACGGTCTCCAGCATCCTGAACCGCACTCCGGCCGGGGTGTCGGCGACGGTGAGCAGCGACTGATCGGCCAACTGCTCCAGCAGAGACAGCGCGTCCTCGCCCAGCACCTGCTCCGCCGCCTCGCTCGAGAAGCCGCCGGGGAAGACGGACAGCGTGCGCAGCGCGGCCCTGGCGTCCTCCGCGAGCAGGTTCCAGCTCCAGTCCACGACCGCGTGCAGCGTGCGGTGGCGCTCCGGCACGTCCCGGGCCCCGCCGCGCAGCAGCGCGAACCGGTCGCCGAGGCGGCGGGCGATCTCCTGCACCGAAAGGACCCGCACCCGCGCCGCGGCCAGTTCCACGGCGAGCGGCAGTCCGTCGAGGTGGCGGCACAGCTCGGCCATCGCGTCCGGCGGCAGCTCCACGCCGGACCTGGCAGCCCGGGCCCGCTGTGTGAACAGCTCGATGGAGGTGTCGAGACCGAGCTCCGGCAGCGCGTACACCGCCTCCGATGTGAGGCCCAGCGGGGCCCGGCTGGTGGCGAGCACCCGCAGGTCCTTCGAGGACGAGACCAGGGCCTGTACGAGGTCGGCGGCGCCACGGATGACCTGCTCGCAGTTGTCGAGGACCAGCAGCGCGGGCACGGAGCCGAGCACGCCGAGGATGCCGGACACCGGGTCGGCCGAGGGTTGGCCGCTCACGGCGCCGGGCCGTCCCTCGCCCGCGCCGAGCGCGGAGGCCACCTCCGCGGCCACGTCCTCGTCCGCGGTGACGCCGGCGAGCGGCACGAAATGCACCACGCGCTGCTCGGCCCGGCGGCTGACGGCGTGCGCGAGCCGGGTCTTGCCGAGGCCGCCGGGGCCGACGACCGTGACGGCGCGGGAGGCGTGCAGCAGCCGCTGCACCGCCGCGATGTCCTCGTCCCGGCCGAGGAGCGGGTTCGGCTCGTGCGGCACGCCGTGCCGGACCACGGGCGACTCGCCGCTCAGCAGGTCCCGCTGTACGGCCTTGAGCCCGGCGCCCGGATCCGTGCCGAGCTCGTCGCGGAGCTCACGGCGGTACGCCTCGTACCGCATCAGCGCGGCGGACGGTCCCGCCGTCGCCGCCTCGCCGCGCAGCAGCTCGGCGAGCACTTCCTCGTCGCGCGGATGCTCCGAGGCGGCCACGGCCAGCGGCCCGGCCGCCTCCGCGTGTCGTCCGAGGCGGGCGAGCGCGAGCGCCCGCGCGCGTATGAGCGTGCCGCGGACGGGGGCGCGCTCGGTGCGCAACGCGGCTACGGGGTCGTCGCTGTCGTACGCCTCGTCAGGGGTGCCCTCCCACAGCGCGAGCCCGGCCTCGGCCGCGGCCAGCGATCCCGCGTGGTCCCCCGCCCTGGCCCGGTCCGCGCTCGCGGCGGCGTGCAGCAGCAGGGCGGAGCTGTCGACCTGGTCATCGGCGAGGGCGAGCCGGTATCCGGTCGGCGTGCTGACGAGGACGTCGGCGCCCAGCTGCGCCCGCGCCCTGGACACGAGGACCTGCACCGCCTTTCCCGGCCGCTCCGGCAACTCATCCGGCAGCCACAGCCCTTCCACAAGCCGCTCGGTGCTGCAGCCCGTACGCAAGTCGCCCGCGAGCAGCGCGAGGAGACCGCGGAGCCGGGGCGCGGTTATCTCCTGTCCGCGATAGGCGACACGCGGCAGTAGGGTCAGGTCGGTGGTCACCCGTGCAGATTAGCCAAGGCCCGGCCGCCGGAACTGCCGCCGCGGGCCAACTCCCGCTGCGCGGGCGGCAGTCGAAGCCGCGCCGACCGTTCCTACAGCTCCGGCGCGCCAAGCGCCAACGGATCCCGCCGCCGTGCCCGCAGCCCGTGCCCGCAGCCCGTGCCCGCAGCCCGTGCCCGCAGCCCGTGCCCGCAGCCCGTGCCCGCAGCCCGTGCCGCCGTGCGTCGGCCAACCTCGCGAGTCTCACGACCGATGCCGTACATGACCTCCGTACGACATCGGCCGTTCGATGACGACCCGCAGCATGAGTCCCTAGAGGACCGGCCTCGTGGGTTCAGCCGTCAGCTTTCGGTGCGTGGGAAAGAGACCTCGACGCGGCGGTTCTTCTTGCGGCCCGTCTCCGTCGAGTTGTCCGCGATCGGATACTGCTCGCCGTAGCCGCGTACCTCGTAGGTGATGCCCGAGTCCGCCAGCTCCTCTTCCAGTACGTTGTGCACGGCCGTCGCGCGCTGGCGGGACAGGACGTCGCCGTGGGCCGACGAGCCCAGGTTGTCGGTGAAGCCGAAGACGCGGACCTTCTTCGCGTTCTGCGCCTTGATCTCCTCGGCGATCTCGGCGATCCGCGACGTCGCGCGGCTGCTGAGCTTCGCGCTGTCCTTGCCGAACAGCACCTCGGCCTGCAGCGCGAACTTCACGTCCGAGTTGGTGTCCTCGCGGCGCTCCTCCCCTCCCTCGTCCTCGATGACGGACTTGATGTCCAGGACCTTGAGGTCGGCGAGGGTCGCGCCGTCGACGAGCTTCAGATCGGGGTCGTTCGCGTCGACCTCGACCGGCGCACTCGCGGTCGGTTCGGTGCCCGGCGGGTAGCTCGGGCTGTCGTCCGCATGGGCGGACACGGCGCCGAAGACGTTCGTGGCGACCATGACGGAGGCCGCGGCGAGGACGATCGCCAGGCGGGGGGCTTGGGTTCGGGTGTGGGTCATGGTCTCTGCCTCACCCGGAGATCTTGATGGTGCCGGCGGCGAACTGCGGCAACTGGAATGTCACTTCAGTCGTGCTCTCGGGCGGCGCGGGGAACTGCATGAAGACAGGAACGGATTCACCGGCCTTCATGGCCGGAAAGTTGGTCGTCGTGAGCGGGCGGCCGTCCGTATCGCGCAGCACGTAGTACCGCTTCCTCTCCTTGGAGTCCACCAAGGTGGCACCCCCGAGCGACCTGCCGTTCCTGATGATCTCGGTCTCGTTCCCGCTGAGTTGGGCAGGCACGTTGACAGTGTCGGATCCGTCGTTCTTCAAGCTGCCGCTCAGCGTGAGGAATCCGCCTGAGTCCCGCTCGGCCGAGGTGATCTGCAGGAGCAGGCTGTCCGGCCCCTTCAGTTCGGCCAGGGGCTCCTCCGACTGGCCTTCCTGAGCACTCGGATTCGACCCATCCTTGGAGGCGGACGCCGACGTGTCACCGCCCTTGTCGTCGCCGCTGCTGCAGCCGGCCACGCCGAGGGCCAGACTGACCGCAACCGCCGCTGCGGCCATCCCCCTGCGGGCCGTCGTAGTGAACCGAATGCTCATGAGTTCCGCTTCCTTTGTTCGTCGTTCTCTTTGTCAGTCGGCCAGATGGACGTCGAAGAGGTCCTTGGGACCGGGGAGACCCGACGGATCGTCCGGGTCGAGGTCCCAGTTCTTGTTCCTGCAGTTGAGCTGCGGCAGGTCCACGTTGTTGCCGTTGTCCTCGTCGGGGAGCAGGAACGAGCAGCGCGGCTCGATCACGGCCGTGGCCTTGGCCGTCGCGTACTTCTGTTCCGTGCCGGGGACGATGGTTTCGCCGACGGGGTCGTTGGTCTTGACCTCGACCGTGTAGCCCATCGGGAACCACTCGGGGGTGCAGCCGCCCGGCACGACGTGTGCGTCGTTCTGGTCGGCGAGCTGTTGCGCCCGCCAGCACGAGGGGTCGAGCCCGTCCACGTCACCGTCGAAGATGTCCTGCCAGAGGCCCGGGTCGAGCAGGTTGTCCAGCCATCTTCCCGCGAGCTGGTCCCGCCGGTCCTGAGCCGCCGCGAGGGCGGCGGCGTCCGCCGCCGTCTGCGCGCCGTTCCGTGTCGCCGCGGCCTGGCCGACCGCAAGGTACGCGAACGCGAGGAAGAGCAGGCCCGCCACCACCGTGATGTAGATGGGGAAGACCTGCCCTGCGTCGCTGTACTTACGGGGCCGCATCAGCCGCCGGTGACCTCGGTGATCTTGTCCGTGATCGCGGTGTAGATCGACTGGCCGATGTCCGTACCCGTGATCGCCAGGACGATCGCCACGACTACCGCGATGATGCCCAGGTACTCGACCGCGGTCTGACCCTTGTCGTTGCGGGCGGCGCGGGTCTGCAGGTACGCGACGGTGGTGTTGATCCAGTTGCTCATGGTCGTGTTCCCCTCCGGTATCGGCCGGCCGCCGACCGGCCGACGTGTAAGTCCCTGTGGTGCTCCTCGCGTTACCGGCTTCCTCCTTGCCGGTCTCGCTTTCGACACCCGAAACGTACGCCGGAACACCGGTCCCACCAGAGGGCCCCAGGGCCCAATCCCGGGCCCAAAGCGCACTCTGGGCCCGGCCGCCCACACGCTGGGCCCGCGAGCCCAGCCCCCCGTTCCCCCGTTCAGCCACGACCCGTGGCCCCTCTCCCCGTGACCGAACCGGGCGCCGTGCCGAGCCACTTGGCCACGGCCTCGCTGCGGCTGGTGCTGTGCAGCTTGGCGAAGATCCGGTTGATGTGGTTCTTGACGGTCTTTTCGCTGATGAAGCAGGTGGCGGCGATCTGCTGGTTGTTCATGCCGGACGTGATGAGGTCCATGATCTCCGCCTCCCTCGAACTCAACCCGAAGCTCTCCCGGTCAGGGGCGCCCTGATCCGCTCGTCCCCACCCTGGGGACACACTCGAGGATCCAGACGACGACTGTGTCACATTTGGTTGCAGTTGCGAAAGGCTTTGTTGCGAACCGTAGGGCGAGGTGGCGGGTTGTTGCTGGTAGTAGCCGCTTTGCTCGGCGAGTTGAGGAGTTGGCTGTGGCGTTGCCGTAGGAGAATTTTCGTATGCAGTCGCATCCGCCGCCCTGCCAAGACCATCGGGGAGCGACGGCGAACCGGCGCCCGGACCCTGGTCCTGCCGTACGTGCGCGAGCAGCGCCCCCGCCGCCGTAGGCGTGAAGTGGGCCCTGCCTTCCTTGATGTCTCTTATGGCGGAGACGAGTTGGTCCGCGGTGAACTCGCCGTGGACCAGATAGCCGCCGGCGCCGAGCCGCAGTGCCTCGCGGACGATCTCGCTCTCGCGGCTGTACGTGAGCATCATGACCGGGGCGATGCGCACCAGATACGGCAGGGCGGAGATGCCGTCGACGCCGGGCATGCGGACGTCGAGCAGGACGACGTCGGGGCGGTGGCGCTGGGCCGCCTCGTAGGCCTGGCGGCCGTCTGCCGCTTCCGCCACGACCTCGATGTCGTCGCGGCCGGAGAGCAGGACGGTGAGGCCTGCGCGGACGACGGGGTTGTCGTCCGCGACGACGACGCGGAGCGGCTGGCGGGCCGGGGGCGCCGGAAAGCTCCCGGAGCCGTCCGTGAGACCCGGGCCACTGGAGGTGTGGGACAGGCCCGGGGCTCCCGAAGGAACCAGTCCCGGCGGGGCCGAGGCCTCAGAAGAGCTCAGGCCCGGTGGCAGGGCCGAGGCCTCCGAAGGCATCGGCACCTGGTGCGGGGTGTGTTCGGAGCGGGCGACGGAGTGTGCCGAGGTGTGCTGGGAGGCGTGGGCGGGCGGGTAGGCGTGCCCGCCGGAGTGGGGAGTCGCTTCCGGCATCGTCGGCCTCCTCTCGGGGAGTGGGGGGAGCGGCGGATTCCGTAGGGATCAGGGGTGTCCGTAGGGGTCAGGGCTGTCCGTAGGGATCAGGGGTCTCCGAAGGGATCAGGGGTGTCCGGCCGGCGCGACCGGCGCGGTCGGTGTCGGATGCGGATGAGCGGTCGGTGTCCGGGGCGGATGAGCGGTCAGGGCGACCAGCGGCATGTCCACGCGGACCTCCGTGCCCTTCGCGGCCTGGCCCCGCCCGATGCGGATGCGGGCGCCGACGGAGGCGGCTCGTTCGACCATGCCGACGAGGCCGAAGTGGCCCGCGCGTCTGAGGCCCTCGAGGGTCGTGCCGGGCGGCACGCCCCGGCCGTCGTCGTAGACGCTGATGCGCAGTTGGTCGCCCACGACGCCGGCGGAGACGTCCACGTAGGTCGGCTGGGCGTGGCGGTGGGCGTTCTCCATGGCCTCTGAGGCGATCGTCAGGAGCTGGCGGGCCACTGCCCCCGGGACCGGGGGGACGGGGGTGTCGCCGAGTTGGCGGTAGGTGGCGCGCAGGCCGGTGCGCGTGCCGAGGTCGGCCGTACGGGCGGCGAGTTCGCCGATCACGTCGACTCCGCCGTCGAGGCCCGACTCGCGGCGCAGGTCCGAGAGGAGTTCGCGGGACTCGGAGGCGGCGCGGCGGGCGGAGCGGGCGACGAGTTCGGCCTGGTGTTTGACGGTGAGCGGGTCCATGCGGTCGGCCGAGGAGGCGAGGCCGTCGGCGGCAAGGGCGAGCCCGTGCAGGGTCTTGGCGACCGAGTCGTGCATCTCCCGGGCCATGCGCGAGCGTTCGCCCTCCACCGCCTCGTTCACCGCGAGCCGCGCCTGGACCGCGGTCAGGGCCTGCGTTGCGGCTCCGAAGCGGAGCATCAGGCCGCGCAGGGTCACGCCGACGGCGCCGATGAGCACACAGAAGCCGGGCATCAGCGCCGATTCGGCGATGCTCGCCTCGACGTTCGAACTCCGGTGGACGACGAGGAGGATGAGGGACTGCAGGCAGGCGAAGAAGGCCGCGCCCCGCCAGCCGTACACCAGGCCGGCGAGCATCGGCGTGCAGACGCTGACGTAGGCCAGAGTGCTGTCGGGACCTGCGGCGACGAGGAGCAGGGAGCCGAAGAGGGTGTCCACGGCCAGCAGGCCGGGGTGTTTCAGCAGGAGCGGGCCGAAGCGTTCCCAGTCGCGGAAGAGGGCGTACGAGACCATGAAGGTGACCAGGACGGAGGCGCCGACCAGCTGGGCGGCGAGGCCCGGTGCCGCGTTGAGCAGGGCGAGCGGTGACGCGAGGGCGATCATCGCGAGCCTGAAGCCGAAGACCTGACGGCACATCGCCTGCAGGGCGCTGACCTGGATGTTGAGGGTCGAGGTGGGTCCTGCGCCGCTCGCCGCGCCGGCCCGCACGAGGCTCTGTGCGCCCGCCCGCGGGGAGAGCTGCTCGGCCAGATGCGGAGGCAGGAAGGTGCCTGCCGGTGGAGTGGTGATGTCCGTGGCGGCGCCGGTCGTCGCGGCTCTCGCCCTCAGCTGGGGCATCCGTATGGCCATGGCTGCCTCACTTGCCCGAGATGGTGCCGAAGTCGGTGCCGGAGCCGAGGAGGAGACCCGCGCCCAGGAGGAGCATCGTGGCCGGGACCATGAACGTCGTGATCATCATGGTGGCCTTGGGGACCGCGCGGGCGGCCTTGCGGCGGGCGTTCTGGGCGTCCGTACGGCGCATGTCGTTGGCGAGGGCGACGAGCGTGTCGACGATGGGGGCGCCGAGTTCCTCGCCCTGCTGGAGGGCGGTGACGAACATGGCGACCTGCTCGGAGTCGTTGCGTTTGCGCAGCTCGGCGAAGGCCTGGCGGCGGCTCATGCCCATGTCCATCTGGCGCAGGGTGATGCGCAGTTCGTCGGACCAGGGGCCCTCGTAGTGGCTGGAGACGCGGTCCAGGGCCTGGCGGAAGCCGAGTCCTGCGCTGACGACGACGGCGAGGACGTCGAGGAAGTCCGGCAGCGTCCGCTCGATCTGGTCCTTGCGGATGCGGACGGCGGACCAGATGCCGACCTCCGTCCAGAACACTCCGAAGGCGAACAGCATGAGGGCGACCAGCACATTGCCCTCCATGAGCATGATCAGGCCGCCGAAGCCGCCGAGCGCGCCGTACACCGCGCGCCGGGCCGCGTACCGGTCGATGGTCAGACCGCCGGGATTGCCCGCGAGGTCGATCCTGCGGCGGACCTTGTTGACGCGCTTGGGGCCCATCCACCGCAGGACGGCGGGGGCGTAGCGCATGCCGAGCCGGTCGACAGCCGAGTCCACGGCGCCGGTGCGGGTCGAGCCGACCTCCAGGGCGAGGGCCAGGTCGCCCGGCAGTTTGGCGTCGGCGCGGTACATGCGGATGCCGTGGAAGGCGCCGTAGACGCCGGCGCCGGCCACGAGGGCGAGAAGGATCTCCATCGTGCTGCTCCTTAGTCCCTGCTCCTGGGTTCCTGCTCCTGAGTCCCTGCTGCTGAGTCCCTGCTCCTGAGTCCCTGCTCCTGAGTCCCGGCCGGAGGTCTATACGTCGATCCGGGACATGCGCCGGATGAGGATGAAGCCGACCGCGTAGAGCCCGAAGGCGACGATCACGCAGATCTGGCCGACGGTGGAGCCGGTCATACGGTCCAACGCTCCGTCCTTGACGCTGTTCATGAGGAGCAGCGAGCCGACACCCATGACGGGGACCGCGTACGAGGTCGTGCTTACCTGCGACAGCTGGGTGCGGACCTCGCGGCGGGTCTCCTTGCGCTCCTCCAGCGTCTCGGTGAGGTTGCGCAGGGCCGCGACGACGGTGCCGCCCGCGCGGTTGGAGAGGATCAGGGTGGTCACCAGCACCACGAGTTCGCGGGAGGGCAGGCGTTCGGTGAGTTCGCCGAGGGCGTCGTCGATGGAGTGGCCGACGGCGAGCTGGTTGGCGACCTTGGCGAGCTCCTCGCCGGCCGGGGCCTCGAGTTCGTCGGCGGCCATGCTGAGGGCGGTGCGCAGCGCGAGGCCGGCCTGGGTGGCGTTGGCGAGGATCCGGGACAGCTCGGGCAGCTGGTTGATGAACTTCTCGATCCGCTTCTGCCGCTGCCAGTTGAGGAACTGCAGCGCGACGTAGATGCCGAGCAGACCGAAGAGCGGGCCGAAGAACGCGGCGAGCATCGCCTGGCCGGTGATCCACAGGGCCGCGATGGTGGCGACCATATAGACGAAGAACTCACCGGGGGTCAGGTCGAGGCCGGTCGCGGCCAGCTTCAGTTCGAGCTTCTTGCCGAACGTCGTACGGCGGATACGGCGGTCGACGCCCCGGAAGCGGCGCCGGCGGCCAACGGGGATCTGGCCGGTGGTCGACAGCCGGTCGACGAGCGCCTCGTGCTGGGCCCTGCCGGACGCGTAGGCGTGCAGCCCCAGGACGATCAGGACGCACGCGAGCAGCGTGACGCCCGTCGTCAGGAGTATCAGGTCGTCCATGTCCATGGGGGGTACCTATCTGGCCTCTCGGGTGGCGAGCTGGTCGGCGGACGCGGCGACTCCGAAGGCCTGCGGGATGGGCTGGCCGGCCATGTACAGGCGGTCCGCGACCCGGCGCGGGAGCGGGTGGTACGCGAAGTCGCCGTGGACCCGGCCGTCGGCCGCCATGGGCTGGGCGTGGAAACGGGCGACGGTGACGATGCGGTACGGGTCGCTGCCGTGGCTGTCGAGCACGCCGATCTCGGTGATCTTGCGGGTGCCGTCGGCGTGCCGGGTGAGCTGGACGATGACGTCCACGGCGCTGTTGATCTGATCGTGCAGCGCCACGAAGGGGATCTCCACCTCGGACATGGAGGCCAGCGTCTGCAGACGCATCAGCGCGTCCTCGGCACTGTTGGCGTGCACGGTGGCCAGCGAACCGTCGTGGCCTGTGGACATCGCCTGGAGCATGTCGAGCGACTCGCCGCCGCGGACCTCACCGACCACGATGCGGTCGGGGCGCATACGCAGCGAGTTGCGCACCAGGTCGCGGATGGTGATCCTGCCGCGGCCCTCGACGTTGGGCGGGCGCGACTCCAGGCGGATCACATGGGACTGCTGGAGCTGGAGCTCGGCGGAGTCCTCGATGGTGATGATGCGCTCGCCGTCGGGGATCAGCCCGGACAGCGCGTTGAGGAGCGTGGTCTTACCGGTGCCGGTGGCGCCCGACACGATGATGTTGAACTTGGCCTGGACGAGCCCGGAGAGCAGATAGAGCATCTGCTCGTCGAGCGAGCCGAGACCGATCATCTCGCGGAGCGAGAAGGACCGCGGGAATCGGCGGATCGTCAGGGTCGCGCCCGTGAGGGACAGCGGCGGGATGATGACGTTGACACGCTCACCGGACGGGAGCCGGGCGTCGACCATCGGATTCGACTCGTCCACGCGCCGGTTGACGGTCGAGACGATGCGTTCGATGGTCTGCATCAGCTGGTCGTGCGAGGCGAACCGCAGCGGCAGCTGCTCCACCTTGCCCGCCCGCTCGACGAAGATCGCGTCCGGGCCGTTGACCATGATCTCGGTGATGGATGCGTCCTCGAGGAGCGGTTCGAGGATGCCGAGCCCGAGCGCCTCGTCGACGACCCGGCGGATCAGCTGGGAGCGCTCGACGGTCGACAGGACCGGGCCCTCGCGGCTGATGATGTGGCCGAGCACGCGCTCCAGACGGGCCCGGCGCTCGGCGGCGGCGAGCGAGGACATCTCCGCGAGGTCGATCTCCTCGAGGAGCTTGGCGCGGTACGCGGCGACCAGGTGGCCGTCCTCGGACCGTGCGCCGCTCTCCTCGGGGTGGTTGATGCGTGCCCGCAGGCTCATGGATGCGTACTCCTCGGTTCGTCCTCGGTTGTCGCTCAGGCCATCGGCATGGGGTCGGGGTCAGTCGCTCGGCATGGGATCGGGGTCAGTCGCTCGGCATGGGATCGGGGTCAGTCGCTCGGCATGGGATCGGGGTCAGTCGCTCGGCATGGGGTCCGGGTCAGTCGCTCGGCATGATGGCGGTCTTGCGTGCCGGGTCGAAGTCCCAGCCGGGGACGATCGACGGGATGTCGACGACCGCCGTGACCGCGACCTCGCCGAAGGTGTCCGTCCGCTGGAATCCGGTGCCGTCGGCCACCCAGTCGCTGACCGCGTCCCTGCCGTCCTGCTGCCACCCCGGGTTGTCGAGCGACGCGCTGCGCGCGGCGGTACGGGCTGCCGTGCCGGCCTGCTGGGCCGTGTAGGCGATGAGGCCGAGCTGGACGGCGGCCATCGCGACGATGATCAGGATCGGGATGAAGCCGAGGTATTCCAGGGCTACCTGGCCGCGGTCGAACCTGCGGAACGATTGCCCACAACACACCACAGTGCCTCTCATGTCAGCCCGTCTCTTCCTCGATCGCGCCCGCCTTGCCCTCCACCTCGAACGGGAAAGCGATGGTGCCGGGGAACAGCACCGGGACCTGGAGGTCGACGTGTGCCGTGACGTAGCCGTTCGCCGTGTCGCATGTGACGTCGGCCTCGCCCACCCAGGCGTCCGGGAGCTTGTCCTTGCCCGCCTGTTCGCATGCGTTCTGCCGGTCGTAGGGGTGGGCGGCCGTCGCCGCCCGTACCGCCTCGTCGGCGGCGTTCCCGGCGAGCGTCCACGTGTAGCCCGTCAGGACGAACTGCCAGAGCAGCACCAGCGTCAGGATGATCAGCGGTGTCATGCCCAGGAACTCGATGGTGACCTGGCCGCGGTCCGCGCCCCGTCTGCGTCTGCTCTGGGCGGCCATGTCAGCCCTCCCCCTCCCCGCTTCCTCTGCCACGTCGGCGGCGGGTGCCGAACGCGCCGCGGTCGCTGCGGAACCTCGCGTTCCTCCCGCCCTTGTCCGCGCCCTGGGGAGTGCCGACCAGCCCCAGCTCACCGGCCAGTCCCCACAGCGCCTGTTTCACCACGCTCTTGCTGACCAGGTCCTGGATACGGCCCGCGTCGACCACCGCCTGCAGTTCCTTGAAATTGGCGGGTACGGCGATGCCGGCGACCCGCGTTCCGGTGATCTTCTGGATCAGCGGCGGCTGGATCTCGGTGTTGCGGCTGTGCCGGTTGACGAGGGTCACAGTCTCCTCGGCCTTGCGTATCTGCAGCCGGTCCCACATGCGCACCATCCGCTTGGCGGCGCGCACGGCCACCACGTCCGGCGTGGTGACCAGCAGCGCGGTGTCCGCCATCTCGACGGCCGCGGCGTTCGCGCCCGTCATCTGGGCGCCGCAGTCGACGACCACGACCTCGTAGCGCGACCGCATGGCGCTGACGATCTGGCGTACGGACCGGTCCGTGACCTCCTCGCCGCGCTCGCCCTCACCGGGCGCGAGCAACAGCGACACTCCGCTCTCGTGTGTGAACACGGCGTCGGCGAGCACCCGCGGCGAGATGTCCGTGATGCCGGCGAGGTCGACGACCGACCGGCGGAACTGCACGTCCAGGTACGACGCGACGTCCCCGGTCTGCAGGTCCAGGTCGACGAGCGCCGCCTTCCGGCCCGACGCCTGTGCGGCGAGCGCGAGCTGGATCGCGGTGAACGTCGTGCCGACGCCTCCCTTGGCCCCGGTGACGGTGACGACCGTGCCGCCCGGGCCGCTGAACACGTCCCCGCTGTTGCCGAGGTGGCGGCGGACGCCGACCGACCAGGCGGCGGCGGTCTGCACGCGGCTGGCCAGTTCCTCGTAGCTGAGCGGCAGTGCCACCAGACCGCGCGCGCCCGAGTCCATGGCGGCCGAGAACAGGCCGGGGCTCGCGTCCGCCGTGATGAGGACGACTCCGACGGCGGGGAAGCGCAGGGCGACTTCCCGGATCAGTTCCAGCGCCGGCACCGGACCGATCCGCTCGTGCACGAGCACGACCTCGGGCAGCTCGTCGATCGACTCGCCGGCCAGCCGGCCGAGTGTGTCGATCAGCTGGGTGGAGTCGGCGACCGGCATGGCCGGTTCGGCGTCCGGGAGCTGGCTGAGGAGGGTCGTGACGGACCGGGCGGCGTCGGCGTCACCGACCGCCGGGAGGATCCTCGTGGGCATGTGAACCTGAACCTCACTTGTCCTTGGCGAGTTCGTAGGTCCGCTCGCTGGGACGGATGGTGGTGTCGCCGCCCGGGGCCACCAGGGCGAGCCGGACGTGCTGCGCGAACGACTCCGCGTACGCGACGCGCTGGGCGTCCATCGTGCTGAGCGCGAAGGTGATCGGCACCGCCTGCGTGGCCTGGCGGGTCCTGTCCTCCTCGCTCGGTTCGAGAGCGGTCAGCCGGCCCACGTCGATGACCCTGGCGCCCGACACGATGATCCGTGACTCGGCGGCGTCGCCCTGCTGCTCGCCCGCGAACGTGGCGAACACGTTGACCGTGGCACCCGGGGTGATCTTGCCCGCGACGCCGGTCTCGGCGTCGATCATGATGGCGATCTCCTGCTGGCCCGGCTCCAGTTCGGGGCGCTTGACGATCATGTCGCTCTGCAGCAGGGAGCCCTTGCGCAGCTGCGTCACAGCGATCTTCCCGTTGATCTCGGACAGATCGGTCACGGCGTTCTGCGACAGCCAGCGCTTGGGCATCGAGACCTTCTCGAACTGGCCGCTGCGCAGGGTCGTGTAGGGCGCGATGTCGGACTTCAGTTGGTACGCGGTGACCTCGGGGCCGACTTTGGACTTCGCGTCGCTGATGACCGAGAGCACTCCGGCGAAGGCGCCGAAGGCGCAGAGGACCGACAGGAGCAGAAGTATCACTCCGCGGCGCTGGCGGGAATTCATGAGCCGTACAACCTCATTGGGGGACGATGGCTGAGCGGACGTGGGTGATGCAGTTGTGACGTGGCGAGTGTGGGATCGGTGCGTCACTCTTGGCGCGCGAGTGCCTCGTGGTTCAGGACATCCCTGGAGGGAGTTTGGTTCTCGGGGGCCGGCAGTGTCGCGGAACAGAACACGCACCGATCGCCGATGAGTTCGAGGGCGCACCAGTGGCAGCGGTCCCGGCGTACGGAGGTCACCAGCTGGTAGAGGATGGACAGGTCCGGCAGGTAGGTGGCGAACTCGATCAGCTTCGACGTGCCCCACCAGCGGGCGGACTCGGCGGGCAGTACGGCCTCGCGCACCCCCTGCACCTGCCAGGAGCGGGCGAGGGTGTCCTTGACCCAGTCGGACTCCAACTGCCCGCGGGCGACCAGCAGCCACGTACCGAACTCCGGCCCGGCGAGGGCTGCTCCGGGGCCGATCTTCACCAGCTGCGGTGCGGGGTTGGCGACCACGCCGAACTGGCTGCCGGGCACCCAGGACTTCGCGTGCGACTTCAGGCCGACCGGGACGCGGTCGAGCCTGGCGACGGAGTTGAGCAGCGCGCCCGCGTGGATGTAGTGGGTGAGCAGCCGGGCCGCGGAGGCGACCACTCCGGCAGTGAGGTCGCAGAGGGACAGCTGCCGCAGCTGCCGGACCAGGACGGCGAGTCCCAGCGGCGGGAGGTCCGACCTGAACAGGGCGATCCGGTCGGTCTCCAGGATGGATCGCACGGTGTGCAGCCGATGCTGCATCGGGGTGGGAGTCGCCGCGGAGTAGACCACGATCACATAGCCGTGCTGGTCGATCAGCGTCTGCATGTCCGCGAGCGCGTGTTCCAGAGGCTGGGCGTCAGGGGATTGGAGCGGGACCGCGGGCGGGGTTTGTTGATCTTCTGGTGGCAGCACCAGGTCAGGGCTGGTGACGGCGATAACGGTCGGCACGTCGTTCCCCCGTTTCACTCCGGCTGTCGCCAGACCCCGCAGCCGTGGGTCGTTGACAGCACTGCGCAGCTACCTCAGCACTTTATCCACGCCCAACACGCTTGGAACACAGTCCTTCTCTCTCTGTGAGGCGAACCATGGCGGGCGATTGTGCACCAACTTCCATCAGACATGGGCAAGTCAGACGAAGAAGGGACGGGTGACGGGGGTTGGCGGTCCGCCTCGTATGAGCTGCGCCGGGTGGCTGGGCGCATCGTGGCGCCCCGTGAAACATTCCGTGGGGTCCACCGCATCAATGGGGTGAGGGCGGTCCGAGACAACGCGGGGGACACAGCATGAGACAGGCTCGAGCGGACGACTACGCGGAGTTCGCCGCGGCGCGGGCCGGACATCTCTACCGGTCCGCCTGCCTGCTCACGGCCGGTGACACGCATCTCGCCGAGGATCTGGTCCAGGAGACGCTGGGCCGCCTGTACGTCAGCTGGAGACGGGTTTTCCGGGCCGACAACCCGGCCGGGTACGCCCAGACCGTCCTCACCCGTGTGTTCCTCACCCACCAGCGGCGCCGCAGCAGCACGGAACGCGCCACGGACGTCCTTCCCGACCTGCCCGATCCGCGTACCGCGGACGCCGACACGTCTCTGCGGCTGACCCTCCTCGAGGCGCTGGGCCGACTCCCCGCCAAGGACCGGGCCGTGGTGGTCCTGCGCTACTGGGAGGACCGGAGCATCGAGGAGACCGCCGAGGCGATGAACGCCAGCTCGGCCGCGGTGCGTACGCGCAGCGTCCGTGCCCTCGCCAGGCTGCGGGTGCTGCTGGGCGACGGCCTCAGCGAGTATGCGGCGCCCTGACTGCCCGCTGGGCGAGATGCCCGGCGATCCCCTTCCTGGACCGCACTTTCCTCTCATTCCCACGACCTTGCAGAGACGGTGGTTTGCCATGCCCGTTGAAGATCACAAGGAACACGACGACCACTTCGAAGACCGGCTCGGCGAAGCTCTCCGCCACGCCGGTGGCGGCTTCGAGACCGACCGGAGCACCCTCTCCACCGCAGGCGCGGCGCGCGGCCGCAGGCTCCTGCTACGGCGCAGGGCGGCCGTCGCGGGAGGCGTGGCCGCGGTCGCCCTCGTGGGAGTGGGCGGGACGCTGCTCGTGCCCTGGGGCGGCGACGAGGACGGACGGCAGTCCGTGGCCGCCGGCCGGGCGGCACCGCCCCGGCCCGCCGAGGACGACGGCGAGGTCTCCGCCGCCGACCTGGTCCGCACCCTCAAGAAGCTGCTCCCTGCGGGCAAGTTCAGCGAGGAGCAGGGCCGGGGCACCGGTGAGGGCGGGGACGAAGCGCCGCCGATGCCGTACGCCCAGGTCGTGTACGACGACGGCAAGGGCGGTGCGGCCGTCGGGGTCTCCCTGAACCGGATCCAGCCAGGGAGCGAGCAGGCCCGCGAGTGGACCGAATGCCCGGACAAGAGGCTGGTCTCGTACGACACCTGCACCGCGAGCACACTGCCCGACGGCTCGGGGCTCCTGCTCTTCCAGGGGTACGAGTACCCGGACCGCCGCGTGGACACGAAGCACTGGTACGCGTCGCTCGTCACCCCGCAGGGACACCACATCACCGTGAACGAGTGGAACGCCGAGGCCGAGAAGGACGCGCCGGTCACCAGGGAGGAACCGCCCTTGACCACCGCCCAGTTGAAGGACGTGGTCACCGCCGCGGCGTGGCGTACGGCCGTCGACGCCATCCCCGAGGACCCCCGGTACTCCATCACCCCGAAGCCGTCGAGCAGCACCAGCGCCCCTCCGGGCGCCGATGTCGCATCGGTTGGGACGACGCTCGCATCGCTGCTCCCCGAGAACATGAAGGTGACCGCGAAGGGCGGCCAGGAGCCCGACTACGCGTATGTCGTCGTGGACGACGGCAAGGGCGAGAGCATGGTCCAGATCAACGTGCAGTCGAACATGGGTGAGGCGCTGAGCGGCCATATGGCAGGGGCCGAGGAGCTGCCGGACGGCACGCTCTTGCTGACGCGGGAGGCACCGGACGAGAAGGGCCGGGCGGGTGTCGTCGTACGGACCGTCGACGTCCTGCGGACCAACGGCGACCGTGTGGTGATCATGGCCTCCAACGCCGCCGGCCTGCAGGGCGGGGCCACACGTGAGGCACCCGCCCTGACCATGGATCAGCTGAAGAGGATCGCCACCAGTGCGAAGTGGCAGGAGGGCCGCTAGAACCAGGCCCGTCAGAAGAACTCAGACCACGGCTGGTCCCAGATCTGCTTCACGCACAGCACGACGAACAGCAGGCCGGCGATGGTCAGCATCGCGTTGCTGAGGATGCCGTTGCGCCATTCGCGGGGGGTGCGGGAGGAGTTGAGGAGCCAGACCAGGGTGAGGGCGAGGAACGGCATGAAGGCCGCGCCCAGGACGCCGTAGAGGATCACCAGGCGGAACGGCTGGCCCTGGAAGAGCAGGATGATCGGCGGGAACGTCAGCCAGAGGAGGTAGGCGCGGAAGGGGAGGGACTTCTCGCGGCGGCCGGAGGCCACCTCCTCGCCGGTGACGGCGGCCTCCGTGCCCGGGATCGCCGATCCGGCCGCCCGCACCCGGTCCTTGCGGTACCGCTCCACGAAGTCCGCGAACATCAGGCTGACGCCGTGCCATACGCCGATCAGCGACGTGAACGACGTGGCGAAGAAGCCGACCAGGAACAGCTTGGCGGTCGCCGTGCCGTACTCGTCGTCCAGGATCGCGGTGAGGTCGATCAGGCCCTTGTCGCCGCTCGCGATGGCGGTGTGCGAGGCGTGCAGCAGTTCGGCACCGACGAAGAGCATGGCGATGACGAAGATGCCGGTGGTGATGTACGCGACGCGGTTGTCGAGGCGCATCACCTTCATCCAGCTCGTGTTCGTCCAGCCCTTGGCGTTGACCCAGTAGCCGTACGCGGCAAGCGTGATCGTGCCGCCGACGCCGCCGATGAGGCCGAGCGTGTTGAGCACCGAGTCCTTCTCGTCGGGGATCACGGGCAGCAGGCCGGCGAAGGCGTCGCCGAGATTCGGCGTGACGCGGATGGCCAGGTAGACGGTCACGACGAACATGACGCCGACGAGGACCGTCATGACCTTCTCGAAGACCTCGTACTTGTTGAACCAGACGAAGGCCAGGCCGACGAGACCGCAGATGATCGCCCACGGCTTGATCGACCAGTCCGCCGGGAACACGTCCGGGAACAGCGCCTGGAGCGGCAGCGCGCTCGACGACATCGCCGCCGCGCCGTACACGAAGCCCCAGATGACGACGTAGACGACGAAGAAGGCCGTCGTCCAGCGGCCCAGGCTGTGCCAGCCGTCGAAGAGGGTGCGGCCGGTCGACAGATGCCAGCGGCCTGCCGCCTCGGCGAGCGAGATCTTGACGAGGCAGCCGACGACGGCGGCCCAGAGCAGGGTGTAGCCGAAGTTGCTGCCCGCGACGAGCGTCGCGACGAGGTCACCGGCGCCGACACCTGTCGCGGCTACGACGATGCCCGGACCGATGTACTTCCAACTCGACTTGCGGGGCGGGGAGGTCGCGCCGTCGGCTCCGGCGCCTGCCCCGTTCTTGTTGTTCCTGTGTTCTTCCGGCCCTGTCCCTGTCGTGTCCGTCGTCTCCGCCATGCGGATCAAGAAAGCGTAAAGAACACGAACGCACAAGGGGGCGCGCAGTGAGCCCTTGAGGTGCCCTTGACCGGGTCATGCCATGACCCGGACTATGGGCGCCACACCCGCACCACGTACGTCGCAGAGCCACCCCCCGCTCCACACCTGCTCCCCACCGGGAGACACCAGGTGAATCCCCCGGAGAACCCGGAAATCCAGGAGAATTCATGCGACTTCGCTTACGCGGCAAGCGGTCCGCCATCCTCGCGGCCCTGCTCGCCGCGGCACTCGCCGCGCCGATCACCGCCGTCGCCTCACCCGACGGCGGAAGAACGGCGGCAGCCACCGCCGACGCCGTCCGCAAGGACGAGACCGTCCGCCAGTACGAGATCCATCTGCACTCCAACCGCGTGACCCGCACGACCCTCGCCAAGACGGGCGTCACGATCGACGAGTCCGACGGCCATGTGGTCGTGGTCTCCGCCGACGCCGCGGAGGCCGGGAAGCTCCGCGCGCTGGGTTACGAACTCGAGGCGCTGGGCGCGGTCCCGGACCGCAGCGGCGAAGCGGGCGTCGAACCGCTCGACTTCCCCTCGGCCGACTCCAAGTACCACAACTACGCCGAGATGACCGCGGAGATCGACCAGCGCATCGCCCAGTACCCGAACATCATGAGCAAGCGCGTCATCGGCAAGTCCTACCAGGGCCGCGACATCGTCGCGGTCAAGATCAGCGACAACGTGGCCACGGACGAGGCCGAGCCCGAGGTCCTCTTCACGCACCACCAGCACGCGCGCGAGCACCTCACCGTCGAGATGGCGCTGTATCTCCTCAAGGAGTTCGGCGAGGACTACGGCAGCGACTCGCGTATCACCAACGCCGTCAACGGCCGCGAGATCTGGATCCTCCCGGACCTCAACCCCGACGGCGGCGAGTACGACATCGCCACCGGCTCCTACCGCAGCTGGCGCAAGAACCGCCAGCCCAACAGCGGTTCGTCGTACGTCGGCACGGACCTCAACCGCAACTGGGCCTACCGGTGGGGCTGCTGCGGCGGCTCGTCCGGCTCCACGTCGTCCGACACCTACCGCGGCCCGTCGGCCGAGTCCGCGCCCGAGGTAAAGGTCGTCGCCGACTTCGTGCGCAGCCGCGTGGTCGGCGGCAAGCAGCAGATCACGGCGGGCATCGACTTCCACACCTACAGCGAGCTGGTGCTCTGGCCGTACGGCTACACGTACTCGGACACCGCCACCGGCATGACCCAGGACGACCGCGACGCGTTCGCGGCCGTCGGCGGGAAGATGGCCGCCAGCAACGGCTACACCGCCGAGCAGTCCAGCGACCTCTACATCACGGACGGCTCGATCGACGACTGGCTGTGGGGATCGCAGAAGATCTTCGGCTACACCTTCGAGATGTACCCGTCGTCCAGCTCCGGCGGCGGCTTCTACCCGCCCGACGAGGTCATCGACCGCGAGACGTCGCGCAACCGGGACGCGGTGCTGCAGCTGGTGGAGAACGCGGACTGCATGTACCGGTCGATCGGGAAGGCGGCGCAGTACTGCGCTGCCTGATCCGGCCGCGGGGCCACTCGCTACGGCGGGTGGCCCCGGTCGGCGGGGCATTCGGTACAGCGGGTGCCGCCGCACGGCCTCTCCCGTGAGGCCGTTCCGGCCTCACGGGAGAGGCCGGAACGGTCGGAGCGGCTGGCGGCCGAACCGGGGTGCCAGGCGGTCAGTCGTCCCTGTCGCCAGCGTTGACCTTGGTCTTGGCCTTGTCGCAGTTCTCGGCCTTGTCGCGCTTGTCGGCGCTCTGGGCGTCGGTCTCGGCGCTCTCGGCGTCGGTCTCGGCACTCTCGGCGTCCGTCTCGGCGCTCTCGGCGTCGGTCTCGGTGGCCGCCTCGTCCTCGGCGCCGTCCTCGAAGTAGGCGTCCAGAACCGCGTCGAGCTGGTCCGTCCACTCCTGGAGGCGGCTCTTGTCCTTGACCTCGATGTCGGCCGGGTACCAGCGGCGGTCCGGCGTATGGACCGTGACCGTGAACCAGCGCCCGAACCGGGACGTCTCGATCTCGACCGCGCCGATCTCGTCCCAGCGGAACTCGCACTCCTGGTCGTCCAGTCGGAGGCGTACGCCGCTGTGGTCCGCGGTGATCGAACCGCGGCGGTCGGCGGCCTCGAAGACCGGGCCGTCGCCGGAGTCGGCGTCGCCGGAGTCACCGGAGTCTGGGTCGCCGGCGACATCGGAGTCGCCGGAGCCGCTGGAGTCGCCGGAGTCATCGGCTTCGAGTGCGCCCGAAGAAGCCTCGCGACCACCGGCGTCACGCGCCTCCGCGATCTCCTCAACTTCCGGCGTCTCGGAGGCGTTCCCCTCGGCGGCGTTCCCCTCGGCGACGGCCTCCCTGGGCTCCGTCTCCGCCGCGGTGTCCGCCGATGACACCGTCTCTTCCGGATCGGCGGCGAGGCGGGGCGTCGTGATACCGGGGACGTACGCCGGGTCGGTCGCGGCGGCGTGCACGGGCTGAATGTTCGGACCTCTGCGCTGCTCCACGGCGGCAGTATGGACGACGACCCTGTGTCCGCGGCGCCCGACCCCCCGATTGCCCCGATTACCCCGACGGGAAGAGTCCCGGCTGTTCCGGTACGGCCGGAATCGCCGTACCGGAATCGCCGTACCGGAACTGCCGTACCGGAACTGCCGTACCGAAACAGCCGGTTGTCCGCCTACACGAACAGGCTCAGCACCGCCGCCACGACGAAGCCCGCCACGGACAGGACGGATTCCAGGACGGTCCAGGACTTCAGGGTGTCCCGCTCGGAGATCCCGAAGTACTTCGCCACGATCCAGAATCCGCCGTCGTTGACGTGCGAGGCGAAGATCGAGCCCGCCGAGATGGCCATGATCACCAGGGCGACGAAGGGCTGCGAGTGGTCGCCGGCCTCGATGAGGGGCCAGACGATGCCCGCCGTGGTGACGATCGCGACCGTGGCCGAACCCTGGGCGACTCGCAGGACCAGCGAGATCAGATAGGCCAGGACGATGACCGGCAGACCGATATCGCTGAAGGTGTCGGACAGCGCCTGGGCGACACCGCTGCCCTTGAGGACGGCACCGAAGATGCCGCCGGCGCCTACCACGAGCAGGATGTTGCCGACCGGCTTCAGCGACGAAGTCGACACCCGCTCAAGGGACTTGCGGGACCAGCCGCGGCGGATGCCCAGCAGGTAGTACGCCATGAACAGGGCGATGGTCAGCGCCACGAACGGGTTGCCGAAGAACTCGATGACCGAGCGGCCCGTCGACGGGTCGAAGGCGATCGAGGAGAAGGTGGCGGCCAGGATCAGGACCAGCGGGGTGCCGATGATCAGGAAGACGGTGCTCAGCGGGACCGGCTTCTCGGGCGCCTGGCGGCCCGCGGCCTCCTGCTCGGCGACGACTGCGGCCTTGGCCTCGTCGGCGGCCTCGACCATGTCCTGCGGTACGGGCACGAAGATGCGGTTGCCGATCCACGCGGAGTACGCCCAGGCGGCGAGCACGGCCGGGATGCCGCAGACGATGCCCATCAGGATGACCCAGCCGAGGTCCACCTTGAGCAGACCCGCGGCGGCGACCGGGCCGGGGTGCGGCGGCAGGAACGCGTGGGTCATCGACAGGCCCGCGAGCAGCGGCATGCAGTACAGCAGGATCGACTTGCCGGAGCGCTTGGCGGCGGCGTACACGATCGGCGCGAGGACGAAGATGCCGACGTCGAAGAAGACCGGGATACCGAAGATCAGGCCGGTGAGGCCCATGGCGAGCGGCGCGCGCTTCTCGCCGAAGAGGTTGAGCAGACGGGAGGAGAGGACCTCCGCACCGCCGCTGACCTCGAGGATCGCGCCGAGCATCGTGCCCAGGCCGATGATGATCGCCACATGGCCGAGGATGCCGCCCATGCCGGACTCGATGAGCGAGACGGCGTCGGACTTCTGGACGGTGCCGAAGAGTTCGGTGACCGAGAGACCTGCGGCGAGGCCGACGGCTATGGAGACGGCGAGCAGCGCGACGAACGGCTGCAGCCGCACCTTGATGATCAGGAAGAGCAGCAGCAGGATGCCGAGGGCCGCGACCGTGAGCAGGCCCGCGGTTCCGTCGACGAGGGCGAGGAGACCGCCGGTGTGGGGTGGCGTCTCTGCGGGGGCGGATGCCGCGAGTGGGGACGCGTTCGCGGCGAGCGGGGACAAGGACAGGGACATGGAGGGGGGCCTCGTAATTCCATGGGGCTTTCGGGCAGGGGGGATCGCGGCACGGCGCGCCAGGGGCGGGCGCCGTGCCGTGATGTACGGCGTGCGGGGAGTTGATGGGCGTCAGCAGCCTGTGGGTGAGCCGTCGAACGACGGGGACGGTGACGCGGTGAGCGATGTCAGCCGAGGACGGCCAGCGCGTCGATCTCGATGAGCAGGCCCTTGGGGAGGCCGACGTAGACGGTCGTACGGGCGGCCGGGGGCTGCTTGAGCCCCTGCTCGTCGAAGTAGGCGTTGTAGATCTCGTTCATCTCCGCGAAGTGGTCGACGTCGGTCAGGTAGACGCGCATCATCATCACGTCGTCCCAGGTGGCACCGCCCTCTTCGAGGATCGCCTTGACGTTGGCGAAGGTCTGCAGCGTCTGCTCGCGCAGGGTCGGGCCGGCGGGCGTGGGGGCCTCGCCCTCGACTGCCGGGAGGAAGCCGACCTGGCCCGCGACCTGGAGGATGTTGCCCTTCCTGACTCCATGCGAGAACTTGGCGGGCGGGGTGGTGTGGGTGGCCGGGGTGAGGGCGGTCTTCTCGGTCATGTCGCTCATTTCTTTCCGGGTCTTTCCGGGTCTTTGCGGGTCTTTGCGGGTTTTTCAGGGTTTTCCGGGGACGGGCCGTGCCGGGCCGTGCGAGGTGGGGGTGTCCCTCGCAGGGGCGCTGCCCGAGTACTCACGGGTGATGGCGTCGGCGGTGCGGCGCACCAGCGGGAGCAGCGTGAGGAGTTCCTCGGCGGTGACGACGACGTTCGGCGCGGAGACGGACATGGCCGCGACGACCCGCCCGTCCGCACCGCGGATGGGCGCGGCAATGCAGTTGATGGACTCCTCGTGGCCACCGAGGTCGGTGGCCCAGCCCTGTTCGCGTACGGTCGCCAGCTCCTTGAGGAAGGCGGCGGCGTTCGGGATCGAACGGGCCGTGTACATGGGGTAGTCGAGCTTCTCGGCGAGCGCGCGCCGCTCGGCCTCGGGGAGATCGGCGAGGATCAGCTTGGCGACGGCCGCGACCGTGATGGCGACCGGCTTGCCGATACGCGAGTACATGCGCACCGGGTAGCGGCTCTCGACCTTGTCGATGTAGAGGACCTCGTTCTCCTCGTACACGGCGAGATGCACGGTGTGCCCGCACTTCTCGTTGAGGTCGACGAGGTAGGGGTGGGCGATCTCCCGTATGTCGAGGTTCTCGACGGCCTCCTGCGCGAGGGCGAAGAGGCGGGCGCCCAGGCGATAGCGCTGGTCGGCCTGGCGGTGGACGAGGCCGTGCTCGTGCAGGGTGCGCAGGAGCCGCAGCGCGGTGGACTTGTGGACGCCGAGGCGGTCGGCGACCTGCCCCAGGTCGGCGGGTCCCTCGGCGAGCAGCGGCAGGATGCTCAGCGCGCGGTCGACGGTCTGGCTCATGGGGTGCGTACCTCCTCCTTGGCCTCCGTCTCGTGCGCGTCCTCGGTGACGGCGTCCGTCCAGCCGGGGCCCAGTCGAAGTGTCCCCCACGCGTTGTCGTCGAGGGCGGCCAGGCGGTCGGCGTGGCTCCGGGCCGGAGGGGTGCCGAGGTCGCCGGGGACGGTGAGGGCGGCGGCGGCCATGAGGTGGCCGTGCCGCAGGCGGTCGCGTACGGGGAGGCCGCGCAGCGTGGCCGACAGGAACCCGGCGGCGAAGGCGTCGCCGGCGCCGACGTGGGCCACGACGTCGATGTCCAGCGCACGTACGAAGGTGGCGGTGCCCGTGGCGTCCTCGTTCAGGCCGTCGACGTTCTTGTCGAGCACGGTCGCTCCGCCCTTACCCTGCTTGACGACCACGATCTCCGGCTCGGGCAGCGCCTCGCGGATGGCGCGTACGCCGTGCAGCCCCCACGCCTCCCGCGCCTCGTCGTCCCCCACGAACACGATGTCGGCTCCGCGCGCCAGCTCCAGCAGTACGCGCGGACCGTCGGCTTCGCGCCACAGCCCGGGCCGGTGGTTGACGTCGAAGGAGACGAGCGGGCGACCGGGACGGGACGCCGTCAGCTCCCGCATGAGGCCGAGGCACTCCTCGGACAGCGCGGCCGTGATCCCGGAGAGGTGCAGGATGCGACCCGCACGAAGGGCGTCCAGGTCCACGCTGTCGGCCGCCATCGCCGAGGCCGCCGATCCCGCCCGGTAGTACGCCACCTCGTGGGCGTCGGTGGCGCGGTCGCCGGCCGTGCGGAAGTAGATGCCGGTGGGGCGCTCCGGGTCACGCCGCACGGACGTGACGTCGACGCCGTACCCGCCGATCGTCTCGACCAGGTGGTCGCCGAACCCGTCGGCGCCGACCCGGCTGACCCACCGCGTGGAATGGCCGGCGGCCGCCAGTACGCACGCCACGTTCGACTCCGCGCCGCCGATGGCCCGGTCGAAGGACGGTACGTCGGCGAGGCGGCCCGGGCGGGAGGGCAGGAAGGTGACCATGGACTCGCCGAGCGTGACGACGTCCACGACATCGGGGACAGGGGAGAGTCCGTCGGTGGTCACGATGGTCGCGGCTCCTCGTGGTCTCGGGTCGCAGCGGCTGCATTGACCGGTGTTCGCTGGGGATGTTAGACAGCAGGAAACGTCATACGCAATGCGCGTTGCACAGCGTGCAACATACTCATCAGGGAGGCTCCATGAGTGCCGAAGCGCTCGCCCGCCTGGCCGCCGAACGCGTCGACCACCGTTTCAAGGGCCTCCCGCCGGACGCCGACGGCCTGACCGTCGGCGAGCTGGCCGCCCAGCGCCGCAACCTCTTCACCGACGGCTTCGCCACTCCGGTCCTCGCTCTCTCCGCCGAGCGCCTGGAGCACAACCTCAAGCTCATGGAGACGTACGCGACCCGCCACGGCCTCGCCTTCGCACCGCACGGCAAGACCTCCATGGCCCCCCAGCTCTTCCACCGCCAGATCGAGCACGGCGCGTGGGGCATCACGCTCGCGGTGCCGCACCAGGTGCGGGTGGCGCGGGCGTTCGGCATCCAGCGCGTCTTCCTGGCGAACGAGCTGGTGGACGCCGCGGCCCTGCGGTGGGTGGCGGCGGAGCTCGCCGGGGACGCGGAGTTCCGTTTCATCTGCTACGTCGACTCGGTACGCGGTGTCGAGCTCATGCACGCCGCACTGTCCCCGCTGCCGGCCGGCGGACGCCCGGTCGACGTGGTCGTCGAGCTGGGCGCGGGCGAGGGCGCGCGCACCGGGGCGCGGACGGAGGCCGACTGCATGGCTGTCGCGGACGCGGTGGCGGCCGCGGACACGCTGCGGCTGGTGGGCGTCGCGGGATACGAGGGCGAGGTCCCGGACGCTGACCCGGAACGGGTCCGCGCCTGGCTGCGCCGCCTGACGGCGCTCGCGGCGGACTTCGACAAGGCGGGCCGCTTCTCCGGGTCGGGGTCGGCGTCGTCCGGGTCGGCGTCGGCGACGTCCGGGTTGGGGTCCGGGGCCGGTCTCGACGAGATCGTCGTCAGCGCGGGCGGCAGCGCCTGGTTCGACGCGGTGGCGGACGTCTTCGCAGAGATCCCCGAACTCTCCCTGCCCGTCCTGAAGTTGCTGCGCTCGGGCGCCTACGTGTCGCACGACGACGGCCACTACAAGCATGTGACGCCGTTCAACCGGATCCCGGAGGAGGGCGCGCTGCACCCGGCGTTCCGGCTGTGGGCCCAGGTCGTCTCGCGGCCCACCGCGGACCAGGCATTCGTCAACGCGGGCAAGCGGGACGCCGCGTACGATCTGCACCTGCCGCAGGCACAGGTGGTCCGGGGCGCCCGCGACGGCGCCGAGCGCCAGGCGACCGGGATCGAGGTCACCGGCCTCTCGGACCAGCACGGCTGGCTGCGCACCTCCGCGGAGGCCGATCTGGAGGTCGGCGACTGGGTCGGCCTTGGCCTGTCGCACCCGTGCACATCGTTCGACAAGTGGCAGCTGATCCCGGTGGTGGAGGCGGATGGGACGGTGACGGAGTACGTGCGGACGTTCTTCTGACGGGGGCCGCGAAGCTACGCGCCGGAGGCGCGGGAGACCGGGCGGGCGGAGCCCGCGAATGCAGGGCGGGCGGGTGGGAGAAACCGCGCCGGAGGCGCGGAGAAAAGGCCCGGGCGAAGCCCGGAAAGGCACGCGCCGGAGGCGCGGGAGACAACCCGGGCGGAGCCCGGGGAAAGGGCAACCGATGGACCTGGTCATCCGTGGCGTACGCGTGCTCGACGGCACCGGCGACCCCTCGTACCGCGCCGACATCCGTATCGACGGCGGCCGGATCGCCGAGATCCGCCGCGAGTCGGACGGCGCTCCGCGCCTGGCCGCCGGCGGCGGCCACCGCACGCTGGAGGCGGACGCCCTGGCCCTCGCCCCCGGTTTCATCGATATGCACGCCCACAGCGATCTCGCCCTCCTCCGCGACCCGGACCACAGCGCGAAGGCCGCCCAGGGCGTGACCCTGGAGGTCATCGGCCAGGACGGCCTGTCGTACGCGCCCGTCGACGACCGCACCCTCGCCGAGGTCCGCACGGCCATCACCGGCTGGAACGGCGGCGGTCCCGGGGACGAGAGCATCGACTTCAGCTGGCGCTCGGTCGGCGAGTACCTGGACCGTCTGGACCACGGCTTCGACGGCGAGGGCATCGCCGTCAACGCGGCGTATCTGATTCCGCAGGGCACCGTCCGTATGCTCGCCGTCGGCTGGGACGACCGCGAGGCGACGCCCGCCGAGCTGGACCACATGCGGCGGCTGGTGGCCGAGGGCATGGAGCAGGGCGCCGTCGGCATGTCGTCCGGCCTCACCTACACGCCCGGCATGTACGCCAAGGACTCCGAACTCGCCGAGCTGTGCCGGGTGGTGGCCGCGCACGGCGGCTACTACTGCCCGCACCACCGCTCGTACGGCGCGGGCGCCCTGGAGGCGTACGCGGAGATGGTGGAGCTGACCCGCACCGCCGGCTGCCCCCTCCATCTCGCCCACGCCACCATGAACTTCGGCGTGAACAAGGGCCGCGCCCCTGAGCTCCTCACCCTCCTCGACGACGCGCTCGACGCCGGGGCGGACATCAGCCTGGACACGTATCCGTACACCCCCGGCTGTACGACTCTGGTGGCCATGCTGCCGAGTTGGGCGAGCGAGGGCGGTCCGGCGGCGATCCTGACCCGCCTCCGCGACGACGAGACCGCCGAGCGGATACGCCACCACATGGAGATCGTCGGCGCGGACGGCTGCCACGGCGTGCCGATCGAGTGGGACACGATCGAGATCTCGGGCGTCTCCCAGCCGGGGCTCGGCTCCCACGTCGGCAGGACGATCCAGCAGTCGGCCGACGCGCGCGGCGAGGAGCCCTGGGTCACCGCTCGCCGTCTACTCCTGGAGGACCGCCTCGGCTCGACGATCCTCCAGCACGTGGGGCACGAGGAGAACGTGCAGGCGATCATGCGCCACCGCGTGCACACCGGCGGCTCGGACGGGATCCTGCAGGGCGACAAGCCGCACCCGCGGGCGTACGGGACGTTCCCGCAGTATCTCGGCCGGTACGTTCGGGAGTTGGGCGTCCTCTCCCTCGAGGAGTGCGTCGCCCACCTCAGCGGACGTCCCGCGGCCCGCCTCCGCCTCGCCGACCGGGGGCTCGTACGCGAGGGCTACCGCGCCGACCTGGTGCTCTTCGACCCGGAGACGGTCGCGGCGGGATCGACGTTCGAGGCGCCGCGGGCCCTGCCGACGGGCATCCCGCACGTACTGATCGACGGCCGCTTCGTGATCGAGGACGGACGGCGCACCGGTGCCCTCGCGGGACGTGCGATCCGGGGCGCCGGCGCACGGTGACTCCGCCCCGGGTCCGCCCGGGGCGTACGAGCGCTGCTCAGCGCACCGCCTGCGGCCGCCCTGGACGTACGAGCGGTGCTCAGCCGACCCCGTGCGGGCGGAACTGGATGCTGATCCGCGGCCCCGTCGCACGCGCGCTCTTCGGCACCGCGTGTTCCCAGGTGCGCTGGCAGGAGCCGCCCATCACGATCAGATCGCCGTGGCCGAGCGACTGCCGCAGGTTCGCGCGGCCGCTCCGGCCCTCGCCGCCCTTGCCCCCGCTCCGGCCCTCGCTGCCCTTGCCTCCACTCCGGCCCTCGCCGCCCTCGCCCCCGCTCCCGGCAGCTCCGCCCGCCGGGTGGCGCGGGCGCAGCAGCAGATCACGCGGTGTGCCCACGGACAGGATGGCGACCATGGTGTCCTCGCGGGCGCCGCGGCCGATCCGGTCGCCGTGCCAGGCGACGCTGTCGCGGCCGTCGCGGTAGAGGCAGAGCCCCGCGGTGGCGAAGGGTTCGCCGAGTTCGGCGTCGTAGTGCGCGGACAGGGCGGCCCGTGCCTCGTCCAGGACGGGGTGCGGGAGGGGGTCGTCGGCGCCGTAGTAGGCGAGCAGTCGCGGCACGTCCACCACCTGCTCGTACATGTGGCGGCGCTCGGCGCGCCAGGGCACCACGTCGGCCAGGTGCTCGAAGAGCGCGTCCGAGCCGTGCAGCCACCCTGGCAGCACGTCGATCCATGCTCCGTCGCCCAGCACGATCCTGCGTACGCCCGTCAGCGGGCCGAGACGGATGTCGTCGGTCTGGTCGAACAGCGAACCCTGGAGTCCATGAAGGTGCGCGGGCATGGCTCCAGCGTACCCACCGTTACCGAACATGCGATCTATTAAGGGAGTGGGGCAGAACCCCCGAACGGAGCAAAGAGCAGCGTCTTTTCCGCCGGGCTTCATTGTCAAGCTCCTTTGCCAGACCCTTTCGTCAGGCTCCTTTGCCGGACTCTTTCGTCAGGCTCTTTCCGTCAGGAGTTGAGACCGGCTTACTTCGGCCCCTTGGTCGACCCCTGCCCGTGGCCCGGGTTGCCGCCCGAGTTCCCGTTGCCCGGACCGCTCGACGCGGAGGAGGCCGCCGTGGTCGTGGGCGCCTGCGTCGTGGGCTCCTTCGTCTCGTCGCCGGTCCCGGAAGTGCTCACCGATGCGGTCGGGCTCGCGGCTTCCGGGGCCCCGGCGGCCGGGTCGGCGGTGGGCTCGGCAGCAGTCGAGCCGGTCTGGTCGGGGCTCGGCTCCGCGTCCTCGACCTGCTGGTTCTGCTGATTCTGCTCGGTCTCCCGGCTTCCGGGCTCAGGGGTTCCGGAGGACCCCGCGCCGGAAAGCCACGCGATCAAGGCGGTCGCGCACACTATGCAGGCCGCCGCGCCCACTATGAGCACACGGCTGCCCGTCCGACTGCGGCGGCGGCGCGACCGACCGCCGAAAGCCGCACCGTCGTCATGCTCGACACCGCTCTCGTACCGACCGCGGCCGTCCTCGTACGCACCATCGGCGTATGCACCATCGGCGTCCCCGTACACGCCCCCGCCGTCCGCCGAGGGCTCCTGCCAGCCGTGTGCGGCCGCTGGATCCTCGTATCCGTCGTAGGCGGCCTGGGTCGTGTCCCCGTACGGGTGGTACACAGCCGGCAGATTCTGCGTGTCACCGTGGTCCGGATGCGGGCCGATAGCGCCGTACGCACTATGCGTATGGTTCGCGCTGTTTGCGTCGTAGGCATCAGTGCCGTGGTGAGGGTGCCAAGACATGGGCGGGAATTGTAGAGAATCCAGGGGCTGGGGGCGCAGTCGAGAGCCCATACCCACCCAAAGCCCACGTCTCACGTGTCGGATAACACGGAGCGAATCCGGCCAGACGCCCGTAAGCTCGCGGACATGCAGGTGATCCAGTCGACCAAGCTCGCCAACGTCTGTTACGAGATCCGGGGCCCGGTTCTCGAGGAGGCGATGCGGCTCGAGGCGGCAGGACACCGCATCCTCAAGCTGAACACCGGCAATCCGGCCGCGTTCGGCTTCGAGTGCCCGCCCGAGATCCTCGAGGACATGCTCCGCAACCTCTCCGGCGCCCATGGCTACGGAGACGCGAAGGGCCTGCTCGCGGCGCGCCGCGCGGTGATGATGCACTACCAGACACTGGGCGTGGAGACGGACGTCGAGCACGTCTTCATCGGCAACGGCGTCTCCGAGCTCATCGTGATGGCCATGCAGGGCCTGCTCGACGACGGCGACGAGGTGCTGGTCCCGGCGCCGGACTATCCGCTGTGGACGGCCGCGGTCTCGCTGTCCGGCGGCACGGCGGTGCACTACCGCTGCGACGAGCAGTCCGACTGGATGCCGGATCTCGCCGACATCGAGCGCAAGGTCACCGACCGCACCAAGGCGCTGGTGATCATCAACCCGAACAACCCGACGGGCGCCGTATACAGCGAAGAGGTGCTGCGCGGCCTGACGGACATCGCCCGCCGCCACAACCTCCTCGTCTGCTCGGACGAGATCTACGACAAGATCCTCTACGACGACGCGACGCACACCCCGACCGCGGCCGTCGCCCCGGACCTGCTCACCCTGACCTTCAACGGCATGTCGAAGGCATACCGGGTGGCGGGCTACCGCGTCGGCTGGATGGCGATCTCCGGGCCCAGGGCGCACGCCGACTCGTACATCGAGGGCCTGACGATCCTCGCCAACATGCGGCTGTGCGCGAACATGCCGGGGCAGCACGGTGTGGTGGCTGCGCTCAGCGGACGCCAGACGATCAACGATCTCGTTCTGCCGGGCGGCCGGCTGAAGGAGCAGCGCGACACGGCGTACGAGCTGCTGACGCAGATCCCGGGCGTGACGTGCGTGAAGCCGAAGGGGGCGCTGTATCTCTTCCCGCGCCTCGACCCCAAGGTCTTCAAGGTGAAGGACGACCGGCAGATGGTGCTGGACCTGCTCCGCGCCGAGAAGATCATGGTCGTGCAGGGCACGGGCTTCAACTGGCCGGAACCGGACCACTTCCGGGTGGTCACGCTGCCGTCGGTGACGGATCTGAAGGACGCGGTGGGTCGCATCGGGAAGTTCCTGGACGGCTACAGCCAGTCCTGACAGTGTCCCTCACACTCCGGTCGTGAACGAGGCCTCGGCTCCCGCCGGGGCCTCGTCCGATTCACCGTGTGTAAACCCTGCGCTCCATTCCGCGAACGGGCTCAACTTTAGACTGAATCTAAGCTAGGATGGTTTCCTGTCAGAGCACAGGAGGCCATCCCCATGTACGAACCGATCCGCACCAAGTCGGTCCACACGATGGCCGGCGCCGACGAGGACTTCCCGCACCGCTCCCGGGAGGAGGAGCTGGACATCCAGCTCGCCGGGCATCTCGCGGCGCTGCTGGCCGTCACCGACGACCTGCGCGCGCTCTGCCCCGACGCCGACCTGGACACCGCCGCCGAACAGCTTGCGCAGGAGGTGGCCCGGCTGCGCGACGGGAAGCCGCCGGTGCGGGCGGCCGTGACGGCGACGGGTGGCGGCACCTCCGTCGCGTCGGGCGACGGGCGGGACCCGCGCCTCGCGGCCCTGCACCAGCGTGCGCACGCCCTCGCGGGCCGCGCCCTGGTGGTGGCCGCATCGCGCGCCGACACCGCGGCCGCGATCCTCGCCGCCCATCGCATGGACGCGCACGCGGCCGCGCAGGACGGCCGCCAACTCGCCGCCTGCTGACCCGTACCCCGGGTCCCCATGACGGCCCCGGTCCGCGCGCACCCACGGCGTGGCGCGGACCGGGCGCCACCACATCTGACGGAGCAAGTTGTTCCGGTTGCGTACCGGGATGGGTTGGTCACCCCACGTTCACCCGGATCGCTCCCTGGAACGTCGGGTTCCGAGAGCACGCTCCCAAGTGTGAGACGTATCGCAGGAATAGTCCTCGCGGTGCTGCTGATCGGCGGAGTTGTGGCAGCCGTCGTCGGGGGCCGGCAAACCTGCGGCTGCGCCCGGAGGCCGCGAAGCAGGTCGTCTCCGAGACGCCGGTCATGTCCAGCCCGGTCGCGATCGGCCTGAAGCCCGACACCGTACGGGAACTGGGATGGAAGCCGGAGGACGTCACCTGGTCGGACATCGACAAGGCGGTGACGGACGGGAAGCTGACGTACGGCACGACCGACCCGTCCCGCTCCAATTCCGGCTTCGCCACGCTGATCTCGGTGGCCTATGCGCTCTCCGGCGCCCAGTCCGCGCTCACGGACGAGGACGTGGCGGAGGCGCCCCCGAAGCTGAAGGAGTTCTTCAAGCGGCGGCCCTCCGCGAGACGGAGGCCCGCCGCCAGGAGTCCCACACCCGGTACCTGGAGGACCGGGGAGGGCCGCTCTGACCAGGCGTTACGGCGTCAGCGGCGCGGTCAGCGCCGGACGAGGACCGTCGCCGACGCCGTCGACGCCTCGTGGAGGTCGTCGCCCGCGTAGGTGACCGTGTAGGTCACATCGCGGTTGGTGCGCGGCAGGTCGTTGATCGTGAACGCGCCGTCCGCGGCCACCGTCACCGACGTCAGCCAGCCGGTGCCGAGGCGGTCGGTGCGCTGGACCGTGAGCACGGGCCGCTCGGCGGGCGTCTTGCCCTGCACGGTGAGCTTGCCGGTGATCTCCACACCCGTGTCCATGTCGGATTCCGCCGGAGCGGTGAGCGCGATCGAGGTGGGCGCCTTGGCGACGGACACCGTGTGGGTCACGTCCTGGGCCGGGCGGTGGGTCAGGTCGCCGAGGAAGGACACGCTGTACGTGGCGTCGCCGACGAGGTCGGGCTCGTCGAGCACGGTGAACGTGCCGTCCTCCTTGACGGTGGCGGTGCCCAGTTCGTGGGTGCCGTTCGCGTCCGTGCGCGTCGCGGTGACCTTCAGCGGCTCGGCGGGCGCGGGTCCGTCGAACTCCAGCTTCCCGCGCACCGCGAGCGGCTCACCCGCGACGGCCTGGGCGGGGCTGTTGCTGAGCCCGCCGGTGAAGCGGGTGTCGTACTGGACAGCCGGGGGCTGGATGACATGCAGCCAGTACTCGGTGCCGATGCCGTTCTGGGTGACGGCGAAGAGCCGCGAGCCGTCCGCGGACCAGGCGAGGCCCCGCGGGGTGACCCAGCCGCCGTCGAGGCTGCCCTCGAAGACGAACTCCAGCGGCGGCGTGCCGTCCGTCGGGTCGGCGGCCTGCACCAGCAGGTCGGGGGTACTGCCGGTGGCCTGGGCGCCGCGGGCGACGTACCTGCCGTCGCCGCTGAAGGCGACCGCGCTCGCCTTGGCGCCGGTGGGCAGCGCCTGGTACTGGTCGGCCGCGTCCGACAGGTCGCCGGAGTTCAGCAGCCGGGTGCCGTGGCCCGCGTCGGCGACCGCGACCTTGCTGCCGTCCGTGCTGCCGGCCATGTCCTTGAGGGCGAGGGCGCCCTTGCCTTCGGCGTCCGCGAAGCGGCGGGATGCGTCGCGTACGAGGGTCTCGCCGCTGGCGTCGAAGGAGGCGAGGAACGGGTTCGCGGCACCGCTCTCGGCCGGCTGGCCCATGAGGAGCCGGTTGGTCCCGCCCGCGGCCAGCTGGAGCCGGCCGATGTCGTTCCAGCCGGTCCTGCCGACCGTGCCGTTCGCCATCATGTCGAGGGCCGTCGACGCCGTGGCGCAGTAGGAACTCTGGAAGACGTACGCGTCGGTCGTGAACACCTTGCCGCCCGCGAAGGCGAGTTGGCGGCCGCAGGTGTCGTACGGGGCGGTCACCGCGCCGTTCTGCGCGAGCGTCTCCGTGTCGTACGTGACGATACGGCCGCGCTCGCCCACGTACAGCGTCGCCGAGTCCGCGCTGAGCGCCAGGCCCGAGACCGAGTTGGCGTGGGCGAGGGTGGTGACCTTCTGGCCCTGGAAGTTGTAGACCAGCACGGTGCCATTGGTCTGGCTGTCACGCTGGTCGGCGATGTAGACGCGCTGGTGCACGGAGTCGACCGCCAGCGCCGAGTACGACGAGATCGGCAGCTTGGCCACGGCGTCGGACGCCGCCGCGTGTGCCGCTGGTGCCGCGGCGACGGTCAGTCCGGTCCCGGCGAGCGCGGCGGCGAGCAGCGTGGCCGCGAGACGTCTTGGACGGTGTGCTGTTTTCAACTGTGCCCCCCACTGGCTGACTTGAGCGCCCACTGGATCAGTGATGCGCCTGTGATGAATATGAAACAGGCGTGAAGATCCAGTAGGCAAGGGGGACTTGAGTGAACAAAGGCAACGGCCCCGCACGCCGTTGTGCGGGGCCCTGCCGGTAACGGGGTGCCTCCTCCGAGCGTTCGTGCGGTCGGAGGAGAACCCCACCGCGGCCGGCCGTGGCGACATCGCGGGTCAGGGCAAGGTCAGGCCGGCTGCGGAGTTCGGGGGCTGCTCAGCCCAGGCGCTGCACCAGCGCGTGGTACTCGTCCCACAGCTCCTTCGGCGTGTGGTCGCCGAACGTCTTGAGGTGCTCGGGGACCAGCGCGGCCTCCTCGCGCCAGACCTCGGTGTCGACCTTGAGCAGGAAGTCGAGGTCCTCCTGGGCCAGGTCGAGCCCGTCCGTGTCGAGGGCCTCCTTGGTCGGCAGGATGCCGATCGGGGTCTCGACGCCCTCGGCCTTGCCTTCCAGGCGCTCGACGATCCACTTCAGGACACGGCTGTTCTCGCCGAAGCCCGGCCAGACGAACTTGCCCGCGTCGTTCTTGCGGAACCAGTTGACGTAGTAGATCTTCGGCAGCTTGGACTGGTCCCCCTCTTTGGAGACTGCAGTCTTGCCGACGTTGATCCAGTGGCCCATGTAGTCGCCCATGTTGTAGCCGCAGAACGGCAGCATGGCGAACGGGTCGCGGCGCAGCTCGCCGACCTTGCCCTCGGCGGCGGCGGTCTTCTCGGACGCCACGTTCGCGCCGAGGAACACGCCGTGCTGCCAGTCGAAGGACTCGGTGACCAGCGGGACCGCGGAGGCGCGGCGGCCGCCGAAGAGGATCGCCGAGATCGGCACGCCCCTCGGGTCCTCCCACTCGGGCGCGATGATCGGGCACTGCGAGGCCGGCACGGTGAAGCGGGCGTTGGGGTGGGCGGCCGGGGTCCCGGACTCCGGCGTCCAGTCGTTGCCCTTCCAGTCGGTGAGGTGCGCCGGGATCTCCTCGGTCATCCCCTCCCACCAGATGTCGTTGTCGTCCGTCAGCGCGACGTTCGTGAAGACCGAGTTGCCCCAGAGTGTCTTCATCGCGTTGGCGTTGGTGTGCTCACCGGTGCCGGGCGCGACACCGAAGAAGCCCGCCTCGGGGTTGATCGCGTAGAGCCGGCCGTCCTCGCCGAACCGCATCCATGCGATGTCGTCGCCGATGGTCTCGACGGTCCAGCCGGAGATCGTCGGCTCGAGCATGGCGAGGTTGGTCTTGCCGCACGCGGACGGAAAGGCCGCCGCGACGTACTTCGACTCGCCCTGCGGTGGTGTGAGCTTGAGGATCAGCATGTGCTCGGCGAGCCAGCCCTCGTCGCGCGCCATGACGGAGGCGATGCGCAGGGCGTAGCACTTCTTGCCGAGCAGCGCGTTGCCGCCGTAGCCGGAGCCGTACGACCAGATCTCGCGGGTCTCCGGGAAGTGCGAAATGTACTTGGTGGAGTTGCAGGGCCACGGAACGTCCTCCTGGCCCGGCTCCAGCGGCGCGCCCAGGGTGTGGACGGCCTTCACGAAGAAGCCGTCCGAGCCGAGCTCGTCGAGGACCTGCTGTCCCATGCGCGTCATGGTGCGCATGGACACGGCGACGTACGCGGAGTCGGTGATCTCCACGCCGATCGCGGAGAGCGGCGAGCCGAGCGGGCCCATGCAGAACGGCACCACGTACATGGTCCGGCCGCGCATCGAGCCGCGGAATATCCCGCCCTGGCCGTCCCGGCCCGCGAAGCTGTCTCGTTCTCCGGTAAAGATGGCGCGCATCTCGGCCGGAGCTTTCCAGTGGTTCGTCGGGCCCGCGTCCTGCTCCTTCTCGGAGCAGATGAACGTGCGGTCCTCGACCCGGGCGACATCGGTCGGGTCGGAAGCCGCGTAGTAGGAGTTGGGGCGCTTGATCGGGTCGAGCTTCTTGAAGGTGCCCTTGGCGACGAGCTCCTCGCACAGTCGCTCGTACTCGGCCTCGGATCCGTCACACCAGACCACGCTGTCCGGCTGAGTCAGTTCGGCGATCTCGTTGACCCACGAGACCAGTTCCTGATGGCGGGTGGGGACGGTGCTGGGAGCCGCGATGTCGCGCGCCACGGTTGCTCCTAGAAAGAGGGGATTTTGACTTGGTGCCCCGTGGGGGCTGCGACCCGGATGCTGCGCTCTTCGATCACTCTGCGCTCATCCGGTGCCGACCGCACTCATCTGATCATCCGCCGCATTCGCGCATCTGTCCAGACGGCCTCACAACTGAGCGGAGTGAGCATCACCACTCTGTGCACTTTCGTTCACCGGCAGGCATATGTGAGTTACGGCTCCGTAGGTACGATGCGGCAATGACTGCGCCTGCCGCCGACACCACCGGGAGTTCAGCGGCCCCTGAAGGGGGGCCGGCCTCGATCCCGCACCAGTCCACACAGACGCCGCTCCAGGCGGCCCTGGCCCCGATGAAGCCGCACCTCCGCGGCTGGCTGCATGCCGGAATGTTCCCGGCGGTGCTGATCGCGGGCCTCGTTCTCACCGCCCTCGCGGACTCCCCCCGCGGCCGGATCGCCTGCGGCATCTACGTACTGACGGCCTGCCTGCTGTTCGGCGTGAGCGCCATCTACCACCGCGGCAACTGGAGTCCCCGCGCGGACGGCATCCTGCGCAGACTGGACCACGCGAACATCTTCCTGATCATCGCGGGCACATACACACCGTTGACCTTGCTGCTCCTGCCAGGCGGCAAGGGGCAGTGGCTGCTCTGGGGAATCTGGGCGGCGGCAGCGGCCGGCATCGTCTTCCGCGTCTTCTGGGTCGGCGCCCCACGCTGGCTCTACACCCCCTGCTACCTGGCGATGGGCTGGGCCGCCGTCTTCTTCCTCCCCGACTTCATGCGCACGGGCGGCATCGCCGTGCTCGTCTGCGTGATCGTGGGCGGTCTGCTCTACAGCGCGGGCGGCGTGATCTACGGCATCCAGCGCCCCAACCCGTCACCCCGGTGGTTCGGCTTCCACGAGGTCTTCCACTCCTTCACCCTTGCGGCGTTCGCCGTGCACTACGTCGGCATCTCGCTGGTGGCCTACCAGCACGCCTGACCACACCGCGTACGCCTGTACGTACCGTGATCGAACGTGCACCCCAGAGTGACATGGACCACTGACAGTGAGTGGCCGACAATGAGCCCCATGACGGCCGCACGCACTCGTACCTCCCCTGCCGACCGCCCGCAACTGGGCCTCCGTGAGCGGAAGAAGATCAAGACCCGGGCGGCGATCCGCGAGGCGACCTACCGGCTGATCGACGAGCAGGGATACGACGCGACGACCATCGAGCAGATAGCCGAGGCCGCCGAGGTGTCGCCGTCCACCGTCTTCCGGTACTTCCCGACCAAGGAGGACATCGTCCTCACGGACGAGTACGACCCGGTCCTCGAACAGGAGATGCGGGCCCGGCCCGAGGACGAGCCGCTGATCGACTCCCTGCGGTACGTGCTGCGGAGGGTCGTGGGCTTCGGATTCGACGAGGAGCCCGCCGTGTCCCGGCTACGGACGCGGCTGATGGTGGACGTGCCCGCCGTACGGGCCCGGATGACCGAGAGCATGTCGGTCACCGCCCGCCTGCTGCGCCGGGCCATCGCCCAGCGCACCGGCCGCGACACCGGCGACCTGCAGGTACGCGTCCTCGCCACAGCCATCGTCGGCGCGCTGCTGGAGACCAGCCTCTACTGGGCCGAGCACGACCACCAGGACGATCTGCCCGACCTCCTCGACCGCGCGCTGACCACGTTCGAGGGAACCCTCGTCCGCTGACAGGGCGGCCTGCGGGCACCGGGCGCGCCGGGAACAAGACCAGGCAGCGGCCCCTCCCCCATTGCCTTGAAGGCATGGGAGGTACCCCCATGGCATGACATTCTGAGCGCGTGAACGGACCCGAGATCCAGGTGGACTTCGCCCCCGAGCTGGGCATGTTCGTGCCTCCCGGGCGGCGTGGCGGCCCCACGCCACTCGTCACCGACGGCGTCTCGACGCTCGGGCATGTCATCGAGTCGGCCGGTGTGCCGCTGACCGAGGTGGGCGCGCTCGTCGTCGACGGCCGCGAGGTCACCGCCGCGCACATCCCGGCGGCCGGGGAGTCCGTCGAGGTGCGGGCCGTCGAGCGCCCCCAGCAGGTGCCGGGCGCACCGCTGCGCTTTCTGCTCGACGTCCATCTGGGCACGCTCGCGCGGCGCCTGAGGCTGCTCGGCGTCGACGCGGCGTACGACTCCGCGGACCCCGGGGACGCGGCGCTCGCCACCCAGTCCGCGGCGGAGCAGCGCGTGCTGCTCAGCCGCGACCGCGGCCTGCTGCGCCGCCGTGAACTGTGGGCCGGCGCATACGTCTACAGCGACCGCCCCGACGACCAGCTCCGCGACGTGCTGGGCCGCTTCGCCCCGGAGCTGCGCCCCTGGACCCGGTGCACGGCATGCAACGGCACCCTGCGCGACGCCCGCAAGGACGAGGTCGCCGACCTCCTCCAGGGCGGCACGCAGCGGTCGTACGACGTGTTCGCGCAGTGCGTGGAGTGCGACCGCGTGTACTGGCGGGGCGCCCACCACGACCGCCTGGAACGAATCGTGGGGACAGCGCTCGCGGAGTTCGGCTGAGCGATTCGAGCTCCGCTGAACGGTTTGTGGGCAGGCGCCATGGTTTTGTGGGCAGGCGCCATGGTTTGTGGGCAGGCGTTCCGCAGGCGGAACGGGTGGGCACAAACCACCCACGGCCCGCAGGCGCCACGCCAACAGGTCCCCTATGGGGCCACCGCGCCCACAGCACCCCGCAGCCGCTCCACATCGTCCGTCGGCGCATCACACGTGAAATTCCGGCACACGTAAGCGGCCGGGCGGCCCCCGACCAGGGGCCGATCGGCAAGCAGCGGCAGTTCGTCGCCGCCCGGCTCACCGACGGCGACCACCGCCCCCGGCGCCGTCCCGAGCAGCGCCGCCCGATGCAGCTCGCGCGTCGCGCGGTCCCCCGCGGGACCGACGACCGCAACCTCACGGGGGCCGTCAAGCAACGCCTCCGCCACCGCAAGCCCATGCCCGATAAAGCGCGGCACCCGCGGACCGAGCACCTTCACCACCCCCAGCGCCCGCTCGGCAGCAGCGCGATGCGGCTCCGACCCGGTCTGGGCCGCATACGACAGCAGCGCCCCGGCCGCAGCCGTCCACCCGGACGGCGCCGCGTTGTCCGTCGGGTCCTGCGGACGCCGGATGAGCTGCTCGGCGTCCGCGGCCGTGTCGTACAGCTCGCCGTTCTCGCCGGTGAACTGCGCCAGCACATGGTCGAGCAGGAACCCGGCGAACTCCAGCCACACGCCCTCACCGGTCACGGACGCCAGCGCCAGGAAGCCCTCCGCGACGTCCGCGTAGTCCTCCAGCACACCAGCGTTGGACCCCGCCCGGCCGTCCTTCGAGGTCCGGGCGAGCCGTGCGTGGTCGTCCATGTGGACGCGTACGAGCAGGTCGGCCGTCCCGATCGCGGCCTCGACGAGATCGGGCCGGTCGAAGTACGCGCCGGTCTCCGCGAGCGCGGCGATCGCGAGCCCGTTCCAGGCCGCCACCACCTTGTCGTCGCGGCCGGGCGCCGGTCGCTGCTCCCGCGCGGCGAACAGACGCGCACGCACGGAGGCGAGCCGGGCCGCGTCCACCACTCCCTCGCGCTGCGGGAGCTGGAGCACCGAGGCACCCTCCTCGAAGGTGCCCTCCTCGGTCACCCCGAAGTACGCGGCCGCAAGCTCGGCGTCGTCGTCACCGAGCACCTCCCGCAGCTGCGCGGGCGTCCACACGTAGTACGCGCCCTCGACATGCCGCCCCGTACCGTCATCACTGTCGGCATCCAGCGCGGACGCGAATCCGCCCTCGTTCGTGCGGAGTTCCCGCACCATGAAGTCGGCGGTCTCCAGCGCGACGCGCCGTGCGAGGTCCGAGCCCGTGGCCCGCCACAGGTGCGCGTACGCACGGCACAGCAGCGCGTTGTCGTAGAGCATCTTCTCGAAATGCGGCGTCACCCATTCGCGGTCCACCGAGTAGCGCGCGAAGCCGCCGCCCAGCTGGTCGTAGATCCCGCCGCGCGCCATCCGCTCACAGGTGTCGGCGGCCATCTGCAGCGCGCCCTCCGCGCCCGTGCGGGCGTGGTGCCGCAGCAGGAACTCGATCACCATCGACGGCGGAAACTTGGGCGCGCCGCCGAACCCGCCGTACACCGGGTCGTACTCGCGCGTGAGCCCGAGCAGCGCCTGCGCGAGCTCCTCCTCGCCGGGCATCTCGACGCCGCCGTACGGAAGCTGCCGCCCGGCAAGGTCCCGCGTGATCTTCCCGGCGACATCGGCAACCTCGTCCCGCCGATCGACCCAGGCCTGCTGCACCCCCTGCAGCACCTGCCGGAACGACGGCATGCCGTGCCGGGGCGCGGGCGGGAAGTACGTACCGAAATAGAAAGGCTCGGCATCCGGCGTGAGGAACACCGTCATGGGCCACCCACCCTGCCCGGTCGCCGCCTGCACGGCCTCCATGTACACGGCATCGACGTCGGGCCGCTCCTCACGGTCGACCTTGACGCTGACGAAGTGCTCGTTCATGAGCGCGGCCGTGCCGCTGTCCTCGAAGGACTCGCTCGCCATCACATGACACCAGTGGCAACTCGAATACCCGACACTGAGCAGCACGGGCACATCCCGCCGCCTCGCCTCCTCGAACGCGGCATCGGACCACGGCCACCAGTCGACGGGGTTGTCGGCGTGTTGGAGGAGGTAGGGGGAGGTCTCATGGGCCAGTCGGTTAGCCATGCCTCCATCCTGCCCGACGGGCCTGAAGCGCGGGCGTCCCCACAGAGGCGGAGACGTGTGCCATGGTGTGCTATCTGGTAGCACACCATGGCACACGTGCGTATCGTGAAAGGCATGGCAGCACAGCCCGAGATCACCCAGCGCGACCTGCGCAACAAATCCAAAGAGATCATGGACGCCGTCCAGGGCGGACAGGCGTTCACCGTCACCCGTGACGGGCACCAGATCGGTGAGCTGATCCCCTTGCGGCGCCGCAGACGCTTCGTCCCCCGTAGCGAATTCGTGGCGATGTCCCGTACAGCCCCCGACATCTCCCTGGAGGCCTTCCGCGCAGACCAGGACGCCACGGCCGATCAGGAGATGGACGACCCCTATGGCCGCTGACCATGAGCAGGGGCTGCTCGACACCGACATCATGATCCTGCGCAAGTGGCTGGACCCCGAGGAGCTCCCCGCGGAGATGGCGATCACAGCCATCACGCTCGCCGAGCTCTCCGCCGGGCCCCACGAAGTGCGCAGGAACGAGGACCAGGACGACTACGACGAGCACACCGAACGTGCTCGTCGGATGGACGTGCTGCAGCGCGCGGAGAACGAGTTCGACCCCATCCCCTTCGACGCGGAAGCAGCCCGCATCTACGGCAGGGTCTGCGCGGCCGTGATCAGCGCCGGCCGCAAGCCCAGGCGCAGAGTGGCCGACCTGATGATCGCCGCCATCGCAATCACCGAGAACCTGCCGTTGTTCACCACCAACCCCGATGACTACAAAGGACTGGACGGCCTTCTCACCGTCGTTCCCGTCACCCGCCCGAAAGTTCTGCACGACCGCTAGCGCCGCCAGATCCTCTCGCGTGATCCCCTCCCAATCCCGGCCCGTACGCAGGACACTTGTCCGCGAATGCCGTAGCCACCGGAGGGGGACGTGACATGCGGGACAGCCATCGGGCGGAAGCCGAGCGGCTGTTGGCCCGGGCCGTGGAGGAGGAGGTGCGGCGCTCGGGCGGTCGGATCGACGGGGGTGTGCTGCTGTCGCGGGCCCGAGGGGCGCTGGACGCCATGGCGCAGACGGCGGCCGAGGAGTACGGCGCGTACACGGCGGCGCTCGACGAGGCCGAGGCCGGGCAGTTGTCGTTCGGGCAGCGGTTCGCCCGGGAGGGAGGCGGAACCGCCTTTGTGGGCGCGATCTCCGCGGCGGTCGCGGCGTCTCTGGCGGATCTGATGTTCGGCATGCCACCTACTACTGCGCTGAGCACGGGCGCGGTCGCCTGTGTGGCCGGCGCGGCCATGACGGTGGTGAAGGTGACGGCGTCGCACGTGCCGGCCGCGAACCGCAGCGCCGGCGCCCGCAACCAGCCCGGCGGCCCCGAGCAGCTGCGGCTGCAGTGGCTGACGGCGCTGGAGGTGCGAGGCATCCGCCCGTTCCTGGATCAGCAGCGGGTGATCACGGCCAGCGCGGCGGGCGGTACGAAGAAGGCGGCACCGCAGTTGCGGCGTACCGACAAAAGCGCGGAGGCGCGGCGCCGGCGTGTCCTCGAGCAGTCGTTCGGGCATCTGCCGGACCCGGACGGGCCGCTCGCGGGCCGGCGGCAGGAGATGGCGCGGATCGCCCAGTGGGTGCACGCGGCGCGGGCGAGTACGGAGACGCGGCCGACGGTGGTGGTGCTGCACGGGGCGCCTGGTTCGGGCCGCTCGGCGCTGGCGCTGCGCGCGGCGCTCGGACTGAAGGACCAGTTCCGGGGCGCGTGCCGGGTGGATCTGCGCGGGGACAGCCCCGAGGCGCCGCCGCTGTCCACGCGCGATGCGCTGCTGTATCTGCTGAACCGGCTGGGGGCCCCGCGCGAGCAGCTGCTGTTCCGGGAGCGGTCGTCGCAGGACCAGCAGGTGCGGCGGCTGAGCGAGCTGTACCACCAGCATCTGACCGGGCTGCCGGTCGTGGTCGTCCTCGACGACCCGAGCGACCCCGAGCAGGTGCGCACCCTGGTTCCCGAGCGTTCGGACAGCCTGGTCCTGGTCACGGCCCGCAAGCCGCTCGAGCTGCCCGCCGATCTGCCCGCATGGGTGCACCAGCTGTCCGTCGAGCCGCTGGAGGCGGCGGGCGCGGACGAGCTGCTGCGGGCGTCGGCGCAGGACGCGTCGGGGCCGTACGACGCCGAGGCCTCGGACCGGGTGCGCGAGCTGTGCGGGGGTCTGCCGCTCGCGCTGCGCATCGCGGGCTCTTCGCTGGGGCCGCGTTCGGCGCGTCAGCTGGCGGCGGACCTGGGGGCGTACGGGCCGGTGGAGCCGGTGGAGCGTGCGCTGTGGCTGCGCTACACGGATCTGCCGGACACGGCGCGGCGGCTGCTGCGGAGACTCGCGCTGGCAGGCCGGGCGTCGCTGGGCGCGGCCGCGGCGGCGGCGCTGCTCGGCACGGACGAGACGGAGGCCACCCGGCAGCTCAGCGCGCTGTCCCGCGCGGGCCTGATCGACCACGACCGCGGCAACCGCTACCGCCTCCACGACCTCGTACGGACCTTCGCCCAGGCGCGGCTGCTTGACGAGGAGGACCCCGCGGAGCGCACGTCGGCGCAGGAGCGGCTGATCGTCAACTACGCGGAGCTGGCGGACTCGGTGATCCGTCTGGTCGACGGCAAGACGTCGACCAGGGCGGACACGTCCTTCCACTCCAGCACGGTCGGTCCGCACGGCTTCACGTCGCTCGACGCGGCGCTGCGCTGGCTGGACGACGAGTCGAGCTTCATCACGGCGGCACTGCGGCACGCGGAGGGCGTCGACCAGACGGCGGTGCTGAACCTGCTGGGTGCGCTGTGCGACTACTGCCTGCTGCGCGGCGACCTGTACCGCCTGGGCGAGATCAGCGAGCTGACGCAGGCCATCGACCAGGGCCTGCTGGTACGCAGCGTCCAGTGGCGTACGGGCATCGCGGCCCGTCAGCTCGGCGAGCTCGACAAGGCCCGCTCGACCCTGGCGTCCGTCGTGGATCTCTACTTCGAGGCCCACCACGATGCGGGCGCGGCCCGTGCGCTGTGCTCGCTGGGGATCACGCTGCACCACCAGGGCAATCTGACGGAGGCGTCGGCGAAGCTGCGCGAGGCGCTGGATCTGCAGGCGACGGACGCGCTGGCCGCCGACCGGGCGTGGACGCTGCACGCGCTGGCCGCGGTGGAGCGCGACCGGGGGCAGGTCGCCAGGGCGCTGGAGCTGCTGTCGTCCGCCCTTGTGCTGCACCGGGACAGCGAGTCGGTGCACGGCGAGGCGTGGGCGCACTTCCAGCTGGGGCAGTTGTGTCTGCGCATGGGTGACGTACCGCGCGCGGAGAGCGAGCTGCGGATCGCGCTGGATCAGTACGGGCGGACGCGCGACGGCCGCGGTGAGGCGTGGGCGATGACGCAGCTGGCGCGGGCCCGGCTGATCGACGGCGAGCCGTCGGCGGCGGTGGACGGCCTGCGACAGGCGGCGGCGCGCCACCGCGACAACGAGGACGCGCGCGGCGAGGCGTGGACGATCTACTACCTGGGCCAGGCCCTGGAGGAGACCGGCGACCTCGACCAGGCGGTCCGCGAGCTGGAGCGCTCCCGCACGATGTTCTCGCGCATGCGCGACGTGTACGGGCTGGCCTGCGCCCGACACCACTCGGCGCGGGTCACGCGCGACCAGCGGGCCGCCCAGACCGGGTCGCTGCGCAACTCCGGCTTCGCCCGCCAGCTCCTGGTCGACGCGCGGGCCGACTTCCAGCGCATCGGCGTCGCCCACGGCGAGGCCTGGACGTGCCTGGAGCTGGCCGTGGTCGACGCCGGAAACGGCCGTACGCAGGCGGCCCTGGGACTGTGCGACGAGGCGGCGGCCCTGTTCGCCGGTTACGGCGACCGCCGCGGCGAGGACTGGGCCCACTTCCTGCGCTGCACCCTCCTGCCGTACGCATCGCCCGGCGGCTCCGAGGTCGGCACGGCGGTCGCCCAGGAGGAACTGGCCCAACTGGCCCGAACCCCGCATCCGGCCCGCGACGGCAAGCTGGACGACTACGTGGAGGCGTACCGGCTGCTGCTGGAGCGTGGCGTCGATCTGGACGCCGGCTGGCAGGCCTGGCGCCTGGGAATGGTGCCGCGACGCCACTCACGGGAGGTCATGGGGGTGCCGGTAGGGGTGGGATGACAGGACGCCAAGAGACGCGGCGCATGGGCGCCGGCCCGTGGCGCGTGCGCCGACCCATGGCCGGTTCCGGCAGCCGCAGCGGCTGCCGGAACCTCGAACGGACGGGCCCTCGGGCTGACGCCCGCGCGGGCGTCAGCCCTTCGCAGCCGGGGCCGCGCCCTTCCTTCCGCCGTCGGAGGCGTCGGAGGAGCCCTCCTCCGGTGCCTCCTTGAAGTCGACCTTCCCCATGTGCCGGTTCATCGACTTCATCAGGCCCCAGACCGCCAGCGCCATCACGGCGAAGACGATGAAGCCGAGGACGCCGGGGGTCACCTTGTCCTCGTCGAGCTCCTTGGCGAGAGGGACGAGGTGCGTCATTGCCAGGCTTGCGCTTGCGCTCATGTCAGGCATTGTCTCGGATGCCCGCAAAGAGGTCGTCCTCGGGGAGGGACGTATCGACGAGGGACTTCGCCAGCTCGTACTCCTCGGTCGGCCAGACCTCCTTCTGGAGCTCCATCGGGACGCGGAACCAGCCGCCGTCGGGGTCGATCTGCGTGGCGTGCGCGATCAGCGCCTTGTCGCGGATCTCATAGAAGTCGGCGCACGGGATGTGCGTCGTCAGCGTGCGCTCCACCCGCTCGAACTCGTCCCAGCGCCTGAGCCACTCCGCGTACGGGGACTCCAGGCCCCGCTCCAGCATCGCGTTGTGCAGCGCCTCGGTGCGGGGGCGGTTGAAGCCCTGGTTGTAGTAGAGCTTCAGCGGCTGGTACGCCGGGCCGTACTCGCCCTCGGGGTACTTCTCGGTGTCAGCGGCGCCCTCGAAGGCCACCATGCTGATCTTGTGGGTCATGATGTGGTCGGGGTGCGGGTACCCGCCGTTCTCGTCGTAGGTGGTGATCACCTGCGGACGGAACGCCCGGATGGACCTCACCAGTCGGCCGGCCGCCTTGTCGACGTCCTCCAGGGCGAAGCAGCCGTCGGGGAGCGGCGGCAGCGGGTCGCCCTCGGGCAGACCCGAATCGACGAAGCCAAGCCACTCCTGCTTGACGCCGAGGATCTCGCGCGCCTCGTCCATCTCCTTCTTGCGTACCTCGTGGATGTGCTCCTCGATGTACGGGTCGCCCTGGAGCTTCGGGTTGAGGATGGAGCCGCGCTCCCCGCCGGTGCAGGTCACGACCAGCACGTCCACCCCCTCGGACACGTACTTGGCCATCGTGGCCGCGCCCTTGCTCGACTCGTCGTCGGGGTGGGCGTGAACGGCCATCAGTCGCAACTGCTCAGTCAAGACTCGTTCCCTCGGTGGTCTCGGCGGTCGGTGTGACCCCGCCCACGGTCGTCGGACATCGGTGTGGGGCGGCGGTCGGCCGGCGGGTGACAGGCTTCTATAGTGACCGACTCGGGGGGCGATTCATTCCAGGGCCTGTCCCGGCCACCCCGAACCGGCCGGATCCGGGCCCCGGCCCCTTCCGAGAGGACGATCATGAGCGCAGTGCGCGACGTCGGCACCAGCGCCTCCGCGGCGCCGCGACCCGAGGGCCGCTACGGCCGCACCGCGGACGAGCGCGCCGACCGCAAGCTCAAGATCGTGGGATCGGTGCTGGGTGCGGCCATGCTCGCGTTCGTCGGCTGGGCCGGCTACGACTACATCGCGGGTGCGAAGGTCAGCGGCGAGTTGATCAAGTGGGACGTGGTCTCGGACCGGGCGGTCGAGGTGCACCTCGAGGTACGCAAGGACGCCGACACCAAGGGGTACTGCACCGTGCGCTCGCAGTCCGAGGACGGCGCGGAGGTCGGCCGTGCGGACTTCCGCTTCGACGAGCAGTCGGGCCGGATCGACAAGGTCGTCACGCTGCGTACGACGTCCCGTGCCACCGCCGCCGAGCTGCTGGGCTGCCACAGCGACTGACCTGATGCCTGCCCGGACCGGCCGTGGCGGACGCGCGCGGCGAGGAGCGCGGAGTGTTTTCTCACTCCACTGCCTGACCTGCGGCGACGCAAATCTCAGGTCTTATGTCCTCCCCGTTTCGCGACTGAATTGTTAGGCTCGTGGTTTCGCCCACCTGTGAAGGCACATCCTTCTGGGTAGGGCGATGCTTTGTATTCCCAGTACCGACGAGGAGCACCTGTGACCCAGACCAGCGAGAACGTCACCTGGCTGACCCAGGAGGCGTACAACCAGCTCAAGGCCGAGCTGGAGTACCTGTCTGGTCCCGCACGCACCGAGATCGCCGCCAAGATCGCGGCTGCGCGCGAGGAGGGCGACCTGCGGGAGAACGGCGGGTACCACGCGGCCAAGGAGGAGCAGGGCAAGCAGGAGCTCCGTGTGCGCCAGCTGACCCAGCTCCTGGAGAATGCGAAGGTCGGCGAGGCGCCCGCCGCCGAGGGTGTGGTCGCGCCCGGCATGGTCGTGACAATCGCCTTCGACGGCGACGAGGACGACACGCTGACGTTCCTGCTGGCCTCGCGCGAGTACGCCAGCGAGGACATCGAGACGTACTCGCCGCAGTCCCCGCTGGGCACCGGCGTCAACGGCAAGAAGATCGGCGAGGACGCGCAGTACGAACTGCCGAACGGCAAGTTCGCCTCGGTGAAGATCCTCGAGGCCAAGCCGTACCAGGGCTGAACAGCACCAGGCATACGACGATGCCCCCGGGTGTGCCGGGGGCATCGTCGTATGCCGGTGGGTTCTCCTGGGATCGACGGTCAGGCGGTCGGGCCGTCGGGCGGTCAGGCCGTCGGGCGGTCAGGCCGTCGCGTTGCGGTACTTGCGGACCGCGAGGGTCCGGAAGACCGCGATGATCAGCACGGACCAGATCAGCGAGGCCCAGACGGGGTGCTGCATGGGCCACGCCGACGAGTCGACCACGCCCGGGTTCCCGAAGAGCTCCCTGGAGGCCTGCACCGTGGCGCTGAAGGGATTCCAGTCGGCGATGTGCCGCAGCCAGGGCGTCATCTGGCCGGAGTCCACGAATGCATTCGAGACGAACGTGACCGGGAAGAGCCAGATCAGGCCACCCGACGTCGCCGCCTCGGGCGTGCGCACGGACAGGCCGATCAGGGCACCGATCCAGGTGAACGCATAGCCGAGCAGGAGCAGCAGCGCGAAGGCGCCGAGCACCTCGCCCAGGCTGGTGTGGGTGCGCCACCCGACGAGCAGCGCGACGACGGCCAGAACGAGCAGCGTCAGCGCGGTCTGCACGAGGTCGGCGAGCGTACGCCCGGTGAGGACCGCGCCACGCGCCATCGGCAGCGAGCGGAAGCGGTCGATGAGGCCCTTGTGCATGTCGTCCGCGATGCCCGCGCCCGCGCCGGCCGTGGCGAACGTCACGGTCTGGGCGAAGATGCCGGCCATCAGGAACTCGCGGTAGACGGCCGAGTCGGTGGTGCCGCCGACGTTCATGGAGCCGCCGAAGACATAGCTGAACAGCACCACGAACATGATCGGCTGGATCAGCCCGAAGATGATCATCTCCGGGATCCGGGTCATGCGGATCAGGTTTCTCCTGGCGACGACGAGGGAGTCCCGGACGGACTGCCCGATGCCGCCGACCCCCTTGGGCGCCGCGGCCGGCGCGACATCGGTTACGGCGGTCACTTCACGGCCTCCTTCTTGGCCTTGTCGGCCTTCTGCACCCTGCCCTGGGCGCCGTCTACGCCGTTGTCCGCTGCGGCGTCCTCGGCGGCGTGGCCCGTCAGTGAGATGAAGACGTCGTCGAGCGTGGGGCGGCGCAGCCCGATGTCGTCGATGGCGATGCCGCGGGTGTCGAGCTCGCGGATGATCTCGGCGAGCAGCTTGGCGCCGCCGGTGACCGGGACGGTCAGCTTGCGGGTGTGGGTCTCGGCCGTGACCTCGCCCTTGCCGAACCCGCGCAGCACCTCGCCGGCGGGCGTGATCTCCTCCGGCTCGTGCACGACGACCTCGACGCGCTCGCCGCCGGTCTGCGCCTTGAGGTGGTCGGCGGTGCCGCGCGCGATGACGCGGCCGTGGTCGACGACGCAGATGTCGTGCGCCAGATGGTCGGCCTCTTCGAGGTACTGCGTGGTGAGCAGCAGCGTCGTACCGCCCGAGACGAGCTCCTTGATGACCTCCCACAGTGCCTGCCGGTTGCGCGGGTCGAGGCCGGTCGTCGGCTCGTCCATGAACATCACCGGCGGGGAGACGACCAGCGCGGCCGCGAGGTCGAGGCGGCGGCGCATGCCTCCGGAGTACGTCTTGGCGGGGCGGTCGGCCGCGTCCGTCAGGTTGAACCGCTCCAGCAGTTCGGCAGCGCGCGCCTTGGCGGCCTTGGCCCTCATCTGGTAGAGCTGGCCGACCATCTGGAGGTTCTCACGGCCCGTCAGATATTCGTCGACGGCGGCGAACTGGCCGGACAGGCCGATGGAGCGCCGCACCTCGTTGGGATGTTTGAGGACGTCGATGCCCGCGACGACCGCCTTGCCGCTGTCGGGCTGCAACAGCGTCGTCAGACAGCGCACCGCGGTGGTCTTGCCCGCGCCGTTCGGCCCGAGCAGGCCCAGCACGGTTCCCTCCGGGACATCGAGGTCGACGCCGTCCAGAGCCCTTACGTCGCCGAAGGTCTTCACCAGGCCTTCGGCGTAGATGGCGCCTGGCATATGGGTTCCCCCAGGGGTGTGGGTGATTGTGCGGAAAGCTTAGGTTTGCCCGTAGGGCCTTCGCCGGTGGTCGAGGTGAGTCGCTGTGCCGGCGAGCGGAATTGCCCGGTGAGCGCGATGCCTCGTCCGGGTGTGCGAATGAACGAAGACAGAGACTAACGCGATACATCGCGTTGGTTCAACGGGTTTTCCAAGCCCGGGAAACCTTCGGCAACCGGGGCCGCCGCCGTCAACGGGTTTTCCCGGACGGCGCGCCCCTCACCCGCCGCCCCTCACCCGCCGCCCGTCAGCCGCCGCCCGTCAGCCGATGACCTTGTACCCGGCCCGCCGCAGTGCCGCGCCCACCTCGGCGCAGTGCTCCGGCCCCTTGGTCTCCAGGTGCAGCTCGACCTCCGCCTCCGTGAGCCCGAGCCGGGGATCGGTCCGTACGTGACTCACGTCGAGGACGTTAGCGTCGACCACTGACAACACCCCGAGAAGCGTGGCCAGGGCACCGGGACGATCGGTCAGCCGCAGCCGCACCGCGAGGTAGCGGCCCGCCGCCGCCATGCCGTGCCGCAGGATCCGCTGCATCAGCAGCGGGTCGACGTTGCCGCCCGACAGCAGCGCCACGACCGGCCCCTCGAACGTCTCCGGCCTGCTCAGGAGAGCCGCGACCGGGCTCGCGCCGGCCGGTTCGACGACCATCTTGGCCCGCTCGAGACACAGCAGCAGCGCGCTGGACAGTTCGTCCTCGGAGACGGTGCGGACCTCGTCCACGTACTGCTCGACGATCTTGAACGGCACGTCGCCGGGGCGCCCCACCTTGATGCCGTCGGCCATGGTCGCCGGGTTCTCCACCGACACCGGTCGCCCGGCCGCGAGCGAGAGCGGGTACGCGGCCGCTCCCGCCGCCTGCACGCCGACCACCTTGACCTCCGGGCGGAGCGTCTTCACGACGACCGCGATGCCCGCCGCGAGACCGCCGCCGCCGATGCCCACGACGATCGTCCGCACCTCGGGGCACTGCTCCAGGATCTCGAGACCGACCGTGCCCTGACCGGCGATGATGTCCGGGTGGTCGAAGGGATGGATGAACACGGCGCCCGTCTCGGCCGCGTACTCCTTCGCCGCGGCCAGCGAATCGTCGACCACCTGCCCGTGCAGCCGCACCTCGGCGCCGTACTCCCGCGTCGCCGCCACCTTCGGCAGCGGGGCACCGACCGGCATGAAGACGGTCGAGTGCACCCCCAGCAGGGACGACGCGAGCGCGACGCCCTGCGCGTGGTTGCCGGCGCTCGCCGCGACGACCCCGGCCGCGCGCTCCTCCGGGAGCAGCCCCGCTATGCGCACGTAGGCGCCACGCAGCTTGAACGAACCCGTGCGCTGCAGGTTCTCGCACTTGAGGTGGACCGGCGCGCCGACCAGGCCGGAGAGATGTCTACTCCCCTCCATCGGGGTCACCCGGGCTACGCCCGCGAGCATCTTCTGCGCGCCGCGGACGTCATCGAGGGTCACCGGCGGAAAGGAGTCAGCCGTGCTGTAGCTCATGTCCGTCAGTCTCGCAGCTGACGCCGGTCGCCTCCCAGCATGGACGGGTTTGGCCAGCGCCGGTACGGTCCGTGCCCTAGCCGCGTACTCTGTCCCCCAACCCACCACCCACGCACGAATTGAGCCCCGGCCATGCCCACAACACAGGACTTGTCGATGGACATGACGACCGCCTCAGACGCCGGTCTCCTCGACACGCTGCAACACGAGGTTGCGGTGTTCGCACGCCGCGCCGAACAGACCCGGCTCGGCGGGGTCGGGCAGGTGCGCAACTCCATGGACCGCGCCGCGTATCTGCTGCTCAACCGCCTCGACAAAGAAGGCCCGATGGGCGTCAAGGCGCTCGCCGCCAGCATGGGCATCGACTCCTCCACGGTCACCCGGCAGGTGGCACCGCTCGTCGACACCGGGCTCGTCAAGCGCACGTCGCACCCCGAGGACGGGCGTGCCGTGGTGCTCCAGTTGTCGCCCCGCGGGCACGCCAGGCTCGATGAGGTCCGCTCCTCGCGGCGCGAGCTCATGGCCCAGCTGACGCAGGACTGGGCACCGGAGGAACGAGAGACGTTCTGCGCTCTCCTCACTCGCTTCAACACGGCGCTTTCGGCCCGTATGGGCGCCCAGCCGGGGGCACCCGGGGAACCTCCGGCGGGCTCCTGAGAGGAACGCAACCGGGTCGGCCCCGGCCGCAGTGCGGGACCGGCTACCGGCCATCCGGCCGGCAGCCGCCTACGTGCTGAAGGGGGCGTGCCGGTACGTGTCGGGACCGGCAGGTACCGGGATGTGGGCCCGCAGAGGATGAAGCAACGGTCCGGTGCCGAGATGGGGAAACGATTCGGCACCGAACCGGGACGTCCATCCCGCGGGTCCATCCCTGGATCCAGCGATCGACCCATCCCGCGGGTCCATCCCTTGAGTCCGTCCCTCGGGCCCATCCCGGCACGGCCTCGACCCGCCCCCGGCAGGAGGCACCGGTTCCCGCCCTCCGCCCGCCGCCGTGCCCTTGACCAGTGGAGGCCGTTGGCCTCATATGAGGTGGAGGCCGTTGGGCTCATATGAGACTGGTCCCGTCCGCCCGGGTGGGACGGGCGAACCGACGGGCGCTGCCCGGCGGGCGGCTGCAGGGGACCCCTCCAGGCGGGAGGCGCGGTTGCGAGGACGACAGGCGTCCCGGGACGCCCGGCGGGCCCGTGAGTTCGAGGCTTTCGTCGCGGGCGCGGCAGGGCGGCTGCTGCATGCCGCCACGCTGCTCACGGCCGAGCCGCGGGACAACAACCCGCGCGCGCGGAGCCTGTTGACCGCATCCCTCGCGTACACCTACGCCACCTGGGACCGGCTGCGCGGCGAGGATCCGTACGACCGCGCCCGTCAGCAGCTCGCCGTCCGCTTCGCGCGCGGGGTCTGGCACCGGCACCGCGGCCGAGGCGGACTGCTGGAGCGGCTCGCGCCCCAGGAGCGGCTGATCCTCGTGCTGCGGATGTACGAGGGCGTGGCCGAGGAGCAGACGGCGGCGCTCCTCGGGCTGCCCGTGGAGCGCGTACGGGCGATCTGCGCGCGGGCGATGTCGCTGGTGCTGCATCCCCCGCGCGGGCCGGCGCCGAAGGTCACCCGGGCGGGGAAGGCCGCCGATGCGGGCGCGGGCTCCCCAGTCGGCTCCGGCGCCGCAGCGGGCGGGGACGCCCAAGCACGGGGCACTGGCGCCGACGCGGAAACCCAAGCAAGCGCCGGGTCCAGGACGCGTGCCGCCATGAGCGGGGCCGACCGAGCTGACCGGACGGGCCGGACCGACCGGGCCGACCGGGCCGACCGGGCCGACCGGACCGACCGGACCGACAGCGCCGGCCGGACCGACCGGACCGACCGGAGGGAGCCGACCCCCTCATGAACCAGTCGAGCCGCAAGGAGGCGGCGGTGCGGAAGCTCCTGGAGGCCTCGCCGCCTCCCGTACCGCACGACCTGTACACGGAAGCTGTGCGCCGCGGCGGCCGGATGCTGCGGCGCAGGGCGGCGGTCCGCCGCGTCATGTGGTTCGTGCTGTTCGCGGCCGTGGTGGCCTTCGTGGTCTGGGCCTCGACGGCCCAGCCCTGGGTGGAGCCGCCGTCGGAGACGACTCCACCGCTCTCGGGCTGGTAGCGCCCGGCGCCCGCGAGCGGCACGGTGAGGCGCCCCACCCGGCATGCCCGGGGGTCTACCCCAGGGCCTGCTGCAGATCCGCCAGCAGATCGTCGGCGGACTCGATGCCCACCGACAGCCGTACGAGATCCGCCGGCACCTCGAGGGCAGAGCCGGCAGCCGACGCGTGCGTCATACGGCCGGGGTGCTCGATCAGCGACTCGACGCCGCCGAGGGACTCGCCCAGCGTGAACAGCTTCGCGCGGTTGCAGACCTCGACGGCCGCCTCCTCGCCGCCCTGGACCTGGAAGGAGACCATGCCGCCGAATGCCCGCATCTGCTTGGCGGCGACCTCGTGACCGGGGTGCTCGGGAAGGCCCGGGTACAGAACGCGCGTCACGCGCGCGTGCCGCGTCAGCATCTCCGCGATCCGGCCGGCGTTCTCGCTGTGCCGGTCCATGCGTACGCCGAGGGTCTTGATGCCGCGCAGCACCAGCCAGGAGTCGAAGGGGCCGGCGACCGCGCCCATCGCGTTCTGGTGGTACGCCAACTCGTCGCCGAGAGCCGTGTCGCCCACGACGAGGGCGCCGCCGACGACGTCCGAATGGCCGCCCATGTACTTGGTGAGCGAGTGCACGACGACATCCGCGCCCAGTGCGAGCGGCTGCTGCAGATAGGGCGTGGCGAAGGTGTTGTCGACCACCAGCCGGGCGCCCGCGGACCGGGCGACGTCCGCGACCGCGGCGATGTCGGTGATGCCGAGCAGCGGGTTGGAGGGCGTCTCGACCCAGATGACCTTCGTACGCGGCGTGATCGCGGCCTGCACCTGCGCCGGGTCGGAGGTGTCGGCCACCGACCATTCGACGCCCCAGCGCGAGACGACCTTGGCGAAGAGGCGGAACGTGCCGCCGTACGCGTCGTTGGGGATGACCACGTGGTCGCCGGGGGTCAGCAGCGTACGCAGCAGGCAGTCCTCGGCGGCCAGCCCCGACGCGAACGCGAGCCCGCGGCTGCCGCCCTCGACGGCGGCGAGGTTCTCCTCGAGGGCGGTCCGGGTGGGGTTCGCGCTGCGGCTGTACTCGTAGCCGCCGCGCAGTCCGCCGACGCCGTCCTGCTTGTAGGTGGACACCTGGTAGATCGGCGGGACGACCGCGCCGGTGAGGGGATCCGCGGTGTTGCCCGCGTGGATCGCCACGGTCTCGAAGCTGTGACTGCTGTGCCTGTCGCTCATGGGGACCGAGGGTAGTGCGGGAGGGGGGCTTCCGACGTCCTGGCCGGTCCGGCACGACGGTGTCCTCGCCAGTCCGGCACGACGGTGTCCTGGCCGGTCCCGCACGGCGAGGGTGCGGACCCGTTGGCCAATTGTCGTACCCGTCTGGTTCGCTTGGAGGCATGGAGATTCTCTGGGCCCTGTTCGCGCTGCTCATCATCGGGGCGTTCCTCGGGCCGGTCATGTACCGCAGGCGCGGCGTGATCCGTCAGGTCGCACCCGGCTCGCCGGACGCCGCGGACCCGGCGAACTACGGCTTCGTACGGCAGGAGCTGCTGGACGTCCGCATGCCGGGCTCCGACCAGGACCTGCTGGAGGTGCTGGACCTGGTGCAGCGCACGCAGGACTGGCGGGCCGCGTCGCAGATGCTCGCGGGCACGGCGACAGACGGCGAGGTGCGCTGGCAGCGGGTGCAGGCCTTCGCGGGCGCTGCCTCTCTGGAGCTGCAGCAGCGGCCGGGCGGTGTCAGCGAGCAGCCCGGCGGGCAGTGGCTGCGGGTCTGGCGGGCCGAGGCGCCCAAGGACGCGGGCGGCGCCGCGGTGCACGCCGAATTCCTGGTGCAGCAGGCCTGGCGCACGGCCGCCTCCGGTACGGAGGAGTTCCGGATCATCCTGGAGGAGGCGCGGAAGGCGTGCGCGGAGGCTGCCCTGCTCGCCCCCGGCGACCCGATTCCGTACATCATCGAGCTCTCGATCGCCCGCGGGCTGGCGTATCCGCAGCAGGAGTTCGAGCAGCTCTGGCTGAAGATCCTGGACCGTGCGCCGTCCCATATGGGGGCGCATCTCGCGGCTCTGCACTACTGGTGCGAGAAGTGGCACGGCTCGCGTGACCTCGCGTACTCCTTCGCGGAGGCCGCGGCGTCCCGCGCCCCGAGCGGCTCGCTGCTCGCCTCCCTGCCGCTCTTCGCGGTGTTCGAGCACCTGCCCGAGGTGAATCTCGTGCGCGGCTTCTACGAGAGCGAGGTCGTGACCAAGGCCGTCCACGGCGCGCTCTTCGCGGTGCACGCGGCCCGCCCGGACGACCCGATGCTGGCGCACGTCCGCCATCTGCTGCTCTTCTTCCTGGTCCGCTCCGAGCGCTGGGCGGAGGCCATGAACCAGCTGGTGCACGTGGACGGCCACGTGGGCGCCCTGCCCTGGACGCTCTCCTCCGACCCGGCCGCGGACTACGCGGTGTACCGCGCGCTGGCGGTGGCGGGGTACGAGGCGAACGGGGGGAGCCCGGCGACGCTGCTGCGCTGACGCCGGGACGGGCTCGGGCTCCTCGCATACGTTGTAGGACCGGAACGCTCGTCAAGGCGCCCACAGACCGAACACCTTTGCGGCACCGCCCGACGGTAGGGCATACTCCGGTTCCCCCCACACCACCTTTGACGTGCCCTTTTCCGTGGGGGGAAGTGCCCGATGGGCCCAACTCTGCGCGCTCTGCGCGCCCTTGTCCTGCTCGCAGGCTTCCAGTTGCTCAGCCTCGTCCTGCTCGCCGTGCTGCTCGCCGCCGACTGGGCAGCCGTTGTGTGGGCTCCTGCGAGCATCACGCTCAAGGTCTGGATCGTCTCGGCGGTGCTCGCCATTCCCGTCGTCCGAGGCATGTTCATGCTCCGGACGCCGAAGGACGAGGGGCAGCCCGGGGTCCGGCTGAGCGAGTCCGGGGAGCCCCGCCTGTGGGCCCTCGTCCGCGGTCTCGCGGACGCCTCCGGCACGCGCGGGCCCGACGAGATCGTGCTCACCGGGGACGTCAACGCGGCGGTCAGCGAACGGGCCCGCCTCCTCGGACTGCTGCCCGGCCCACGCCGCCTCTACCTCGGCCTGCCCCTGCTCACCGGTCTGAGCGAGGCCCAGCTGAAGGCCGTCATCGCCCATGAGTACGGCCACTTCACCGGTGGCGACACCCGGCTCGCCGCCCTGGTGGTACGCGGCCGCGTGCAGATCACCCGTACCATCGCGCACTTCCACGAGAAGGCCGACAGCAAGGTCGCCAAGGAGCGCGCACGCCAGGAGAAGTCCGCCGCCAAGCGCCTCGCCAAGGGCAAGTCGGCGAAGGAGATCAACACGGCGGGCGCCGGTGTCACCTACCGGATGATGGCCGCCGTCTACACCGCGTACGGCAAGCTCGCCCTGCGCGCCACGCTCTCCACCGCCCGCGCCCAGGAGTACGCGGCCGACGTGACCGCCGCCCGGATCGCGGGGCGGGACGCCACCGCCGCCGCGCTGCGCGACATCCCCGCGCTGAGCGCCGCCCACGAGTTCTACCTGGAGTCGTACGCGACGCTCGGCCTGCCCGCCCGGACGCTGCCGCCCCGTGGCGAGTTCTTCGGGGGCTTCGCCCGGATGCTCACCGCCCGCGAACTCGAACTGGCCGGCATGCGGACCGACCTCCCGACCGAGCCCAGCTCCCCGTACGACTCGCACCCGCCCATGGCCGAGCGCGTCCGGCGGATCGAGGCATTCTCGGACGACGCCCGCGCCCATGAGGACAAGGGCTCCGCGCTGGCCCTGCTCACCGACCCGGGGACCTCCGCCACGGCCCTCGAACAGGCCGTGCTCACCGACGAGGTGCTCGCCTTCGCCCACGCCGCCGACTGGCAGGACCTGCTCGACAAGGCGATGGCCGCCCGCCTCGCCGGCCTCGACACCCCGCTGCACCGCGCCCTGGCCCTGTACACCAAGGCACCGGCCACTCTCTGGTCGCTGCTCCAGGTGATCGACGACGGCCAGGTGTGGCAGCTGGCCAAGCGACTGCCTCTCTCCGACGAGGCCGCATCAGCGACGGGCCGGGCGTTCCGGGAGTTCGTCCGCCCGCTCCTGATGAAGTCCCTGGAGACCATGGTCCTCGCCGAGCTCAGCGCACGCGGGCTGCTGCGCTGGGAGTTCTCCTGGGCCGAGGCCGCAACCGTCCACCTGCCCGGATCGGACGTGGACGGCGGCACCGGCGCGGACGGCGCCGGAACCGACGCCGCGCACAGGTTCACGGCCGCCGTGGCCGCAGCCCTCGCCGACCACCCCGACACCGCGCCCCTGCGCGCACTCACTCCCCCCGCCCCGCACGAAACGGACACCCTCCGATGACCGTACTGCTGTGGATCCTCGCCGTCCTCGCCGTTCCCACCCTGATCTTCGCGCTGTGGATGGCGGGGGTCTTCCTCAAGGAGTTCTTCAAGTCCGGTGACGGCGGTTCCGAGGCCGCCGAGAAGCTCGGTCTGCTGCCCGCGGAGCGGCAGAACACCGACCTGGCCGCCCCGCTGCCCGCCGGCTGGGAAGCCGCCCTGAGCGCGGCACGCGGCGGCGACTGGAAGCCCGCAGCAGCGCTCCTCGAGTACATCGGCCGCGACTGGGAGCGCCGCTCCTACGCCACCTCCCTCCTGGGCGACATCGCGGCCGAAGAGGACGCCTGGCTGCTCGCCTGGGAGGCTGCCCGGCCCGACGACCCCGACGCGGCCCTGATCAGGGCCCGCAGCACGGTCGACCTCGCCTGGAACCTGCGCGGCGCGGCACTGGCAAAGCACACGACGAGGGAGCAGGCCGAGGGCTTCCACCGGGCGCTGGCGCGCTCCCGCGAGGAGATCGCGCGGGCCGCGGCGCTGAACCCGTACGACCCCACTCCGTTCATCACCGAGATCTGGGTCGCGCTCGGCCTCGGCTACCCGCACTCCGAGATGGACAAGCTCTGGGCCGAGATCACCGCCCGCGCCCCGTACCACTACGAGGCCCACTACTCGGCGCTGCAGTACTGGTGCGCGAAGTGGCGGGGCTCGAAGGAGCTCGCCACCGCGTTCGCCGAGCGCGCGGCGGCCACGGCACCACTGGGCAGCCTGCTCACCGCTTTCCCCCTCATCGCCCACTTCGAGCACGACGAGTCCAGCGACAGCACCGCCGACCGCACCCCCGAGATGGTGGCCCGCGTGGACGCCGGCCTCGCCGACGCGGCCACGGCCGACCCGGCACATCCGCGACTGCCCGAGCTGCGGCACCTCCTCGCCTACTACCTGGCACTCCAGGACCGGGACGAGGCGGCGATCGAGCAGTTCAAGCTCGTCGACGGGTACGTGGACGCCCTGCCCTGGACCTACCAGGGGGACGGGCCCGACGTGGCCGCGTACTACTGCCGCATCCGCAACGCGTCGGCGGAGGCAGCGGCAGCCCAGGCCCAGCCCTCCTGAATCCACGGGCGCGCGACTGCGAGCGCAGCCGACGGACGGAATGCGGGCGGCACCATGGACGTTGTCCGTGGTACCGCCCGCACCCCCAGGATTCGACAGGGAGACGAGACCCCATGCTCTTCGGCCGCACGCCCCAGCTGCCCACCCCCGAGCAGGCGCTCAAGGGCCGGGCCACGCCCGCGTACGAGGTCCCCGCCCGCCACACGGTCCTGGGCAACCCGCTGCTCGGCCCGTACCCCGAGGGCCTGGAGGTCGCCGACTTCGGCCTGGGCTGCTTCTGGGGTGCCGAGCGCAAGTTCTGGCAGACGGACGGCGTCTGGACGACCCTGGTCGGCTACCAGGGCGGCATCACGCCGAACCCGACGTACGAGGAGGTCTGCTCAGGCCTGACGGGCCACACGGAGGCGGTCCGCGTCGTCTTCGACCCCGAGAAGGTCTCGTACGAGCAGCTGCTCAAGGTCTTCTGGGAGTCCCACGACCCCACGCAGGGCTTCCGCCAGGGCAACGACGTGGGCACGCAGTACCGCTCCGCGATCTACACCCACACCCCGGCCCAGGCCGCGGCGGCCGAGTCCTCCCGCGACTCGTACCAGAAGGTCCTGACGCCCTCGGGCCACGGCACGATCACCACGGAGATCCTGCCGTCGGAGGGCCGGACGTTCTACGCGGCGGAGGGATATCACCAGCAGTACCTCGACAAGAACCCGGCGGGGTACTGCGGGATCGGGGGGACGGGGGTGTCCTGCCCGATCGGCGTCGCGCCCGCCCCGGAAGTCACGGACAAGTAGAGCGCCACGTCGCCCGCTGCACGAGCGACCGCTCGGCACGAAGCGCTCGGCCCTGGGCGAATTCGGATCGCTCCCACAGCGGCGCTGCCCGGTCGACAGCGCCCCGACCATCCACGGAGGTCGTCCGGGCAGTAGCCGTATCGGTTCTCCCTCACTCGTTCGAGCGGAGGAAACGGGCTCCTGCCCGATACGCTGACGCACGGGATCAGAATCGCGCCCATGGGAGCAGCCATGACCACCTCCGCCGCTGGGCAACCGCTCATCCCCCAGCCCCCTGCCACGGTTGCCGCGCTTCGGCAGGCCATCAGTCAGATCGCCCCGGCCGCACTACCGGCCTTCACCCGAGAGCTGGACCAGGCGGCCGACCAGTCTCGGCAGGGCTCCGATCTGGCGCCCCTCCAGCGGTTCGTCGCCCAGTGGGCCGTCTATGTGCACATCCAGCGCCAGCCCGGCCTCGCAGCAGACCTCCGCCGCTGGGAAGACACCGCCGAGTCGGGCGATGCTGCCCAGGCCCGACAGGCCGCGTCCGAAATCGGGCGGATCCTGGACGAAGCCCACGCGGCCATCGGCCTCCCGACCCGGTGAGCACGGACTGGCGCTGGGAGTACGACCCCGACCACGCCCATGTGGTGGGCGGCGTCCCCGTTCACGTCGTGGCGGAAGTGGAACGTCTGGCCGGCCAGCTCGTCGACCTTGCCAGTACAGGCATCGACGTCAGCGACCTCGGCCACGGCCCCCGACCGGGCGGTCTACGCCGCATGGACGCCGCCGGCGGCTGGTTCTACTTCCTGGTGGCACCACGCGACCCGCTGATCATCATCGTCCGCATCGTGCCCCCATTCGACACGCTGTAGCCATCACGACTGAACGGCTCTCGCGTCAGGGGTTACCTGGCACGAGCGCCTCGTAGGACCGGCGGCTCCTGCCCGGTCGGTGTCGCGAAGGCCGAGGGCTGACCCGCTCTCGTCAGGTGTTGTACGCCGCCTCCTGGATCCCGTACAGGTCCGCGTACCGGCCCCCCTCGACAGCGCTCAGCTCGGCGTGGGTGCCGGACTCGACCAGGCGGCCCCCGTCGAGGACGAGGATCAGGTCCGCGCCGGTCACCGTGGAGAAGCGGTGCGAGACGATCACGGTGATCGCCCCGGTCTGCTCGGCCAGTCGGCGTGCCCGTGCCATCTGCCGTTCGAAGATGGCGTGTTCGCTGGGGGCGTCGAGGGATGCGGTGGGCTCGTCGAGTACGAAGAGCAGGGGATCGTCGCGCATCGCCGAACGGGCGAGGGCGACCCGCTGCCACTGGCCCTCGGACAGGTCGACGCCGCCGAGTTCTCGGCCCAGTTGGGTGTCCAGGCCCTCGGGCAGCCGCTCCACGAGAGTCGAGGCGTCGGCGTCCCGTACTGCGCGGGTGATGCGTTCGCGGTCGTTGAGGTGGGGCAGGTCGCCGAGGCCGACGCCCTCGGCGAAAGTGGTCTCCAGGCGTCCGAAGTCCTGGAAGGCGGCGCTGATGCGGGTGCGCCAGTTGGCGGTGTCCAGGTCGGCGAGGTCCGTGCCGTCGAGGGTGATGCGGCCCGTGTCCGGCCGGTAGAACTTGACGAGCAGCTTCACCAGGGTGGTCTTCCCCGATCCGTACTCGCCGACGATCGCGACCACGGTCCCGGCCGGGATGTGGATGCTCACGTCGTCGAGGGCGAGGCGGTCCGTGCCTGGGTAGCGGTAGGAGACGTGGTCGAAGGCGAGGCCCTTGTCCAGGCGGGCGGGGGCGAAGGCGGTGCCCGTCGTGCGGGCCGTCTCGGCGGCGGCGTAGTCCCGCAGCCAGAAGTACGACTCGAGGGCCGTCCGCGTGCCGAGCGTGTTCGCCGTGGAGCCGACCACCGCCTGCACGGTCTGCCGCAGGCCGGACGCGACGGTGACCGCCATCACCACGTCGCCCGCCGTGGCGTGGCCGTGCGCCGCCCCGTACACGACCAGCGCGAGCCCTCCGACGAAACCGCAGGCGAACACCACCCAGCCGCAGAACTTCCACCACGCGGCACGCACCCGCGCCCGGTAGCGCAGGTGTGCCCCCTCGTCCCAGGCGGCCGCCTGCCTGCGGGCGATCTCCTCGCCGGCGCCCGCAACGCGGATGTCCTTGCCGCTGTCGGCGCGGGTGCCGAGCTGGAAGAGGTGGCGCTGCAGCCGGAACGCCTCGGCGGTGCCGGTCTCGGCCTCCACCACCGCCTGCTTGCCGCGGTGGTCGAACCACAACGGGAGCGCGGCGAACGGCAGGAGGAACAGCAGCCAGGGGCTCACGGTGCCCAGGATGAGAAGGGTGGCGCCCAGTTTCAGTGCGGCGTGGACGGCCAGGACTGTGTCCCACAGGCTGGTGCACAGCTGCCAGGTGTTGTTGCGTGCTCCCTCCAGCCGGTCCAGGAAGTCGGTGCGCTCCAGGTGGTCGAGCCCCTCGATCCCGGCGATCCAGCCGTAGATCCGCGGACGCAGCTCCAGGTCGGTCTCGTCCGCCAGCAGCAGGAACAGGTCCACGATCGTCGCCTGGAACACCGCGGTCGCGCCGTGGGAGAGAGCCACCCCGCAGGCCCCCACAACGGCCGTGCCCAGCGCTCCGTGGACGCTGCCGTCGATCACGGCGCGCAGCGACAGGGCGATCCCGGCGGCGGCCGCGATGCTCAGGGCGCAGAGACCGAAGAGCGCGGCCGTGGCGCCCGGGGCCCGCCGCCAGCAGATCCTCAGCATCTCGGCCCACAGGTCCAGGTAGCGCCTCACAGCAGTTCGCCCTCCTCGATCGCGTCCTGGTAGCCCTGCTGGAAGCGCTCGGCCTGGATCGCGAACAGCTTCGCGTAGCTGCCGTCCAGCGCGATCAGCTCGTCGTGGGTGCCCGACTCGGTGATCCGGCCTCCGTCGAGCAGCACGATCCGGTCCGCCTGACGCACCGTCGACAGGCGGTGCGAGATCAGTACGACACCGGCCTCGGCGCGCTGTTCGGCGAGCCGCTGGAAGACCTCGAACTCGGTGCGGACATCGAGGTGGGCGGTCGGTTCGTCGAGGACGAGGAGCTCCGCGCCCGTACGCAGGGCGTACAGCGCCCGGGTCAGCACGACCTGCTGCCACTGGCCGCCGGAGAGGTCCACGCCGCCGGTGCGCGAGCGGGCCAGCGGCGTCTGCCAGCCGTCGGGGAGGCGGTCGAGGACCGGCCCCAGACCGGCGTCCCGGGCCGCCGCCTCCAGCACGGCCTTGTCCGGTACGACGCCGGGTCGCCCGAGGGTGACGTTGTCGGCGGCCGACAGCTCGTACTTGACGAAGTCCTGGAAGACGACGGAGATCCGCTCCCGCCAGGCCTGCACCCCCAGCTCGGACATCTCACGGCCGCCGCCGACGAGGATGCGCCCGCTGGTCGGCTCGTACAGTCCGGCGAGCAGTTTGATCAGGGTGGACTTGCCCGCGCCGTTGAGCCCGACGATCGCGAGCAGCTCGCCGGGGCGGATCTCCAGGTCGAGTCCGTCGAGTACGGCGCGTGTCGTCCCCGGGTAGGTGAAGCCGACCTCCTCGAAACGGACCAGGCTCGACGAGCCGGGATCAGTGACAGGCGGTGATGCGGGACGCCCGGTGTCCTTCGTGAGGAGCTCCGCCAACTCGTCGTACGCCTTGAGGGCTTCAAGCCCCGACAGCCGCGTGAGGACGGTGTACCCCAGGTCGATCATCATGAACAGCGACGCCCCCGCCGTCAGCGCCGCGGTCGCTGTCGCGACCGACCCGTGCCCGTCCACGGTGAGCGCCGCCACCGCCGTGAACCCGATCAGCAGAGGTGGCACCACCAGCAGAAGGGACCGCAACTGGCCGCGGAGATTGCGCTTCCACACGGCGAACTGGGGCTCGGTGCGGGCCACGTGCTGCTGATGGAGCCTGCGCACCGCCCAGTCGCCGAGACCGAAGACCCGCAGGTCCTTGCCCACGCCCGCCGAGGCCAGGGTCTCCTCCCAGCGCTCGACCCGTACCATCACGTCGAGTTGGGACCGCCAGAGCTGGATGAATTCCATCCGCCCCCGGTAGCGCAGCCGCGCGTTGAGGAACGCGGGGATCAGCAGCAACGGCACCAGCCACCAGGCGAACTGGGCGACCACCACGCAGGCGGCGGCCACTCCCACGGCATCCGCCACCTGGTCGAGCTGCGCCAGCGCGGCCTGCCCGGGGGTGCGCTGCGAGAACTCGTCGGGGTCCGCTTTGGCCTGCCGGATCAGGCGCTGCGCCTCGGGCTGCTCGAGGAGGTCGATGGTCGGGCTGCTCGCCGTCAGGCGGGTCACCTTCGCGCGGTGCGCCCCGTCGATCCGCTGCTGCACCAGGTAGGACAGGGGCTCCGTCACGGCCTCCGCGGCGTGCCCCACCAGCAGCACCACGCCGAACCCCGCCAGCGGCAGCAACGCCGCGCCGATCTCCCCGGTGCTGCCGAGCGCTGTCACCCGGCTCACCAGCAGGGCCAGCACCGTGGCGGTGGCCGCCGGAATGAGCCTCTCAGCCAGCCGGATCACGGCGATGACGACCGCGGTTCCCTTTCCGGCGGACCACAGCAACCGAAGCAGACGGAGCGTGTCCCCCACAGCAGGATCCCTTCGTACTGACTGACACGAATTCGCCGTGCTGTCTGGCGCCGTCGCGATCTCCGTAATCCTGCACATTGCATCCAGCGCGCACAGAGCCCGTCAAGGTGCCTCATTTCCCCGAAAGTTTCGGCACAAGGCCGAGCGGTGCCCCTCACCCACGTTCTCCGGGGGACGGGCACCGCTCGGGATTCTCTGGGTCCGATCTTGTCGATCTTGGTCCGATCTTGGTCCGATTTTGGTCCGATCTATCTTGGTCCGATATTGGTCCGACCTTCGGTCGGCCTCGGTCGGCCTCGGTCGGCCTCAGTACGGCGAAGGCCCGTACCCCGCCATGGAGGCAGGCCCGTAACCGGCCATGGAGGGCGCATAGGCCGACATGGTCGGGGCGAGTTGCACTCCCGGGGTCAGGCCGAGGGCGACCAGGGCGTCCGGGAGGCCGCGGCCGGTGCGGGCGCCCTCCAGGGTGCCGGGGGCGGCCAGGGGGCGGCAGCTCGACGCGATGATGTCGAAGAGGTGCTGGACCCGGACGGGTCCGCGCGGCGGCAGGTCGCCGCGGAAGTCCTCGTGGTGGGCGAGTACGAGGGCGGCGAGCCCTGCGACGTGGGCGGAAGCGGTGCTGGTGCCGTCCAGTGCCGCGTATCCGCCGTGCGGCGAGCACGACAGGACCGCCACGCCGGGGGCGGCCACGTCGACCTCGGGGCCGAAGCAGCTGAAGCGCGCCGCGAACAGGCCTTCGGGGGTCAGGGGCGGGCCGGCGTGGGTGGCCTGTGAGGTGTCGGGCGGGTAGGAGCCGAAGGCGCCCAGCGCGCCGACGGTGAAGACGGTGGGCAGCGAGCCCGGGAAGGCGACCGGTCCTGCCGTGTCGCCCGCCGGGGCGACGCACGCGATCCCCGCGGCATGGGCGTCGGCGAGTTTGCGCGAGACCAGTGCCGACGGGTACGGGGTGGCCACGGCGATGTGGGCGATGTCGACCTCGTTCTCGATGCAGTGGTCGAGCGCCGCGATCAGGTCGCTGAAGCAGCCGCCCGGCAGCACCTGGCAGGCCTCGATCTGGGCGTCGACGGCGATGCCGATGACGCCCGTGCCCGTGTCCGCCGCGGCGATGATGCCCGCCGCATGGGTGCCGGTGCCGACCATGTCGTGGGCCCAGCCCCGTTCCGTACCGCCCACGAGGTCCGCCCCGGAGCGCACCCGGTCCTTGAGGTCGATGTGGTCCGTGGCGATGCCGGAGCCGATGATCGCGACCTTGATGCCGAAGGCGCGGAACGTCGGCGGCAGCCGGTCCAGCCGCATGGCCTGCTGGCCCCAGCCGTACTGCTGCCGTTCGTCGAGACCTGGGTACACCTTCGCCAGCGGTGTGAGGGTGACCAGGTTCTCCTCGGTGACCGACAGGTCCGGGCGGTTGATCCAGCGGTCGACGTAGCCGCCGGCGGGCCGGACGTACAGGGCCTGGATGGACTGCGGGGTCTCCGTGGCCAGCACGATGGTGGCCGTTCCGTCGTCGCCGGTGATGCCCTGGACCGGCCACGACGATCCGATCAGGAACACCCCTGCCCCGGCCAGCGGTTCGCCGTCCGGGCCGCAGACGCGCAGCGAGATCTCCACCGCGTGTTCCAGCGGTACGACCATCCCCGGGTCGCTGAGCGGGAGGACGCCCGCGGTCGCCGTGGGGGCCGGACCGGTGCCTCCCAGGAGCAGATCGGGCTCTACGTGGATGTGTACCGACCGCATCGCCGGCACCTGGTCCGCGGCTGCTTCGACCACCGCGATCTCGGGACAGTTGGGGCGGAGCCCGGCCCCCTCGAGTTTCGCCGAGGGCTGGAGTCTGCGGACCACCTTGACCTCGGGCATCCGCTCCAGCCGCTCGCAGACCGCGTCCATGCTGAGCTCGGCCACCGCGGGCGGGAGCATGTACTGGGGCAGCGGCGTCACCAGGTACCGCTCGCGTCGCGGTCGTACGGAGACCGGTGACCTGGCGCCCTTCTTGCCGGGCTCCTCCTCCTTGCCGGCGCGCCCGGACCCGGCCGCCCCCTCACCCCCGAACTCCTTGTCACTGCCGTTTTCGGGCCTGTTCTTGACCATCACGTCCACCTTCACCACGCCTCTGTCGTTCCCTGTGCTCCTGATCCGGCGTTCTCTGTGCTCCCGATCCGCGAGTGGGCGGCCCGTGCTCCCACGGTGACGACTCGTGCTCCCACATGGCCCGTGCTCCCACGGTGATGCGGTGTGCCCGGAAAGCTCCGGACACACCGCACACTGCCGCCCAGGCGTCAGCCGATGCCGAACGGCTGCTGCGCCATCTGGCCGAAGCCGAAGCCGGGCTGCTGGTACTGCTGGTACGGCTGCTGGCCGAACCCGCCGCCCCACTGCTGACCCATGCCCTGCTGGCCGATCCCGCCGCCCCACTGCTGGCCCATGCCCTGCTGGGGCTGCTGCGACTGCTGGAGCAGCGACACGATCGCCGTCGGCAGCGCCTGCTGCACGGACTGCTCAACGGCCTGCCGGATGCCGCTGTGCAGCGAGCGGTGCAACGCGACCGCCAGGTACGGGTGCGCCTGCTGGGCGAGGCCCGGCTGCTGCTGGAGCTGCTGCTGGATCTGCTGGATCTGCTGGAACGTCTGCTGTACTCGCTGCGCGACCTGCTGCGCAGCCTGCTGACAGGCCTGCTGGACTGCCTGCTGAACCGCCTGCGCGATCTGCTGCTGGCCGCCCATTTGCTGGCCGAACTGCTGCTGCTGCAGGGGCTGAGTACCGGTCATTACGGACATGAATCCTCCGCGGGATGAATGTGATTGAAAATCCAACGCAGAAAAAGACCACGGGCATAAGAGCACGGGCGTAAGGCCACAGGCATACGACCAGGGGCAAGCGCCCAAGCCCGGGGTAATTCGTCGGATTCTCGGGGCATTTGAACGGTAGATCGAGTCGGGCTGCGCCGCAATCGGGCAGACCGGCCGAGACACCAGGGAAAGGCCACCCGTCCGGATCACCGTCGCATCCGCCGAACACATCACCAGTGGCAGTGGAACCGGGACTTTTCGATCTAGAAACCGAGTTACGCTCACTCGAAACAACTTCGACGGGCCCGAAAGGGCTCACGCCGATTCCACGGGCCAGAAAGGGCTGTCTTTACTTCCGTCGCCTCGAAACCAGTTCCATCAGCTCGAAAGCTGCCGTCGCCGCTTCGACCTGCTCGAAGGCACCATTCGGGCTTCCACTTGGCGGTCGGCCCTCCAGCCTCCCGAACTGGGCCGACTGGCTCGCGCGAGGTTCATACGGACTGGCTCTCCCACCACCCGTCCGGCGGCATCCGACCCGACTCCCGGGCAGGCCATCAAGGCCACTGATTTTCGGTTCGCACATGAATACGTGGATCACTGGAGCGATCACGAGAATCGAGATCACGGCGTGAGGGGGACGGACATGCCGGGATTCCGGCCAGAATTACAGGATTCCGGGACCGCGGGACTGCCTCGCTGATTGCAGGAACGCCTCGGTTGCGGAATTGATCAGTTCAGGATTGGACCAGTTGCGGGGCTGGGCCATTGCGAACTGGATCATTTGCGGGATTGGATGACGCGTCAGCCGTTTCGGACTCCGTTTTCCCGTCCGTTTCCGGCGACTCACGGAGAATTCCACCTGGACCTTCTCCGTAGCGGCGTCAGTCGGCGCCTCCGCTGCCGTACGGGCGCGTCAGTATCTCCATCTTGTGCCCGTTGGGATCGTCGAAGTACGTACCACGGCCGCCGTCGTTCCTGTTGATCTCGTTGACGCGGCGGTGGTACGGGTCCGCCCAGTACGTGAGTCCCGCGGCGCGGATGCGGGCGAAGATGGCGTCGAAGTCGTCCTCGGAGACCAGGAACGCGTAGTGCTGTGGGACGATCTCGCCCTCGGTCTCCATGTAGTCCAGCGTGACGCCGTTGTGCGTGGTGACCGGGATGAACGGGCCGAACGGCGCGCTCGGGTCCAGTCCCAGGAGGTCGGCGAGGAACTGCGCCGACGCCTTCTTGTCGTGCGCGGCGACGATGGTGTGGTTCAGCTCGACGGACATCGTGCAGGCCTCCCCGGGTGTCATCCGTTGGCTTTGCCTGACTTGCCTCTCGGCACCTCCCACGCTAGGCAGCCCGACCGGTTGTGGCATCAGTCGATCGGCCGAGTTCCTGTCCGGCGCGAGCCCTCGGTCCCCGGCCCAGGAAAGGAACTGGGTCCCCGGCCCAGGAACGGAACTGGGTCCCCGGCCCAGGAACGGGAGCGCCCACAGCCGAAAGGGACGCCCAGAAGGCGCCCCTTTATGGCTCACATCGTGCCCACGGCTCAGATCGTCGTCGTGTCGATCACGAAGCGGTACCGCACGTCGCTGGCCAGCACCCGCTCGTACGCCTCGTTGATCTGGTCGGCGCTGATCAGCTCGATCTCGGCACCCAGGCCATGCTCCGCGCAGAAGTCGAGCATCTCCTGGGTCTCGGCGATTCCGCCGATCATGGAGCCGGCGAGCGTCTTGTTGCCGCCGATCAGCGAGAAGAGGTTGAGCGAGATCGGCTCCTCGGGGGCGCCGACGTTCACCAGGGCGCCGCCGGTCTTCACCAGGCTCAGGTAGGCGCCGAAGTCGAGCGGGGCCGACACCGTGGAGAGGATCAGGTCGAAGGTGCCCGCCAGTTCCTCGAAGGTCTTCGGGTCGCTGGTGGCGTGGTAGTGGTCGGCGCCCAGCTTCAGCCCGTCGTCCTTCTTGCGGAGGGACTGGGAGAGGACGGTCACCTCGGCGCCCAGCGCGTGCGCGATCTTGACGCCCATGTGGCCGAGGCCGCCCAGCCCGATGACGGCGACCTTCTTGCCCGGGCCCGCGCCCCAGTGCTTGAGCGGCGAGTACGTGGTGATGCCGGCGCAGAGGAGGGGCGCGGCGACGTCCAGGGACAGGCCGTCGGGGATGCGGACGACGAAGTTCTCGTCGACGACGACCTTCTCCGAGTAGCCGCCGTAGGTGGGCTCGCCGTCCCTGCCGATGGCGTTGTAGGTGCCGACGCCACCGCCGGTGCAGTGCTGTTCGAGACCTGCCTTGCAGTTCTCGCACTCACGGCAGGAGTCGACCAGGCAGCCGACACCCACGCGGTCGCCGACGGCGTACTTGGTGACGCCCGTGCCGACCTCGGTCACGATGCCGGCGATCTCGTGGCCGGGCACCATCGGGAAGATCGCCTCGCCCCAGCCCTCGCGGGCCTGGTGGATGTCCGAGTGGCAGATGCCGGCGAACTTGATGTCGATCAGGACGTCGAACTCGCCGACCGGGCGTCGCTGGATGGTGGTGCGCTCCAGCGGGGCCTTGGCGGCAGGCGCGGCGTATGCGGAAACGGTGGTCATGCCGGGTCTCCTCGGAGGGTGTGGCGTGCCCGGCTGCCTTCTCGGCCGGGCACAACGGCAATCCTGCACGAATGCCGCGAGGTCACCCAGACCACGGCTCTGCCTACGACCAGTGGTCCTACTACTGGCGGGGTCAGGTTCCTGTGCGTACGACCGTGAATACTGGAAGGCATGGACATACAGCCTGGCGAGGAGAGCACAGTCGGCCGGGCCGTCGAGCAGCCTCTCGACCGGCGCGCCGAGCTCAGCGAGTTTCTGCGCACCCGCCGGGCCCGGCTGAAGCCGGAGGACGTCGGGCTGCCGGACTACGGGCGTCACCGGCGGGTGCCGGGGCTGCGCCGTGAGGAGCTCGCCCAGCTCGCCGGGGTGTCCGTCGCGTACTACACGCGGCTCGAGCAGGGCAACGGCCGCAACGTGTCGGCGGAGGTCCTGGACGCGATCGCGCGCGCCCTGCACCTGACCGACGCCGAGCACGCCCATCTGACGCATCTCGCCAAGCCGAAGCAGCACAGGAAGAAGGCGGCAGCGGCCGGGCGCCAGCAGCAGGTGCGGACCGCGCTGCGGCAGCTCATCGACACGCTGGACTCCGTGCCCGCGTACGTGGTGGGGCGGCGGTCCGAGATCCTCGCCTGGAACCGGATGGCCGCGGCGCTGTTCGGCGACTGGGCGGAGCTGCCGCCGCAGGAGCGGAACTGGGCGCGGATGGTGTTCCTGTCACCCGCCTACCGCGACCTGTTCGTGGACTGGGACTCCAAGGCCGCCGACATGGTCGGCTATCTGCGCATGGACGCGGGCTGCCATCCCGACGACCCGCTGGTGTCGGCGCTGGTCGGTGAGCTGTCGGTGAAGAGCGAGGAGTTCCGGCGGCTGTGGGCGGCGCACGACGTGAAGGAGAAGAACCACGGGGTGAAGCGGATGCGGCATCCGCTCGTCGGGGAACTGACCCTTTCCTACGAGACGTTGAAGCTTCCCGACGACCATGAGCAGTCGGTGGTCGTGTACCACGCGGAGCCGGGGTCTCCCTCCGCAGAGGCCCTCCGCCTGCTGGCGAGTTGGGGGGCGGACGCGACGCGGGCGGGCGCGGGGACACCGGGGCCCTGAGGATCGGCCCCGGGGCGCTGCCCGTGACGCGGCCGGCGAATCCGGACGCCGATGCTTCTGGCGGAGAGTCCCGGCAGAAAGCCGTACTTCATGCCGTGCGCGGACTCACAGCCCGATTGCCGGGCCGCCGCCGAATTGCCCGGCCGCCGCGGCGAGATGCACCAACAGCATCGCCCGTCGACGCCCCTGCGCCCCTACTGTCCGGTCCAGCCCAACGGCGGCCGGCAGCCGCCTGACCGCAGGACGCACAGCGCCGGCCTGGGCGCAGGTGTCGCCCAGGCCGGTGGTGCTGCCGTCGCGGGGGAGCAAGCCGTCAGTCCCGCTCCCTCCGTGCCGTCAGCAGAGGCGGCAGGGCGATCAGCGCCCCGACGACGAAAACGGCAGTGGCAAGGTAGATGAGACCGAGATGGCCGAGGGTGTCGAGGTCGTACGGGTAGTGGGCGGGCAGTGCGACGGCCAGACCGAGCACGGGGACGGTGATCGCGGTGACGTAGGCCCACAGAAGGCCGCGACGGACTCCGAACCAGGCAAGCGCCGCGGTGGCCACTCCGGCTGCCGCGATGAAACCGGACACCGCGATGTGCAGGTGCGCGATGTACTCGTACAACTCGGGGCTGAACGCCTGGATGTCGGATCGGCCGACATCCACCTCGCCCGGGCCGATGCCGAGTTCCAGGAACGCGTCGGTGAAGTTGCGGACGAAGAAGATCACCGCGTATCCGACGAATGCCAGACCGGCGAGCGCCATGAGTGCGGATCCGAGGCGGAGCATGCCCGGCCGCCCGGCGGTGCCGACCCTGCTCCTTCGATGATCCCCCAGTGCCTTAAGGGCCTGGGAGGTGCCCCTATCGGTGGCCATGGGATGCCTCCTTGGTCGACCGGCCGAGATCGGTGTTCTCGGCTATGAAGACGGCGCAGGCACCCGAAGTTATTGCAACGAGGCAAAATGCAATAAAATCACCTTCAGGAATCGTCTATGTGGTGTGGCAGGCGTGCAGGTCACCAGGGCCGACCAGAGGGAAGACTTCCGCCGACTGGTACGGGCAGAGCTTCCCCGGCTGTACGCGATCGCCCGGTCCCTGGTCGGTGCTGATGCCGAGGACGCGGTGCAGGACTGCATGGTGAAGGCGTTCGAACGGCTCGACCAGGTCCGTGATCCGGCGGCGGGCGCCGCGTGGCTGCGGAGCATCCTCGTCAACTGCTGTCGCGACCGCGGTCGGGCCAGGTCCAGGCAGCCGGTCCCGGTGGACTGGGGGGAGGCGGAGGACTTCTCCCTCTACCGAAAGATCGCCTACGAAGATCCCTTCCCCTACTCGGACAGCCTCCACCTGGACTTCCTCCAGGGATTCGGGCGCGAGGACGTGCACGCCGTGCTGCTGCGGCTCCCGGAGATCTACCGGGTTCCGCTCGTCCTGGTCTACATGCACGGCTTCCTGACCAAGGAGACGGCGGCGATTCTCCAGGTGCCGTTGGGGACCGTGCTCGCCCGCCTGCACCGGGGACGCAAGCTCTTCGAGAAGCAGATGTGGGACTACGCGGAAGAGAACGGACTGCTGAAGGAGGATGTGCGTTGATCACCTGTTCCGAGGCGGTGAGGAGGCTGTGGGAGTACCTCGACGCCATGGTCGATGAGGCGGACCGCGAGGCGGTGGAAGAGCACCTGTCCCTGTGCCGGCGCTGCTGCGGTGAGCTCGAATTCGCCGTGGAGCTCCGCAGGCTCCTGCTCGGCTCGGGCCGTGGAGACATTCCCACAGACGTCCTGCGCCGCCTGAACCAGACCCTGGAGGAGCTGGGCTGATGAGCCGCGATCTGATGCACAGCGCCGAGGTCAAGCAGCTGGTCCGCGACGCCTACCGCAACGTCCCGGCGTCCACGGCCGCCGTGGCCCGCAAGCTCTACACCCCCGAGGAACTGGCCCAGGTTCCCCAGAGCGCCATCGACCGTGCCCTCGGTGTGGCCGACCACCTGCGCTTCGCCGTCATCCACCCCGGTGAGACCGTCCTCGACATCGGCTGCGGCGGCGGCATCGACACCATCCTCGCCGCCCGCCGCACCGGCCCGACCGGCCGCGTCATCGCCCTCGACTTCCTGGCCGAGATGCTCCAGCGCACCGCCGACGCCGCGGCCGATGCCGCGCTGACGAACGTCGAGGCCCTGGAGGGCGAGATGGAAGCGATCCCGCTCCAGGACGACACGGTGGATCTGATCATCTCCAACGGCGTCATCAACCTCTCCCCCCGCAAAGCCCGCGTGATGGCCGAATGCGCACGCGTCCTGCGCCCTGGTGGCAGGCTCTGCGTCTCCGACCTCACGGTCGGCCAGGACGACCTCCCGCCGCAGATCCTCAGCCAGCCCGCCGCCTGGGCCGGCTGCGTGGCCGGGGCGCTGTCCGAAGACGACTTCGTACACAAGCTGGAGCGGGCTGGATTCCGGGACGTCCACGTGCCGTACCGCCACCCCATGAGTGTTGACGACTGCGCGCTGTACCCCCTCTTCAGCACCGAGGTGATCCAGCTCATGAAGAAACTGATCCCAGCGGACCAGCAGCGGGCCGTGGCAGTCTCGGTGGTCGTCCGAGCACAGCTTCCGCTGACGCAGGCGGATCGGTGAAGCCAGGCGCGCCGACGGCCTCGGCGTTCGCGTCGACCACCCGCTGTGCCCACGCGGCCTGTTCTTCATCGACGACGCCGGGAATCTGTACGAGGTGATGCCCCGGCCTGAGCCGGACACCGGCCGGTCACGGCCGGTACGGCGGTGCCGCCCCCCACGTCCACCTCGGTACCGGCTGCTCCCCCGGCGGTACCGCGTCCGGTCCTGAGAAGTACACCGCGAGCCGGGTGCCCCACTCGATGTAGGCCAGGAACGCCGAGCGGAACTCCGCGTCCGTGGGCAGCCCCGCCTCGTCCGCCGCGTCCTGGACGAGGTTCACCCAGCGGCGGCGCTGCGGTTCGGTGATGCCCTTGCCCAAGTGCTTGGCGACCATGTGGCCGTGGCCGCCCTGCTGTTCCGAGTAGGCCGGCGGGCCGCCGAAGACCTCGCCGAGCCAGAGCGCGACATGCTCGGCGTGCTCTGGGGCGAGGCCCTCGAAGAGGGGCGCGAGCAGGTCGTCGGCGAGCACCTTCTCGTAGAAGACCTCGGTGAGCCGTGAGAAGGCCTGCGCTCCGCCCGCCCAGGCGTACAGGGTCGGGACGGAGGCGCCCGTGCCGCGCACCGCGGTGGGTGTGTAGTGGCGCATTTCCTCGATGTTCGCGACGTACGGCCGGATCTCGGCGAAGAAGTCCGTGAAGAGTTCCGATCCCCGGAAGGCCTCCAGGTGGTCCTTCGTCGAGGTCCAGGTGATCCGCAGGATGTAGTGCTCGAAGTCCTCCTCGCAGTGCGCGAGTTCGTAGTCGACGCACTGCGGGGCCGCCGCCAGCTGGGCCGCGGCGCGGGTGTAGGCGGACAGGAACTCCGCCGACCGGTCTTCCGGGATGCGGTAACGGATGTACTCGACGGTCTCTGCGGTCATGCACCCACAGAAACACGCAGGGCCTGCCGGAAGCTGCACTTCCGGCAAGCCGTTCGCTCAGCGCTCAGCGAACCCGATCAGCGAATCGACGACTCACACCATGTAGCCACTCGATCACAACGTCGATGTGCCATCCGTACGCGCCTCCGCCGGTACCGTGGACACCCGGAGACCAATCCGGAGGAACGCACGTGACCACACAGCCCGACCACGGGGGGGCAGGAGCTGATCCCCCTGCCCGAACGAACCCCTGAAGCGGTCCGCACCGCCCTTGCCCGGGTCGCTCCTCACCGGCTCGACGACATGGAGCAGCACAAGGAACAGGCGCTGGCCGCCGCAATCCAGGACGGCAAGATCGGCCACCTGCAGGCGTGGCTCACGCACTGGCACGCACAGGTGGAGATCGAGCGCCGACCCGACCTGTCCACCCGTCACCGCGCCGCCCTCGCCGCCGTGCACAGCACCACCGGTAAGGACGATCCCGCGTTCCGGCGCGCTATGAACGAACTGGCCGCCGTCGAGGACGAAGCCGCGCGGGCGGTGTCGGCGTGACGTGGCTGTGGGAGTACGACCCCGACGAACAGTACGTGATCGGCGGAGCCCCACCGGCATTCGTGGCCGAGGTCGGGACGAGCTGGTCCGCGCAGCCGCCTTCTATCTCGACGGCACCGGCTACCAGGGAGAGGGGCCGAAGGGCGGGTTCGCCCACGTCCCCGGCGGATTCTTCAACTACCTCATCGTCCCCCGCCACGAACGCCTCTACATCATGCAGGTGACATTCCTCTGAGCGACTGCCGCGCAGCGGCCGCTTGTTCAGGCGATCAGTTCGTCGCCCTTGAGCGCCGCGACGAAGGGGCCCACGCCTGAGCGGTGAGGATGAGGGCGGGGCCTTCGGGCGCCTTGGAGTCGCGTACGGGGACGAGGCCAGGGAGGTTGTGGGCGACCTCGACGCACTCCCCACCGCTGCCGTTGTGGTCACGGTCGCGCAGGCAGCAGCCTGACGCTCCTCGCGGGAAAGGCCCGCCGGGGGCTACACCTCCGGCGGGCCTTTCACTCAGGGTCTGCTCAGCGTCGTACGGACTACTTCCCGTAGTACGCGTTGTAGATCGACACCGTCGACTTGTTGCCCTTCTTGTCCGTGATCTTGGCGTGGAAGGAGATGCCCTTGCCCTTCGCCGGGTTCTTCACGGAGACCTTGCCGTTCTTCACGGACAGCTTCTTCCAGGTCTTGCCGTAGTCGTACGACACGTACACCGACAGCGACTTCAGGTTGCTGCCCTTGGCTGCGCCCTGAACGGTGACCGGGACGGACTGGGTCTTGCCGGCGGGAGCCGTGCTGTCCAGGCCGAGCGCCGGGCCGAAGCGTGCCGTGGAGAGCGGCAGCTGCTTCATGTCGGTGGTCTTCTTGGAGCGGAAGCTCCAGCTGGTGTCGACGCGGGTCGAGGCCGTGCCGACCTTGACGCTGCGCTTGATGGACGTGGTCAGCTTGTACGCGGCGTCCGCGGACGGCACCTTGAACTCGCCGGAGCCGTCCAGCGGGTCCTCCGTCTCGGCGATCTTGGTGCCGTTGCGGTACAGCGTCGTCTTCACCGAGAGGTACTGCGAGTAGCCCGCGTGGTTCTTGCCGTCGGCGTACATCGGCAGGTAGCCCGCGATGGTGTTGCCGTCCCGGAAGACCCCGTAGCTCGCGCTCAGCCGCGGCCCGAAGACGCCGGTGTTGAAGGTCTTCGTGTAGGTCGTACCCCCCTTGAAGGTCTGCGGGGTGCCGAGCGTGTAGCCCGCCTCCGTGATCGGCCAGCCGTCCTCGTCCGTGCCGCCGTACTGCTCGACGTCGAAGGTCCACTTGACCTTGTTCGCCGTGGACAGGTACAGCGTCCGTGTGCTGGGCAGCTGCTGCGGGAAGGAGATCGCCGAGCCGCTGGAGCTGTCGGGCAGGTAGCCCCACGCGGTGACCGCGCCCTCCTTGCCCTTCGCTGATGCGCCGAGTCCGACCTTCACCGTGGCCAGTTCGCTCTTCTTGTAGTGCTTGGTGTAGCCCGTGGCGAGCTGCTTCACGCGGGCGCCGGCCTTGGTGTCGTACTCGGCGGTGGCGCCCTTGGTCCAGTGCCCGTCCCACTGCTGGTACAGCGAGCCGTCCGTGATCTGCGGACCGAGGCCCCGGGTGCCGAAGTTGGCGTACGAGTCGAGCCACCAGCCGAACGTGTTGCTGCCCTCGTCCGTTTCGACCGTGTAGTCGGGCGACGCGAATACCGACTCGGCGGCCGCGTCCGGCACGGTGATGTCCACCGGCTTGGCGGTCCGGGCGTCGAGGGTGATGGTGGTGTCCTTGGTGACGCTCAGCTTCGGCTGGGCCAGCCAGTCGGCGCCCTTGTACTCGTCCGGGTCGACGAGGATCCCCGAGTTCAGGACGTAGCCGCCCTTGGGGACGCGGACCGTGACCGTGCCGTCCGCCTCGTACGGCGAGAACCAGGTCTCCGTGACGTTGCCGGAGACGCCGGTCAGGTCGGTGGAGTACCACTCGGAGGGCTTCCCGTCACGGCCGATGTGGCTGAGCGTCACGTCGTACGACTCGACTTCGCGCTCCACGGCCGCGGCCGTGCGTACGGACTGGCCGCCGCCGGTCGCCACGACGTACGCGGAGTACGTGCCGTCGGTGGTGCCGCCCAGCTTGCTGTTGACCGTCAGGTCGACCGAGGCCTTGCCGCCCGCGGGAACCGTGACCTGCTTCGCGCCGAGCGTGAAGAAACCGGCCGGAGCCGCCGCGCCCTTGGGGTTGGTGGCCGTCGCCGTCAGGTCGAGGGTGACGTCCTTGGTGCCGAGGTTGCGGTAGGTGACCTGCTTGGTGACCGGCGTGTCGTCGGTGTGCGGCCACTGCTGGGCGCCGAAACTCACCGACACCGGGTCGGCGATGACGCTCTGCGTAATGGCCTTGTCGACCTGGACACGGCCCGAACCCTGCTGGAACGGCGTGTACTTGCCGCCCTTCGTGGAGGCGGCCAGCGCGCCCTTCAGCTCGGCGTACGTCCAGTCCGGGTGCTGCTGCTTGAGGATCGCGGCGGCACCGGCGACGTGCGGGGTCGCCATCGACGTACCGGAGATGGTCAGGTAGCCGTCGGGCTTCTGGCCGACCTCCTGGTCGATGACGCTGCCCGGCGCCGCGGCCGCGGTGATGTCGACACCCGGCGCGGTGACATCCGGCTTGATCGCGCCGTCGCCCACGCGCGGGCCGGTGCTGGAGAAGTCGGCCAGTTCGTCGCCGTCGTCGACCGCGCCGACGGTGAGCGCGGCGTCCGCGCTGCCCGGCGAACCGAGCGAGTTGGGGCCGGAGTTGCCCGCCGCGACGGCGAACAGGATGCCCTTCTCGGCCGACAGCTTGTTGATCTCGGCCTCGAGCGGGTCGATCGCGGGGGTGTCGGGGCCGCCCAGGCTGAGGTTGACGACCTGCGCGCCCTGCTCGGCGGCCCACTCCATGCCCGCGAGGATGCCGGAGTCGTCGCCGAGCACCTTGCCGTTGAGCAGCTTGGCACCCGGGGCGACGCCCTTGTACGTCCCGCCGCCCTTGGCGCCCGTACCGGCCGCGATGGACGCGACGTGCGTGCCGTGCCCGAAGCGGTCCAGGGCGTCGGCCGAGGTGGAGAAGTTCTTCTCGGCGATCACCTGGTCCTTGAGGTCCGGGTGGGTCGCGTCGATGCCGGTGTCCAGTACGGCGATCTTCACGCCCTTGCCGTCATAACCGGCCGCCCACGCCTTGGGCGCGCCGATCTGCGGGACGCTCTTGTCGAGGCTGGCCTTGCGGACACCGTCCAGCCAGATGGTGCCGACACCGGCGGTGGTGGTGACGGAGCCGTTGCTCTGCTCGCGGGTGACCGCGTCCCACAGCTCCGAGGCGTCGTCCTTGGGCGTGGTGACCGCGTCGGCGTTCAGCGTCTTGAGGGTCCTGCGGACCTGGGTGTCGCCCGCGTCGCGCACCTCGGCCTTGGCGGCGGCCGCCGAGGCCCCCTTGTAGCCGACGATCAGCTTGAGGCCCTTCTTCTGGGCCTTGCGGTTGGCGGCCTTGTTCAGCTCGGTGACGTCGAACAGCCGCTGGTCGAGCTTGCCGGCGGCGATCAGGCGCTGCGCGTCGAACGGCACCACGTACGTGTGCCCGTTCGCCGTCCTCTTCTGTACGGGTATGTGCTCGCGGCCCTTGGCCCGTTCGAGCCCGGCGACGCGGCCCTTCGCGTCGAGGAGGACGCGGTCACCGGTGATCAGCGTGATGCGGTGCTTGGGCCCGAGTTCCGCCCCCGCGGCACGGGACGTGCTGCTGTTCTCACCGTTCGCGGACGCCGGGTTGGTCATGCCCGCCGCCAGCGCCACGGCGGCTGCCGCGGCGACGGTGGTTGCGCACGCTCTTTTCACTTGTCTGCGCAAGTCTCCCCCTGGAGATGAAAGTGCCGGATGAACCTGGTTCATCCGGCCGGGGGTAGTCCCGCACGTATGCACGCACGTCCCCCGGGATACGGAGTATGCCGGGGGGCGAACTACTGCTCAACAGTGATGCGTATGTGAAAGGTTGGCCAAGGGTTGGTTGGCCGCGATCAAGCCATTTTCGTCAGACTTCGGTCCATCGAGGCGCCGTTGAGGCGACACCTCCGTCGAGACCTCATGCCCTTTCGGTCACCGTGATCGTTCCCTTGCGGATCGTCGCCACGCGCGGCGCCTTCTTCGCGATGGCGGAGTCGTGGGTGACCATGATGAAGGTCAGCCCGTGCTCCTTCCACATGGTCTCCAGTACGTCCATGATCTCGTCGCGCATGGACTCGTCGAGGTTTCCGGTGGGTTCGTCGGCGAGCAGCACCTTGGGCTGCTTGACCAGGGCCCGGGCGATGGCCACGCGCTGCTGCTGGCCGCCGGACATCTCGGACGGCAGATGGGTCAGGCGTTCGCCGAGGCCCACCGACTTCAGCGCCTCGGCGGCCCGCTCGCGCCGCTCGGCGGCCTTGACCCCGAGGGGTACGAGCGCCGTCTCGACGTTCTCCTGGGCGTTCAGCGTCGGGATGAGGTTGAAGCTCTGGAAGACGAAGCCGATGGACTCGGACCGCACCTTCGTCAGCTTGGCCTCGGACAGCTTGGCCAGGTCGGTGCCGTCGAGCTCGACGCTGCCCGAGGTGGGCCGGTCGAGTCCGCCGAGCATCTGGAGGAGCGTGGACTTGCCGCCTCCGGTCGGGCCCTGGATGACGAGCCGGTCGCCGTCCGGGATCGTCAGGTCGACGCCGGCGAGCGCATGGACCGTTTCCTTGCCCCGGCGGTACTGCTTGGTGACGCCTCTGAGCTCATACATGGTGGGTGCAACTCCTGCGAGAAGTGAGGGGGTACGCGCTGGGACGCGGATGCGGCCACCTCGGGCGCGGGCCGCCCGGGGTGGTCGGCCGTCGGGCCTGTACGGGCCTGTTCGGGCCGTCGGCTCGGCCTGCTCGACGGCTTACTCGACGCGGCGCAATGCGTCCGCGGGCCGCAGCCGGGAGGCGCGCCAGCCTCCGAAGGCACCCGCGATGAGCCCGCCTGCGACGGCGAGGCCGACGGCGAGGCCGACTGTGCTGAGGCTGATGGGCGCGGTGAGCGCGACCTCGAGCGCCTTGGACGCGGTCTGCCGGCCGGGACCGCCCATGCCGCCGCCCATGCCGCTGGGGCCGCCGCCCATGGCGCCACCGCCGCCGGTGGAGCCGAGCTGGGCCTGGAGGGTGGGGCTGACCGCGGTGACGGCGTACGCGCCCGCGAGGCCCAGTGCGATACCGAGGACACCGCCGAGGAGCCCGTTGACGACGGCCTCGCCGACGACCTGGCGGGTGACGCGCCCGGACTTCCAGCCCAGCGCCTTGAGCGTGCCGAACTCGCGTACGCGGCGGGAGACCGCCGACATGGTGAGCAGTCCTGCGACCAGGAACGCGGCCACGAGCACCGCGATGGACAGCCACTTGCCCACGTTCGAGGCGAGGTTGGAGGCGGTGGACAGCGAACCGGAGACGGTGTCGGCGAGGTCGGCCGAGGTGGTCACAGTCGTACCGGAGATGTTCTTCTGGATGGCGCTCTTGACGGCGTCGATCTGCTGCGAGTCGGTCGCCTTGACGTAGACCGTGGTGACCTTGTCCTTGGAGTCGGCCAGGGTCTGCGCCTGCTTGAGCGGGATGTAGAGGTTGGCCGCCGCGTCACCGCTGTCCGGCGTCGCGATGCCGACGATCTCGAACTTGGTTCCGGAGATCGTGACGGTGTCGCCGAGGGCGAGTTCCTTCTCCTTGGCGTACGAGCTGTCGGCGACCGCGACCTTGGCGTCGGTCTCGGTGCTCTTGAACGTACGACCCTTGGTGATCTTGGAGGAGGTCAGCGGGCCGAGATCGAGGTTGGTGACATCGGTGCCGTAGACGGTGTAGCTGTTGACCTCGAAGTCGGCGCCACCGCCCTGGACTCGGCCCTGCGGCTGGCCGGTGCCCCCGCCCGGGCCGCCCTGCTGCTCGCTGCCGCCGCTGTTCTGGTCCTGTTGGAACTCGCCGCGCGTGAACTGGCCGTCGACCTTCACGACGTTGAGGCTCAGTCCGCCGACCGCTTCGGAGACCCCGTCCTGCTTGCCGACCTCGGTGACGGTGCTCGACGCCAGGGTCTGGAAGCCCTGGACCATGACGCGGTCGGTGCTCTGCTCCTCGTCGGAGTCGCCGTCCTGGGCGTCGAACCGGAAGCGCGGGCGCTCGTCCCCGTCGCCCTCCTCCGGCGGTGTGGCGGCCTTCGTGACGGTCATGTCGGTCCCGAGGCCGTACAGCGACTCGAGGACCTTGCCCTGCGCCTGCTTCATACCGGACGACACGGAGCTGACCACGATGACAAGTGCGATGCCCAGCGCGAGCCCGGAGGCGACGACGAGCGCCGCCTTTCTGCGGCGGCGCAGTTCGCGCCTCAGGTAGGTGAAGAACATGCCGCGAAAGCTATGGACACACCGTGATGACCGGATAAGGCCGCGATAAGAGAAGCATGAGAACGGATATGAGGGCGCTGAGACTTCTGGGAACGCCGATGGCCCGCGCCCCCGGCGGGGGTGCGGGCCATCGGCGTGCGTGGAGCAGAGGGGCCGGAACGGCTTGGGATCAGACCGCGGAGCCGGCCTTCCACTGGGCCCAGCTCATGTTCCAGCCGTTGAGGCCGTTGTCCGGGGCGATGGTGTCGTCGCCGGTGTTCTGGACGACCACGACGTCACCGACGATCGAGTTGTTGTAGAACCAGGCACCCGGCATGTTCGGGTCGTTCGCGCCCTTGGCGTCCTGCAGGCCGACGCAGCCGTGGCTGGTGTTGACGCTGCCGAAGATGGACTTGGCGCCCCAGTAGTTGCCGTGGATGAACGTGCCGGACGTCGACAGACGCATGGCGTGCGGCACGTCCTTGATGTCGTACTCGCCCTTGCCGTCGTCGTCCTTGAAGCCGACGGTCGCGCCGTTCATCCGGGTCTCCTTGAACTTCTCGGAGATCACCATCTGGCCTTCGTACGTCTTGTTCTCGGGCGAACCGGCCGAGATCGGGATGGTCTTGATCGTCTTGCCGTCCCGGGTGACCTTCATGGTCTTGGACTCGGCGTCGACGACGGAGACCTGGTTGCGGCCGATCTTGAAGGTGACCGTCTTCTGCTGGACGCCGTAGACACCGCCGGCACCCTCGACGCCGTCGAGGTTCAGCTTGAGGGTCACGGTGGAGCCGGCCTGCCAGTAGCTCTCGGGGCGGAAGTCCAGGCGGTTGGGGCTGAACCAGTGGCCGACGACCTCCTGGCCGCTGCTGGAGCTGACCGTGATGCCCTTCTGGACGGCGGCCTTGTTGGCGATCGCCTTGTCGAAGTTGATCGACACCGGCATGCCGACGCCGACGGTGGAGCCCGCGTCGGGCGTGAAGTAGCCGATGAAGCTGTTGGCGGCCGAGACGGTGGTGAACGACGCGTTCTCGTGCGCGGCGCGCCCGTCTGCGTCCTTGGCGGCGGCCGCGATCTTGTACGTCGTGGCCCGCGCCAGCTGGGTGGTGGGCTTCCAGCTCTTCTTGTCCGCGGATATCTGGCCCGCGACGGCAGTGCCGTTGGCGCTCGTCATGGTCACGTTGGTGAGCGTGCCCTTGCTCACCGTGACCGCGGTGCCGTTGTTGATGGAGGCGTTGTCGGAACCGTCCTTGGGCGTGATCTTGATCTGGGCCTCGGAGGTCTTCTTCGCGGCTGCCTCGTCGACCTTGGCCTGCGAGCTGCTGCTGCCGCCGGGCGTGCTGCTGTCGTCAGCGGCGCTGCTGTCACTGCCGCTGCACGCCGAGAGCGTCAGCACACCGCCGAGCACGGCGGCCACGGTCGTGAGACCCCTGCGCCGCCTACCATCCGTCATCACACGCTTCTCCATCGTTGCCGAATCCCCGAACTCAGGAAATTATCCGCAGACCTTCACAACGTACTGTCCGGTTCGTGCCGTTCCGCGACCGGCGAAGGTGTGGGATACGCCACTCCGCTGTGGGACCTTCCGGGACTGACGATGCCTGGGCTGCCGACAGTGCAGTCGTGACGATCCGGTCGGGTGGATTGCTGCGGTTGTTGCGATTGTCACTGCTGTTGTAGCAGCGCCCTGGGAGACGAAGAAACCCCGGACGGCGGTTGCCGTCCGGGGTGTGGGCTGCGCCACCTTTCCCGCGTTTCTGCTGCTCTTCTGCCGGCCGCCCTCCGGTCTTCCACTGTTCACTCACCGGTCACTCAGGTGTCCGCTCACCGGTCACTCACGTGTCCGCTCACCGGTCACTCACCGGAACGATCAGCGCACGCTAGGGGCGTCCTCGTCGTCCTCGTAGTACTCACCCTCGTCGTCCTTGTCGTCCTCGTCGTCCTCCTCACCGAGGTCCCAGTCCGGTGATTCCGGGTCGTAGTCGACGTGCTCGCTGCTCCACGAGGCCTGTGCGAGATCCACTCCGGGCACCTCACTGACCAGGTCGAACGGGTCCACGAGATACGCGAGGGCCTCTGCGGCGTCCTCCTGGACGGCGAACTCGGCGTGGGCCCGCTCGTCCGCCGGCATGTCGTCGTCCTCGGCGATGCGCTGGAGTGCGGCGCCGGTGACCGCACCGGAGTCCTCGATCTCGAGGACCAGTTCCACTCGGAGCCGCACATAGCGGGATGTCTCAGGGGTGCTCATAGCCCGGATCGTACGACCCCGGCACCGCTCAACTCCCCCGTGACTTTCCTGTGACCCGCCCCTTTCACTAACATCGCCGCACACGGCCAAATCGCCAGCGCCACAAGGGGGATCGATACCGTGTCCGCCGCACGCCGATCGCTGCTCACCGCCACCGCCGCAGGAACCCTTCTGGGTGCCCTGTGGTTCGTCCCGTCCGCGAAGGCGACGGCCGACAAGACGGCGGCCGTGGAGCAGCGCGAGACATCGACGTCGACGATCACGGGAGAGAGAGCCGGGTCCATCGGCTCATCCGGCACCTCGGTCGACACGACGGCCCCCGAAGAGGCCGACGACGGCGCACGCCTGGCCGACACGGGCAGCGTCAACACGACGCCGTACGTCATCGGCGGCACGCTGTTCCTGGGCCTCGGGGCCGGGTTCGTGGCGTACTCGGTACGGCGGGGGCGGCTGGAGGCCTACTAGCGCCTCTTTCCTGCGCGTTGAGCTCCTGTCGACCTCATGGAGAGGGGCCGCCGTCGTGAACGGCGGCCCCTCTCCATGCGTCACAAGGCGGTGCTCACGCCAGGGGGCCCGTCACCGGCTCCACCGCCGCGACCAGGTGGCCACCGCGCACGAACGCGTCCGCGGCCGCCAGGTCGGGGGCGAGGAAGCGGTCCGGGCCAGGGCCCCCGACGCCCGCCGCGCGGGCCGCGTTGATCGCGGCGCGGGACGCCGGGGCCGGGGTGAGGCCCTCGCCCTCGCGGAGTTCGATCGCGCGCGCGGCGGCGTAGAACTCGACCGCGACGATGCGGGTGAGGTTGTCGACGGCCGTACGGAGCTTGCGGGCGGCCGACCAGCCCATCGAGACGTGGTCCTCCTGCATCGCGGAGGACGGGATGGAGTCGGCGGACGCAGGGACCGCCAGCCGCTTCAACTCGCTGACCAGAGCCGCCTGCGTGTACTGGGCGATCATGAGGCCCGAGTCGACGCCCGGGTCGTCCGCGAGGAACGGCGGCAGTCCGTGCGAGCGGTTCTTGTCCAGCAGGCGGTCGGTGCGGCGCTCGGCGATCGAGCCGAGGTCCGCGGCCGCGATGGCGAGGAAGTCGAGGACGTACGCGACCGGGGCACCGTGGAAGTTGCCGTTCGACTCGACGCGGCCGTCGGGCAGGACCACCGGGTTGTCGACGGCGGACGCCAGCTCGCGTTCGGCCACCACGCGCGCGTGCGCGATCGTGTCGCGTCCGGCGCCCGCGACCTGGGGGGCGCAGCGCACGGAGTACGCGTCCTGGACGCGCGGCGCGTCGTCCTGGTGGTGGCCCGTCAGGCCCGAACCCTTCAGGACCGCGAGCATGTTGGCGGCCGACGCGGCCTGTCCCGGGTGCGGGCGGATCGCGTGCAGTTCGGGGGCGAGGACCTTGTCCGTGCCCAGGAGCGCCTCGAGCGACAGGGCGGCCGTGACGTCCGCGGACTTGTAGAGCGCTTCGAGGTCGGCGAGCGCCATGATCAGCATGCCGAGCATGCCGTCGGTGCCGTTGAGGAGGGCCAGGCCTTCTTTCTCGTGCAGCTCGACGGGGGTGATGCCGTGCTCGGCGAGGAGCTCGCCGGCGGGCCTGACCGTCCCCGTCGGGCCCTCCGCCTCGCCCTCGCCCATCAGCGTCAGCGCACAGTGCGAGAGGGGGGCCAGGTCCCCGGAGCAGCCGAGGGAGCCGTACTCGTGGACGACCGGAGTGATCCCGGCGTTCAGGACGTCCGCCATGGTCTGCGCAACCTCCGGCCGTACGCCCGTGTGGCCGGAGCACACCGTCTTCAGGCGCAGCAACATCAGCGCCCGGACGACCTCGCGCTCCACGCGCGGGCCCATCCCGGCGGCGTGCGAGCGGACGATGTTGCGCTGCAGCTGGGTCCGCAGGTCGTGGCCGATGTGCCGGGTGGCGAGGGCGCCGAACCCGGTCGACACCCCGTACACCGGCTCCGGCTTCGCGGCCAGCGCGTCCACGATCTCTCGCGCCGCTGCCAGGGCGCCCAGCGCCTCCTCCGACAACTCGACCCTGGCGTTCCCCCGGGCCACGGCGACGACGTCGGCCGCGGTGAGCCCGGCGGTCCCCACCACCACAGTGTGCATATCCATATTCAGGAGCGTACGCAGTGAATCTCAAGATGTCACGAGTGGGGCGCGGCTTCGCCCCTTACCTCTCACGCCCGCAGGAGCACGTCTTCACGCCCGCAGGAGCACGCCTTACGGCCGCAGGAGCACGCGTGACGCCCGCAGGGCCACCCTTACGCCGCAGAGCCACCCCGCGACTACGCCCCCTCCCGCCCCCGGAACCTCCGCCGCTCCCCCGCCGGAAGCGTCGGCGGCGGCGGCGCGTCGACCAGGCGTACCACCGGATCGTCGGCCCCTTCACGCCCCGCCACCACCGGGCTCACCGCCCGCGCGGCCTTCGCCCGGTACTGCGCGGCGTCCGCGAGCCGGAACAGCCGGCGCCCCGAGCGCACAGGACCGATGGGCTCCCCGGTCGATGCCACCCCGCACGCGACCCCCTCGCCGAGCTCCAACTCACCGGCGCGTTTGCACAGTTCATCGGCCACGCGTACCACCTCGTCCACCGGCGGACCCACCGCGAGCAGGCAGAACTCGTCCCCGCCGAGCCGCGCGGCGAGCGCGCCCGGCAGCATCGCGCCGCACAGCGACAGCACCGAGCCGAACCGCTCGAGCAGCCGGTCGCCGACCGCGTGGCCGTGGGTGTCGTTGACCCGCTTCAGCCCGTTCAGATCGCAGACGACGAGGCTGACCACGGTGTCTTCGGTCCGGTGGCGCTCCAGGGCCTCGTCCAGGCGTACGTCGACGGCGCGCCGGTTGGCGAGGCCGGTGAGCGCGTCCGTGAAGGCCAGGCGCCGCGCCTCCTCGAGGCGCTCGGTCTGGTCGATACCGGCCGCGACGACCGCCGCCAGGACGGTCGCGAAGTCCGCGTCGTCCCGGTCGAAGACCGGTCCCCCGACCGGACGGGCGACATACAACTCGCCCCAGGCCCTGCCGTGCAGCACGATCGGCGCGACGACGCAGCAGCCGCGGCCGCGGCGGCGGAGCGCGGCCACCCTCTGATGGCAGTAGCCGGCGTCCCCGGCGGAGCGCGCGGCCGGGCCCTCCGCGGTCTCCACCCAGGCGTTGGGTTCGCCGCCGCCGACCCACCGCTCGTGCAGGAACTCCGTGATCTCGGGGAACTCGTGTACGGGGTACGCCTCGCACTCGGGGAACTCCGCCTCGCCCGGCGCCCGCTCACCCGCGTTCACCAGTACACGGAGCCGGCCGCGTTCCCGCTCCCACACGGACAGCGCGGCGAAGCTCCCCGACAGTGCGCGGCAGGCGCCCTCCGCGGCGGCCTTCCAGGACTCCCGCGGCGTCTGTGCCGCCGCCATCGCCTGCGCCAGCGCCACCACGGCACGCAACCGCACGTCCTCGCCCATCACTCCAGGCTAGGGAGTTTTGCCACGCTTTGAGACATTGATACGGCGACGATGCGGCGAATGGTGCGCCGAACAGGGGGGTCCAAGCCCCTCTCGGCTCCTCCCGGAGGCATCGCCGTGCGACCTGGCCCCGGCGGCGCCGGACTGGCATGATGCGTACGCGGCCGACGCTAACGGTCGTTAACCTTCGCGGTCCTGAGGGGTGTGGACGGATCATGGGTGAGCAGCGGTACGGGGAGTTCGTCGTGGTGCGGCGGCACGAGTACGTCGCCGAGCTCGTCCTCGACCGGCCCAAGGCCATGAACGCCGTGTCGACGGAGATGGCGCGGTCCATCGGCGCCGCCTGCGACGCCCTCGCCGCGGACCGCGACGCGCGCGTGGTCGTCGTGACGTCGACGCACGAGCGGGCGTTCTGCGTCGGCGCGGACCTCAAGGAGCGGAACTCGCTCTCCGACGCCGAGTTGGTGCGCCAGCGCCCCGTCGCCCGGGGTGCCTACACCGGCGTACTGGACTTGCCCATGCCGACCGTCGCCGCGCTGCACGGCTTCGCGCTGGGCGGCGGGTTCGAGCTCGCCCTCGCCTGCGACCTGATCGTGGCCGACCGTACGGCGGTCGTGGGGCTGCCCGAGGTATCCGTGGGGGTCATTCCGGGTGGTGGCGGGACGCAGCTGCTGCCGCGGCGTGTGGGGGCGGCCCGGGCCGCGGAGCTGATCTTCTCGGCGCGGCGGGTCGAGGCCGCTGAGGCGCGGGAGTTGGGCCTCGTCGACCTGCTGGTGGAGGAGGGCCAGGACCGGGCGGAGGCGCTGGCACTCGGCGCACGTATCGCGGCGAACTCACCCGTCGGGCTGCGTGCGGCCAAACGGGCGCTGCGCCTGGGACATGGACTCGACCTGCGCGCCGGCCTCGAGATCGAGGACGCCGCCTGGCGCGCGGTCGCCTTTTCGGGGGACCGGGCGGAGGGGGTGGCGGCGTTCAACGAGAAGCGGGCACCGGTGTGGCCCGGGGAGTAGTCCCGGACGCGCCTCAGTCCCGTCGCGTCAGCAGCCAGGGCTCCACCACGCCCAGGCCGCGCACGGGCCGCTGCCACATCGGCTGGAGCGCGAAGCGGTACGTGGGAGGCTCCTCGCCCTCCTTCTCCGCGGCGGCCGCGGCCTCCGCCGCCTCCGCCTCGGACGCGGGGGCCTCCCCGGTCCGGGTGAGCTCCTCGGCGAAGGCGCCGTCGACGAGTACGGCGTCCCGGGGCGCTATCGAGGTGAGCCGGCTCGCCAGGTTCACCGTCGTACCGAACACGTCGCCCATCCGCGTCGTCACCGTGCCGAAGGCGATACCGACGCGCAGTTCCGGCATCGTCTCGTCGTTGGCCATCGTCTCGATGAGGCGGAGCCCGATCTCGGCTGCCGTCCCGGCGTCGTCGGAGGAGTAGAGGACCTCGTCACCCAGCGTCTTGATCAGCCGTCCGCCGCGGGCGGCCACCAGGTCGGCGGCCGTCGTCTCGAAGGCCTCGACCAGCTCCCCGAGCTCCTCTTCCTCAAGGCGTCGCGTCAGCCGCGTGAAGCCGACCAGGTCGGCGAAGCCGACGGCGAGCCGGCGGTCGACCATCTCCTCGTCGTCCGCGACCTGCACCACCCGCCCGGTGGCGGCCGCGAGCTGCCGCCGCCAGACGTAGACGATGAACTCCTCCAGCTCGGGCAGGAGCAGCTCCATCAGGGGATACGTGACCTCGGTGCGCGTCATCCCCGGCTCCGGCGGCTCCGTCAGGCCCGCGAGGAACGAGTCGATCTGCCAGTCGGCCAGCCGGGCGGTGGTCTGGCCGGTCGAGCGGGCCACCTGGATCGCCATGGCCTCGCTCAGCAGGCCCGCCTCGACGAGACCTGCGAGCCGCCGCAGCGCCAGTACGTCCGCCTCCGTCAGCGCCTTGGCCTGGCCTATGTCGGCGAAGCCCATCGCGCGCCAGAAGCGGGTGGCCAGCTCCACGGACACGCCTGCGCTGCGCGCCGCCTGGAAGGGCGTGTAACGGCGCTCGGCCCCGAGGATGAGCCCCTCGAGCCGGAGGGCGAGCGGGTCTTCACCGCGCTCAACTCGGCCGGCTGCCCCGCTCCGCCCGTCGATCCGGTCTGCTCCGCGTTCCGGGACGCGGTCGGATCCGTGCTCCGGGAGCCCGACAGAGACATCCGGCGGCGTGGACGCGGGGCCGGGTCGGCCGGGTTCGCGATCGGAACCGTCCTCCCGGTCTGCGCCGGGAGCACGCTCGGTCCCCTCACCGCCCCGGTCCGTATCCGGAACGCTCCTGGAGCCCGCGCCCCGTGCGATCCCCGGGTCCAGGGGCCAGCGCTCCCCGTCCGGCCCTGCCGAAGGGTCCGCGGCCCGGTCCGCGGCGGCGCCCCCGGCGATACGGCCGGGCTCGCCGTCGGGGGCGGGGTGTGCGCCCGCGCCCGAGCCCGTGTCGTCGACGCTCACGCCTGCTGCCCTTCCGATCTGCCGCGGTCAATACGACCGGCCCCAACTTTACTGAGATCTACCTCACGGGGGCGTACCGGGCGCATCGTCCGACCTGCCTTTCCGGCCGGGGCCCGGGGCCGCGCGGTCGAGCCGCCGATGTCACGGTCCCCGGGAAGACACTGAAGACACAGTACGGCAGGTGTGCCGCAGCTCACTCAAGAGTGTTCCCGCACTTCCGGGTCCCCGCTCCTTCCCGACCCCACAGCGCGGCGCCGCTCGACCGCGCGGTACGGCTGCGTCAGCGCGGCCCGAAACGCGCACGCGGCGCTGCGGCGCGGTTTCGTCGGCGAATGCGGCCCGGAGAACCGGCGGCGCCGGTCGCAGAGGCGCCGATCCCTACGGCTGCGCCGGCCGCAGATGCACGATGTCGCCCGCCCCCACCGGCTCCTGCACCCCGTCCGCCGTCGCCAGGACGAGGCGGCCGTCGCCGTCGATCGCGACCGCCTCACCGCTGATCGTCCGGTCGCCCGGCAGCTCGGCGCGTACCCTCCGGCCGAGCGTCGCGCACCCGGCCGCGTACGTCTCCTGCAGCCGGCACGCGGCCGGGTCGCCGCCCGCCGCGCGCCAGTCGGTGTACCACCCCTCGAGCGACCGCAGCACCGCGCGCAGCAGCGTGTCGCGGTCGGTGGATGCGGCTCCCGCGAGCGCCAGCGAGCCGGCGGCCGGGACAGGGAGTTCCCCGGCGCGCAGCGTCACATTGATGCCGAGGCCGATGACGATCCCGTCCCTGCCGGCCCGCTCCGCGAGGATCCCACCGGCCTTGCGTTCCTCGCCGCCCACGGTCACGAGCAGGTCGTTGGGCCACTTGAGTGCCGTGTCGACACCGGCGGCGCGGGCCACAGCGGCCGCAGTGGCCACTCCTGCGAGCAGTGGCAGCCAGCCCCACCGCTCCACGGGGACCCCCGCGGGCTTGAGGAGTACGGAGAAGAAGAGCCCCGAGCGCGGGGGCGCCGTCCACTGGCGGTCGAGCCGGCCGCGCCCCGCGCTCTGCTCCTCGGCGACGAGGATCGCGCCCTCCTCCAGGGCGTCGGCGCGCCCCGCCAGGTCCGTGTTGGTGGATCCGGTCGAGGCCACCACCTCGAGGGAGGTCCACAACCCGCCGGGCCGCAGCAGAGCGCGGCGCAGGGCGGCGGCGTTGAGGGGCGGCCGGTCGAGGTCGGACCAGCGGCTGTCGGCAGGATCGGACCCGCGGCTGTCCGCGGAGTCGGACCGGCGGCTCTCCGAGCCATCGGACCGGCGGTTGTCTGGAGCATCTGACGGCGTCATGCAAGCCACACTAGGTGTGGGAAACACCGCACTGCTGAACGGTAGCCGCGCCGATACGCTACGAGGCAGTAGCCAGCCCTCACACGTCCCCTCTGAGCAGGCAGGGAGCCACATCCCGATGTCCGAGTCGGCAGAGTCGCAGGTGGCGCAGGAGCCACAGGAGACTGACATCCACACGACCGCGGGGAAGCTCGCGGACCTGCAGCGCCGTATCCAGGAGGCGACGCATGCCGGCTCCGAGCGCGCGGTCGAGAAGCAGCACGCGAAGGGCAAGCTGACGGCGCGTGAGCGGATCGAGCTGCTCCTCGACGAGGGCTCGTTCGTGGAGCTGGACGAGTTCGCCCGCCACCGCTCCACCGACTTCGGTCTCGAGCAGAACCGTCCGTACGGGGATGGTGTCGTGACCGGCTACGGCACGGTCGACGGACGCCCGGTCGCCGTCTTCTCGCAGGACTTCACCGTCTTCGGCGGTGCCCTCGGCGAGGTCTTCGGACAGAAGATCATGAAGGTGATGGACTTCGCGCTGAAGACGGGCTGTCCCGTCGTCGGCATCAACGACTCCGGCGGCGCCCGCATCCAGGAGGGCGTCATGGCCCTCGGCATGTACGGCGAGATCTTCCGCCGCAACACCCACGCCTCCGGCGTGATCCCGCAGATCAGCCTGATCGTCGGCCCGTGCGCGGGCGGCGCGGTCTACTCCCCCGCGATCACCGACTTCACGGTGATGGTCGACCAGACCTCGCACATGTTCATCACTGGACCCGACGTCATCAAGACCGTCACCGGTGAGGACGTCGGCTTCGAGGAGCTGGGCGGCGCGCGCACGCACAACACGACGTCCGGCGTGGCCCACCACATGGCGGGCGACGAGAAGGACGCCATCGAGTACATCAAGCAGCTGCTGTCGTACCTGCCGAGCAACAACCTGTCCGAGCCCCCGGCCTTCCCCGAGGACGCGGACCTGACGCTGACGGACGAGGACCGCGAGCTCGACTCGATAGTCCCGGACAGTGCCAACCAGCCGTACGACATGCACGAGGTCATCGAGCACGTGCTCGACGACGGCGAGTTCTTCGAGACCCAGGCCCTGTTCGCGCCGAACATCCTCACCGGCTTCGGCCGGGTCGAGGGCCACCCGGTGGGCATCGTGGCCAACCAGCCGATGCAGTTCGCCGGCTGCCTGGACATCGACGCCTCCGAGAAGGCCGCCCGCTTCGTCCGCACCTGCGACGCCTTCAACGTCCCTGTGCTGACCTTCGTCGACGTGCCGGGCTTCCTGCCGGGCGTCGGCCAGGAGCACGAGGGCATCATCCGCCGCGGCGCCAAGCTGATCTACGCCTACGCGGAGGCGACCGTCCCGCTGATCACGGTGATCACGCGCAAGGCATTCGGCGGCGCCTACGACGTCATGGGATCCAAGCACCTGGGCGCCGACCTCAACCTCGCCTGGCCGACCGCGCAGATCGCCGTCATGGGCGCGCAGGGCGCGGTGAACATCCTCCACCGCCGCACCATCGCGGCAGCGCCGGAGGCCGAGCAGGAGGCGGTGCGCCGGCAGCTCATCCAGGAGTACGAGGACACGCTGCTCAACCCGTACGTCGCGGCCGAGCGCGGCTACATCGACGCGGTGATCATGCCGTCCGACACCCGGCGGCACATCGTGCGCGGCCTGCGTCAGCTTCGTACGAAGCGGGAAAACCTGCCTCCGAAGAAGCACGGCAACATCCCCCTGTAAGCCCTGAGAACCTGTAAGCCCTGAGAACCTGTGGAGCGGTCATGATCAAGGTCGTACGGGGCAATCCGACCCCGGAGGAGCTGGCCGCCGCACTGGCGGTGGTCCGGGCGCGCGCCGCGGCCGCGGGCGGCGGGCCGGCCGGCGCGCCCCCCGCACCGGACGCCTGGGCCGATCCGGCCCGGGTTGCGCACAGCCGCCTGCCCGCGCCGGGCCCGAAGTCGTGGGGCCGCACGTACTGGCCCGCGTAGAGCCGTGCCGCGCCGCAACCGTTGCGGCGCGGCTCCCGCTGCCGGCCTCCGCCAAGTTGAGTACGCGTACTCAGGCGCCCAGGACCACCGTCGGCGGAGGATCGGCTTCATGCTGTGGTCCGATCCCGAGAACGAGCCGCCGGAGGAACTCCGCGACATGCAGCAGATGCTGCGGCGCGCGGGTTTCCTGCTGGCGGTGGCGATGGTGCTGTCCATGGTCGTGATCGGCCTCTGACAGCCGCGTGTCGCCGGAGCGCCTCGTATGCCTGGGACCCGGCAACGACCCCGCAGCCGCTCGCTACCCTTGCCGCATGAGTGATCAGCGTCGCCGTCTCGTGCTCGCCTCCGCGTCCCCCGCCCGGCTCGGACTGCTGCGGCAGGCGGGGCTCAGCCCCGAGGTCATCGTCAGCGGGGTCGACGAGGACGCCGTGTCCGCACCTACCCCGGCCGAGCTGGCGCTCGCGCTCGCGGAGGCGAAGGCGTCCGTCGTCGCGGCACGACCGGACGTGATCATGAGCGGCGCCCTGGTCATCGGCTGCGACTCGGTGCTCGAGCTCGACGGCGAGGCCCTCGGCAAGCCCGCCGACGCGGAGGAGGCCACGGCCCGCTGGAAGTCGATGCGCGGCCGCGCGGGCACGCTCCAGACCGGCCACTGCGTGTACGACACGAAGACCGGCCGCTACGCCTCGGCGACCGCCTCCACGGTGGTCCGCTTCGGCGACCCCAGCGACGACGAGATCGCCGCATACGTCGCCTCCGGCGAACCGCTGTACGTCGCCGGCGCCTTCACTCTCGACGGCCGCTCTGCGCCGTTCATCGAGGGCATCGACGGCGACCACGGCAACGTCATCGGCCTCTCCCTGCCGCTGCTGCGCCGCCTGCTGGCCGAACTGGGCGTCGCCATCACGGATCTGTGGGCCGACTGAGCGGTCCCCGGGGCCGCTTAGCCCAGTCCTTCAGGCCGCTCACGCAGGCTGCGGCGCAGCACTCCCGGACGGGCCGTTCCGCAACGCGCCGCCCCCGGGCGCGCCGCTCTCCGGCGACACGCCACCACCGCCCGGCGCCGCATCCTGCGACGACCGCGGACCCGCCGGTGCCGCGGGACGGGCGCCGTCCCCGGCCTGACCGTCGTATGCCATAAGGGTCAGCACGATCAGGCCGAGCACCAGCATCATGAAGGCGAAGGCGCCCCACCCGACGAGACCCACGACGAAGGCGCCCAGCACCGCGTGCACGACCGCGGCGCTGATCAGCAGGACACGACCGAATCCGGCGGGGGCGCGGCCCCGCAGGGCGGGGAGCAGCGCCGCCAGGCCGCAGAGGGCCAGATAGAGACCGAAGACGCCGCCCGCGATCCAGGCGGACACCGACATCGCATGCGGGTCGAGTCCGGCCAGCGACATGTCCTGGCGGTCGACGACGTGGCCGAGGAACCAGTTCAGCAGCGCGACACCGCCCGCCTCCACGAAGAGCACGATCGAGGCAACCCAAGCCACCGTTCTGCGCGCCACGGCGCCCCACCCCTCTTCCAGACGCTGTTACCGCTAGTACGCCAATGGGTCGCCAACGCTACTAACGGGTAAAGCCCGGGACAAGAGCCCATCAAGGAGCAAAGATTCATTGGGCCATTCGTAGGGACTCCACAAAGAATCGCGATGCGCCGCGGCACGCTCTCACAGAGACCTTGACCACACAGGAGGGCTAGGGTGCCGTGCAGGAGTCCTGCGTACCGCGGTGCGACATGGGGTTTCGCGGGTTGGGCGCGCCTCGGATCACGCTCCGTGTGGGCAAGCTCACCATTGGGGACGGGTCGAAAGGCCGTGTCGGCAGTCCCTAAACTCGGCTTGTTTCAAGGAGGGAGCCATCGTGCGCAAGGTGCTCATCGCCAACCGTGGCGAAATCGCTGTCCGCGTTGCCCGGGCGTGCCGGGATGCGGGGATCGCGAGTGTGGCCGTATACGCGGATCCGGACCGGGATGCGGTACATGTCCGTGCGGCCGATGAAGCGTTCGCTCTGGGCGGTGACACCCCGGCGTCCAGTTATCTGGACATCGCCAAGGTGCTGCAGGCAGCAAAGGACTCCGGCGCGGACGCGATCCACCCGGGCTACGGCTTCCTCTCCGAGAACGCCGAGTTCGCCCAGGCGGTCCTGGACGCGGGCCTGATCTGGATCGGCCCGCCGCCGGGGGCCATCCGCGACCTGGGTGACAAGGTCGCCGCCCGGCACATCGCCCAGCGCGCCGGCGCCCCGCTGGTCGCCGGCACCCCCGACCCGGTCTCCGGGGCGGACGAGGTCGTCGCCTTCGCCGAGGAGCACGGCCTGCCCATCGCGATCAAGGCCGCCTTCGGCGGCGGCGGGCGCGGCCTGAAGGTCGCCCGCACCCTCGAGGAAGTCCCCGAGCTGTACGACTCGGCCGTCCGCGAGGCGGTGGCCGCCTTCGGCCGCGGCGAGTGCTTCGTCGAGCGCTACCTGGACAAGCCGCGCCACGTCGAGACCCAGTGCCTGGCCGACCAGCACGGCAACGTGGTCGTGGTCTCCACGCGTGACTGCTCCCTGCAGCGCCGCCACCAGAAGCTCGTCGAGGAGGCCCCCGCGCCGTTCCTGAGCGAGGACCAGAACCGGCAGCTGTACTCCGCCTCCAAGGCCATCCTCAAGGAGGCCGGCTACGTCGGCGCCGGCACCGTCGAGTTCCTCGTCGGCAACGACGGCACGATCTCCTTCCTGGAGGTCAACACCCGCCTCCAGGTCGAGCACCCGGTCACCGAGGAGGTCACCGGAATCGACCTGGTCCGCGAGCAGTTCCGTATCGCCGACGGCGAGAAGCTCGGCTACGACGACCCGGCGGTGCGCGGTCACTCGTTCGAGTTCCGCATCAACGGCGAGGACCCGGGCCGCAACTTCCTGCCCGCGCCCGGCACCGTCACCACCTTCACGCCGCCCACCGGCCCCGGTGTCCGCCTGGACGCGGGCGTGGAGTCCGGCTCGGTCATCGGCCCGGCGTGGGACTCGCTCCTCGCCAAGCTGATCGTCACCGGCGCCACCCGGCAGCAGGCGCTGCAGCGCGCCGCCCGCGCGCTGGCCGAGTTCCAGGTCGAGGGCATGGCCACCGCCATCCCGTTCCACCGCGCGGTGGTCACCGACCCGGCGTTCGCGCCCGAACTGACCGGCTCCACCGACCCGTTCACGATCCACACCCGCTGGATCGAGACCGAGTTCGTCAACGAGATCAAGCCCTTCGCGGCCCCCGCCGACGCGGACGCCGAGGACGAGTCGGGCCGCGAGACCGTCGTCGTCGAGGTCGGCGGCAAGCGGCTCGAGGTCTCCCTGCCCGCCTCGCTCGGCATGTCCCTGGCCCGTACGGGCCTCGCGGCCGGCGCGAAGCCGAAGCGGCGCGCGGCGAAGAAGTCCGGCCCGGTCGCCTCCGGTGACACGCTCGCGTCGCCGATGCAGGGCACGATCGTGAAGGTGGCGGTCGAGGAGGGCCAGGAGGTCAAGGAAGGCGACCTGGTCGTCGTCCTCGAGGCCATGAAGATGGAGCAGCCTCTCAACGCCCACCGCACCGGCACCATCAAGGGCCTGGCCGCCGAGGTCGGCGCGTCCATCACCTCCGGCGCCGTCATCTGCGAGATCAAGGACTGACGTCCCGCATCAGTACGCCGGAATACGCCGGAATCCGTACGCCGGCATCCGTACGCCTCCGGGCCCGCCGAACGCGAACCGTTCGGCGGGCCCGGCCCTTTTCCCGGCAGCGAACAGGGGCGGTTTTCCTGGGGCACAGTGCCCGGTGGCATGCTGGTTGGGGCGGGTCGACGCAGCGAGAGAGGGCGGGTGGATGCCATGGCGGGCGCGAGGCCTCAGGGGCCGGGGACGACGGCTCCCCCGCGCCCTCTCCGGGCGGACGCGCGCCGCAACTACGAGCGCCTGCTGACCGAGGCCAGGACGGTGTTCGCCGAACACGGCACCGACGCACCGCTGGAGGACATCGCGCGCCGCGCGGAGCTCGGCATCGGCACGCTGTACCGGCACTTCCCCAACCGGCACACTCTGGTGAGCGCGGTCTTCGAGGACGCGCTCACCGACCTGCTGGCGCACTCGCGCGCACTGCTCGACGATCCGCAGCCGTGCTCCGCGCTCGTGACATGGCTCCGTGCGGTCATCACTCACGCCAGCGAGTACCGCGGAGTGTCGCGGGCGCTGATGTCGGCCTCCCGCGACGAGACTTCGGCCCTCGCCCGCTGCAGCCGACCCCTGCGCGAGGCCGGCAGCGCCTTGCTCGCACGCGCCCAGGAGGCAGGCGACGTACGCCGCGACGTGTCGATCGCCGACCTGCTCCAACTGACGAACGCGATTGCCCTGGCGGCGGAGGAGACCCCCGACGATCCCCAACTCGCGGACCGCTTGCTGAATCTGACCCTACGAGGCCTGAAGCCCGCCCAGGTCTCCGCCGAGCGTTAGTCACTCGGTAGTCATTGGCGTATGCGTCTCACCCGTATCCGCACCGCATACGGACACAGGGGACACCGACGTGGGACTGCCGCCCCACCTGCCGATCCGGCTACCGCCGCCGGAGATCCGCCACCCGGGCCCGATCCCCGGCCCCGGCCGCCGCCTGCTCGCCGCCGAGGGCGCTCGCGCCGCGGAAGGCCGCACCCGGGCCGGCGCCCGGGAGCTGGTGCTGGCCGCGGCGCGGACCGGGCAGCGGGCGGGGTTGCCGAGCCGCCGGAACGGCGTCGGCCCCCTGTGACGAGCCTGCCACCGCGATCTGCACTCCCTGGTCGGCCAGGGCCTGCAGCTCCGTGGCCGCGCGGTCGTCGTGCGCGGGCGGCTCGTCCGTGACCAGACGGGTGATCACATCCGTGGGCACCGTCTGGAACATCGTGTCGGTGCCGAGCTTGGTGTGGTCGGCGAGCACGACGACCTCCGCCGCGGCCTGCACAAGGGCACGGTCGACGCTGGCCGACAGCATGTTGGAGGTCGACAGGCCCCGTTCGGCGGTGAGCCCGCTGCCCGAGAGGAAGGCGCGCGAGACACGCAGCCCGTGGAGGGACTGCTCGGCACCGGACCCCACGAGGGCGTAGTTGGAGCCGCGCAGGGTGCCCCCGGTCATCACCACCTCGACGCGGTTGGCGTGCGCCAGGGCCTGCGCCACCAGGAGTGAGTTGGTGACGACGGTCAGGCCGGGCACGCGCGCGAGCCGGCGGGCCAGCTCCTGCGTGGTCGTGCCCGCGCCGACGACGATGGCCTCGCCCTCTTCGACGAAGCTCGCGGCGAGGTCGGCGATGGCCGTCTTCTCGGCGGTCGCGAGATGTGATTTCTGCGGAAAGCCGGACTCTCGCGTGAACCCGCCCGGCAATACCGCACCGCCATGTCGGCGGTCGAGGAGTCCTTCTGCCTCCAGTGCGCGCACGTCCCGCCGTACGGTCACTTCGGAGGTCTGGACGACGCGGGCGAGCTCACGGAGGGAAACCGCCCCGTTGGCCCGCACCATTTCGAGGATCAATTGGCGACGTTCTGCAGCGAACACGAAACTGACAGTAACCCCAACGACCGTCTGCTTTCAGCAGTTTGCGCCGAATAACAGAAGTTGTTCGCACGACGGGATGGAAGGTGGTATACGGCCGGTTGCCGCTAGGTGCCCGTATCAGGCAGGCTCAGTCGACGGCGGTCAGACACGGTCGATCGGCGTCAGTCGGGCGCACTCGATCGACGGCAATCGATGCCGATGAAGCAGCAGTCGGCCGCGCCCGACACGCAGTTGGGGGCGCGGCCGCCGTACGGGGAGTGGCCCGCGTCTCGCCGTCAGGCCTCGCCCGTGGCCTTCCGGGTGTGCAGCTGCCGTGCTACCTCGGCGATCGAGCCGGACAGGGACGGGTACACCGTGAAGGCGTTCGCGATCTGCTCGACCGTCAGATTGTTGTCGACGGCGATCGAGATGGGGTGGATCAGTTCCGAGGCCCGCGGCGATACGACCACACCGCCGACCACGATGCCCGTACCCGGGCGGCAGAAGATCTTGACGAAGCCGTCGCGGATGCCCTGCATCTTCGCGCGCGGGTTGCGCAGTAGCGGCAGCTTGACGACGCGGGCGTCGATCTTCCCGGCGTCGACGTCGGCCTGCGAGTAGCCGACGGTCGCGATCTCGGGGTCGGTGAAGACGTTCGCCGAGACCGTCTTGAGGTTGAGCGGCGCGACGGCGTCGCCCAGGAAGTGGTACATCGCGATACGGCCCTGCATGGCGGCGACCGAGGCGAGCGCGAAGATGCCCGTCACGTCACCCGCCGCGTACACGCCGGGGGCGCTGGTGCGCGAGACCCTGTCGGTCCAGATGTGGCCCGACTCCTTGAGCTTGATCCCGGCCTCCTCGAGGCCCATGCCGGAGGTGTTGGGGATCGCGCCGACCGCCATCAGGCAGTGACTACCGGTGATGACGCGTCCGTCGGAGAGCGTCACCTCGACGCGGTCGCCCACGCGCTTGGCGGACTGGGCGCGCGAGCGCGACATGACGTTCATGCCACGGCGCCGGAACACGTCCTCCAGGACGGCCGCCGCATCCGGGTCCTCGCCCGGCAGCACGCGGTCGCGGCTGGAGACGAGCGTGACGCGGGAGCCGAGGGCCTGGTAGGCACCGGCGAACTCGGCGCCCGTGACACCCGAGCCGACCACGATGAGCTCCTCCGGGAGCTCCTCCAGGTCGTAGACCTGCGTCCAGTTCAGGATCCGCTCGCCGTCGGGCTGGGCGTCGGGCAGCTCGCGCGGGTGGCCGCCCGTGGCTATCAGCACGGCGTCGGCGATGAGCGTCTCCTCCGTGCCGTCGGCGGCGCGCACGATCACCTTGCGGGAGCCGTCGATCGACTGCCCGCCGTCCAGGCGGCCGCGGCCGCGCAGCACGCGCGCGCCCGCACGCGTGACGGACGCCGTGATGTCGTGCGACTGGGCGAGGGCGAGCCGCTTCACACGCCGGTTGACCTTGCCGAGGTCGACGCCCACCACGCGCGCGGGGGTGTCGATGTGGGGCGTGTCGTCGGCGACGATGATGCCCAGCTCCTCGTACGAGGAGTCGAAGGTCGTCATGACCTCGGCCGTGGCGATCAACGTCTTGGACGGTACGCAGTCGGTCAGCACCGACGCACCGCCCAGGCCGTCGCAGTCGACGACGGTCACCTCCGCGCCGAGCTGGGCGGCCACCAGGGCCGCCTCGTATCCGCCGGGTCCGCCACCGATGATCACGATCCGAGTCACGTACTCCATTGTCCCGCACCGTGTGGGCGACCTCGCCCCGGGGGCCGTCTTTGTGTGCCACGTGGGGGTTTATGGGGCATGACGTCCATCACGGGGCGCAATGTGCCCGCTGCCGTACTCTCAGACCATGTCGCTCTACGCCGCCTACGCCGGCAACCTCGACGCGCGGCTCATGACCCGCCGCGCCCCGCATTCGCCGCTGCGGGCCACCGGCTGGCTCAACGGCTGGCGACTGACCTTCGGCGGGGAGCACCTGGGCTGGGAGGGCGCACTCGCGACCATCGTCGAGGCACCGCGTTCGCAGGTCTTCGTCGCGCTGTACGACATCGCGCCGATGGACGAGGACTCCATGGACCGGTGGGAGGGCGTGGGGCTCGACATATACCGGCGTATGCGGGTGCGGGTGCACACGCTGGACGGCGAGGAACCCGCCTGGGTGTACGTCCTCAACGGATACGAGGGCGGGCTGCCGTCCGCGCGCTATCTCGGGGAGATCGCGGACGCGGCGGAGTCGGCCGGGGCGCCCCACGACTACGTCATGGGGCTTCGTAAGAGGCCCTGCTGAGCCCGTCGGGTCGGTTGACGCGTCGATATCGGCCGGCTCCGGTGGAGCTCGGCCCGGTGGAGCGCACGTCGCCGACATCCCCCGTCACCTGCCCGTTGGAAACGACACGGCAACGATCGCAGTTCCTTGGCACGCGCATCTACGCGCGTAGGGCTCAACGGGCTACGCTCATCGCGTGAACGCTTCTGTTACTCCGGACATCCAGGGCGACCCGCACGCCGCCGCCGACGCCGCCGCCGCGCGCCTCCGCGCGCTGACGGGCGCCGACAACCACGACGTCGCCCTTGTGATGGGCTCCGGCTGGGCGCCGGCCGTCGACGCGCTCGGGGATCCCGAGCACGAGCTGCCCGTCACCGATCTGCCCGGCTTTCCGCCGCCGGCCGTCGAGGGGCACGGCGGCACGATCCGTTCGTACCGGATCGGCGAGAAGCGGGCACTCGTCTTCCTCGGCCGTACCCACTTCTACGAGGGCCGCGGGGTCGCCTCCGTCGCTCACGGTGTGCGTACGGCCGTCGCCGCGGGCTGCAAGACGATCGTGCTGACGAACGGCTGTGGTGGACTGCGCGAGGGCATGCGGCCCGGGCAGCCGGTGCTGATCAGCGACCACATCAATCTGACGGCCGCGTCGCCGATCGTCGGCGCGAACTTCGTGGACCTGACGGATCTGTACTCGCCGCGGCTGCGGGCGCTCTGCAAGGAGATCGACCCGACGCTCGAGGAGGGCGTGTACGCCCAGTTCCCCGGGCCCCACTACGAGACGCCGGCCGAGATCCGGATGGCGCGCACGATCGGCGCGGACCTTGTGGGCATGTCCACCGTGCTCGAGGCGATCGCGGCACGCGAGGCGGGCGCCGAGGTGCTCGGCATCTCGCTGGTCACCAACCTGGCGGCGGGCATGACAGGTGAACCGCTCAACCATGAGGAGGTACTCCAGGCGGGGCGCGACTCGGCGACTCGTATGGGGGCGTTGCTGGCGCAGGTGCTGGGGCGTATCTGACGGCCGCCGCCGTCCTGTGGGCAGGCGTTCCTCCCCCAGCTACCGCTGGGAGGTGCCCCCAGGCGGTGGGGGCACCGCCCATGCCCTTGAGGCAATGGGGGAGGGTGGGCACAGCCCACGACGGCGGTGCGCCTCGGACTGCGGTGGGCACAGCCCACTACGGCGGGTGCCCCCTCAGACTGTGGTGGTCCAGCACCTCGTACGCCGCCCGCGGCGCCCCGCACAACGGTTCCCCGTTTCGACACGGAGAGGCAACAGAGAACGTGCACGACGAACTCATCGCCCGGGCCCAGTCCTGGCTCGCCGAGGACCCGGACCCGGAAACCCGTGAGGAGCTCGCCGAGCTCATCGACGGCAAGGCCCTCGACGAGCTCGCCGCCCGCTTCAGCGGCACCCTTCAGTTCGGCACCGCGGGCCTCCGCGGCGAGCTGGGCGCGGGACCGATGCGTATGAACCGCTCCGTGGTCATCCGTGCGGCGGCGGGCCTCGCCGCGTACCTCAGGGCGAAGGGTCAGGGCGACGGCCTCGTGGTCATCGGCTACGACGCCCGCCACAAGTCCGCCGACTTCGCCCGCGACACGGCGGCCGTGATGACGGGCGCCGGGCTGCGCGCCGCCGTGCTGCCCAGGCCGCTGCCCACGCCGGTGCTCGCGTTCGCGATCCGGCACCTCGGCGCCGTCGCGGGCGTGGAGGTCACGGCCAGCCACAATCCGCCGCGCGACAACGGCTACAAGGTCTATCTCGGCGACGGTTCGCAGATCGTGCCCCCGGCCGACGGAGAGATCGCCGCCGCGATCGCAGCGGTGGGCGGCCTCGACGACGTACCGCGGCCGGAGGGCGGCTGGGACGTGCTCGGGGACGACGTGCTCGAGGCGTATCTCACCCGTACGGACGCCGTGCCCGCCCCCGGTTCGCCGAGGACCGCGCGCGTCGTCTACACGGCGATGCACGGCGTCGGCAAGGAAACCCTGGTCGCCGCCTTCACGCGCGCCGGGTTCCCCGAGCCCGTGCTCGTGGAGGAGCAGGCCGAGCCCGATCCGGACTTCCCGACGGTCGCCTTCCCCAATCCGGAGGAGCCGGGAGCCATGGACCTCGCCTTCGCGAAGGCGCGCGAGGCCCGGCCCGACGTGGTCATCGCCAACGATCCGGACGCCGACCGCTGCGCCGTCGCGGTGCCCGAGCGCGACGGCGACGGGTGGCGCATGCTGCGCGGCGACGAGGTGGGCGCGCTGCTCGGCGCACATCTCGTACGGCGCGGCGCACGCGGTACCTTCGCCGAGTCGATCGTGTCCTCGTCCCTGCTCGGCCGGATCGCCGAGGCGGCCGGTCTGCCGTACGAGGAGACGCTGACCGGCTTCAAGTGGATCGCCCGCGTCGACGGCCTGCGGTACGGCTACGAGGAGGCGCTCGGCTATTGCGTCGACCCGGAGGGCGTGCGCGACAAGGACGGCATCACGGCCGCCCTGCTGGTCGCCGAGCTGGCGTCCGAGGTGAAGGAGCAGGGGCGCACGCTCCTTGACCTGCTGGACGATCTCGCCGTCGAGCACGGGCTGCACGCGACCGACCAGCTGTCCGTGCGGGTCGAGGACCTGTCGATGATCGCGGAGGCCATGCGCCGCCTGCGGGAGCAGCCGCCGACGCGGCTCGGCGGGCTGGCGGTGACGCGCACCGAGGATCTGACACAGGGCACGGAGATGCTGCCGCCGACGGACGGGCTGCGGTACACGCTCGAGGGCGCCCGGGTCATCGTCCGGCCCAGCGGCACAGAGCCGAAGCTCAAGTGCTATCTGGAGGTCGTCGTGCCGGTGGGTTCCCGGGACGACCTGGGCGCGGCGCGGGCGACGGCCGCGGAGCTGCTCGGCGCCGTCAGGAGGGATCTGTCGGCGGCCGCGGGCATCTGAATCAGACCTCAGGATCAGACCTCAGGATCAGACCCCCAGGATCAGACCTCAGGATCACACCCCAGGTTCAGACCTCGAGGTTCGAATCCCAAACCGAAGTCGCCCCGAAGTGTGATTAGCCACGGCAGTTGACGCAGCGTTCCTTCGCGCTGCCGGTCAACCGAGCAACGGTTGACCAGTAGCGCACGAACGAGCCCTGGAGCTGCCGCAGTGTCCTCGACCGCTTCCCCGGTGCCCTCCGAAGCGATCGCCAAGTCTCCCGGCGGGATGCTTCCGGGCTCCCGGCATCGGCGGCCGGCACCGCCGTCCGCCGCCGGGCTCCGCGCCCGTCTGCGCCGCTCCCTGCGGCGCGCGGCCCCCGCGCTGCTCGCGTACGCCGGGGTCCGCGCCACGGGAATCGTCCTGCTGACCGTCTGGGCGCGCGGCTTGGGCCAGGACGTCTGGCCGATGCTCGCCTCGGACTGGGACTCCGTCTGGTACCTGGGGATCGCCGACCACGGGTACGAGCGCGAGCTGGGCACCGAGTACGACGCGAACAACCTCGCCTTCTTCCCGCTGTATCCCCTGCTGGTGAAGGGCGTCGCCGCGCTGACGCCCGGACCGCGCGCGAGCGTCGGCCTCATCATCGCCGTGCTGTCCTCCTTCGTCGCCGCATGGGGGATCTTCGAGGTCGGCAACCGGCTGCACGGGAGCCGCGTCGGGGTGCTGCTGACGGTGGCGTGGGCGGCGCTGCCGGTCGGGCTCGTGCAGTGGATGGGCTATACGGAGTCCCTGTTCACGGCCTTCGTCGCCTGGTCGCTGTACGCGGTGCTCACCGGCCGCTGGGTGTGGGCGGGTTCGCTCGCGGCGCTGTCGGGGCTGACGCGGCCGACCGGTATCGCGCTCGCGGCCGCCGTCTCGCTGTCGGCCCTCTTCGCGCTCCGCCCGCGCTTCTCCGCGCGCGTTCTCGCCGGTGCGGTCCTGGCACCACTCGGCTGGCTGGCCTACGTCGGGTGGGTGGGCGTGCGCCTCGGCCGCTGGGACGGCTACTTCGCTGTACAGAGGCTGTGGCACAACGAGTGGGACGGCGGCATCGAGACCCTGGGCAGGATGCGCCGGATCTTCGTGTACGACTCGACGCCCGAGCTGTTCCTGGTCATGGTGTCGCTGACGCTGATCGCATCCGTCGTGCTGTTCACTCTGTCGGTGCGGGACCGGCAGCCGCTCCCGCTGCTGATCTTCACCGGTGTGCTGCTGGTGATCGTGCTCGGCAGTGGCGGCGTCTACTTCCCGCGCGCCCGCTTCCTGCTGCCGGGCTTCCCGCTGCTGCTGCCGCTGGCGCTCGCCGTCGCCCGCGCCAGCCGGCGCCGGGCGGCTGCGGCACTGGTCTGCGCGGTTCTGGGCTCGGCGTACTGGGGCGCGTACATGACCCTGGTGTGGCCGAGCGCGCCGTAGGGGTGGCGGCTGAAAGGCACGGCGGGCATCACCCCACCGCCAGCAACACCACCAACAGAATCGCTCCCAGCACCGCGGGCCCCACGATCTCGTAGGCCCACCGCACCACAGGCCCGCCCTGCGCCCCCTCGGCCGAGGCCCGCTCCTCGGCGAGCTGGCGCAGGTCGTCCATCGCCTGGTCTCCGGAAGCGCGCACGGGACCGGACGGCAGCGGAGACGTGCGCCCCTGCGGGTCCGCCGCGGCAGCCTGCGTCTGGCGCCGCGCCGCCTTCTTGCGGGCGCGCAGCGAGACCGGGATGGCCCACAGCTGGTACTTGGTGCCGGACTGGTCGAAGACCTCGTTGGAGTAGCCCGCGCGCAGACCCGAGACCGCCGCCCAGGGCAGCGTGATCGTACGGAAAGGGTTGCGGACGCGGAGGCGGTCGTCGTTCGCGTACACCGCCGGCCGCACCGTGAACGCGACGACCAGCGGCACCGCGAGCAGCAACCCCGCGAGTGCCAGCCAACGCACCCGGGCCCCACCGTTGACCAGCGCGTCGATGCCCAGCCACGCGCCCAGAGCGAGCAGCATCACACCGCCCGCGATCCCGGCGGGGGACCGGTAGACGCGATCCTGGGACTGGGGCGTAGCCGCGGGAGACGGAGGCTCGGGGGTCGTCATGCTGCCGATTCTGCACGACGAGGTGTGGACCGCTGTCCTGCGGTGGCCCTGACGCGGACAGCCGCATGGGGGTATACAGCTGCTACGCGCGTAGATATGCTCCCCTCGTGACCATGCCCATCACTGCACCAGCCTCCCCTGCCGACAGCGCGGGCGGACCCCCCGGAACCACCGGTCCGGCCGTCGGTCCGGCCCACGCACTCGCCGACGTGACCGCGTCCGACAGCGCGCTGCGCCGCTTCCTGCACGGGCTGCCCGGCGTGGACGCGGTCGGCCTCGAGGCGCGCGCCGCATCGCTTGGCACTCGTTCGATCAAGACCACGGCGAAGGCGTACGCCATCGACCTGGCCATCTCGATGATCGATCTGACGACCCTGGAAGGCGCGGACACCCCGGGCAAGGTCCGGGCGCTCGGCGCCAAGGCGGTCCACCCGGACCCGACCGACCGTACGACTCCGCAGGTCGCGGCCGTCTGCGTCTATCCGGACATGGTGGCGACGGCGAAGGAGGCGGTGGCCGGTTCCGGCGTCAAGGTCGCCTCGGTCGCCACCGCGTTCCCCGCGGGCCGCGCCCCGCTCGGGGTGAAACTGGCCGACGTGCGCGAGGCGGTCGCGGCCGGTGCCGACGAGATCGACATGGTCATCGACCGCGGCGCCTTCCTCTCTGGCCGGTATCTGAAGGTGTACGACGAGATCGTCGCCGTGAAGGAGGCCTGCGGAACGGACGCCCGTCTGAAGGTCATCTTCGAGACCGGCGAGCTGGCGACGTACGACAACATCCGGCGCGCGAGCTGGATCGGCATGCTCGCGGGCGCGGACTTCATCAAGACGTCCACCGGCAAGGTCGCGGTCAACGCAACGCCCGCCAACACGCTGCTGATGCTGGAGGCGGTACGCGACTTCCGCGCCGCCACCGGGGTACAGGTCGGGGTGAAGCCCGCGGGCGGCATCCGGACCTCCAAGGACGCGATCAAGTTCCTGGTGCTGGTCAACGAGACCGCCGGCGAGGACTGGCTGGACAACCACTGGTTCCGCTTCGGCGCCTCCTCGCTGCTGAACGATCTGCTGATGCAGCGCCAGAAGCTGGCGACCGGCCGCTACTCCGGCCCCGACTACGTGACGGTGGACTGAGACCCCATGACCATGGACAAGCAGTCATCTCTCTTCGAGTACGCGCCCGCTCCCGAGTCCCGCTCGGTCGTCGACATCGCCGCCTCCTACGGCCTGTTCATCGACGGTGAGTTCGCCGAGGCCGCCGACGGCAAGGTGTTCAAGACGGTCTCGCCGTCCACCGAGGAGGTCCTCTCCGAGGTCGCGCAGGCGGGCGAGGCGGACGTCGACCGTGCCGTGAAGGCGGCCCGCAAGGCCTTCGAGAAGTGGTCGGCGCTGCCGGGCTCGGAGCGCGCCAAGTACCTGTTCCGCATCGCCCGGATCATCCAGGAGCGGTCGCGCGAGCTGGCCGTCCTGGAGACCCTGGACAACGGCAAGCCGATCAAGGAGACGCGCGACGCGGACCTCCCGCTGGTCGCCGCGCACTTCTTCTACTACGCGGGCTGGGCGGACAAGCTCGACTACGCGGGCTACGGGCCGAACCCCCGTCCGCTGGGCGTCGCCGGCCAGGTCATCCCCTGGAACTTCCCGCTCCTGATGCTCGCGTGGAAGATCGCCCCGGCGCTGGCGACCGGCAACACGGTCGTGCTCAAGCCCGCGGAGACCACTCCCCTGTCGGCTTTGTTCTTCGCGGACATCTGCCGCCAGGCGGGCCTGCCGAAGGGCGTCGTCAACATCCTTCCGGGATACGGCGACACGGGCGCCGCGCTCGTCGCGCACCCGGACGTCGACAAGGTCGCGTTCACGGGTTCCACGGCCGTCGGCAAGGAGATCGCCCGGGCGCTCGCGGGCACCCGCAAGAAGCTCACCCTCGAACTCGGCGGCAAGGGCGCGAACATCGTCTTTGACGACGCCCCGATCGACCAGGCCGTCGAGGGAATCGTCACCGGCATCTTCTTCAACCAGGGCCAGGTCTGCTGCGCGGGCTCCCGCCTCCTCGTACAGGAGTCGATCCAGGAGGAGCTGCTGGAGTCCTTGAAGCGCAGGCTGTCGACGCTCCGCCTCGGCGACCCGCTCGACAAGAACACCGACATCGGCGCGATCAACTCCGCCGAGCAGCTGGCCCGGATCACCGCGCTCGCCGAGCAGGGCGAGGCGGAGGGCGCCGAGCGCTGGTCCCCGGCCTGCGAACTCCCCTCCTCCGGCTACTGGTTCGCGCCGACGCTCTTCACGAACGTCACCCAGGCGCACACCATCGCCCGCGACGAGATCTTCGGCCCGGTCCTTTCGGTACTGACCTTCCGTACGCCCGAAGAGGCCGTGGCCAAGGCCAACAACACCCAGTACGGGCTCTCCGCGGGCATCTGGACCGAGAAGGGCTCCCGCATCCTCGCGGTCGCGGACCGGCTGCGCGCGGGCGTCGTCTGGGCCAACACGTTCAACAAGTTCGACCCGACCTCGCCGTTCGGCGGCTACAAGGAGTCGGGCTTCGGCCGCGAGGGCGGCCGCCACGGCCTGGAGGCGTACCTCGATGTCTGACCACGTATCACTTAGCGGCTCCGCCGCGCGGCGTCTGAGCGTCTTCAAGACCTACAAGCTGTACGTCGGCGGGAAGTTCCCGCGTTCCGAGAGCGGCCGGGTGTACGAGGTGACCGACTCAAAGGGCAACTGGCTCGCCAACGCACCCCTGTCGTCCCGCAAGGACGCCCGGGACGCGGTCGTCGCGGCCCGCAAGGCGTTCGGCGGCTGGGCCGGCAAGACGGCGTATCTGCGCGGCCAGATCCTGTACCGGGTCGCGGAGATGCTCGAGGGCCGCCGAGACCAGTTCGTACGCGAGGTCGCCGAGGCCGAGGGGCTGTCCAAGTCGAAGGCGGCCGCCCAGGTCGACGCGGCGATCGACCGCTGGGTCTGGTACGCGGGCTGGACGGACAAGATCAGCCAGGTCGTGGGCGGCGGGAACCCGGTGGCGGGCCCCTTCTTCAACCTCTCGACGCCCGAGCCGACGGGTGTGGTGGCCGTCGTGGCGCCCCAGGAGTCGTCGTTCCTGGGCCTCGTGTCGGTGATCGCCCCGGTGATCGCGACCGGCAACACCGCCGTGGTGATCGCCGGCGAGAAGTCCCCGCTCCCGGCGCTCTCGCTCGGGGAGGTCCTGGCCACGTCCGACCTTCCGGGCGGCGTGGTGAACATCCTGTCGGGCCGGACGGCCGAGATCGCGACCCCGCTCGCCGCGCACCGGGACGTCAACGCGATCGACCTGACGGGCGCCGACGAGGTCCTCGCCAAGGAACTGGAGATCGCGGCGGCGGACAACCTGAAGCGCGTTCTCCGTCCACAGCCTGTGGACAACGTCGTGGACTGGACGGCCGACCCGGGCACGCACCGCCTGACGGCGTTCCTGGAGACGAAGACGGTCTGGCACCCGACGGGGTCACTGGGCCCGTCCGGCTCGTCGTACTGATGACCGGCCCCGCCTCCCCTCCGTCCCTGGGGAGGCGGGGCCCTTCGCTGCCGTCCGCCGTGGGGGCGCCGTCAGCCCGGCAGCAGCGCCGCCGCGTTGCCCGCCACCGGGAGCGTCCGCAGAGAACCGCCCTGCGTCAGCGGACCCGTCACCGACTTCGTCGACACGGGCTTGAAGTCCGCGATCTGCGTACCGACGGTGTTGTCGAGCGGGTCCACGCCCGTGCCGGCGAGCGGGTTGAGCTTGGCGTCCTTGACGGCGGCCAGCGCCTGGTGCAGCGCCACGTTCGTCCCCTGCGCCGCCGCCTGGGGGTTGATTCTGCCGAGGGTGACCGGGCCGCCCTGCGGCATCGGCGCTGCACTGGCCGCGGCCGCACCTCCCGCACCGAGTCCGATACCTGCGACAGTCACCGCGAGCCCGGCGCGCATCAGGCCGCGTTTTGCGGACCCGTGCCGAGGAACTGCGTGTCGTGCCATGGGATACACCCGCCTCCTTGGAGTAATCAATTCGCCACGAAGCGTAGTTGAGACGTGGTGCGGGCACCAAAGACGACCCGCGGGGCCGGCTCGGGCCGCGGGATGCCGCACACTGGTCTCTCGTGACTTCCCATGCCCCCGCCACCCGCGTCGTGCTGCTCACCGGCCCCTCCGGCTCAGGAAAGTCGTCGTTCGCCGCCCGCTCCGGGCTGCCCGTGCTCTGCCTCGACGACTTCTACAAGGAGGGCGACGACCCGACTCTGCCTCTCGTACCGGGCAGTTCGGACATCGACTGGGACTCGCCCGGGTCCTGGGACACGGAGGCGGCCGTCACCGCGATCGAGGAACTGTGCCGCTCCGGTCGGACGCGAGTCCCGCGGTACGACATCTCGACGAGCGCGCGGACGGGCGAGGACACGCTCGACATCGGGCACACCCCGCTGTTCATCGCCGAGGGCATCTTCGCCGCGGACATCGTGGGGCGATGCCGCGAACTCGGCCTGCTGGCCGACGCGTTGTGTCTGCGCGGGCGTCCTTCGACGACGTTCCGGCGGCGGCTGCTGCGGGATCTGAAGGAGGGCCGCAAGTCCGTCCCGTTCCTGCTCCGCCGCGGCTGGCGCCTCATGCGTGCCGAGCGCAGCATCGTGGCCCGCCAGACGGCATTGGGCGCCCACCCATGCGGCAAGGACGAGGCACTGGGGCGGCTGGCGGCGGCTGCTGCGGGGCGGGGCGTGATGGCGCAGAGCACTGCCGCTTAGGCGGGCGCGGGGGCTGCCGCGTAGGCGGGCGCGGGGGCTGCCGCGTAGGCGGGCGCGGGGCTTCGCCTACGGACGGAGCCCCGCGCTGTTGTCACGCTCCTGTCGTCACCCGGCAGGGCAGCCCGCGGTCGCCCCGGACCAGCAGTGTGACGACGGCACGTTGTCGAACGAGGAGCTGAAGTTCGTGGAGGCACCGGCAGGCAGGCCCCAGCTGTCCCCGGACCAGTAGGCGTTCTGGTACAGCCAGAGGTTGTTGTTGGAGTCACGGTTCTTTACCGAGCTCACCGTGTTGTTGATGGCGACCGAAGTGCCGTAGTACGTGCCCGTGTACTCCTGCTTGCTGTACAGCGTGTCGTAGATGCCGCCCGTGTAGTCCTGGTAGCGGTACAGACAGGCCTCGTCCACGTTGCAGGAGCCGTCGTAACTGGCGGCCTGTGCGGGGGTAACCGCCCCGAAGACGGCCGCAACGGCCATCACCGAGGCTGCCAGGACACCGCGTCCTCTGTTCATTTCTGACCTTTCTTTCCGGGTCTGCCGGGGTGCCGCCGCCCGTGCGGGACGGCGAGTCGTGGGGCGGCTCATGGCCTCGGCCGGTCGTTCGGCCGGCCTGCCGCGGGGGGATGAGAGACCGGGCGACGCCGGGCGGCTGCGCAGGGGGAAGCGTCGATCAGAGGCGGGCGCTGACCGACGACGGATGGGCGGTGGGGGGAGATGCCGGCGGTCTGCGCGGCGGGTTCTGGACCACTCGAGATCTTGCGGTACGTGACCTTGGCACAGGTACGGACACCGCGTGGAGGCCGCGTTCCGCTCAATGTCCGAAATAATGATCATTCATGGCTGGAAGACATATGTTCGGACACCCTCCCGCTCGTCAGGCTTGACGGTACGCATCGCGGATGATCACCCTGATGCGCACATGACGAGGGACGGCGACCCGGTGTCGCCTCATGATCGCGGGGGCACACATGTCGCAGTCGACCAACCCTGGACTGCCACGGCACAAGGAGACCGCCACCGCACCGGCCTCCGGCCCCGTCACCAGGGCATACCGCGCAGCCGCCCTGGCGGTCGGCACAGCGCTCCTCGCCACGGCCTGCACCGGACAGCAGGCGGCGACGAAGGAGCCGGACAACGGCACGAGCACGGCCCTCGGTTCGTCCGCCGACGCGCCCAAGGACTACCCGCTGGACGCGTACATGCCGACCACCGCGGAACGACAGGCCCTGGATCACGCCATCAACATCCTGGCCCGCTCCTGCATGAAGAAGTTCGGCCTGAGCTGGCCCGCGTACCAGCCGCCCCCGGGGAACCTGCCGCAGAACGGCCGGAAGTACGGCGTGACAGACCTGAAGTCGGTCCGCATCTACGGCTACAAGCCGCCCCTGCCCGACGGCGTCACCAAGCAGCAGGCCGTCTCGTACCAGGAGAAGGCCAAAGCGAACGAGGAGACGATCACCCCTGCCGCGCAGGCGGCCTACACCGGCTCCGAACAGGCAGCCGGTACCGGGAAGGGCTCCCCCGCACAACCCCCGTCCGGCGTCCCCGAAGGCGGCTGCCAGGGAGAAGCCATACGCAAGGCCGGGGCCGACCGTCTCAACCAGGACATGACGGCGGTCCAGAAGCTGTTCTTCGAGGCGTCCGCCGCCACCAGGGAAGACCCCGGGACCAACGAACTGGACCAGCGGTGGAGCGCCTGCATGCGCAAGGCCGGGATGAACTATCCGGATCCGCTCGCGGCCGTGGACGACCCGACGTGGCGTACCCAGAAGACGAAGAAGGACGGGCCCGCGCCGAACTTCCCGGCCCCTTCACAGAAGGAGATCCGCACGGCGGAAGCCGATGTGATCTGCAAGAGCGAGACCGGCTACGTCCACAAGCGGTACGCCATCGATTCCCGTCTTCAGCGACAGCTCATCGAGAAGCACGCGGACATGCTCGCCGCGGTGAAGGAACGCAAGCAGCGCATGACGAAGCAGGTCCACTCCGTCGCGACCGGGCACTCCGCGGTACCGGATGACGGGGGAACCCAGGGATGAAACGAGGAGAAGGCCCGCGCGGATCCCCCGACCGCCCGGACCTTCTCTTTCCTCCCCCGTGGTCCCCCGTGACCCCGTGCAACCCCCGGTTGCTGCTCCCCCGTGGTCCCCCGCGGTCCCCCGCGGACGCTCCCCCGCGCCCCGGCCCTCAGGCGACCAGTTCGCCGAAGGACTCCTCCTCGTCACGGCCGAAGCTCAGGACGTCGTCCTCGCGCAGCCTGCGCAGGGAGCGCCAGATGCTCGACTTCACCGTGCCGACGCTTATGCCGAGGATCTCCGCGATCTCCGGGTCCGTACGGCCCTCGTAGTAGCGCAGGACCAGCATGGTGCGCTGGAGTTCGGGCAGCCGGGCCAGCGCCTGCCACAGCACGGCGCGCAGCTCGGTGCCGCGCATCGCGTCCGTGTCACCGGCCGTCTCCGGCAGCTCCTCGGTCGGGTACTCGTTCAGCTTGCGGCGGCGCCACGCGCTGATGTGCAGATTGGTCATGGTGCGGCGGAGATAGCCCCCGACCGCGGCCTTGTCGCTGATCCTGTCCCAGGCCCTGTACGTCGAGAAGAGGGCGCTCTGCAGCAGATCCTCGGCCTCGAACCGGTCACCGGTCAGGTGGTATGCGGTCGCGTACAGGGAGGCGCGGCGCTCCTGGACGTAGGCGGTAAACGCCGCTTCGGCATCCACAGTCTCCGACCTGGCCCGACGCTCCCCCGTGGCCTCCCCGTACGCGGCTCCCCCGTGAGCTCCCCCGCTGGAGCTTCCCCCCACATGTGCGTCAACCACCGTCATGTACGCGGTGTGCTGACGCCCGGTGCCGCGAGCGCACCCCCGCCCTCCCCCAAGCTCTCGGCTTCGCTCGAGCAGGGAGGTACCCCCTTCAGCACCGGACTTCTCGTGCTGACCGGCGCCCCGCCCGACCTCGTGAAGACGCGTGACAACTGCGCTTGTCGTGGTGCTGTGCAGCGTGTTCATCTCGCGCCCCCCGTCGTGGAGTCCCCGGTGCCTTGCGTGTGACAAGAACTCTGCCGGGAGCACTTCATGGCGGTGTCCGCCGACTGTCACAGGCCTGTCACAGGGGTCCCGTGCACGGGTCTGCCGGCGCGTTGTCAAAGATCCTTTACAGGAGTTCGAGGTACGCGCGTGTGGGCAGGAGCGCTCCAACTGTCGAAACCGCCCCATGCGATGGGACAGAATGACGCCGTGCCTTCCCTGTTGCTGATCGAGGACGACGACGCCATCCGTACGGCCCTGGAGCTGTCGCTGACGCGCCAGGGGCACCGTGTGGCCACCGCTGCCACCGGCGAGGACGGTCTGAAGCTGCTGCGCGAGCAGCGGCCGGACCTGATCGTCCTGGACGTGATGCTGCCCGGTATCGACGGGTTCGAGGTGTGCCGGCGCATCCGGCGCACCGACCAGTTGCCGATCATCCTGCTGACCGCGCGCAGCGACGACATCGACGTGGTGGTCGGGCTGGAGTCCGGTGCCGACGACTATGTCGTGAAGCCCGTGCAGGGCCGGGTGCTCGACGCCCGGATCCGTGCCGTGCTGCGCCGCGGCGAGCGGGAGGCGAACGACTCCGCGACCTTCGGGAACGTGGTCATCGACCGTGCCGCGATGACCGTCACCAAGAACGGCGAGGATCTTCAGCTGACGCCGACCGAGCTGCGTCTGCTGCTGGAGCTGAGCCGCAGGCCCGGCCAGGCCCTGTCGCGCCAGCAACTCCTGCGCCTGGTCTGGGAGCACGACTATCTCGGCGACTCCCGGCTCGTCGACGCCTGTGTGCAGCGGCTGCGCGCCAAGGTCGAGGACGTGCCGTCCTCGCCGACGCTGATCCGCACGGTGCGGGGCGTGGGCTACCGGCTGGACACACCCTCGTGAGCGATGGTCGTGGCCACTTCGGTCACTTCTGCCCCTCCAGCCTCGTGACGCACACAGCAACAGGCGGTCTCAACGGCCGCGTTCGGGCAGAGAATGTAAAGGTGACCAGGCAGGCAGGGAACGCGGGGGCGTCGGCCCCCGGGCCCGCCCAGTGCCTTAAGGGCCTGGGAGATACCCCCAGGCGCGCGGGCGCGGAAGCGAGTGGTCGGGCACGGTGACGAAACCGCACGACAAGCTCCGCGGCTGGGCCGCGGCGCGCAAGGCGATCTTCTCGGCGCTGCGCTTCACGAGCCTGCGGCTGCGGGTGGTCCTCGTGTTCGGGCTCGTCGCGCTGACCGCCGCCGTGTCGGCGAGCGGCATAGCGTACTGGCTCAACCGCGAGGCGGTGCTCACCCGTGCCCAGGACGCCGCGCTGAACGACTTCCAGCAGGAGATGCAGAACCGCGCGGGTGTCCTGCCCACCCGTCCGACGCAGGAGGAACTGCAGCACGCCGCCGGCCAGATGGCCAACAGCGGCCAGCACTTCAGCGTGCTGCTCATCGCCGAGGACGAGGACGGCAACACCATCGTCGGCAACTCCGACCTGGACACCTTCACGCTCACGGACGTGCCGAAGTCCCTGCGCGATGCCGTGAACGAGCGGCAGGAGCTCACCGAGCGCAACAAGTACCCGTACCACCTGTACTGGCAGCGGATCGTGGACGACGGCACCCCGTACCTGGTGGGCGGCGCCACGATGATCGGGGGCGGGCCGACCGGGTACATGCTCAAGTCCCTGGAACCGGAGGCCAAGGACCTCAACTCGCTGGCCTGGTCGCTGGGGATCGCCACCGGGCTTGCGCTGATCGGCTCCGCGCTGCTCGCGCAGGCCGCGGCGACGACCGTGCTGAAGCCCGTGCACCGGCTCGGGGTCGCCGCGCGCCGGCTCGGCGAGGGCAAGCTGGACACCCGGCTGCGCGTGTCCGGTACGGACGAGCTGGCCGATCTGTCCCGTACGTTCAACCGGACCGCCGAAGCGCTGGAGAAGCGTGTCGCGGACATGAGTGCGCGCGAGGAGGCGTCGCGGCGGTTCGTCGCGGACATGTCCCACGAGCTCCGTACACCGCTGACCGCGATCACCGCCGTGACCGAGGTGCTCGAGGAGGAGCTCGATGCCGAGACCGGCAGCGTCGATCCGATGATCGAGCCCGCGGTACGGCTGGTCGTCAGCGAGACGCGGCGGCTGGGCGACCTCGTGGAGAACCTGATGGAGGTGACCCGCTTCGACGCGGGCACGGCCCGGCTGGTGCTCGACGACGTGGACGTCGCCGACCAGATCACCGCCTGCATCGACGCGCGTGCCTGGCTCGACGCCGTCGAGCTCGACGCCGAGCGCGGCATCGTGGCCCGGCTCGATCCGCGGCGGCTGGACGTGATCCTCGCGAACCTGATCGGGAACGCCCTCAAGCACGGCGGCTCGCCGGTGCGGGTCGCCGTCAGGACCGAGGGCCCGGACGGCCAGATGGTGGCCATCGAGGTACGCGACCACGGGCCCGGCATCCCCGAGGATGTGCTGCCGCACGTCTTCGATCGCTTCTACAAGGCGAGCGCGTCGCGGCCGCGGTCCGAGGGCAGCGGTCTCGGTCTGTCGATCGCGCTGGAGAACGCCCATATCCACGGGGGCGACATCACCGCCGCGAACTCGCCGGAGGGTGGAGCCGTGTTCACGTTCCGGGTGCCCCGGGATGCCTCGGGAGTCGCTGAACGGGAACGGGGCGACGGATCGGCTGAGGGCCCCGCCGAGTGCCCGCCCGAGGGGTCGGGTGGGGCGGCGGACGACGCCTCCGGAACCGACGGAGGTGGGCGGTGAACGTGCGGCGTCTACGGGGTTCGGTGGCCGTTTCCCTGCTCGGCGTGGTGCTGGCCTCCGTGCTCGCCGGGTGCGGGATCCGGCCGACCGAGGTGCCGACCGACTTCGGTGCGGCGCCGTCGCGGGCGCCCTGTGCGCTGACCGGGACGGACACCGGCACGCAGTCGGCACGTGGCATTCCCGTGCAGGTCTTCCTGGTGTGCGCATCGCAGTTGGTGACGGTCGACCGGACCGTCCAGCTCTCCGGGAAGAGCGCGGCGACGGACCGCGTGCAGGTGGCGCAGGCACTGCTCGACCAACTGGCGGAGACCCCGTCGGAGCCGGAGAAGCAGGCCAAGTACACGACGGATGTGCGCCGCGGCATGACGGTGTCCGGGCCGCGGGAAGGCGACCCGGAAGACACGTTGCGGCTCAGCACACGGCCGGAGGATCTGTCGGCGTACGCGCTCGCGCAGATCATCTGCACGTACGCGAACTCCGCTGCGGCGGACGAGGACGGGGCGGTGGTACTGGGCGGCCCGACCGACGAGCCGGTACGCCGCTATCAGTGCACCCCGGAGGTCCGGTCCCGCCCGAGCACGGCGCCGCCTTCTGAGGTGGTTTCGGAGGCCTGACCGGCCCGTGGGGTGCGCTGCCGCGCCGGGATGTACGTCCTCGGTCTGGCGCCGAACCGGGGGAGGGTCGGCACAACCCACGACGGCGGGTGCGTCGCGCATGGGCTGCGCCCCGAGTGGGGCGCATGAAGAAGGCGCGCCCCCCGCCGGAGGCCCGCGTGCACCCGAATGGAGTGAGCTGAGGCACGGCGGGGAACCAGGGCGCGAGCCCCGGCGTCATTGGGGGCGTGCGTCAAGGATCGGGCGACGGCGACGTCGCGTTCCGTGTTCGTGCGGCAGGAGGCATCCTCCTCGTCGCACACCTTCTCCTCGTCGGGTGGCTCACGCTGCGACCCCTGCAGGTCCCCTGGGTGAGCGCAGCGAATCTGCACCCGTTCGCCGGCATCCGCGCCGACCTCGCGCTGGGCCCGACGCAGGCCGCCCGCCGCATCGGCGAGGGCCTACTACTGCTCGCCCCGCTGGGCGTGCTGCTGCCCATGGCCGCCGGAAAACTGTCCGTGTCGCCGCTGGGCTCCTTGGCGCGTACGGTCGCGGCCGGCGCGCTCCTCTCGCTGGGCATCGAGCTGCTGCAGACCGGCGTACCGGGCCAGATCGTGGACGTCGACTCGCTGCTGCTGAACACCGTGGGCGTGGCGCTCGCCCATGTCGCCGTCGTGCCCGCCGCGCGGGTCCGGCTCCGTCGTCGGGTCGAGCGCACGCGCGATGGCGCCGCCCGCCGGGAGGACGCCTCTCAGGGAAGGACCCCGACGATTACCAGGGTCGGGATCGCACCGCAGAGCGACGCTTTGCCCGCTTCGCGTCCGTAGCGTGGAAGGCAGATGAGGCAACCGCCTCCACGGTTCGCGAAGGAGCCCACGATGACCCGCCTTGCCCGCCCCACCAACGGACGGATGATCGGCGGAGTGTGCGCAGCGCTGGCACGGCGCTTCGGCACCTCCGCGACCACGATGCGAGTGATCTTCGTAGTCTCGTGCCTGCTGCCCGGTCCTCAGTTCCTGCTCTACATCGCGCTGTGGATCCTGTTCCCGAGCGAGAAGAGCGTCCGCGAGGCCTGGTAGGAGACAGCGCGACGGCCTGGTAGGAGACAGCGCGACGGGGTGCACCGAGTGTGTCGGTGCACCCCGTCGTCGTGTCCGGGTCAGGAGAGGCCCAGGGAGCCCAGCGGCAGGGCCTGCGTCGGAAGGCCCGTCGTCGGCAGGCCGCCGAGGAGGCCGGCCACCGGAGGGGCCTCCTCGATCGGGGCGGGCAGCGTGGACGCCGCCACCTGACCGGCGGCGTTCCCGACCGTGTCCTGTGCCTCGCCGAGGGAGTCGGTGGCGACCTTGGCGGGCAGCGTCTTCGCAGCCTCGCTCAGGTCCGGGGCGACCCCGGGGGCGGCGTTGGCCGCACCGGCGCCCGCGGCAGCGAAGGCGGCACCGAGCGCGGCGACGCCGAGGGTCTTGGCGGCAGACTGCATCATCTTCACGTCCTCGTGACGGGGGCATTTGGGTTTCAGAAACGTAACGACCGTGTCGTGCCGCCCGCAAACAGCGGGTTTTCCCGGGAATTCGTCACGTCCAGCGCCCCGGCGCCTCGAGGATCAGGGCTTCTTTTTCACAGAAGTGCTGGTCGAGACCGTCTGCTTGAACAGCCATTCGGACTTCAGCTCGGCATATCCGGGCTTGATCACGTCATTGATCATCGCCAGTCGTTCGTCGAAAGGAATGAATGCTGATTTCATCGCATTGACGGTGAACCACTGCATGTCGTCGAGCGTGTAGCCGAATGCCTCGATCAAGAGCTCGAATTCGCGGCTCATGCTGGTGCCGCTCATGAGGCGGTTGTCCGTGTTGACGGTCGCGCGGAAGTGCAGACGGCGCAGCAGGCCGATGGGGTGCTCGGCGTACGAGGACGCGGCGCCCGTCTGGAGGTTGGAGGTGGGGCACATCTCCAGCGGGATGCGCTTGTCCCGGACGTACGCGGCCAGCCGGCCGAGGTGCACCGAGCCGTCCTCGGCGACCTTGATGTCGTCGATGATGCGCACGCCGTGGCCGAGCCGGTCGGCGCCGCACCACTGCAGGGCCTGCCAGATCGAGGGCAGGCCGAAGGCCTCGCCGGCGTGGATCGTGAAGTGGTTGTTCTCGCGCTTGAGGTACTCGAAGGCGTCGAGGTGCCGGGTGGGCGGGTAGCCGGCCTCGGCGCCCGCGATGTCGAAGCCGACGACGCCCTCGTCCCGGTAGCGGTTGGCGAGTTCGGCGATCTCCAGGGCGCGGGCGGCGTGCCGCATCGCGGTGAGGAGGGCGCCGACGCGGATGCGGTGGCCGTTCTCGCGGGCGATGCGCTCGCCCTCGCGGAAGCCCTCGTTGACCGCCTCGACGACCTCTTCGAGGGTGAGGCCCTTTTCCAGGTGCTGCTCGGGGGCGTACCGGACCTCGGCGTAGACGACGCCGTCCTCGGCCAGGTCCTCGGCGCACTCGGCGGCGACGCGCTTGAGGGCCTCCTTGGTCTGCATGACGGCGCAGGTGTGGGCGAAGGTCTCCAGATAGCGCTCCAGCGAGCCGGAGTCGGCCGCCTCGCGGAACCAGATGCCGAGCTTGTCGGGGTCGGTCTCGGGGAGTTTGTCGTAGCCCTGGGCGCGGGCGAGGTCGACGATGGTGCCGGGGCGCAGGCCCCCGTCGAGGTGGTCGTGGAGCAGCGCCTTCGGCGCCCGGCGGATCTGGTCCGGGGTCGGCGTTTCGCGGGTCTGGCTCGTCATTTCCGCACTCTAACGCCTACGCGCGTAGAACTCTCGTGGCCGAGGTTCGTCGATACGTAACGGTGACCCTGCGGACAGATGGAGTACACCAGTGCTTCTGAGACTGTTTTGTCATGGCACAGCAAGCGACGTCGGCTCAGACGCCACGGCTGGGAAGGGCGATCGGCCCGGAGCCGTCCGCCGTGGGCGGTGTGGTGTTGCTGCTGCCCGGGGGTGACGAGGTCTCCACGCGCCGTCCGTCCCCGCTCGCCGCGTCGTCGGCGCGCGCCTTGGGGCGGCGTCTCGCGCGCGACGGGCGTCAACACGGGCTGGCGGCGCACGTGGTGCACTACCGGTACCGCGGCTGGAACGGCAGCGAGGCGCATCTCGCGCGCGACACCTCATGGGCGGCGGACGAGGTCGTACGGCGCTACGGCGACGTACCGGTCTGCCTCGTCGGCGTGGACATGGGCGGCCGCGCCGCCCTGCACGCGGGCGGGCACCCGGCCGTCGACTCCGTGCTGGCGATCGCGCCCTGGCTGCCCGAGGACGACGTCGCCGCGGCTCCCGAACCGGTGAAGCAGCTGGCGGGGCGGCGGGTGATGATCGTGCACGGCACCAACGACGAGCGTACGGATCCCGAGTTGTCGTTCCGGCTGGCGGCGCGGGTGAAGAAGAGCAACCGCGACATCTGCCGGTTCGAGGTGCACTCCGACGGGCACGGGCTGCATCAGTACTGGGACGAAGTGCTCGCTCTCGCTTCGGACTTCGTGCTCGGCACCCTCTTCGGACGCGACTTCGCACGCCCGGTCGCGGACGCACTGGCGGCTCCGCCGCCACTGGGGTTGCGGATGCCGTTGGCGGCGGGGTTCGGAGGGGTGGGGCGGCGCTAGCGCCTCCGGCGGTGGCGGTTCGCCACCTGCCGGTGGGTGGGTCGGGGTGTACGCGTCTGCGGGTCCGCTCCGGTTCGCCACCTGCCGGTGGGTGGCTCGGGCATGTACGCGACTCCCGCCCGTGGGTGGTCGCCACCTGCCGGTGGGCGGGTCGGGGCCGCGCCGGGATGTACTCCCCCAGTGCCTTAAGGGCCTGGGAGGTGCCCCCAGGTCTGGCGCCGAACCGTTGTCGTTGAGGGAGGCCGGACGTCGCGCCAGCCTCCCCCAGTGCCTTAAGAGGTGCTCACAAAATGGGAGTCCGATCAGCTCGAGGCGCCTGGTGCGTGCGATCGCAAGGCGCCGGAAGACCCTCGTTGGGGGCACCTCCCATGCCCTTAAGGCAATGGGGGAGGAGCTACTAGGGTGTTTCGGCAACGCGGCGAGCGTGCGTGCCAGGCGCCTCGAGCCGGGCGCCCATTTTGTGAGCACCTCTAAGGGCCTGGGAGGTACCCCCAGCGGGCGCACATCCCGGCACGTCCCCTTCGGCGCGTTCGCGGCTACCGGCCGGTGGCCGGTTCCGCCGTTGCGCTGCGGCGGGTGGACAGCCGCGCCGCTCCTGTTGTGGGCAATCGTTCCGCAGGGCTGGGGGCACCTCCCATGCCCTTGAGGCAATGGGAGAGGGTGGGCACACCCACGACGGCGGGGGCGCCGCCTATGGCCCCTGCCCCCGGCGGGGTGGGCGCACCCCACGACGCGGGTGCCGTCAACCGTGGTCCCGCCCCCGTACGGCCGCCCCCGTACGGGGAACTCAGTCCGGCAGAAGGTGGCCCCGGCGCGACAGCAGGAAGCGTTTGAAGGCCGCCACCGGCGGGGTGTCGGGGATCCCCGCGCGCCAGGCCACGCCGATCTCGCGCGCCGCGCGAGGCGCGGTGACCGTGAGTTCGGCAACCCCCGGGCGCGGCACCGCCGGCGGCGGCAGCAGCGCCACGCCGAGGCCGGCGGCGACGAGGCCGCGGAGTGTCTCGGCCTCCTCGCCCTCGAAGGCGATGCGCGGACGGAAGCCGGCCTGCCGGCACAGGTCGTCAGTGATGCGGCGGAGCCCGTACCCCGGCTCCAGGGTCACGAAGGCCTCCTCGGCCGCCTCGGCGAGCCGGACTCGCCTGCGCGAGGCGAGGCGGTGGTCGTCGGGCACGACCAGCCGCAGCCGCTGTTCGTCGAGACGGCGCGCGACCAGGTCGGGGGCATCGGGGACCGGCGAGGTCAGACAGAGGTCCAACTCCCCCGCCCGCAAACGTTCGATCATGGCCTCGCCGTAGTTCTGGACGAGGCTGAAGCGCACGCGCGGGTGGTCGACACGGAAGGCGCGGATAAGCCCGGGCACGGTTTCGAAGCCCATGGTGTGCAGGAAGCCGAAGGCGACCTTGCCGGACGCCGGGTCGACGTCCGCCCGTACCTCCTCGGCGGCTCGCTCGACCTCGGCGAGCGCCCGCTCGACCGAGGTGAGGAAGGTGCGGCCCGCGGGGGTCAGCGACACGGTGCGGCCGTGGCGGGCGAACAGGTCGACGCCCAGGTCCCGTTCGAGGCGTACGAGGGCCCGGGACAGGGTCGACTGCGGCACCTGCATCTCCTGCGCGGCCCGCGTGACGTGCTCGGTACGGGCGACGCCGGCGAAATAGGCGAGGCGCGGCGCGAGTATCGCCGCAATGTCTTGCGTGTCACCGGACGGTGACAGTCGTGCCTGTGACCTCTGCTCATGCTCCATGGGATCGATTATGGCGATTCCATGCATTGGACGCATGAATGCAGGTGGTCGTACGTTCGGGGCATGCCTCCTGCCAGTACCAAGGCGTCCACCATCGTGGACGCCCGCCCTGCCGTTACTGCTCCCGATTCCCGGATGACCCCGGGCGGTCCCGGCTACCGCCGGATGAGCCTCGCCCTGTTCCTGGCCGGCGTCGCGACGTTCGCACTGCTGTACTCCACGCAGGCCCTGCTGCCGCTCATTTCCGACGACTTCGGCGTGAGCGCGAGCACGGCGAGCTGGACGGTGTCGGCGGCGACGGGCGCGCTGGCGCTGTGCGTCCTGCCGATGTCCGCGCTGTCGGAGCGTTTCGGGCGGCGGACGCTGATGACGGCGTCGCTCGCGGTCGCGGTGACGGTCGCGCTGCTGGTGCCCTTCGCGCCCTCGATGGGCGCGCTGATCGCGCTGCGCGCCGTTCAGGGCGCCGCGCTCGCCGGGCTTCCGGCGTCCGCGATGGCGTACCTGGCGGAGGAGGTGCGGCCCAAGGCGCTGGTGGCCGCCGTCGGTCTGTTCGTCGCGGGCAACAGCATCGGCGGTATGAGCGGCCGGGTCATCACCGGCTGGGTCGCGCAGGAGTGGGGCTGGCGTGTCGCGCTCGGTGCGATCGGCGTGATCGCCGTGGTGTGCGCGGTGCTGTTCCGGGCGCTGCTGCCGACGCAGCGCCACTTCAAGGCGGGCACGCTGAACCCGAAGGCCCTGGCGCGCACGGTCCGCGGCCACCTGGCGAATCCGCTGCTGTGCCGCCTGTACGCGATCGGCGCGCTGTTCATGACGGTGTTCGGCGGGGTCTACACGGTGATCGGCTACCGGCTGACGGCCGCGCCCTTCTCGCTTCCGCAGGGCATCATCGGCTCGATCTTCCTGGTGTATCTGGTGGGTACGGTCTCGGCGTCCGCGGCCGGAGAGCTGGTGGCCCGGCTGGGGCGGCGCGGGGCGCTGTACCTGGCGGGCGGCACCACGGCCGCGGGTCTGCTGCTGTCGCTCGCCGACGCGCTGCCGCTGGTCCTGCTGGGCCTGGTCCTGATCACCGCCGGCTTCTTCGCGGGCCACGCGGTCGCGTCCTCGGCGGTGAGCCACACGGCGACCCACGGCCGGGCGCAGGCCTCGGCGCTCTACCAGTCCGCGTACTACGTGGGCTCCAGCGCGGGCAGCACGCTGGGCGCGGTCGCGTTCCACGCCGGCGGCTGGTTCGGGACGGTGGCGCTCGGACTGCTCGCGGTGGGCGGTGTCGTGACGATCACGGTCGCCGGAACGCTGGCCGCGCGGCACGCCCGGCTGATCGCGGCGCCTGCGCGGCCCTGAGGTCGCCGGCGTCTCGTACCGACGCGCACCCCGCGTACCGCCGACTAGCGGTGCGCGGGGTGCGGCGTGAGGATCGGGGCATAGGAGGTGCCGTGGGAGGTGCCAGTATCGCGGCCCGGCCCTCATTCGTACGCGGAAACGGCGGGTCTGGGCCGATTGTCAGTGGGCTCCTGTAGCTTCCGGAATGCTGGCGCCGCACAGGGCGACGGAGAAGCCACAGGGGTGGGTTCCAATGAGTGACAGCACAGCGACGACGACGGATCTGGACGCCCGGCTGGAGCAGTACCGGGTCGAGTTGACGGGGTACTGCTACCGGATGCTCGGTTCCTCCTTCGAGGCCGAGGACGCGGTGCAGGACACGATGGTGCGCGCCTGGCGGAGCTACGACCGGTTCGAGGGCCGCTCGTCCCTGCGCTCGTGGCTGTACCGCATCGCGACGAACGTATGCCTGGACATGCTGAACGCGGGCAACCGCCGGGCCCGCCCCATGGATCTGACGGAGGCCGCGCCGCTGGCGCAGGCGGCGCTCAATCCGCGCCCGGACCACACCTGGCTGGAGCCGATGCCGGACGGGCGCGTGCTGCCGCAGGTCAGCGACCCGGCGGAGGCCGCGGTGGCCAAGGAGTCGGTGCGTCTCGCGTTCATGGCGGCCCTGCAGCAACTGCCGCCGAAGCAGCGGGCCGTGCTGATCCTGCGCGAGGTGCTCGCCTGGAAAGCCAGTGAGGTCGCCGAGCTGCTCGGCACCTCGGTCGCCTCGGTCAACAGCGCGCTGCAGCGGGCGCGAGCGACCCTGGCCGAGAGCGGCGGCTCGCTGGACACGGCGACCGCCGACCCGCTGGACGAGGAGCAGCGCAAGCTCCTGGACCGCTATGTGGCGGCCTTCGAGGGGTACGACATGGCGGCGCTGACGGCCCTGCTGCACGAGGACGCGGTGATGACGATGCCGCCGTTCGACCTGTGGCTGCGCGGGTCCGGGGACATCACCGGCTTCATGACCACGCTGGGCGCGGCCTGCGAGGGCTCCCGGCTGCTGCCGGTCGCCGCCAACGGCACGCCGGCGTTCGCGCAGTACAAGCCGGACCCTGACGGGAAGGGCTTCGTTCCCTGGGCGGTGCAGGTCATCGAGATATCAGAGGGGCGGATCACCGGGTTCCACTGCTTCCTGGACACGGCGCGGTGGTTCCCGCTGTTCGGGATGCCGCTCCATCTCGAGCCGTAGCCCGGCGAGTTGGAGCAGCTCCCGCAGCCGCGGGGTCGGGTTGCGGATCCGGATCCGGCCGCCTGCCCGGCGCGCGGCGAGTTCCAGCCGGGCCAGCAGGTCGACTGCGGCGAGACCTGGCGTGGCCAGCGCCGCGGCGTCGCATACGACGACGTCCGCGCCGGTGGCCAGCAGCTGTGCTCGTACGTCCGCGCACAGCCGGTCCGTCTCGGCGCGGCAGACGGTGCCAGGCAGGACCAGGGGGGCAGGTGTCGGAGCGTCCACGGTCGGTAGACCGGGCGTGAGCGGAGAACTCATCGCGTCCGACGTCGGTCCGCGCGCCGGACGGCTCACGGCGGGTGCGGTCAGTCGACAGGGAACACGCTGGTGTCGAGCGTGACATCGAAGGGTTCGGGGAGTGCGATCTGGTCGCCGAACTTGCCCGCGTGCAGGATGCGGTAGACGTCGCCCTTGGGTTCGCCGTAGAGGGTGACGGTGGGGCCGCCGGGGGCCCAGCTGTCGATGAGCAGGTAGAGGGGGACTCCGGCGTGGGCGTAGCCTGCGGCCTTCTTGATCCGGTCGTTGCTCGCGTTGGACTTCGAGGTGATCTCTACGACGAGCTCGGCCGCGGCTGCGGGGATGTAGGTGCCCTCATCGGCGTGCAGCGCCTCCCTGGGCGCCACAGCAATGTCGGGGATGTAGAGGCCGTCACGCGACGGTACTGCTGTGCCCAGCGTCTGGTAGATGCCCCAGTCCTCAGGAATCACTTGGTACAGACGCCGCTGCACCCGGTCAGCGATGTCGTTGTGGGCGTTGGACGGCGGTGGTGCCACGGTGACGATCCCCTCGATGATCTCCACCTTGCAGCCCTCGGGCGCGTCCGTCTGCTCCCAGATCCGGACGAGGTCGTCCCACTCGTGGCCGCTGGCCGTCGCGTGGTCGACGGTGAGTGCGCTCATGGCGGTCTCCAATCGGTGCGTCACCGATCCCAGCATGCCGAACGGGATCGGTGCGGGTCCACCGATCCCGTTCACCCGGAAGGGCCGTGACATCAGCGGCCTCTGGCCGCGGGCGCAGGTCAGGCAATACGTTCCAGCACGATCGGGGACGGCGTGAAGTCCGTGTCGGCCGCCTCGATGTCGTAGGTGCCCTCAAGCGACTGGAGCGCGTACTCGAACCGCTCCGGGGTGTCCGTGTGGAGGGTGAGGAGGGGCTGGCCCTCGGTGACGGTGTCGCCCGGCTTGGCGTGGAGTTCGATGCCGGCCGCGGCCTGGACCGGGTCCTCCTTGCGGGCGCGGCCCGCGCCGAGGCGCCATGCGGCCACACCGACGCCGTATGCGTCGAGGCGGGTGAGTACGCCGGAGGCCGGGGCCGTCACGATGTGCTGCTCGCGGGATGTGGGCAGCGGCGCGTCCGGGTCACCGCCCTGCGCGGCGATCATGCGGCGCCATACGTCCATGGCGGAGCCGTCCTCCAGCGCCTTCGCCGGATCGGCGTCCGGCAGCCCGGCCGCGTCCAGCATCTCGCGGGCCAGGGCGAGGGTGAGTTCGACGACGTCCGCGGGGCCGCCGCCCGCCAGGACCTCGACCGACTCGCGGACCTCGAGGGCGTTGCCCGCGGTCAGGCCGAGCGGGGTGGACATGTCGGTGAGCAGCGCGACCGTCTTGACGCCGTGGTCGGTGCCGAGCCCGACCATGGTGGAGGCGAGTTCGCGGGCGTCCTCGATCGTCTTCATGAAGGCGCCTGTGCCGACCTTCACGTCGAGGACCAGCGAGCCGGTGCCCTCCGCGATCTTCTTCGACATGATCGACGAGGCGATCAGCGGGATCGCCTCGACCGTGCCGGTCACGTCCCTCAGGGCGTACAGCTTCTTGTCGGCGGGGGCCAGGCCGTCGCCCGCCGCGCAGATCACGGCCCCGGTCGTGTCGAGGACGTTCAGCATCTCCTCGTTCGAGAGCAGGGCGCGCCAGCCCGGGATCGACTCCAGCTTGTCGAGCGTGCCGCCGGTGTGGCCGAGGCCGCGGCCGGACAACTGCGGGACGGCCGCGCCGCAGGCGGCAACCAGGGGCGCAAGAGGCAGCGTGATCTTGTCGCCTACTCCGCCCGTGGAGTGCTTGTCCGCCGTGGGGCGGGTGAGCTTCGAGAAGTCCATGCGCTCGCCGGAGGCGATCATGGCGGCGGTCCAGCGAGCGATCTCGCGGCGGTTCATGCCGTTGAGGAGGATGGCCATCGCCAGCGCCGACATCTGCTCGTCGGCGACCTCGCCGCGGGTGTAGGCGTCGATGACCCAGTCGATCTGGGCGTCGGTGAGTTCGCCTCGGTCGCGCTTGGTGCGGATGACGGAGATGGCGTCCATGGGGGTTCCTTCCGGTTTGTTCCGGTGGTGCGGGTGGCGGGTGGCGGTTTGGTTTCCCCCACCCCGCCCCTTCCCGTAACCAGGGGGCTCCGCCCCCTGGACCCCCGGTCCTCAATCTCCCCCAGCTAACGCTGGGAGGTGCCCCCAGACGGGCTGAATTTTCAGCCCGTCCGGCGATTGAGGACGAGGCGGCGCAGCCGCCGATCAACGGGGTCCAGGGGCAGCGCCCCTGGTTACGGGAAGGGGCGGGGTGGGGGAGAAAAAACCAGCCCTACGTAAGCCGCTCCGGCCCGAACGCCTGCGGCAGCACCGCCGACAGGGGCAGGACCCCCTGCGGGGTCTCAAGGAGCAGTTCGGGCCCGCCGAACTCGAAGAGCAGCTGGCGGCAGCGCCCGCACGGCATCAGGATGTCGCCCTTGCCGTCGACGCAGGTGAAGTGCGTCAGCCGTCCGCCCCCGGTCAGCTGCAGCTGCGAGACGAGCCCGCATTCGGCGCACAGCCCGAGGCCGTACGAAGCGTTCTCGACGTTGCAGCCGGTCACGGTCCGGCCGTCGTCGGCCAGGGCCGCGGCGCCGACAGGGAAGCCCGAGTAGGGGGCGTACGCGCGGGACATGGCGTCCCGCGCGGCCTCCCGCAGGGCCTCCCAGTCGACGTCGGCGTCCCGGGCGGCGCCGCCTACGGAGCTCACTTGCCCTGACCCTTCCGGTACGGCAGGCCGTCCGCCTTCGGCATCCGCAGTCGTTGCGCCGACAGGGCGAGCACGAGCAGCGTGATGACGTACGGCGTGGCGGAGACGACCTGGTTGGGCACCTCGTTGGTGACGGAGTACCAAGTGAACACCATGGCACCGACGACGAGGGTGATCATGGCCGGGACGTACTTCTTCCGCAGCGTCAGCCACAGCCAACCGACCACCAGCAGGATGGCGCCGAGCAGCAGCAGCGCGTGGACGTTCTCGGAGCCGCCGCGCAGATTGAGGCTGTCGGTGTAGCCGAAGAGGCCGGCGCCGAGGGCGAGTCCGCCGGGCATCCAGTTGCCGAAGATCATCGCGGCGAGGCCGATGTAGCCGCGGCCGCTGGTCTGGCCCTCCAGGTAGAAGGGGTTGGCGACGATGGAGAGGAAGACGCCGCCGAGGCCTGCCAGGCCGCCGGAGATGATCACGGCCAGGTACTTGTACTTGTACACGTTGACGCCGAGCGACTCGGCCGCGACCGGGTTCTCGCCGCAGGACCGCAGGCGCAGACCGAAGGCGGTGCGCCACAGGATCCACCAGGTGGCGGGGATCAGCGCGACGGCGAGCAGGGTCAGCCAGGAGACGTTGGTGACCAGGCCACCGAGGAGCCCCGCGATGTCCGAGACGAAGAACCAGCCCTTGGCGTTGAGTTCCTGAAGCGCGTCGGAGAGTCCTGGCACCGTGAAGTCGCCGAGGGACTGCACCGGCGGGGACTGCTTGGAGGAGCCGCCCTGGACGCCCTCGAAAGCGAGCGGGGCGAGATAGCGGGTGGCGCCGAGCGCGAGGATGTTGATGGCCACACCGGAGACGATGTGGTTGACGTTGAAGGTGATGGTGACGATCGCGTGGAGCAGGCCGCCGAGCGCGCCGCCGATGATGCCGACCAGGACGCCGGTCCACGGGCCCCACTGGTAGCCGGCCCAGGCACCGAACCAGGTGCCGAGGATCATCATGCCTTCGAGGCCGATGTTGACGACGCCCGCGCGCTCGGCCCACAGGCCGCCGAGACCGGCCAGGCCGATCGGTACGGCCAGCTGGAGCGCCGTGGACATCTGGCTGACGTTCGTGATGCCGTTCGCGCCGGTGATGATGCGGACGAGCGAGGTCAGCGCGAGGGCGCCCGCGATGATCAGCAGCAGGACGGGGAGAGACAGTCTGCGGCCGGCCGGTGCGGCGGACCCCAGCGAGGGCTGGTTGACAGCGGTTGCCGTGGTCATCGGCCAGCCACCTCCTTCTCGGTGTTGTGGTCGGCGGAGGCGCCGAGGACGTGGCCGGCGGCGAGCTCCGCGCCGACGCGGCGCTGCTGGCGGCGCAGGCCCCACGTGCGTACGGCCTCGTACGAGACGACGACCGCGAGCACGATCAGGCCCTGCATGATGACCGCGATCTCCTTGTCGTAGGGAACGGGAGCGAACTCCAGTTCCGGCGACGCCTTGTCGAGCCAGGCGATCAGGAGGGCGGCGAAGGCGATACCGACCGGGTTGTTGCGGCCGAGAAGGGCGATGGTGATGCCCGTGAAGCCGAGGGTGGTGGGGAAGGTCGCGCTGTAGGTGTGCGAGGCGCCGAGCAGGATCGGCAGGCCCGCGAGGCCCGCCATGCCGCCGGAGACCAGCATGGCGGTGAGCACCATGCGCTTGGGGTCGACACCGCTGGCCGCGGCGGCGGTCTCCGACGCGCCCGAGGCGCGCAGATCGAAGCCGAAGCGGGTGCGGTTGAGGACGACCCAGTAGCCGATGCCGAGGAGGACGGCGACGATCGTGAAGCCGTAGATCTCACCGGCAGGGCCCATGTCGATGCCGGGCACCCAGCCGGACTTCGCCATCTCGCCGGTGGTGTTGTTGTTGCCGATCTTGACGCCGAAGACGCTGGGCAGCCACAGGTAGGCGATGACGGAGGTCGAGATCGCGTTGAGCATGATCGTCGCGACGACCTCGCTGACGCCGCGGGTGACCTTCAGGACACCCGCGATGCCCGACCAGAACGCGCCTGTCAGGACCGCGGTCAGCACCAGCAGCGGGATCTGCAGGACGGCCGGCAGCGCGATATGGGTGCCGACGATCGCGGCGGCCATGGCGGCGAGCTGGTACTGGCCGTCCACGCCGATGTTGAACAGGTTCATCCGGAAGCCGATGGCCACCGCAAGCGCCGCCAGGTAGTACATCCCGGCCTGGTTGATGATCAGGACCTGGATGTCGGAGTACGTGGCCTGCTCGAACATCAGCTGGTACGGCTCGACCGGGTTCTTGCCCGACGCGACCAGCACGACCGAGGTCAGGGCCACGGCCACGACGAGCGCGATGACCGGTCCGGCCACGGCGAGGAGCACCCGCTCCTTGTCGAACTTCTTCATCAGCGGGCCTCGTCTTCCGGGGCGTCTGCCGGGGTCTCTGCGTGCTCTGCGAGCTCCACCTGCTCCGCGAGCTCTTCGTGCTCGAGGTGGCCGGAGGCGGCGCCGGTCATGGCCGAGCCGAGCTCCTCCGGGGTGATGGTGGCGGGGTCGGCGTCGGCGACCAGCGCCCCGTTGTAGATCACCCGGAGGATGTCGGAGAGGCCGATCAGCTCGTCCAGGTCCGCGGAGATCAGCAGTACGGCGAGGCCTTCGCGGCGGGCCTCCCGTATCTGGTCCCAGATCTGGGCCTGCGCGCCGACGTCCACGCCGCGGGTGGGGTGGGCGGCGATGAGGAAGCGCGGCTTGTGGCTCATCTCGCGGCCGACGATCAGCTTCTGCTGGTTTCCGCCGGACAGCGAGGCGGCGGTGACATCGATGCCGGGGGTGCGGACGTCGTACTCCTCGACGATCCGGCGGGTGTCGGCCTGCGCGGCCTTCGGGTCCAGCCAGATGCCGCGCGCGTTGGGCCGCTCGGTGACGTGGCCGAGGATGCGGTTCTCCCAGAGGGGCGCCTCGAGGAGCAGGCCATGGCGGTGGCGGTCCTCGGGGATGTAGCCGACGCCCTGCTCGCGGCGCTTACGCGTCGGCCAGGCGGTGATCTCGTCCTCGGCCAGCGTGATGGTGCCGGAGTCGGCGTGCTGGAGGCCGATGAGCGCCTCGATCAGCTCGGTCTGGCCGTTGCCCTCGACACCCGCGAGGCCCAGAACCTCGCCCGCGTGGATGGTGAAGCTGATGTCGTCGAGCAGCGCCTTGCCGCCGTCGGCGACCAGGCGCAGGTCCTTGACGGTCACGACCGGGCGGTCGGTGACCGTGGACTCGCTGGTCTCGGGCGTGGGCAGCTCGCTGCCGACCATGAGTTCGGCGAGCTGGCGCGGGGTGGTCTCGGAGGGGACGGCGGTGCCGACGGTCGTACCGCGGCGGATGACCGTGATCTCGTCGGCGACCGAGAGCACCTCGCCCAGCTTGTGGGAGATGAAGATGACCGACAGGCCCTCGGACTTGAGCTCGCGCAGATTGGCGAAGAGCGCGTCGACCTCCTGCGGCACGAGGACCGCGGTGGGCTCGTCGAGGATCAGGGTGCGGGCGCCGCGGTAGAGGACCTTGAGGATCTCCACGCGCTGCCGGTCGGCGACGCCGAGGTTCTCGACGAGGACGTCGGGGCGTACGCCGAGGCCGTACCGCTCGGATATCTCCGATATCTTCCGGCGCGCCCTGGAGCCGATGCCGTACAGCTTCTCGCTGCCCAGGACCACGTTCTCCAGGACGGTGAGGTTGTCGGCGAGCATGAAGTGCTGGTGGACCATGCCGATGCCGCGGGCGATGGCGTCGGCCGGCGACGAGAAGGCGACCTGCTCGCCGTCGATCGCGATGGTGCCCTCGTCCGGCTTCTGCATGCCGTAGAGGATCTTCATCAGCGTCGACTTGCCGGCGCCGTTCTCGCCGACGAGGGCGTGGACGGTGCCCTTGCGGACGGTGAGGTGGATGTCATGGTTGGCCACGACGCCGGGGAATCGCTTCGTGATCCCGGCGAGTTCGACGGCGGTCACCTGACCGCCCGCCGCGTCTGCCGGAGGGCTGCTGGACGCGTTGATGGCGCACTCTCCTGTAGAAGGGGGTCGTCTACGCGTGTAGCGCCCCTACGGCATCGGAAGGGGCGATGCTCCGCGACAACGGGGTACAGGGAGTCAGACTCCCCGCACCCCGTTGAGCGGACGTAACCCCGCGGTTACTGGCTGCTCGTCGTCTTGCTGTGTCAGCCGGCCGGTGACCTGTCAACCGGTCGGTGACCGTGTCAGCCGGTCGTTGACCGTGTCAGCTGGTCTTGACCTTGATCTCACCGCTGATGATCTTCTCCTTGGCCGTCTCGATGGCCTCCTGGAGCTCCGTGTCGCCCTTGAACTCCGGGTTGGAGTCCGCGAGGCCGACCTCACCGGACTTCAGATCGCCCCTGACGATACCGGTCTCGGGCTTGCCGTCCTCGACCGACTTCGCAAGGTTGTACACCGCCTTCGCGACGTCCTTCGTCGCGGAGGTGAGGATGTACTTCTTGTACTTGCTGAGGGCTTCCTGCGCGTACTGGTCGGAGTCGACGCCGATCGCCCACACCTTGTTCGCCGCGGCGGCCTCGATCACGCCCTGGCCGGAGAGACCGGCCGCCTGGTAGACGACGTCGGCCTTCTTCTCGATCTGGCCCTCGGCGGCCGTCCTGCCCTTGTCCGGGCTGGAGAAGCCACCCTCCTCGGCGGTCTGCGTCAGGTACTGCGACAGCACCTTGACCTTCGGGTTCGTGTCCTCGACGCCCTGCTTGAAGCCCGCCTCGAACTTGTGGATGAGCGGGATGTCCACACCGCCCACGAAGCCGATGACCTCCGACTTGGTGGACTTAGCGGCGGCGACACCGGCGAGGTACGAGGCCTCCTCCTCGGAGAAGACCAGGTCCGCGACGTTGTCCGCCTCGATCGTGGAGTCGTCCACGATGCCGAAGGTGGTGTCGGGGTACTTGGCCGCGGCCTCCTTGACGGCAGTCGCGTACGCGTAGCCGACACCGATCACCGGGTTGTAGCCCTGCTTGGCCAGCGACGCCAGGCGCTGGGCCTTGTCGGCGTCGGTCTCGCCCTCGGTGGGCTCCATGTCGGCGGTCTTGTAACCGAACTCGTTCTTCGCCTTCTCCAGGCCCGCGTACGCCGCGTCGTTGAAGGACTGGTCGCCCTTGCCGCCGACGTCGTACGCGATGGCAAGGCCCTTGTCGCCCTTCGACTCCGACGAGCCGACGGAGGTCGAGGTGCCGCCACAGGCGGAGAGGGCGAGGGCGAGAGAGGCGGTCGCAGCGCCCGCGACCGCGATGCGGGAAACCCGGCGCATGTGTTGTGCTCCTGTCGTACAAGCGCCTGGCGGTACAGCTGTGGCGCTAACTCCGCCGCAGAGTAACGCGCGTAGACCTACGAGAAAACCCCTTCTGTCCACCTTGTTATGCGCCCGTGCCCAAGCCGGGCGGATGAAGGTGTGCGGCCCTGCCCAAGCCGTGCGAAGACAAGGGCGGGCGGGCGTCGAGGACGCCCGCCCGCCGCATGTGACTTCCGCCACGACAGGTGGTCAGGTCACTCGGTCTTGACCTTGATCGAGCCGTCGATGATGCCCGCCTTGGCCTTGGCCACGGCGTCGGCGAGACCGTCGATCTCCTTGAACTTCGGGTTGCTCTCGGCGAGGCCGACGCCGTCCACCTTCAGGTCGAAGGTCTGCACCCCGGTCAGCGCCTGGCCGGCCTCGACGGACTCCGCGAGCGCGTACACGGCGCCGCCGACGTCCTTGAGTGCGGAGGTCAGGATGTAGTCCTTGTACTTGGCGAGGGCTTCCTGGTTGTACTGGTCGGAGTCGACGCCGATCGCCCACACCTTGGCGGCGGCAGCGGCCTCGATCACGCCCTGGCCGGACAGGCCGGCCGCCTGGTAGACGACGTCCGCCTTCTTCTCGATCTGACCCTCGGCGGCGGCCTTGCCCTTGTCGGGGCTGGAGAAGCCACCCTCCTCGGCGGTCTGCGTCAGGTACTGCGACAGCACCTTGACCTTGGAGTTGGTGTCCTCGACGCCCTGCTTGAAGCCCGCCTCGAACTTGTGGATGAGCGGGATGTCCACACCGCCCACGAAGCCGACGGTGTTCGTCTTGGTCGCCTTCGCGGCGGTGACACCGGCGAGGTACGAGGCCTCGTTCTCGGCGAAGACCAGAGAGGCCACGTTGTCGCCCTCGACGACCGAGTCGACGATGCCGAAGCTGGTGTCCGGGTACTTCTTGGCGACCTTCTGCATCGCGGTGCCGTAGGCATAGCCGACACCGATGACCGGGTTGTAGCCCTGCTTGGCCAGCGACGCCAGGCGCTGCTCCTTGTCGGCGTCGGTCTCGCCCTCGGTGGGCTCCATGTCGGCGGTCTCGTAGCCGAACTCGCTCTTCGCCTTCTCCAGGCCCGCGTAGGCGGCGTCGTTGAACGACTGGTCGCCCTTGCCGCCGATGTCGTAGGCGATGGCGAGGCCCTTGTTGCTGCTCTTGCTCGCGTTCGTGTCCGCCTGGTCGCTGGTGCTGCCACAGGCGGTGGCGGCGAGTGCGAGCGACGCGATCCCCACCGCGGCCCGGGTCAGTTTGGATATCCGCATCTGAAGTTCCCCATTCTCCAAAGCCCCGCGTGGGTGCTCAGTTCGGCGCACATTAACGCGCGTAGACCCTCCAGGGAATGGGGTTCCTCGAGGCCGTTATCCATTCGTGCCGATGACCGGTTACGCCCCTGTGAACCATGGGATCGAAAGGTGCGCTTAGGACACGACCCTCACGCTGCGCATACGGATGCATGCGTTTGCGTGAGGGTCAGGCAGGGGCGTACGGCGGCGTGTGGAGCGGGCCGGAACGCGGCGTGTGGAGCCCGCCCGAACGGTTCCGGACGGTCCCGAACCGCCGCGGATCCCGAACCGCCGCGGATCACATCCCGGCATCCAGCAGCGCGGCCGCCGTGAAGAGTTCGACGCCGACGGTGATCGCCGACTCGTCGGCGTCGAAGTCGCCCTGGTGCAGATCGCGGATGCCGCGCTCACCCGGCGTACGCACGCCGAGCCGGGCCATGGCGCCCGGCACCTTCTCCAGGTACCAGGAGAAGTCCTCGCCGCCGAGGCTCTGCTCGGTGTCCTCGATCGAGGACACCCCGCGGCGCGCGCTCATGGCGTCCCGCAGGAGCTCGGTCACCTCGGGGTCGTTGACTACGGGGGGCACTCCGCGGATGTAGTTGATCACCGACTTGGCCCGGTGGAGTCCGGCGATCTCGTCGATCGCGGCGTGCACCAGGTCGGGCGCCTGTCGCCAGGCGTCCAGGTCGAGGCACCGCACGGTGCCGGACAGCTCGGCGTGCTGCGGGATGACGTTGCACGTGTGGCCGGATTCGATGCGGCCCCAGGTCACGGCGAGACCCGAGCGCGCGTCGACCCGGCGGGCGATCAGCCCGGGCACCTCGGTGACAACCTTGGCGGTCGCGGTGACGAGGTCGGTCGTCAGGTGCGGGCGGGCCGTGTGGCCGCCCGGTCCGTCGAGGGAGATCTCCAGCCGGTCGCAGGCGGAGGTGATCGGGCCGTGCCGCAGTCCGATGCGTCCCGCGTCCACCTTCGGGTCGCAGTGCACGGCGATGATCTTTCCGACGCCGTCCAGGACGCCCGACTCGATCGCGTCGGCAGCGCCGCCGGGCAGTACCTCCTCGGCGGGCTGGAAGATCAGCCGTACCGGATGCGGAAGCCGGCCCTGGCGGTCCAGCTCGGCGAGGACGAGGCCCGCCCCCAGCACCACGGTGGTGTGCACGTCGTGGCCGCAGGCGTGGGCCCGGTCGGGAACGGTGGAGCGGTAGGCGCAGCTGCTCTTGGTGTCCGGGATGGGCAGCGCGTCGATGTCGGCGCGCAGCGCGAGCATGGGGCGCACGGTGTCCCGTTCCGGGAGGTTGCCGCCGCCGACGTCGCATACGAGGCCCGTCCCCGTGTCGAGGACGCGCGGCCGCAGCCCCGCCTGCTCGAGGCGGGCCTTGATCGCCGCGGTGGTACGGAACTCCTGGTTGCCGAGCTCGGGATGCATGTGCAGGTCACGACGGAAGGCGATCAGCTCGGTGCGCAGTTCGTCGGGCAGCGCACCTGCCAGGGCATCCGCCGCGGGCTCGGCTCCGGAGGCGTCGGACTCGCGGGACGTCAGTTGCTTCACCCTTTGAAGGGTAGGGCGAATCGGGGTCGGACCGAACTCCGATCAACAAAACTTCAGCCCGATTGAGGTAAGAAATCCGGCCGGGATGTGCATGCGCGCCGCCGCGGCTGGGTAAAAAGTCAGGTTTCCGCCGGGCCGGTGTGGCGCCCTGCGGGCCTCACTGGTCCACGCCTGCCTCCCCATTCTCGGCCTCGGTCTCGGCCTCGGGCGGCGTGACGAACCCTGAGGTGTCCAGCTCGAAGTCGAACGGCGCCGGCACGTGGAGCGGCCGCCCGAAGGGCACATTAGTCCGCGACCGGTACCCCTTCGGCGACGGATCCCAGAACGCGCTGATCTCCTGGGCCTGCATGTCGAGCACGAGATACACGGGCACGACTCGCCCGTACGTGTCCAGCTTGTCCAGCCAGTCGACGTCCTTGCTCGACTCGGAGGTCAGCTCGGCCACCAGGGAGAGCGCGGTGCCGTCGGCATGACGTCCTTTGGCTTCGAAGGCGGTCTCGTCTGCGACGTGCAGATCGGGGCCGAAGGCGCGCCCGGACTCGGGGAAGGCGAAGAGGACGGGTGCGACGTCGACGTCGTGCCCCTCCGGGGCGTGGGGCTCCAGCTGGCGGCGCAGCGCTCGCATGGCACGCAGATGGCGCGGCTCCCACCACGGCGACACGACGATCTTTCCCCGGACGACCTCCGCCTTGTGACCGTCAGGCGTTTCCAGTTCCTCGACGATCCGGAGCAATTCCTCGAAGTCTCCGGACACCGGACCCGCTGTGAATTCAGGCCGCTCGATCATGGCGGTCACCGCGGTCCTCCACTGACTACGGGGCATGTCGCTGCCGCCACGGTAGCGTCGGGAGCGGTACACGGCTGGGTGAGCTCGAACCACAGCAGTTTTCCTCGCTGCCCGTACGGGTCGTCCCCAAGTGGGAAGCCACCCCAGTCGTCGGCCCACTGCCGTACGAAGCCCAAGCCCCGACCTCCGTCCGCTTCCGGCGGGACCGGGGACGGCGCGCCCGGGCGCCCGGGCGGGCGGTCGAAGGGAGCGGGGATGTGCGGGCTGGTGTCCCACACGCTCACTCGGACGCCTCGCGCGGATGTGGCGCGAAGCCGCAGGGCAGCCGGGCCGTCCGTGTGCCGGTAGGCATTGGTGACCATCTCGGACGTCAACAGTTCGGCGGTGTCGAGCAGTTCCACCATCCCGTATGCCGGGAGGACAGCCCGCAAGGTCATGCGGGCGATGCGGGGGGCACGGGGGTCGTGGGGCAGGTGCAGGGCGTAGGACCAGGCTTGGGCGGGTGTTGGGGATACGGTGACCATGAACGCCTCCTGCGAGCAAGGCTCTTGATGTGCTCGACCACTCCGATCCGACGGTGGCATGCCGCGGCGTCTCAGCTTCCACTGCGCTGACGCGCGGTGCGCTTCCGGCTTACGGAGCTGGGTGGTTGAGCGGGATGAGTCACACCGTAGGACGTAACGTGGGCTGCATTCCATGCAATGCAGGGAATGCAGCCCCTGTTTCGCGCGTGTGGGTTACGCCTGCATCGCGCGTACGAACGAGGAGAAGCAGCCGATGCCCCAGCCGAGCCCTCTGCCGACCGCGCGCCGACGTCGCCTCGGTACCGAGCTCCGCAGGCTGCGCGAGCGTGCGGACCTGAGCGCGACGGAGGCCGCCGTGCTCGTGGGTGCCACACAGTCGCGTATCAGCAACATCGAGGCAGGCCGGTACGGGGTGAGCGCCGACCGCGTACGCACCCTGGCCCGTCACTACGCATGCACGGACGGGGAGCTGGTCGACGCCTTGGCCGCGATGACGGGAGAACGCCGACGCGGCTGGTGGGAGGAGTACCGCGACATCCTTTCGCCCACGATGCTGGACCTCACGGAGCTGGAGCACCACGCCACGGCGCTGCGCGTCGCCCAGGTCATCAACATCCCTGGGCTGCTGCAGACCTCTGAGCACGCGCGAGCGCTGTTCGCGCAGACGGTCCCTGCCCTCAAGCCCCACGAGATCGAACACCGGGTCTCTCACCGAGTGAAGCGCCAGGCAGTGCTCCACCGTGAGCAGCCGCCGCCGTACACCGCGATCCTCCACGAGGCCGCCCTGCGCATGCGCTTCGGCGACCGGGCCACGACGCGCGCCCAGCTGGCCCACCTCATCGAGATGAGCGAGCTCGACCACGTCACGGTCTTGGTGGTGCCCTTCGACAGCGGCCCCTTCCACACCTCTGGCCAGGGCATCGACTACTTCCACAGCCCCGTACGCCAGCTCGACACCGTCCAGATCGACACCGACCACGGTGGGGAACTCATCGACTCGCCCGCCCAGTTGGAGCGTTACCGCCTGGTCCTGGACCGCATGTCAGCCGCCGCCCTCGCTCCGCCGAAGTCCCGAGACTTCATCGCCCAGCTGATCCAGAACGTCTAGAGGAGCCCACCTCATGTCCGAATTCCACTGGCAGAAGTCGTCCTACAGCCAGGAGGCCTCCTCCTGCGTCTACATTGCCGCCGCCGTCGACGGACTGATCCGCCTGCGTGAAAGCGACGAACCGGATGTCATCCTGGTGGCCGACCGTGCCCAACTCGGCGCCCTTATAGCAGCCGTCAAGTCCGGCACGACACGATGACAGCGCAGGAATTGCCCGGAGAAGACAACGCGGCGCAGGGCACCAAGGGGGAAGCGTGACCAACCTGAAGTGGCAGAAGTCCTCTTTCAGCTCGGAGGCCTCCTCCTGCGTCTACCTCGCCACCGCCCCCGACACCACCCTCCGCCTGCGCGAGAGCGACGAGCCAGACGTCGTCCTGCGGACGAGCCGCGACGCGATGGCCGCGCTCATAGCGGCCGTGAAGACAGGCGCCAGACAGCCCTGTGCGGCGCGCGTCAGGCCCGTCGCCCTGCCCAGAAGTGCTGAGTGAGCGCGGCGATCTGCCGCATGGTGTTGCGGGCCGGACGCGGCCCGGTCTGGTGAACACGAGCAGGATGGGCGGGTGGGGGCGGTCGGAGTAGGGATCGGGTGGGGCGGACCAGGAGGGCAAGCGCCACATCTCTCTCCCGTCCGTCCTTCACCCGGCGCTGGTAGAACCGCACGTCCTTGTCGGACTTGGAGGCGATGACCGCGGCGCCTACACCAGCTACTTCACCGGCCTGCATCCCGCGGGTCCAGGCGCCGCAGTCGTTTCCGCCCCCCTGGGACCAATCACCACCGACTCTCACCACCACTGATACCAACCCAACAGATCGCAGCAGACGTTGCCGTCAAGGGCGATAAGCAGCCCCATCCGTGGGCGCCCAGTCAGAGGTTCTGGGCATCTGGATACCTCGCGCACTCAGCGAATAATCGCTACATTCTCCAGGCGCTTCATCCTACTCCCAGCCAGCATTAAGATCAGCACAGGAAATCGAGATTACACCGCCTGTAAACACAATCTCCTGACTACACCCGCGCCTCGCCGGGAGGATCTCGTCGAGAAGAACGGATCCCAAATCATCGACGCTTGACCCGGATCCGTTAACAGCGAGATAAAGCTCCGACACTTGAGCATACTTAATCACGAGCCCGCACTCATGTTTCCACTTGTTGGGGCCGAAGCGGATCTCAAAGTCCGCGCCGCCACCTGCAGCCAAAGATGCGCCGATCAGCTTGAGATCCTTAATACACCTGGGGCTGCCGAAGTCATAGTGATCGGAATCCAAAGCGAACGCGCGGGCCCCTTTCGGCAGGTCGTCGGCAAGCTTCGGCAGCTTTGCGACGTAACCGCTGGGGTCAGTCCAGTACCCTCGCCATTCCGGATTCCACTCAGCCTTGATGAACTTCATTCAGCACTGCCGCAGCGCGCGCAGCCGCTCTGCAGAGAGATGCCTGACCCGCCTCGTTCGCCCCAATTGACTCAGCTGCTCAAGAACCCTCGACGAGGTCGATTCTTCCGAAGCGCGACGTTGCAGCCAATCGGACCATTCAGAAATCTCGTCGGATGCTGGATCATATTCCGCTCCCACGTTGCCGCTCAGGACGTCCAGAATCCGCAGTTCGCGCACACGCAGGACGGCCAGCGAACGCTTGTCTTCCATCGAGATCCGCTCGGCCCACGAAATCCTCTCGGCCTCGGGAACCCGTTCCAGCATCTGCAAGACTACGGACATGGCGATCGACGGGTCAGGTTCCAGCCCGACGATCTCCAGCAACGGGCCCCATTCGGCCGGTGCTTCCATGGCCCGCCGGTAGACCTCCCAACGTGCGTGCCCACTGGACAGGTCCACGGTCTCGCTGCCGGTGCGACGGGCAACTTCCAGGACGACGGACCCCAGGTCCGAGAAACGAGCACCCATTGCCGCCAGCCAATCTATATGCGGCCATACTCTTCCTGATGGCCTTGCGAATGTCCCCCAGGTTGCTGTCGATTACCCGCTGCTGATCCTTGTTGAGCTGAATTTTGGGATCGAGCGGCTTACCGTTCTGCCCAATCTGTATACCGTCTCCCTTGGTCCCTGGACCGATCAGGTGCCCGTGTGCGGGGCCGTGATCGTTGGAGTAGATCTGGAACCGGTACTTTCCATCCCGGAAGACCGTTCCCGAGAAGGAGCCAGGATCCTCGCTCCCGCCCGCATTGTGCACGAGAACCGGCGTCAGGGCTTCGGCGTAGTCGAGGGACGTCCGGTTTATAGCGATCTGTCGTCTAGAGATCCTCAATTCCGGGGGTTATCGGATGACTGAGGCTTGGGCACTCTGCCAGCGGCTCTACGGAGTGGTGGTGCCCAACAGATGGGTGGCTCGTTCCGTGCGCAGGTGGAGCGCGGTGCGGCCGTTGCGTTGTGTCGCTACCAGGCCTGCCCCTCGTAGCGCGCCCAGGTGTTGTGAGACCGCGCTGGGGGTGACGCCCAATCGTGTGGCCAGGACCGCGGTCGTCAAGGGTTCGGCCAAGGCGGCCAGCAGCGCCGTCCTCGTGTGGCCCAGCACTGGGGCCAGGCCCGCCAGTGTGGGCGGGGACGACTCCCAGAGCAGGCCGACGCCCATCGCCGGATAGCGGATCGACGCGGCGGTGACCGGGGACTTATCGACACCCACGTTCGGCCAGTTGAAGACGCTGGGCAGCACGACCAGGCCATGTCCGCCGGTGTCCACCGTGTAGACGGAGTGCGGGGTCCGCCGGCCGTGCACCACCAACTGGCCGCCGTCCCATGCGATATCCCGGTGCAACGTGCCGAACAGTGCCTGCACCCCGCCGTCCACCAGGGTCAGCGCCCGTCTGCCGATGTCGGCCTCCAGCACCGCGCGCATCCGGCCCCAGTGCGGAGCGATCATCAGCTCGTAGCAGCGGAGGAGCGCCTTCGCCAGTCGCGGCAGCGCCGCCGCGGGCTCAGGGGCCTCCTCGGCTGGTACGCGCAGGGCCGCGCCGTACTCGCGCCGGAAGAATGCCTCCTCCGTGGCCCGCAGCAGGTCCAACTCCGTCGCCATCGATGGCAGCCGCTCTCCCGGTACCGGGAAGAGGAACGACGGCAACGGTCCCGCGATCAGTGCACGCAGCAGCGGCAGCTCCCGTTCGACCGCCAGCAGCGACCGCGCCTGGCGCACCCACGGCTGGTGGACCGCATGCCCGCCCGTGCCCATCAGGATCCGCAGTGCCAGCACCGTCTCGCCCAGCGGTGAGATGGCGAACCGCACCTTGGCGACCGACGCCGCGGTGAACCTGATCTCGACCGCCATCCGGGCGCCCCCATCGTGTAGCTGTGACTAAACGATAGCCAACGCTCACCGCCTCGCCCAGGCTGCCGGGCATGGACTTCTTCACCGCGTACGACGGCACCAAGCTCGCCTACCACGTATTCGGCGACGGCCCGCCTGTGGTCTGTCTGCCAGGGGGGCCGACGGCCTCTGCCTACCTCGGCGACCTCGGTGGGTTGTCCGCGCACCAGCAGTTGATCATGCTGGATCTGCGCGGCACCGGTCAGTCCGCGGTGCCGGAGGACGCCGCCAGCTACCGCTGCGATCGCCTGGTCGATGACGTGGAGGCCCTGCGTGCGCACCTGGGCCTGGAGCGGATGGATCTGCTCGCGCACTGCGCCGGCGCGAATCTGGCCGCGCTGTATGCGGCCCGCCATGCGGAGCACGTCAGCAAGCTTTCGCTGATCACGGCGAGCGTCCGGGCCGTCGGTATCGCGATCCCGGGCGAGCTCCGGCGCGAGACCGCGCAGCTGCGCCGGGACGAGCCGTGGTTTCCGGCGGCGTTCGCGGCCCTGGAGGCGATCGTAGCGGGCCAGGCCACCGCCGAGAGTTGGCAGGCGATCGCGCCGTTCTCCTACGGCCGCTGGGACGCGGCGGCACAGGCACATCAGGCGGCTGACCAGGAGCAGCAGAATCTGGAGGTCATGGCGGCCTACGGCGCCGAAGGCGCTTTCGATCCGGACGCGACTCGTGCCTCTCTCGCCCGGTTCGCACCGCCGGTGCTCGTGCTGGCCGGTGAGGTCGACCTCGGTGCCCCGCCGCGCACCATGGCCGAGCTCGCCGGGCTGTTCCCTAACGCCCGGCTCATTGTCCAGCCCGGAACCGGGCACTTCCCTTGGCTCGACGACGCGGACCGGTTCGTGGCCACCACCGCGGCGTTCCTTGGATAGGTGACAGCCCCCGCTGTTACCTCAGCCGTTGAAGAACTGTGGCGGGGGCCTGGAAGTGTGACAGGCACGGGCTTCCAAGATCATGGAGTTCTCTCTCCCCCCGTGATCCGACTGGAAGACCGTGCCTGCCGACGCTTCATCGCTGATCCCGCCTGCCCTTGACCAGCTCCGTGAGCAGCCCGAGGTCGTATCCCCGGAGGTCCCGAGCTTGCTGGAGCGGCTGGCCGAGGTGCCGGACCCGCGTGATCCTCGTGGGGTCCGCCATGCCCTGGCCGTCGTGCTCACCCTCACCGCGTGTGCCGTGTTGTCCGGAGCAACCTCGCTGCTGGCGGTCGGAGAGTGGATCGCTGATCCTCCGGCACACGTGCTCCAGCAGCTCGGCGGCCGCCCCGACCCGCTGATTCCCAGGCGTACTCTGCCCGCCGAGACGACGGTCCGCCGGCTGCTGGCCCGCATCGATCCCGATGCGCTGGACCGAGCCGTCGGACACTGGCTCGCAGATCGCCGACCGAAGGCGACCGGGACACCTGGGCTGCGCGGCCTGGCCGTGGACGGCAAGAGCCTGCGCGGCGCGGCCAAGGCCAAGGGCCGGAAGATCCACCTGCTCGCCGCCCTCGACCACGCCAGCGGCCTGGTCCTTGCCCAGCTGGACGTCGGCGAGAAAACCAACGAGATCACCTGCTTCCAGCCACTGCTGGACGCCGTCACCGACCTCGCCGACATCGTGGTCACCAGCGACGCGATGCACATCCAGCGCGAGCACGCCGACTACCTCCTCGCCCGCAAGGCCCACTACATCGTGATCGTCAAGGGCAACCAGAAGAAGCTCCGCAAGCAGCTCAAGTCCCTGCCCTGGAACGACATCCCTCTCCAGGGCCGCACCAAGAACGCTGGCCACGGCCGCTCGGAGATCCGCCGGATCAAGGTCGCCACCGTGAACAACCTCCTCTTCCCCGGAGCGCGCCAGGCCGTCCAGGTCAAGCGTCGGCGCACCGACCGCAAGACTGGCAAGACCACCGTCAAGACCATCTACGCCGTCACCAGCCTGACCGCGGAACAGGCCACCCCGACCCAGCTCGCCAGACTCGTTCGCGACCACTGGAAAATCGAGGCCCTGCACCACGTCCGCGATACCACCTTCGCCGAGGACGCGTCCCAACTGCGGACCGGCAACGCGCCTCGCGCCATGGCCACCTGGCGCAACCTCGCCATAGGAGCCCTCCGGACAGCAGGAGTGAAGAACTTCGCCGCCGGCCTCCGCCGCAACGCCCGCGACCCCCGTCGCCCCCTTGCACTCCTCGGCCTCGGATGATCGCAATCCGGACGTCACGCGACTACGCCGAAGCCCTGGAACCGGCGTCTCGCCCGCCAGCACATAGTACGTGTGCTACGCGGTACCCCTTCTACCTGCTTTTTCGCTGGTCAGCGCCCTCTTTAGGCCCGCCGGCGTCCGTGGTGTGCGGGGAAATCCGTGGGTGTTGCCGTTGCTACTGCCGTCAGGGGTTGGCCCGTTGACGCTGGCGCCGTTTTCCGTTCCGCCGGTCACCGCCATCTGTATCGGGCCACCGTGTACGCGGTTGGACCAGTGAGCCCTGTCCCTGTGCCGTCGAGCATGTCCAGGACCTCGAAGCCAGCGCCCTCCGCGTAGCGCTCCAGCTCGCGGGGGAACAACACACGCCTGCGGATCTCGTCTCGCGCCTCGTCGCCCCAGGGGAGCACCCAGTGCCGGTGCATGGTGTTGATCTGGGTCCGCAGGTCCCACTCATGGCGGATGGTGACGGTCGCGGATCCCCTCGGGGTGTCCACCGTGGCGGTGGTCGGCTCGGTCCGGGTGATCGGGGCGACGGGTGAGCACAGGACGAGCAGCGCGTCCGGCCGGGCGTGGGCCGCGAAGGTGGCGAAGACCTGGCCGATCTCGTTGTTGTCGTGCACGTAGGCGAGGCTGTTACCCATGCAGGTCACTACGTCCATGCGCTTGCCGAGTCGTACGGTGCGCATGTCCCCGGTGCGGATGTCCAGCCACGGCCGGGCCTGGTGGGCGTGGTCGACCATGCCGAACTGGAGGTCCACGCCGATGCACTCGAAGCGCTTGGCCAGGATCTCCAGGTCCCTGCCGGTACCGCATCCGAAGTCGGCCAGTGTCCGGGCGTCCGGCCGGTGCAGCTCGATCAGGGTCTGGCACATTCCGGCGCCCGTGCTGTCGGACTGGATCACGTCGTAAAGTGCCGGATCGCGGTACAGGAGGTTGGTAGCTTCCACGTGCTCGGCTTCCGTGTCGGGGCTGGTCACATGAGGCTTCGCAGTCCGATCTCCAGGGCGAGCACATCGCACAGCAGATCGGGAACGACCGGGGCAGCGTCGGCGTTCCTCCGCGCCTCGGCAAGCGCCTTCCCGTCAACGTATCCGAGGTCCACCAGGATGGACTCCTTCAGCATGCTGTCCAGGACAGGCAGGCCATAGGACCGCAGGCCCTTTTCCAGGACGGCCAGGAAGTTCTCCGGTTCGGCCGGCGCGGCCACCCACTCGGGCAGCCCAGCCCCCCTGATCCGTTCGCGGAACAGCGCCTTGCCGCGCTTGTGTTCGTGCGGTAGCTGCTCCATGAACCGCACGATCCGCGGGTGCGCGAGCGGGCTCACCGGCCAGATCCCGGCCCGGAGGAATCCGGGGTTGTGCATCCCGAACGCCATCAGGGTCGGTACGGGCAGTACCGGGATGGGCGCGAGGTGCTCGTTGACTTCGGCGAGCGCTCGGACTGCCTTGCCGCCGAGCCACGGTACGGGGTCGGGCGTCGGCAGTTCGGCGTGCGTCCTGGAGTGGTGGGCGTTGATTTCGTCGCCGCCGCTGCCCGTGAACATGATCTCGCACCGGCGGGCGGCTGCCTGCTCTCGCACGACATCGAATGCCTCCTGGTAGAAGGCTCCCGCCGGATCGTGCGGCTTGCGCAGAGCGCGTACGCCTCCCGGGCAGAAGGGTGGGTGCTGCATGGCGGGGGTGGCCGTGTCCCGGAAGCCGCAGTGCTCCACAAGTGCCCGGCGCCGCTCGCTCTGTTGCCTGCCGGTGCTTCCTCCCACCAGCAGGCCAAAGCTGTGCATCTCGGGGAAGCGAGCGGCCTGCACGGCCAGGGCGACGTTCCCGGAGTCCGCGCCCCCGGACAGCTCGACGCCCACGCACCCGGTTGCCGTCGACGCCTGGCGGATCACATCGGTGAGCAACTCGTCCAGAGCGGCGAGTGGGTCCACGCCGGGCCGCAGCGTGCGGGGCTCAAGTACGTGTTGGGCCGACTCCGGGTAGTGGATGCTGAGCCCCGAGGTGGTGAACGTGGCCGACGCCCGTTCGGTGAGGCGGTAGACGCCTTCGAACAGCGTCTCGGAGGTGTAGCGGTGCTGCCTCGTCAGCGTTCGGGCGACGACGCGCGGCACGAGGCGGTCAGCCCGCAGATGCGGCCGCAGCAGTGTCAGGTCCCATGAGGCGTGCAGCTCGCCGGCCCTTTCTGCCAGGTAGAGCGGGGCTGTGCCGAAAGCGCCTGCTGCCAGGCGGGCTTGTTCGGGCTCCATGGTGAGTTCGACGAAGTCGGCCTCGTCCCGCTTGCACTCCTTCACGCGGACCCGTACGCGCGGCGCCTGGTCGCCGTTGACCTCCATGACCAACGTGGACACGTTCGCGGGCTCGATCCAGCTCTCGCCGTTGATCCAACGGCCTCCTTCCGGCCTCCACTTGGGCACATGGAGATCGTCCAAGCGCAGACGCATCGACAGCATGTCGTCCCTTTCCGATGTCGTGCGGCGGGGCGGGGCCGCGTACGGCCCCGCCCCGCCTGGCGTCAGCCCTGGATCACTTGCTGCAGTGGTCGCCGTTGTTGTCGCCGCCGCCCGGCATCTTGTCGAGCAGCGCGGCCTCGACGGCCGGGACGCCGGTGATCAGGTCGCCGGTGAACAGCTCGTCCACGTTCATTGCTTTCTCCCTTACGGTTTTCAGTGGACTCCGCGGCTGGTGCTGCGGAGTTGGACCCGTCCGGCTTCCGGACCCTTGCGAAGAAGGCAGCCGGGCGGGGTGCCCGCCGTTTCCGGCGGCGGGCCCTCCCTCGTCACGGGTGGGGAGCCTGGATGTGTGACGGGGAGGAGTCAGGTGGGTGTGGATGCGGCGGCCACGCCGAGGACGAAGCCGACCGATCCAGAGATGGTGGTGATCAGGAGACGTCCGGCGTAGCAGCCGACGACAGCGCCTAACCGCCTCACAGTCGCTCTCCGCGACTGCGCTCGTTGACCTCGCGTACTGCGGCGCTCAGCTTCGCTGCCCCGTCCTCCGACGACGTTGGGCGGTGCTGCGGGCAGCGACACGGCGAGAACCTATTCAAACCCGGTGGCAGGCCCGCGTCCTCGTAGGTGTCGATCCTCAACATCCCGTCCGTGCCCCGCTTCTCGGTCATCCGGGCCAGTCGGGCCCGAGCTTCGCTTCTCATCCCTTGAGTCCCTCAGACGACGGCTGCGCGGCGAGGTCTCGCCGTTCCCTGTTGTCTCTACGCAACCGCACGACCACGCTCAGCGGTACCGTTGCCGCAGCGCCAGGACTTGAAAGCCTTGAAAGTTCCTGAAAGCACGGGGAGTTGAGGGCATGGCCAAGCGTGAACCGAACGTGGCGCTCGGGCGCCTGCTCGCCGAGAGCCGTTGGACTCACCGCCAGTTCGCGCGGGCGGTGAACCGCATCGGCACCGAGACCGGAACTCCCCTGCGTTATGACGACTCGGCGGTGAGCCACTGGCTCGGCGGCACCGTCCCTCGCGGTGCGGTGCGCGCGTGCATCCTCGAAGCCCTCTCGCGCCGCCTTGGCCGCCCCGTCACCCATGCCGAGGCCGGGCTGCCCGTTCCCCGCGATCGCTCCTCGGCTGCGGATACCGTGGAAGGGGTGATCGACCTGGGGAGGCTGGATATGGACCCGTCCCGCCGCAGTGTCCTGGGTGTCGGCCTGTTCTCCGTGGCCGTCACCATTCCCGGCTGGCCTGATGTGGTCGGGCGTGCCGAGGCCGTCCAGTCCGACCGCACGACGCGCATCGGCATGACCGAAGTGGACATGGTCATCGCCATGACCGAGCGTGTCTCGGAGCTGGACGACGAGTTCGGCGGCCGTCACGCACGCCCCATGGCGGCCTCTTTCATGGTCAACACCGTGGCCTCCTACCTGCGCGCCGACGCACCCGAGGACGTACGCAAGGCGATGCTGTCCGCCGCCTCGGACCTTCTCTACCTGACTGGCTACATGGCCGTGGACGAAGGGCTGCACGGTCTCGCGCAGCGCTACTACGTCAAGGCCCTGGAACTGGCGGGCGCGGCAGAGGACCACCTTACGTACTGCACCACCTTGCGAGGAATGAGCGTCCAGGCCGTCGACCTCCGCCACGGAGCGAAGGCCATGGAACTGGCCGATGCCGCTTCCGCCGCCTCCCCACAGGCCGGGCCCCGGATGCGGGCCTTCCTCGCCGGCCAACAGGCGCATGCCGCCGCGCAGACCGGCGACCGTACTGGCGCGCTCCGCTACATCCGCGAGGCCGAGGCAGCCATGGATCGCGCCGAGTCACGCGGAAAGGCGTTCGGCTCGTACGACCCCTCTTCGCTCAACTACCATGTCAGTCAGGTCCGTTACGAACTCGGTGACAAGGCCGGAGCCGTCGAAGCCATGCAACAAGCGGACCGGCTCCGCCCCAGCGTGTACCAGCGCACACGAGTACACCGTCGTGGCCTGTTGGCCGAGCGGCAGCTGGAACTGGGCCACCTGGAAGCGGCCTGCGCCACCTGGCACCAGGCCCTCGACGACTACCCCAAGGTGCAGTCCGGCCGCGCCGACGACCGCGTGAAGGCGATGTTCGGTCTCTTGCGCCCTCATCTGAAGAACGCGCCCGCCCGCGACCTTTACGACCGAGCACGGACGATCGCGCCACCGTCGCTGGTTACCTGACCCCGTCACGCCTTCAAGCCTCGGCAAGAAGGAGCTCACCAAGCTCACCGCCAAGGACGTCCGCACCTGGCTCAACCAGCTCCGCACCACCTGCCAGTGCTGCGCGCGCGGCCTCGACGCACCACGCGACCAGCCCCGCTGCTGCGCCGTCGGCCAGTGCTGCCGCAAGCTGCTCTCCCTGCTGACGCTGACCTACATCCACTCCGTGCTCAAGTCCGCGCTGGAGCACGCCGTACGCGAAGAAGAGATCCCGCGCAACGTCGCCCGCAACGTCCGCACCGGCACCCCAAGGCCCGGCCGCTTCGAACCCCTCACCGCCGACGAAGCCCGCCAGTTCCTCACCGCCGCCCAGGAGCACCGCCTGCACGCCCTGTTCGAACTCGCTCTCCACACCGGACTCCGCAAGGGCGAACTCCTCGGCCTGCGCTGGGAAGACCTCGACACACGTTGCCCACCAAGACGCTGGCCTCCGAGCGCCGCATCGCCCTCCCCGCCCGCTGCCTCCCCTCGCTGAAGCATCACCACGAAGAACAGCAGCGCGACGGTGACACAGCCGTGGCAGCACGGCGGGTACGTGTTCACCACTCCGCAGGGAAGATCGACCGACGACGGCGACGACCCAGCCCTGTGCGGAGCCACGGTCCACTGACGTTGCCGTCAACTACTGCCGTCAGACATCTCTGTGGCCCCGCCGAGAGCTTCCCGGCGGGGCCACAAATTTGCTCTTGCCCGCACCAAGAGATGCGATGCGGAGGTTAGGATTTCCGACTACGGCCGAATATCACTCCCCACTCCACACTGCAATCTCCCCCCCTGGCATGCAGGTCACGCGCCGCCCCTTCGGCCCGACAAGCCCCCAAGCCTCATAATCATCATCCGGCCGGACGATCAGATTCGTGCCGCTTTCAAATTCGATCACGAGATCCCCGACCCTTCCCACCTCGGCCCCAGTAATCACGTCACGGGCCAGCCGAACGAGATAGGGGGCCACAACATCCGGGGATTCTGGATCGAAAGACACATGATCCCCGGACGAGACCTGAAGAACCGCCTCGGTCTCGACGCGCAGCTCGTAATCCCCGCTGGTCAGGACCGTGAGAGCCGAATCGAAGCAGACACGGGTAACTGCTTGACCCTGAAGGTTCAGGTTCATGCCTACCACCCCACCGGAAGCGGATAAGTGCCATCAGGATTCATCGGGATATGCGTAGCCGCTTTTGATCCGGGTTTCCCGTCGAGCCCGATCGGCTGACCGTGCTTGTTATAGAACCGCACATAGCCATTCGGGTACATGCCGGTCGGATTCATCACGCGAAGCATGTCGGCATTTCCGGTCGAACCAGGCTTCTGCCACACACTTCCCTTTCCGTTATCAGCCGTCCGCGCCACCCAATCGTCACCCACGCCAGTGGGAGGGCCTGTCCTGAAGTTTGTGTATGCCCGGTATGACCGGATGGCATCGGGGTGACCGGTGCTGGAAAGGATCATTATGGGCAACTCTCGTGGCTCCCACAACAGTTCGGATGTCGTACAGACGGGGGCTGAGTTGGTGCAGCAGCAGGAGCAGAAGGACATCGCCCGGCAGCTGGTCGAGCGGGCCCGGGCGGAGGGCGTGAACCTCGTCGGCGACAACAGCCTGTTCAAGGGCCTGTTGAAGCACGTGCTGGAAGGCGCGCTGGAGGCGGAGATGAGCGAGCATCTCGGTTATGAGAAGGGCGACCCGGCCGGCCGTGGGGTGGCGAACTCGCGGAACGGGACGTCGTCGAAGCGGGTGCGGACCGAGATCGGCGAGGTGGAGATCGACGTCCCGCGGGACCGGGACGTTTCGTTCGAACCGCAGATCGTGCCCCGGCACCAGCGGAAGATCGAGGGCTTCGACGAGGCGGTCCTGTCGCTGTATGCGAAGGGCCTGACGACCGGGGAGATCCAGCAGCACCTGGCCGAGATCTACGACATGGACGTCTCGCGCGGGTTGATCTCGAGGGCGACCGACAAGATCAAGGACGAGGTCGACGCGTGGCGCAACCGGCCGCTGGACAAGATTTACGCCGTCCTCATGATCGACGCGATCGTGTTGAAGATCCGTGACGGTGCCGTGTCCAACCGCCCCGTCTACATCGCCGTGGGGATCAACCTTGAGGGCGAGCGTGACGTCCTGGGGATGTGGGTAGGCACCGGGGGCGAGGGTGCGAAACAGTGGATGACGTGGCTGTCGGAACTCCGCAACCGAGGTGTGCAGGACGTGCTCATCTCGTGCTGCGACGGCCTGAAGGGCCTGCCCGACTCGCTCACTGCGATCTGGCCGCAGACCGACGTGCAGCTGTGCGTGGTCCACATGGTCCGCAACTCGCTGCGGTTCACCTCGAGGGCCCACTGGTCGGCCATCACCAAGGAACTCCGGCAGGTTTACACTGCGCCGACCGAGGACGCGGCGAAGGCGCTCTTCTCGGAGTTCGAGGAGAAGTGGTCAGGGCAGTACCCAGCGATGACCGGGCTGTGGCGCAAGAACTGGATGCATTTCGCGGAGTTCCTGAAGTTCCCGCCAGGTGTCCGCAAGATCGTCTATACGACGAACATGATCGAGTCCCTCAACTCCCGCGTCCGGCAAGCCAGTCGGCGCCGCGGGCACTTCCCCAGCGAGGAAGCGGCCCTCAAGGTCCTCTACCTCGCCATCCGGCACCGGGAGCCCAACAGGCCCAACCCGACCGGACGCACCCACAACTGGAAAGCCGCCATAAACGTCCTCGCCGGCTTCTACGGCGACCGCGTCGACCTCGACGGACTCCCCCTTACCAACGAGTGATCAACCCGAAGTAAACCATCAGAAAATCAAAGATCGGGCATACACGAAAACCGAGACACTCCCACACTGGCAGGCCGCCGGGCGAACCGTTCTCGTCCGGGAGGCGGTACACCGCCGATGCGCAGGTCCAGGATCGGGCTCAGGCCGTGTGCGCCACCGTCGACAACCGGTGCACGTCCCGAGCCGTGCCCGTGACCCCGGACAGGAAGCCCTGGGCTCGGGGTGAGGCGTGATCTGTCAGCCAGGACGGGTCGATGTCGCACACGGCGACCTTCACCTCCGTGCCCGCCAAAGCCAGTGGCAGCGTGTGGACGACCGTCGACGGGAAGCTCAGGATCGTACGGCCGATCGGGCCACGGCGCGCTATCAGTTCCAGGGGGAGGTCCGGGCGGACCACCTCGAGGCCCGTTTCGACCGCCAACCGGTGGAGTTTCTCGGAGCTTTCGCGGCGGTGGGCGAAGTACCTCGTGGCGCCGTGTGCGCGGGCGAGGGATGCGACCGCCTCGAGATAGCGGTCGGGGTCCACCACGCCTGTCTCGACCAGCGATGTGCCGACCAGGTCGGCGCCCTTGGTTATCCGGGGCGGGCCGAACCTGGAGCGGGTCCACGCGAAGTCGTTCGCTGTGATGCGGACGCCCTCGGGGACGGTCTCCATCGGCATGGAGGAGAACACCTCGACCGTCCGCCCGCCGCCCGGAGTGAGACGGCGGCGCGCCGATGCGGACACGGGGGCGAAGACGATGTCGCGCGCCCCCGGACGCCCGCCGCGCCGGTGCCAGCGCACCAGGCGCTCGCCGCGGGCCAGCTGGGAGATGAACTCCATGGTGGCAGTGCCGTCGTCGACGACGACCAGGTCGCGGGCGCGCGTGATGGTCAGCAGGAGCTGTACGTAGCGGGAGAACGGGTCGCCGATGACGACCCGGCGGGCCACCCGCAGGAGCGGGGTGAGCCCGCCGATGGTCTGGAAGGGCGCGGCCGGGCCGCCCCGTGCCTCCTCCCAGCGGACCTGGTAGCCCTCTTTGCGGGCGAGTTCCGCCATGCGGCGCAGCTGGCCGCGGGTCATGGGATCGGTGGGCGACAGGACGACGAGCGTGAGTTCGCCGGGGGTGAGGGGGGTGCGGGTGCGGGCCTCTGCGGCGCGGTCGACCTGCTCCCCGGCCGGGTCGGCGGCGGCCTCGTGCCGTGTCCGTACGGACGGCGGCACGGCGCTTTCCGCATGCTCCTGCGCGGCCCTGGGCGCGACTGTGTGCGCCCACTCCAGAACGTTGAGGAGCTGTACGGGGCTCTCGACGAAGGCGAGGGTGGAGCCGGCCGCCGACCCGGTTCGGGGAGTCATCTGCCGTGTACCGCTCAGACGCCGACCGGCTCGCCGGCGGCGGCGGCGATCTCGGCCTCGGCGACGACGCCCTGGACGCGGCGGAGCTTCTTCATCGGGCCGAGCTCCGACTCGTAGACCTTCTTGACGCCGTCACCGAGGGAGGCCTCGATGGTGCGGATGTCGCGGACCAGGCGCTGCAGGCCGCCCGGCTCCACGGAGGCCGCCTGGTCCGAGCCCCACATGGCGCGGTCCAGCGTGATGTGGCGCTCCACGAAGGTGGCGCCCAGCGCGACCGCCGCCAGCGTGGTCTGCAGGCCGGTCTCGTGGCCGGAGTAGCCGATCGGCACGTTCGGGTACTCGGCCTGGAGCGTGTTGATCACGCGCAGGTTGAGCTCCTCGGCCTTCGCCGGGTACGTCGACGTGGCGTGGCAGAGCAGGATGTTGTCGCTGCCCAGGACCTCGACCGCGTGGCGGATCTGCTTCGGCGTCGACATGCCCGTGGAGAGGATGATCGTGCGGTTCGTGGCGCGCAGGGCGCGGAGGAGCTCGTCGTCGGTCAGGGACGCGGACGCGACCTTGTGGGCCGGGACGTCGAACTTCTCCAGGAAGGCGACGGCCTCGGTGTCCCACGGGGACGCGAACCAGGCGATGTCCTTCTCCTTGCAGTACTCGTCGATCTGGCGGTACTCGTCCTCGCCGAACTCGACGCGGTGCCGGTAGTCGATGTACGTCATCCGGCCCCAGGGGGTGTCGCGCTCGATGTCCCACTGGTCGCGCGGGGTGCAGATCTCCGGGGTCCGCTTCTGGAACTTGACCGCGTCGCAGCCGGCCTCGGCGGCCGCGTCGATCAGCTTGAACGCGTTGTCCAGGTCGCCGTTGTGGTTGATGCCGATCTCGCCGGTGATGTAGACGGGCTGACCCGGGCCGGCGGTCTTCGAACCGAAGGTGCGCAGACGGGAGTTGGTGCTCATGACGGAGAGATTCCTTACTTGTCGAGGGAGTCGAGAGAAGGGCCGAGGATCCAGCTGGCGATCTCTCGGATCGCGCCGTCACCGCCGGGGAGGGTGGTGACCGCGCGTGCGGCGCCGCGCACGACGTCGTGGGCGCTCGCGACCGCCACGGGCCAGCCGACGAGGGCGAAGCACGGGAGGTCGTTGACGTCGTTGCCGACGTAGAGCACGCGCTCAGGCGCGATGCCCTGCTCCTCGCACCACTGCTTGAGTGCGAGGTCTTTCCGGTCGATGCCGTGCAGGACCGGGAGCTTGAGCTTCCTGGCCCGGGCGGCGACGACCGGGTTCTGCTCCGTGGACAGGATCAGCATCGTCAGGCCGCTCTTGCGGAGGGCCGCGATGCCGAGGCCGTCTCCGCGGTGCACGGAGACGAACTCGCGTCCTTCGGAGTCGATCAGCACCCTGTCGTCGGTCTGGGTGCCGTCGAAGTCGAGTACGACCGCGTCGATGTCGGAGGCGGTCGGGAGTGCGCCGGGCCGGTCCGCGTCGAAGAGCGGTGCGAGTGCGCGGGCGCGGGCGAGGTCGTGCGGGTCGTCGATCTCGAGGACGCGGGCGGGGTCGGTGCGTACGAGCTCGGTGTGCCCGAAGAACCGGTGGTTGTGCTTGCGGAAGCCCGCGGCGTCCATCGCGTAGGCGGCGCCGGTCTCCAGGAGGTCCTGGGGGCGGTCCTGGCGGCGGGGGCGGAAGGACTTGTCGTGGTTGACGCCGTGGCCGCCCGCGGTGGCGGACGACTCCCCGCCATCCGCCGGAGGATGGTCCGCCCCGTCCCGCCAGATGAAGCCGTGGAACGGCGCCACCGTCACCGCGGTGTCGGCCCCGTTCTCCACGACCGCGGCCGCCACCCCTTCGATGTCCTCGCGGATCAGGAACGGGCTCGTGCACTGCACCAGCAGGACCACGTCCACCGCCGCGCCGTGCAGGGCCTCGTGGGTGTCCATCGCGTGCAGGACCGCGGCCTCGCTGGTGGCCGTGTCACCGGCGATGGCGGCGGGGCGCAGCACCACTTCGGCACCCGCCTCGCGGGCACAGGCCGCTATGGCGGCGTCGTCCGTGGACACCACGACGTCCGTGACGAGCCGGGTGGCGCGGCACTCGCGGACGGCGCGGGCCACCAGGGGCACGCCGCCGACCGGAGCGAGGTTCTTGGCGGGCACGCCCTTGGAGCCGCCGCGTGCGGGGATCACCGCGAGCACCCGGCGTACTGGCGCCGCCGTGCCCGCTTCGGGGTGCGTCATGGGAGAGGTCTCCTCGGTTCCTTGGGGTGCGTGGTCTTCGGGGGCGGTCACAGTCCGCCGTGCGACGGGGCGGTCACAGCTCGCCCATGCGCCGGATCACGGGCGCCACTCGCTGCACTCCGTGGCGGTAGGCGCCTCGGGCGACGCGGCGCACGATCCGCCGCACCCGGCCCGGCTCCTTGTCGGACACGGGGGCTCCGGGCAGCGGGGCGCCGTCCGGCCCGAGGTGGTGGCGGGCGAGGATGCGCGGCAGATAGCCGGGGGCGGTGACCGGTGTGTAGTACGGCTGAAGGGGTGGGAGCTCGGCCGATTCGAGCAGCGTCGCGATGCGCTCGCGCGCGGCGTCGAAGGCCGTCTCGTACGCCCCGTCGGCGGCGACGCCCTGCCGGGCGACCCACTTCTCGTCGGTCACGGGCTGGTGGCCGGAGTCGAGCTGGTCCCAGGAGGCGAGGCACCCGGAGCCGGTGAAGTGGTGGTTGCCGAGCGCCTCGCGCACGCCCAGGTCGGTGAGGATGACCGTGGGGATGCGGCGGTGCAAGGCCTCCAGCGCTGCCGTGGAGCTGACGGTGACCAGCAGGTCGGTGCGGTCGAGGACCTCGCCCATGTGCCCGTAGACAAGGCGGCAGTTGGCGGGCAGTCCGCCGGGGAGCCGCTGCGCGAGCTTCTGGTAGGGCAGTTCCTCGATGTGCGTGGTGTGCTCGCCGGGCTTGGAACGCAGCTTGAGCAGGACCTCGCGGTCCGGGTGCAGGCGTGCGTGCTCGGCTAGGCGGCGCAGCAGATAGGTACGGTCGGCGGCGGTATCGGGCACGGAGGGCTGGGCGGCGAAGACGACGGTGTACGGGTCGTCCTTGTCGTCCTGGCCCTTCTTCTCGTACGGCTTGCCGCCGAGGAACGGCAGTGCGGTCTCCACGACGGACGACGCGTCGGCGCCCACGCCCTCGTACACGGCGCGGAAGCGCTCCGCGTCATGGCGGGAGTTGGCGAGGACGAGGTCGGCGCCGTGTCGCAGCAGCAGGCCGTCGGCGAGCTTCTCGTAGACGACGCCGACATAGCCGGTGACGACGACGGGGCGCTTCGTGTGTCCCTTCCAGGTTCGGGCGAGTCCGTGCAGCATCGCCTGGACGGCTCCGCCGACGAGGGCGAGGACGACGACGTCGTACTCGGCGCGGTCCCGCTCCATTTCCCGCAGGAATTCGACGGCCGTGACCTCGCGCAGGTCATCCGCGCGCACTCCGACTTCCCGCAACTGGCGGGCCGTCGGGGTTGCACGCCCACGCAGCAGAAAACCGCTCAGCCGACTGTCCGGAACGGTACGGTTCGCGGTGAGCGCGCCCCATTTCCACCGGGTGTCGGAATCGGCGAGTACGGCAACCCGCGGGGACTTCGTCGAAGTACTTACTGGCACGTCGACGACGCTAGGAAGGCATTCCGAGCCGCCGCCCAACCCGAATGCAACAAACGGTTAACAGCACATCGACGAACAGCGAACCCAGCTCCGAACGGCATGGAAAAAACCTGCGTTCACCGTTCCGCCACACGTCGTTCATCCGGTATCAAGCCATGAGTCAAGACGCAGGGTGGAGCGGCATCTAACGTCACCGGGGTGGTCAAGCTCTCCGTTATCGTGCCGTTCTACAACGTCCAGCAATACGCGCCCGACACATTGAAAAGCCTGCGCGCCAACGCGCGGGAGGACTTCGAATTCATTCTCGTCGACGACTGCTCGAAGGATGAGACCCCGAACATCCTCGAGCGTGCGGCGAAGGAACTGCAGGGCGCCGGGGGCGCCGGCCGTGTCGTTCATGTCAGACACGAGCAGAACGGGGGCCTCGCGACCGCGCGCAACACGGGTATCGACGCCGCCACCGGCGAATACCTCACCTTCCTGGACGGGGACGACTGGCTCGCGCCGGGTTACTACCCGCAGCTGCTCTCCGCCATCGAGGAGCTGGGCTGTGACTTCGTGCGCACCGACCATGTGCAGTGCACCGCCCGCGCCCGCACCGTTCATCGTGTGCCGCACGGCATGCGCGGGGTCGTGATGCGGTCGCGCGACGCCATCCTGCCCGCCGACAGGACCACGTCCGTCGACTACGCGTACGCCTGGGCGGGCATCTACCACCGCCGGCTCGTCGACGCGGGACTGCTGCACTTCACCGACGGGCTGCGCACCGCGGAGGACCGGCCGTGGATCTGGCGGCTGCACCGCGAGGCGGAATCCTTCGCCGCGGTGAGCCTGTTGGGCGTTTTCTACCGGCGCGGGGTCGCGTCGTCCCTGACGCAGATCGGCGACGTACGCCAGCTGGATTTCATCCGGGCATTCGACCAGGTCGTAGAGGAAACAGCCGCCGACCCCGACGCGGAAAGCCTGCTGCCGAAGGCCGTGCGCACGTATTGCGCCATTATTTCCCATCATTTGGGATCCATTGAAAGGTTTGAACCGTCTGTGGCGCGCAGTCTGAAGGCCATGAGTGCGGCGGCGCTGAAGCGCATGCCGCAGAACGTTCTGGACGAGGCGCTCGACGCCATGGACGTCGAACGCGCGACGCGGCTGCGCCGTCTGCGCAGGCGGCCGGTGTCCGCCGGGGAGGCGGCGGCGTGAGCACGGCCGACTTCCAGAACTCCGCCCGCACGGCTGGCTCCGCCCGCACGGCTGGCTCCGCCCGCACTCCCGGCGGCCGTCGACACACCACCCAGATCTTCTACGCCTCCACGCTCTACGGTGCCGCCACGCTGGCCGCCGCCGTCGACGCGAACTGCTTCACGCCCGCCGAGCGGCGCATCCTGCTCGTCTCCAACAACGCGGCGATTCCCGAGACCGCGACCCCGCTCGACCGGATGCCCGGCTTCGCCCGCCTGCGCGACCGCTTCGACTCGGTCCTGTCGTGGAACGAGACCATCTTCCCCTTCCACCCGGGCGGTTGGGCCCCGCGCCCGGAGGACCTTCCGCTCTGGGAGCGGTATCTGCGGCTGGCCTGGAACCTGGGTGACGACGACGTCGAGCTGGCGGTGGAGTCCCTCCAGGTCGACCCCGCTCAGACGATCGCGCAGATCTTCACCGATGCCCCCGTCGACGTCTACGCGGACGGGCTGATGAGCTACGGCCCCACCCGCAACAAGATCGACCCGCTGGTCGGCACGCGCGTACGGCGGCTGCTCCACCTGGACCTGGTGCCGGGTCTGAAGCCGCTGCTGCTCACCGAGTTCGGCGTGGAGCCCGAGATCGTACCGACCGATGTGTTCGTGAAGACGCTCGGGGAACTGGGCGAGGACGAGTCGGCGGCCGCCCTGCCCAAGGTGGCGGAACCGGCGCTGCTGCTCGGCCAGTACCTCTCGGCGCTCGGCATCCTCAGCCCCGAGGAAGAGGAGGCCCTGCACGCCCGCATGCTGCGCGGCGCCTTCGCGCTCGGACACACCCGCATCGTGTTCAAGCCCCACCCCAGCGCACCGGCCCGCTGGTCGCGGACGCTGGAGCGGGAGGCGGAGAAGGTCGGCGCCGAGCTCACGGTGCTCGACACGCCCGTGCTCGCCGAGGTCCTCTACCAGCGGATGCGGCCCGCGCTCGTCGTCGGCTGCTTCTCCACCGCCCTGCTCACGGCGTCCGCGTTCTACGACCTGCCGATCGCCCGCACAGGCACCGAGCTGCTCCTGGAGCGCCTGTCGCCGTACCAGAACAGCAACCGCGTCCCGGTCACGATCGTCGACGCCCTGGTGCCGGACCTCGGCGACCGCGCCGGCGTCGACGCCCAGAAACTCGACGTGGAGGCGGGCGGGTTGACCGGCCTGCTCACGGCCGTCGGCTTCGTCATGCAGCCGCAGATACAGTCGGGGCTGCGTCCGGCCGCTGAACGCTATCTCGCCCAGCACTTCGGCCCCCGCACGCAGCGCTACTTCAAGCGCCGCCGGCTCACCTCGCTCGGCCTGCCCGGCGGCATCCCGGAGCGGCTGTCGTTCCTGCCGCGCAGCGCCACCGCGCGCCGGGTCGTGCGGCGGGCCCGTGCGCTCCGCAAGGCGGTACGCCGCTGAGCGCCGATCGCGGAGCCGGGCACCGGCACAGGAGCGGGTGGATCACTGGTTGATCCACCCGCTTTCTCTTTGGCACTCCGACCGGCTGCCGGGGGGCGGACCTTTTACCGTGATCGGAAAGCCGGAGAACTGAAGAGAAAGAGGGAAGACGACTCCCGGACGTGGTCTGTTCGGCCGGGGTTCATAAACGCTCCATAGCTTCCGACAATGCGTCAAGCAGTTTTCTCCCCGACACCGTTCGACCCGGCAGGCGGACCGAGATGACCCAGCAGGACATCCGTCCATCAGCCCACACCGCGGCCCCCGTTCCGCTCACGCTGCCGGGGCAGCGGCCAAGCCGGCGGCCACTGATCTCGTACGTGCTCCCGGTCTACAACGAGCAGGACGGCATCACCGCCTTCCACACCGAGCTGACCGCGGCCCTCGCCCAGCGCCCTGAGCTCGACTACGAGCTGGTCTACGTCAACGACGGCTCCGCCGACGGCTCGCTCGGCATCCTCAAGGACCTCGCGAAGAACGACGAACGCGTCCGGGTGGTCGACTTCGCCCGCAACTTCGGGCACCAGATCGCCATCACCGCGGGACTCGACATCGCCGAGGGCGACGCGGTGATCGTCATGGACACCGACCTCCAGGACCCGCCGCGCGTCAGCCTCGAACTGGTCGACGCCTGGCGCGAGGGCGCGGAGATCGTGCACGCCCGCCGCCGCACCCGGCAGGACTCCGCGTTCAAGCGGGCCACCGCGTCGCTGTACTACCGCGTCCTGCGCTCCTGCGCCGAGGTGGACATCCCGCTGGACACCGGAGACTTCCGGCTGATCGACCGGCGCGTCGCCGACGAGCTGCGCCGGTACCGCGAGCGCAGCCGCTTCGTCCGCGGCATCATCGCCTCGATGGGCTTTACGCAGACCGAGGTGAAGTTCGACCGCGACGAGCGGTTCGCGGGCGAGACGAAGTACCCGCTGAAGAAGATGGCCAAGCTGGCGATCGACGGCGTGACCAGCTTCTCCACGGTGCCGCTGAAGATGATCACCCGGCTCGGCTTCCTGGTGCTGGCGCTGTCGCTGCTCGGCATCCTCTACGCGCTGGGCATGAAGTTCTTCCGGCCCGACATCACCGTCTCCGGCTGGACGATGCTGATGTGCGTCGTGCTGTTCCTGGGCGGCACCCAGATGCTGTCCCTCGGTGTGCTCGGCACCTACGTAGGACGTATCTACAGCGAGGCCCAGGGGCGCCCGCTGTACCTGGTGCGCGAGGTGACCGGCGGCCGTCCGCAGGGCGAGCGGGGAGACACCGGTGCCGTCTGAGACCGTCGCCGACGCCGTGCCGGAGGCGCGGGCCCAGGAGCGGGCCGCCGAGCGGCGCCGCACCCTGGGCCAGCTGATCCGCTACACCCTGATCGGCGGCAGCGGCGTCACGCTCGACCTCGTGGCCTTCCTGCTGCTGCACAACTGGGCGGGGATGCACGAGCAGGTCGCCAACGCGATCAGCACCACGCTCGGCATCACCAACAACTTCATCCTCAACGCGCTGTTCACCTTCGAACGGCGCGACCGGATCGTGGTGCGCTTCCTGCGCTTCTACGCCGTCGGTCTGACCGGGATCGTCCTGACGTATCTGCTCTTCCTCGTCTTCACCGACGCGCTGGGGATCGACGCCAACATCGTCAAGGTGGGCTCGCTGCCGCTGGTCCTGGCCCTCCAGTTCGTGCTCAACAGAAAGTGGAGCTTCGCATGAACCTCGGCATCATCGGCGCGGGTGCCACCGGCCTCACCGCCGCCTGGGACGCCGTACGCGCCGGCCACCAGGTCACCATCCTGGAGGCGGCCGACGAACTGGGCGGCCTGGCCGCGTCGTTGAAGGTGGGCGGCGTTCCGCTGGAGCGCTACTACCACCACATCTTCCGCAGCGACAAGGCCATGATCGCCCTGATCGAGGAGCTGGGGCTCGGTGACGCGCTCCGCTTCCACAAGCCGACCACGGGCATCTACCGCCGCGGGAAGCTGATCGACTTCACCAACCCGTTCGACATGCTGCGCTTCCCGGAGTTCTCGCCGGTGGACGCGGTGCGGTTCGCCGGGTCGTCGGCGCTGCTGAAGGCGGTCCGGGGCGGTGAGCGGTTCAACGACCTGACCGCGCTGTCCTGGCTGCGCCGCTGGGCGGGCCGGAAGGCGACCGCGGCGATCTGGGAGCCGCTGCTGCGCGGCAAGTTCGGCGACCGCGCCGAGCAGGTGTCGATGGCCTGGCTGTGGGCCCGCATCCACTGCCGCACGTTCGAACTCGGCTATGTCGACGGCGGGTTCGAGCGCGTGTACGCGGCGCTGCGCGACGGCATCGAGGAGCGCGGCGGCAAGGTGGAGTTCGGCAAGGCGGTCGAGTCCATCCGGCAGGACGGCGACGCCGCACCCGCGGTCGTGCAGTGCGCGGATGGCTCCCGCTACCAGTTCGACCAGCTGATCGTCACCACCCCGCAGCCCGCCTTCGCCAAGGCCGCCGGACTGCCCGCCGACGACACGGTGTGGAAGAACCAGTACCTGGGCGCGACCTGCTTCGTGCTGGAGCTGGACCGCAGCGTGATCCCGTACTACTGGCTCAACATCAACGAGCCGGACTTCCCGTTCCTCGCGGTGGTCGAGCACACCAAGATGATCGACCCGTCCGTGTACGGCGGCCGGCACGTCCTCTACGTGGGCAACTACGTCGAGCGCGAGGACTGGCGGTTCACGACCGAGCCGGCCGACCTGCTGAAGGCGTTCGTGCCGTATCTGAAGCGGATCAACCCGGAGTTCGACGAGTCCTGGATCAAGGACTGGCACTTCTCGAAGGCCGGGTTCGCCCAGCCGGTCGTGACCCCCGAGTACCGGTCGCTGATCCCCGGCCACGACACGCCGATGAGCCGCGTCAAGCTCGCCACCATGGCGCAGATCTACCCGCAGGACCGCGGCCAGAGCTACTCGGTGGCACTGGCCCGCAAGGTGACGAAGCTGATCGGGGCGCGCTAGCCCGGTCATGCGGAAGGGGCCCCGGTCGGCACGACCGGGGCCCCTTGTCTTGTCCTGCACGGTCCCTTACCGGCGGACGCACACCACCGTCTTCGACCGGCCGCTCGCGGGCGGGCAGTCGTACGTCGCGGTGATGCGCCGCTGCAGCTCCGGGGCGACGTTCCCGGGCCGGAACCAGGACCAGTCGAGCACCGCGTACGGCGCCGGGTCGTGGTCGACGCAGTCGGCGTTCTCCTTGAACGACGGCAGGTCGGCGACGTCGTCCAGGAAGCGGGAGCGCTGGAGGAACGTGGCGATCGGATAGCGGCACTGGGCCGGGTGGTCGACGTAGTACACGGTGTCGCCGAAGGCCAGGTACAGCACCCGGGCGCCGTCCGGGATCTGCGCACGCAGCCGGTCGGCGTCCTCCTTCTTGGTTTCCGAGTTCCGCAGGAACGTCGCGCTGGTCAACCCGACCTTGCCGTGCGAGACCAGGTGCGGGGAGCCGGGCCAGATGCTCCCGGACAGGCACACCACACCGGCAAGGGCGACGAGCGCGGCCGGCCACACGCCCCGGGAACCGGGCTTTGCCGCGGCCCGCCTACGGGCCTCCACCCGGGCGTCCACGACGGCCGCCAGCAGGGCCACCAGGCCCAGCGCCCAGACCGTCGCCGGCCGCTGCAGCCCCTTGGGCGCCTCGGCGTACAGCACGGGCAGCGCCCCGAACAGCAGCGATACGACGCCGAAGCACCACGGGGGTGAGCGGCGCGCCCCACCCACGGCGAGGCCCCACATCGCGGCGGCGACGACGGTCAGCTGGACCGCGTGGTAGAGGAACCAGTTGCCCTGCACGACCACGACGGCCAGGGCGCCCACGCCGATGAGCAGGGCGATCAGGAGCAGTTCGAGGCGGCGCAGGCGCCCCTGTACCCGGGCGAGGATCAGCAGCAGCGCACCGGGCAGGAGCAGCAGCACGGGGCTGAGCACGGCCCGGTCGGCGAGGAAGTCCACCGAGCGTTCGAGGATGAACGAGGGGTCGATGCCGGTGCGGCTGAGGGCCGACTTGTTGATCTGCGGCATGTCCTCGGTCCACTGCCACTCGTGGGACCCGGCGAGCACGCTCAGCCCGAACAGGGCGATCGCGCCGGGTACCGCGACCAGGGCCACGCGCACGGCACGGCCCCGGTCGACGGCCCACACGAGCAGGACGCCGACGGCGGCCGTGGAGGCGGTGGAGTACTTCATCATCACCGCGAGCCCGAGCGGCAGTGCGGCGAGCAGCGCCGCCGGCCACGGCCGGGCCGGGCCGAGCGCCGCGGCGATGCCCAGCACGGTCAGCACCACCGCCGTCCACTCCGGCTGGAGGAAGTCGGTGCGCGGCGCCAGCACGAGCAGCAGGCCGGTGGCGCCCGCCGTGAGGGCCGCCTCGCGCCCGCTGACCCGGCGCAGCAACGCCGTGTACAGGGCGAAGGCGGCCGCGGCGGCGATCAGGGCGCCCTCCGCCTCGATGAGCGTCTCCCGGGCGATCGTCCCGCCGAAGGTGGGCACGTCCAGGAGGGCGACGAACCACCGGTAGAAGAACGGCCGGTGGGTGAAGACCTCCGACGGCGAGTAGCCGGCCTCGCCGCCGAGGCGCAGCGCGCCGAGGACGTACTGCAGGTCACCGGTGAGGCGCCTGGTGAGCACGGTGTACACGACGGCCGCCGCCGCGGGCACGGCGACCACCGGCCACCACAGGGGTGACCGGCGGACGCGCGGTCGCGCGGCGGGCGGCGCCTCGTCGGCCAGGACGGTCGCCATGCCTCAGCCGCCCAGGACCGTGCGCAGCTCGGCGGCGTTCGCCTCGGTGACCTTCCACAGCTCCTGCTGCCGGCCGTGCACGTCGGCGACGGTCCTGTCGTGGTCGGCGAGCAGGTCCCGGGAGCGCTCCACGAGCACCGCGGCGAGGTCGCGGTCGTGCACCGACACGCCCCACTCCGGGCGCTCGATGTCGCGCAGGAAGTACGCCATCTTCGGGTGCGAGATCAGGCTGATGATCGGCGTGCCGCAGCCGAACGGGATCATGCCCGCGTGGCCGCGCATGCCGATGACCAGCCTGGTGCGCGCGTACAGGTCGCGGATCTCGTCGTTCTCGAAGTCGTACATCGGGATGACGGGCAGCGAGATGCCGTGCTCGCGGCGCAGATCGAAGGCGATCTTCTCGTCGTCGAGCGAGTGCGCCACGCACTGCACCTCGCCGAGGTCGCCGAGGTCCTTCACGGCCTTGGCCATCTGCGCCAGGAAGTAGGCGTAGTCGTGGCCGAAGCGCAGTCCGGCGCGGTCATAGGCGGCGTTGATCAGGATGGTGTCGTCGCGCCGGGCCGGGTCCTGCCAGCCCTCGACGAGCTGACGCGTGACCGTGGTCGGGCACGGCTGGAAGCGCACCTTGTCGTGCAGGTGGGCCGGGAGCATGGCGCGCACCTTCTCGATCGAGCCGTGGTTGCGCAGCCCGAAGAAGGCGGAGCGCTCGACGAGCTTGCGCAGCGAGGTGCGGAACCGATCGGCCCGGTAGGACTGCCCGTCGAAGGCGTTGAAGCCCACGGCGTAGACCGCGATCGGCACGTCGATGCGCTCCAGCAGTTCGTCGGGGACGTTCCACTGCCAGGCGCTGTTGCCGTTGGGCATGGTGTCCGGGATGAACAGGCCGCCGCCGCCGATGACCAGGCCGCGGCGGGCGTTGACCCGCTCCAGGGCCGCTTCGTCGAACAGCCGGTGGGCGTGCACCGAGTGCCAGCGACGCGAGGTGGTGTCCGGGTCGAAGGCGAGGCGGACGCTCTCCGGGAGCAGCTTGTCGCCCGCGTTGCCCTGGCGGTCCATGTAGAAGGCGACGTGCGCCAGCTGGTCCTCCGGGCCGCTCTTCTGCTGGGCCGGCACACCGTCGATGGTGCGCTGCTGCCAGATGCGGCTGGCCCGGTGCGTGGGGTCGACGCCGAGTCCGGCCATCGCGTACGTCCGCGCGGTGGTGTCGTCGCCGTGGACCCACGCGATCTGGGCGAGGCGGGAGAAGGCGGTGGCGGCGCGGTTGGGCGCGGAGGTGGCCAGCAGCAGCTGGACCCTGGCTTCCTCGTAGCGGGAGACGCTCATGAGGGCGTGCCCGTAGACCTCGTGCGGCCAGGCCTCGTCGACCGGGATGTGCACCCGCTCCATGATGTCGACGGCGGCCTGGTAGTCGCCGGAGCCGATGTGCGCGAGGGCGACGCGGCGGGCGATGTCGACGTCGCCGGTGCGCTCCACGTGCGGGGTGCCGAAGTGCACCAGGAGGTCCTGGTGCAGGGTCCCGGGACGGGAGAGGTAGGAGGCGTGCAGCTCGGCGTCGTCGACGTCGAACTCGCGCCACCGCTCCTGCGCCTGCTCGTATCCGGCCTCGCCGCCCTGCCACGGCTTGTGCCGGCCGGTGAAGTGCAGGATCGCGGTGTCGTCGGGCACCGGCAGGTCGCCGGACAGGCGCCGCTTGACGAAGTTGTACTTCGGGTCGAGGTCGACGAAGTCGCCGTCGAGCAGGGCGTTGAGGATGCCCTGGTCGTGCTTGTCGAGCTCGTACGAGCCGCTGCGGCCGATCTCGTCCAGCTTCGCGCAGAACTGGTCGGTCAGGTACTCCTTCTGGATCACGAGCAGACCGCTGTTGAGCATGCGGGTCTTGTCGCCGTAGAAGAACTGCGGAACGGCCGCCAGTCCGTCACGCATGGCGAGCAGTTCGTTGATCGGGCCGAGGACCACCATGTCGGTGTCCAGGGTGATCACGGTGTCGTAGTCGCGGATCCTGAAGACGTCGAGGATGAAGTACGCCTTGCGGACCAGGTAGTTGTCCTGGTCGCCCTTCTTGTACGAGTCGTAGTGGTCGGCGTCGACACGGCGGAAGGTCACGCGCGGGTGCAGGGCGCGGATGCGGGCCACGGAGGACGGGCGCAGATCGTCGTGCAGGACGATGAAGTCCTCGCACACGTCCGGGTTGGTCAGGGCGAGGGAGCGCAGCAGGACGAGGAAGCCGGGCAGGTAGTTCTCGTCGACGAAGCTGGCGAAGGCGATGCGGCGCTTGCCGGTGAGCGCGCGGGTGGAGCCCTGATCGGGGGCGGCCGCCGCGGGACGCGCCGCTGCCGGGACGGTGGCGGTTGTCTGGGTCGCGTTCATCGCAGGGAAATCCTCACGCCGGAGACGCTCTGGGCCCGTTCCATGACCCACGCCTTCTCGCTGCTGTATTCGTGAACGTTCGTGATCGGCAGCTTCATCGCCTCGGCGACGCGGTAGGCGCCGCTCTCGTAGAAGTCGAAGCCGATCAGATCGAGAGTGGGGCTGACGTCGAGGAAGTCGAGCAGCCAGAGCATGTTGAAGCCGGACGTCGGGATGGCGGAGAACTGCTCGGTGGTCCAGCCGCCGATGTTGCGCACCGGCCAGCGCAGCGACTCGTCGCCCACATAGTTCTGCGCGCCCGGGACGAGCTTGTTGCGCATCGAGTACTTCCAGTCGGCCGAGTTGCCGCCGGTGATCAGGCGGATGTCGACCGGCTTGTCCCAGTTGAAGGCGTGCTTATGGATGGAGACGTGGATGTCCGTCTTCTTGCCGGTGTGGACCGGGTCGATCTTGTACGAGTTGAAGCGCATGACCAGGTCGTACGAGTCGATCTCGGCGCCCATCGAGCTCTCGCCGACCTTGGCGGAGTTGGCGATGAGGCAGATCGACTTCCCGGCGATCCGGTTGCGGAACTCGCCGAGGCTGAGCCACTGCACGCCCCCGAAGAGGGGGTCGGTCACCGGGCCGCGCATGCGGATGCGGCGTGACTCGGCGTACAGGCCTATCGCCTCGGTCAGCTCCGGCGTGGGGCGGGTCGCGATGCCGGTGCACAGGTCCAGGTAGTGGCTGAGCGCCTCCTGGAAGTCCTGCTCGGCGGCCTCGGTGCGGTCCATGGCGATGAGCGCGCCGACCAGGCGGGCCTGGGCGCCGTCCCAGTCGCCCGCGGCATGCGCGGCGAGACCGTCGGCCCAAACGTCGGTCGCCGGTCCTGCGGTGAACCGGGTGGCGTCGGGGACGGTGCGCTCCAGCAGGGCGAGGAGCTCGGCGCGCCGCTCCAGCGCGGTGCGGATGCCGGTCACCCGGGCGCGGACGCCGAAGCCGTCGTCCTTCGTCAGGTCCAGGTAGCGCTCGAAGGCCGCAGCCGCGTCGGCCGGGCGGCCCATGGCCTCGAGGAGGCGGCCGCGCAGCCGCCAGCCGGCACGGGAGTTCTTGCGCTGGGTCAGCACGGTGTCGCTGATGAGCAGGGCGAGGTTCAGCTCGTCGTCGTAGCCGCAGTCCACGGCCTTGTTGCCGACGGCGAGGAGGGCGTCGAGCAGGTCGTTGGTGATGCCGCCACCGCCGCTGACGGCCTTGGCGCCGCGCCGGAGGAGTCCGCCCGCCGCGGGGGCTGCCGGGGCGGCCCCCGACTGCGAGGCCCAGACGGCGAGCAGCTCGCGCAGCTTCTCCGCCAGGCCCGTACGCCGGGAGTCGAGGCTCCCGACGAGCTTGCCGCTGTGCACGGCGCATGCGCGCAGACAGTCCTCCAGCTCGGCCGGTGTGACCTGGGCGGTCGGCGGGCCGGCGTCGGTGGGCGCGGATGCCAGGTCCCCGGTCCGGGGACGTGACCATCTGCTGCGAACCCTCGTCATGGTGCTCCTGCTCTGGGTGGGGCGAAAGATGGCAAGGCTCTGCCAAGAGGTAGAGGAAGGTCGGAGAACGGTAAGAAACCAAGACGACACTCCGGTGAACTGCGTGGGACCGGGGAGCAAATCGTCTCCCCGGCGGATTCGCCGTCGGGCGGGTGAATGCCCTTCACACCCCCGTCCCCGTTCCGCCGTCATTCGGAGTTCGACAGAAGTTTCCCTATCGGCCAATTTCGTGGGCCTTCCGTTCGTTGAACACAGGCCTAGCCTTTCCCCCACCTGTGATCCGTGCGACACCGGGTCAACTCTTTGAGAGATTGATTGAGGTCATCGGTTCCATGAAAAGCCGCTCCCTGCTCCGCAGTTCGGCCTCCCGGCGCCTGCTGCGTCCCCTCGCCGACCTCATCGACCAGCGCATCGAGCGGCAGGTCCGCTCTGCGGTACGCCGTGAACAATCGGCGAGCGAATCGGTCCAGCGTGACGTCCAGGTCCTGAGGCAGCATCAGGTGACGTTCGACCTGCTTGTCGGCCCCCGGGCGACGGGCATCTCCCGCGTGGTCGTCCCGAGCGCCCTGAACCGCCTCCAGTCCGAGGTCGCGGCTCTGGGCGGCGACCGCGACGCGGCGGTCCGCAATGTGGCCGCCGCCTTCCGGCTGCTGGTCGCGCTGGAGTCGCTGGGCGTGGGCCGGATCGCGGGCGGCACGATGAACATCTGCGGCAAGCTCGGCACGATCCCGCTGCTCGACCCGCCGAACGACGAGATCCTGGAGATCGGCACGCTGTACGGCATGTTCTCCGCCGGGCTCGTCCGGATGATGGAGCGGAACGGCCGCAGCCCGAGCCTGACCATCGTCGACCCCTTCGCCGGCGTGCAGCTCCAGCCCGGCACCGATCAGCGCACCGACCCGACGGGCACGCCGGTCGACGAGCACGCCGTACGCACCAATCTGGCCCTGGCCGGCCCCGCGGGCGCCGCCGCCCGCATTCACCAGGGCTTCTCGGAGGACCCCGAGACCCGCGCGGCCGTCTCGGACCGCCGCTACGGCGTGATCATCGTGGACGGCGACCACTCGGCGGAGGGCGTCGCCAAGGACCTCGAGTGGGCGGAGGAGATCGCGGCCCCCGGCGGGATCGTCGTCCTCGACGACTACAGCGACCCCAAGTGGCCGGGCATCAAGGAGGCCCTGGACAAGCACCTGGCGGGCGACACCCGCTTCACGTACCTGGGCAGGGCGGCGCGTTCGGCGTTTCTGCGGGCTTCTTGAGGGGCGCTCGGTTGCGGGTGCCGGGATCCGGGCGCTCGGTTGCGGGTGCCGGGCTCCGGGCGCTCGGTTGCGGGTGATGGGCTCCGGCCACTCGGAGCCGGGCACCGCCGGACACTCGGAGCCGGGCACCGCCGGACACTCGGAGCCGGGCATTCCGCTGACTGTGGCGCAGGGTTCACCAGGACCTGATGCGGCTGCGGCCTCGGTCTCTACCGGACCACCACTACGTCACCGGCTACTTCACCCGCCCGGGCCCCCGTGCGACATCGACGTGAACTGCTGGGGACAGACCGGCAAAGCCCGGCCTGATCGAGGGCTGTCGCGTCAACCGGCCGCTTAGGGTGGGCGAACGGCGCCGCGAGGGCGCCGGCCGCAGGGCGGCGACAGACGCCTGCGGACTCATGACGGTGGCGGGTGCCTTGCGCAGGACGGCGCCTCGGGCGCGACGACGCCCGAACAGACCCGCGGACGGTACGAGGCATCCGAGGTATCGAGCGTGACCGAGACGGTCGTCAGCACATCCAAGCCCCAGCCCGCCGCCACGGGTCTCGCGAGACCGGGGGGTGCCACGACCGCGGTACCGCCGCGGAGGAAGTCCGCCGGAGGCCGGCTGCGCGCCCTGGACGGGCTCCGCCTGGTCGCCGCGCTGATGGTCGCCGCGTACCACTACGGCGGCCGGGACGGCGAGATATCCGAGGCCTGGGGATCCTCCACAAGGACACAGTTCCCCACGGCCCACACCTGGTTCGCCTATGGCTCTCTGGGCGTGCAGATCTTCTTCGTCATCAGCGGCTTCGTGATCTGCATGAGCGGCTGGGGCCGGCCGCTGCGCTCCTTCTTCGCCTCCCGTGCGTCACGGCTGCTGCCCTCGTACTGGGCGGCGGTGGTGCTCGTCACCGCGGTCTTCGGTCTGCCGCCGGTCGCCTACGAGGCGGTGTCGCCGAGCGATGCGCTGCTGAACCTGACGATGCTTCAGTACCCCTTGGGCGTGGACCGGGTGCTCGGCGTGTGCTGGACGCTCTGGGCTGAGATCCGCTTCTACGCTCTGTTCGCCCTGTGCGTCGTGCTCCCCGGGGCCACGCGCGAGCGCATCCTCCTGTTCTGCGCGGTGTGGACGATGGCCGCGGCCATCGCGGACGCCGCGAACGAGCCCTGGCTGAACATCGTCCTGATGCCCGATTACGCACCGTTCTTCATCGGCGGCATCGGGCTGTACCTGGTGCACCGCGACCGCCGCGACGCCACGGCCTGGGGCGTCGTCGCCGTCAGCTGGCTGATCGGCCAGCACTACGCGGTGACGCGGCTGTGGCAGGCGCCGACGGACCCGGACTTCTTCTCGTACCGCTCGTCGCTCGCCATCATCCTGGTGGTCACGCTCGGCTTCGCGGCGGTGGCCGCGATCGCACTTGGCGCCCTGAACTGGGCGAACTGGCGCTGGCTGACGGTCGCGGGCGCCCTGACGTACCCGTTCTACCTGGTGCACGAGCACCTGGGCTGGGTGGCGGTGGCCGCGCTGCACCGGGGCCTGGGCCTGCCGTCGTACGCGACCCTGGGTCTGACGCTCGCGGCGATGCTGCTGCTGGCGTGGCTGCTGAACCGGTATGTGGAGGGGTGGATGACCCCGCTGCTGCGGTCGCGGCTGGCGACCAGGGGTCGCTGAGCCGGGATTACGCCGAAGCCGGGGAGTACCGCAGGTCAGGACGGGTCGGCGTCGTCGTTCGTGCAGCAGTGCGCGATCACGTCCGCGTAAGGGCGGGCGTACGCCTGCGAGTTCGCGTCTATGCGTGGGTACGCCTGCGGGCCAGTTCCTTGATCTCCTCCGGCAGCGCGTCGGCGACCAGCAGCCGCGGCAGGAGTTCCGGCTCACGTGTCATCGCGCGGAAGACGAGCGCGACGGTCACGTCATGGTCGGGCCGACGCACGATCTCCACCGGATCGGCGGCGCGGATCTCCCCCGGCTCGATCACGCGCAGATACGCGCCCGGCAGCGCGGCCTGAGTGAACCGCTTGATCCAACCGTCACGCTCCAGCCAGCCCTGGAACGTCGCGCACGGAATCCGTGGGCACGACGCCTCCAGAACAACGTCCGGCCCGATGCGCCAGCGCTCGCCGATCAGGGCGCCGTTGACATCGAGGCCGACGGTCGTGAGGTTCTCCCCGAAGACACCGTTCGCGAGCGGCCTGCCCAACTCGGCCTCCCACCCGTTGAGATCCTCGCGGGCATAGGCGTAAACGGCCTGGTCGGAGCCGCCGTGGTGCTTCACGTCGTGGACCCGGTCGCCGACGAGACCGACCGTACCGGTGCCCTTGGGGCCGGGGGCGATCACAGCGACCGGGCCATCCACGGGCCGCTTGTCGATGCCCGTCGCGCTGAGGCCCTTCCACGGGTTGGGGCGGGGCCTGCCGACATTGACGGAGAGCAGCTTCATGGGGGGCGACTTTACGGTCCGCTGCCCTCGGAGGGCGACACATTTCACATGCTGCGGCCGGCCCTCTCGAGCCGGCCGCAGTTCTCAGTGTTCGGTTGTCAGTACGGGCGTCTCGGCCCGCCGTCAGATGACGTCGTTCTCGACCTCCTCGTACACCCGGTCCCACCAGGTGACGCCCTCACCGGTGAACGCGGCCGGATCCTGCTCCTCCAGCTTCCGGGCGATCTCCATTCCGAAGGCGACCCGCGCCTGTTCCGCCGGGTCGTCCTCCTCCTCGTCATCCTCCGGCTCGAGGTCGTCGAAGTCGTCGAGGTGCTCGGTCCGGTAGTCCCACGCGGCGAGCGCGTCGAGGAAGGCCATCAGGGACGAGTTGACCAACCGCGGCTCGGGCAGGGACGGGTCCAGCAGCACGACCCGTCCCTTCTCGTCGAGCACGTACTCGGACACGTACGAGTCGCCGAGCTGCGATTCGTGCTGGCCGAGCCGCCAGAACCGCCCGACAGCGCCTTCGCCCGCCGCTGAGAACGCGCCGCCGTGGGGGCTGGGGTAGAACATCCCGTCCACCTCGGCCGGCAGCCCGTACTCGCGCGCCACTTCCAGGGCTTCTCGCACAGGCTCAGGCCACTCGGCCGCCGACGCCGAAGCATCGGTGTCGAGGTCGAGCATGCCGGCCTCATCCCATGACGTGGACGTCAGCCACTGCAGCACGTACTTCACTGGCTCCCCCTTCGAGAAGGTCGGTTACGACAGTGTCGGGAAGAGTTGGTTCGTACATTCGAGGTCCACCCCTGCGAATGTCTGCGCGATCGTCCACACAGTCCTGACGACGACGCCCGCCCCTGTGCCGCCGCGGTTCCCCCGTATGGTGACGGCGTCAGGCTCCCACACCCTCGCGACATCCGTGCCGGAGGACGCCGTGACCGTCGCCGCTCGTCTCGTCTCCACCGTCGCGGCTCCGCTGGACCCGGCGTCAGCCGACGCTCCCCAAATGCTGCACTCGCCCGGACGCAGGCTGCTCGTGCAGCGCGGGGACACCGAGCTGGCCGTCCACGACCTGGACGGCGAGGGGACGGTGGTCCGCTTCCCCGCGCCCTGGCCTCGCCGGTACGGCTCGGTGACGGTCTCTCCCACGGGTGACGTCGCCGTGTTCGCCGGCGTCCACGCGTTGCGAGCCGTGGACTCGACCGGCGCCGTGCGGTGGGAGATCCGGCACGGCTGCTGGTCCGCCGCCGTGTGCACCGTGGCCCATGCCTCGTTCGCCGAGAACGCCGACGACTACCACCACGGCCACGCAGACAGCGGCTCGGCGGCCTTCTCGTCGGACGGCAAGCTCCTCTGGGCCCACATCCGCAACTGCACGGGGCACGACGCCGATGAGGAATGGCTGATCATCGACCCCGCCGACGGCACGGTACTGACCCGGGCCGCAACGATGACCGTGGGGTCGGGTTCCATCCACTTCCCCCACCCGGACCCGGCGTACATGGGACTGACCGTCCTCGAGGGCGAGGAGAACTCCCCCGTGCTGTGGGGACACTGGGACGGCGAGAAGCTCACCTTCCAGCGGTTCGAGGAAGAAGTCCTGCTCGCCGTGAGCCCGTCCGGGCAGCACTTCCTGACCACCGATCCTGGGCAGTGGGCCCTCTACCTGCACCGGGCGGAGGATGGCACGGAACTGCGGCGTCTGAACGCCGGGGAGGCCGTGCCCCCTCCCCCAAGCGAGGACGACCGCGTGTGCTGGGACTACGAGGCGGCGTTCCCGTACGAGGACACCGCCGTGGTCGGCACCGAGCACTACGCGGAGGTCCCCCGCCACTGGCTCGTCCAGCCACACACGATGGCCCTGGGCGGCCGGATCGCCTACCCACTCCCCGTCTCGGGATCGCCCCGATGGGCGGGGCAGGGCGCCTGGTACACCGTCTCCAAGGACAAGACCACCCTCCACCTGTGGCAGCTCGCCGACGCGCCCTGACGTACCCGTATGACATTCGCGGGGGTCCCGGCGGCCTGACTGCTGTCGTCTTCTCGGCGGGGCCTTCCTCCAGTCGCCCCACATAGCTAGAAGGTACGGCCCGAGGCGGGCAGCCCGCCGCCCAGCTCATCCCGCCGAGCCCCGCGGGCAGTGAGTTCATCATGCGCCACTCGCTCCGGTCCCTCCCAACTCGTACGAGCCGGCGGAGTCGGGCGGCACGGGCTCGGCCACCGGCCTTCCGCCGCTCGTCAGTCGTAGTAGCCGGGCCGCGCGACCAGTACGGACTGAAAGTAGTGGCCCTGCTCCTCCGCCGGGTTCTCGTCCTCGACGAAGGGACGCCACAAGGCGAGGAGCAACTCCGGAGCCGTGTAGCTGCGGCCTCCCTCGTCCTCCTCCAGTTCCGTCAGAGCTCCCAGCCGCTCGATCACCTGCCGCGCCGGGGTGCGCAGCAGGTCGATGCCCTGGTAGCTGACCTCGACGTCGCCGTAGGGGCGGTACACCTGGACCGCCTCGACGAGACCGCCGCTGGTCTCCACCCCGATGGACATCCCGCTGTCGTAGTCGGCGGTCCCTCTCGTCGGCACGCCCGTCGGCTCGGGCTCGCGGTAGCCCTCGACGCTGCGCAGGGCCGCCTCGGCCTCGTCGAGGGTCATCCCGACCCGGACGGGGCCCACCCCGAACGGGGGCGTCACTTCAAGAATCATGTTCCTCATTCCTCACATGACCGTGGTGGGCCAGGGCTGGTGCACCCTGACCCACCACGAACCGATCACGGACCTTTACGCGCCGGTCAGCCGATCTGACTCGGTACGGTCCTCAGCGCCTGGTAGGCCGGGTTGTTGGCCATCCCGTCCACCATCTGCCGGATGGCGTCGTCGTACTTGGTGCCGAATCTACGACGGATGTCATCGATATCCATCTGCACCGCCTCGTCGATGCGGCCGGCGTCGATGAGCTCCTTCTGCCACATGCGCCAGGCCTGCGACGCGCGGTAGCGACCGGTGGAGTACACGGCGCGGTGGTCCAGGTAGTCCATCTGGATCGCCGGGCCGTCGCCGTAGGCGAAGTCGGTCACCGAGTCCGGCGGGATGTGGTTGATCTCGGTCCCGGGAACGTTGTTGCCGGTGGCCGGGTCCTTGAGGTTCTTGTAGACACCACCCTGGTACTGGTGGCCGGCCGGCGCCCGGTCCTGTCCGCCCGGGCCGCAGCCGTTGTGGACGAGGAGTTCGATGCCGCCGGCGAGCACGTAGTAGTCGTGAACGCCGCTGACCGTGAGGTTGTGCACCCGGGCATGGCGGCTGCTGTGCTCCACCGCCGTGATCTGGACCCAGGTGCCTGCCGAGGTGCGCAGCCACATTCCGGGTTCGAGATCACCGGCCTCGACCCACCGTCCCGCGTCGGGCAGCCAGAATTCGTGCCCCTCCGTGGAGGTGATCTTGCCGGTCTTCCCCTCGGACTTCACGGTGAGGGTGACGAGCTTCTTGTCGCCCTCGTGCGAGCGTGTGTCGGTGACGACGCGTGTACGGGTGTCGTCTCCTTCCACATCGGTGGCCTTGACCTCGTCGCCGACGTCCAGGGCGTCGATGGCCTTGGTGCTGCCGTCGGCCATGACGACCTGTGTGCCCGGTACGAAGCTGTTGACCTTGCAACTCGGTGCATCCGGTTGGTCCTTGGGTGCCGTACCGTCCGGGGTGGTGTCCTTCGGCCTGGGCGGCGTGGCGGCATCCACCGCGCCGTCGACCTTGTTCTCGGCCTTGCGGACGTCGTTGGCCGCGTCGAGCGCGTCGATGCCCTTGTCGACGTACCGGCCTGCCTTGATGGCGGTCGCGCCGTATCCCGCCAGCGGAATCGCCGAGGTCATGGAGAGGGCGGCGTCGACGTAGTTGCCCTCGGCCAGGTACCAAAGGCCGTTGGCCACGTCGGCGACCTCACCGACGACCGGGACCAGGCCGACCACGTCGAGTGCCGCGTGACCGATGTCGGACCACGACATTCCGAAGAGGTGACCGTCCAGCTCCACGAACGTGATCGGGTTCCCGCCCGCGAACGAGTAGCGGTTGCCGGTGAACGGGTCCATGGCCAGTGCCATGTCGCCGAGCGCGCCGCCGTACATGTCCCGGGTGAGGAACCTGTTCAGCCCCGGATCGTAGTTGCGGAAGCCCATGTCGTAGGTTCCGCTCGACTTGTCCCACCGGGCCGCGTTGAACCGGAAGGCGTTGTACGTCTCCTTGTCGGGGTTGCCCTCATCGGGCTTGTCCGCCCCGGAGAACTGCTGCTTGTCGTCGGAGCCGTAAGCGGTGTAGCCGTACGTGGCGCGGGTGTTGCCGTCCTCCTTGGTGATGGCCTCGACGTCGCCACGCGGGTGGTAGGTGTACTGCGACAGCTCCTTGGTGCCGTCGTCCTTGTGCTTGATCTGGGTCAGCTGCTGGTTCCACGGCGCGTACTGGTAGGACTTGTCGGCTTTTCCGTCGACCGTCTCCCGCAGCACCGTCGAGTCGATGCCCAGATAGGTGAACGCGGTCGTCTTGCCTTCCGTCCCGTCGGTCTGCTGCGTGACGGTGCGGTCGAACGGGTCGTAGGTGTAGGTCGTGGTCCGCGCGGCGGCTCCGAACCCGGCCCGGTGTTTCGCCGTGCGGTCGAAGCCGTCGTAGTAGTACTTCTCGATGGTCTGGCCGCCGGCCGAGACCGTGTCGAGACGCCCCAGGGGGTCGTAGTTGTAGGTGTTGGTGACACCGCCGGAGGCCGAGGACAGCAGGCGGTTCCGGTCGTAGCGGTGGGTCGTCGGGACGTCGCCTACCGACTGCTCGACGACGTTGCCGTTGCCGTCGTAGCTGTAGGTCTCCGTGGACGAGGAGTCACCGGTCTTGGCGACCTTGGTGACCCGGTCCTGCGGGTCGTACTCGTAGGTGTACGTGTTGTCGATGTAGTCCGACGTGTTGTCGGCGTTCATCAGCTTCAGCACGTCCTTGGCGCGATGGCCATTGAGCGTGTACTCGAGGTCGTGCTGGGCGACGGTCGTCCCGCCGGCCTTCTTCTCCACCTGCTTCTTGATGGAACCGTCGGGGTAGTACGTGAAGTCGACGGTGTTGCCGTTGGGCTTCGTCTGCTTCAGCAGCTGACCGCGAGCGGTGTAGCTGAAGCTGGATATCTGCTGGTTCCCCGCGGTCGGCGAGTCGGCGTTGGTGACCTTGACGACCTGGTCCCGGATGTCGTACTCGAACTTCGACCAGGTCAGGTCATGGGTCGAGGTGAGCGGATTGCCGTTCTCGTCGTACGTGAGGGCGGTGGTGTTCTTGACCGAGCCCGCGGCGACTTCCTCCACCTTGGCGATCCGGTTCAGTCCGTCGTAGGCGAGCCGGTAGGTGTCGGTCTTCGGGTTCGGCGAATGGTCGCCGACCTCGATCAAGTTGCCGTTGGCGTCGTAGCGGTAGGTGAACTCCTTCTTCTCGTTGTCGGTGTCACCCGTGTTGTTCCGGACCAGCTTGACGGCGTCGGCCAGCACGGTTCCGTTGGCGGCGTCCGTGAGCGTGACCTTCTGCGGGCCGTCCTCGACGAAGGCATAGCTGCCGAGCGAGACCCATGTGCCGGTGCTCTTGGTCTGGTCGACGGTCTTGGTGACGCTGCCGCCGTCGTGGTCGACCGTGAACTTGGCGTCGGTGGCCGCACCCGTCATGTTCGGGTACCGCACGAAGACCTCGTAGGTACCGTTCTGCGGGATGTTGAGCTGCCACACGAACTTGTCCGCGCCCGTGCCGGCCGGATGCGAGTACGTGTCGTAGCCGTACTGCTTCTCGGCCTGGGAACGCGTCCAGTTGCCCTGGATCGCCGTGTTGTTGAAGTCGGAGCTGTCCACGACCACCGCGGCCAGGCCGACCGGGATACCGTCCTCGCTGCGCGACTTCTTGTTACCGGACGTGTAGTAGTCGGTGGTGATTGTCCGGCTCTGGGAGCCTCCCGCCGAGGTCAGGGTGTTCTTCGTCTGCTGGCCGAGGTCGTTGTAGTCGTAGGACGCCACGATGTCCCACGGGTCCTCCGAGGTCCTCGTCCATCCGTTGTCGTAGTAGCTGTACTTGGTGATGTTGCGGGTGGTCTGGCCGTCGGACGGCGGCGCCGAGACCTCTGAGAGCTTCCCGACGGAGTCGTAGAAGTAGAAGGTGCGGTCCGGTGTGCCGTACTTCGGATCGTCCTTGTCGTAAGGGGAGATCTCCTCCTTCACCCGGTTCAGCGCGTCGTAGCGGGTCTCCGAGACGAAGTCGTCGGGGTCGTCCGTGGTGGCCACACCACGCGCGGTGACGGTCCTGGTGGGGTTGCCCACCTCGTCGTACTCGTAGCGGACCGTGCGGTACACCGGGTTGCCGGAGCCGTCCTTGTCGCGCACGACCTTGGACTCGACGAGAGCGCCCCGCTCGTCGTACTTCGCCAGCGACTCATTGCCCTCGGGGTCGGTCATCGACACGCTCAGACCGTCGAGGTCGAACTTCGACGAGGTCGTGTTGCCTGCAGCGTCCATCGATGTGACGACCCGGTGGTTCAGGTCGTACGTGTACTTGACGGCGTAGTCGTCGGGATCCGCCGTCGCGTTCTTGCGGGCGTCGACGACCTTGGTGACATTGCCGACGTTGTCGTACGTCGTCGTCACCTTGTCGCCGCTGGCATTGACCGTCTCGATCGGCTGGTAGACCGCGTCGTAGCGGACGGTCGTGGTGAAGTCACCGGCCTCGGGCGTCAGATTGCCCTTGGGTTCGGTGGTGGTCAGGACGTTGCCGACCTTGTCGTACGTGGTCGTGGTCTTCCGGACCGGGTCTGTAGGCTCGTCCTTGGGCAGGACGGTCTCGGTGACCTGGTCGGCCTTGTCGTACACCGAAGTGGAGACCGTGCCGTTCGGCTGCGACACCTGGACGATGTTGTCGTTGGCGTCGTAGACCGGTGCCGGTGTGGTGATGAAGAGGCCGGCGGCCTGGTCCTTCGGCTCCTTCTTGGTCAGCGGGCGGCCGTAGACGTCGTAGGTCTGGGTGACCTCGGCGCCCTTGTCGTTGACGATCTTGGTGACGTTGCCGCGTTCGTCGTAGGTGAACGAGGAGTCGGCGCCCAGCGCGTCGGTGATCGTGGCGGGGTAGCCGGTCGGTCCGAACCCGCTGTTGGTGGTCGGGTTGCCGTTGGCGTCCGTCGCTTTGGTCAGCTGACCGTAGGTGTTGTATTCGTAGAAGGTCGTGTAGTCGTCCGCCGTCGCCGAGGCCACGCCCTTGGGGTCCGTGACCGAGGTGAGGTTGCCGCGGGTGTCGTAGCCGAACTGCCAGGTGCGGCCCTCCGGGGACTTCTTCTGGAAGATGTCGGCGATGTAGCCGTTCAGCCCGGTGGCGTACACGAGCTTGCCGGCGCCGGTGCCGTTCTTGTTGGCCTCGGCCCCCTTCGTCTCCAGCAGATAACCGGTCTTCTGGTCGTACACCCAGGTGGAGACGGCGCCGTTGGCCTCCTCCAGCCGGACGACGTTGTTGTCCGCGTCCCAGCCGAGCTTGGTGGTCTCCGACTTGGCGTTGGTGATCTGGGTGGGCCGGCCGTAGCCGTCGATGAGGTGCGTGGCGGTGTGGTTCTCCGCGTCCGTCACCTTCGTCTCGACGAACGAGCCCGCGGTGCCGTCCGTGTCGCGGTAGACGTACCCGGTGTCGCCGCCGAGCCGGTCGGTGATCGTCTGCGTGTTCCAGTGGAACTTCGGGTCGTCGCCCTCGCTCGGGTAGTAGTAGTCGAGCGAGGTCGAGTTCCCACGCGGGTCGGTGACCTTGACCAGCTTGGCGTTCTTGTTGCCCTGCGTGGCGTCGTAGACGAACTTGAAGACCTTCGGCTGGGACGAGCCCACGCCGTCCGTCAGCTCACCGAGCAGGCCCTTGTCGCTGTAGACGAACTCGAGCTTGCGGCCCGAGATGTCGGTCATCGACTTGACGTGGTCGATGATCTTCGGGCTGGTCAGGTTGGTGCCGGTGACCTTCGTGCCCGCGTCGTTGATGTACGGGTACGAGTCACCCTTGGCGTAGTAGTCGACCGTCAGGGTCTGACGACCGGCCGGGTCCGTGATGTACCGCAGGAACTTGACCGGCTTGTTGTTGGACTTGCGCTCCTCGTACGTGTAGGTCTGCGTGTTGCCGTTCTTGTCGACGATCGACGTGAGGTAGCCGTCGCAGTCGAAGAAGAACTGGGAGCGGTCCGGGCGGGTCAGCGACCAGGCCTTCGGGTCGCCGTCCTTGTCCGGGGTGCAGTCCACGCCGGAGCCCTGCTGCAGCAGGTAGTGCACGCCCGCCGGGGCCTTCCAGGTCCCGTCGTCCTGCTTGCGGAAGACGTGCGCGGTGCCGTCGCCGTCGGGCAGCGTCACCTCGGTCGGGTTGGGGTTCGGGTGGAAGTCCATGGCCGCGCCGAGCCGGAGCGGCATGGCGGCCTGCGCCGACCAGCCGTGGCCGAGGACGGTGTCGGAGGTGTCCTGGGAGTTGTACGCGAAGCGGACGAAGGTGGACAGGCCGCGGCCGGGGTTGGAGAAGGCGTTGTACTGCCAGACCGTGTTGCCCGCGTACAGGTTGGTCATCAGGGTCGAGCCGGCGCCCGTGTTCTTCCCCGCGTACGAGTAGAACTTCTCCAGACCGAGCTGGTCGGAGGTCGGGTCCTCGGTCCGCACGTTCTGCGCGAGCGGCGGGATGTTCTCGGTGGCCGACAGCCAGGTGCCCGCTGTCTTGTTCCGCAGGTCCCACTTGAGGACGTAGTCGAGGCGCTTGTTGCCCGAGTCGGAGTTGATCGGGGCCTTCAGGGCCGCCTTGAGCGTGACCGTCTCACCCGGGGACACGTCCTCCGGCAGAGCCGTCTCGAGCTGGTTGCCGCCGGTGGTGGCGTCCGTGCCGTCGGGCAGCGACCAGGTGTAGGACAGCACCTGGTCGGCGGCCTTCCACTCCGAGGTGGTGGTGTTGGTCAGCGTGACGTCGACCGAGTACTCGTCACCGGGGATCATCCGCGCCGGGGTGTAGGGCGCGAAGTACGTCGAGTCGGTGCTCTTGTCGATGTAGGTCACGACCAGCTGCGGGCGCAGCTGGGGCTCCTCCGCCTCCGAGGAGAGGAAGATCGTCCGCTCCTGCGGGCCGGTCGCCGACTCGTCCTTGAGCCTGATCGCCACGCCGTTGTTGCTCGCCGGGTCGCTGACCCAGGACTGGGCGAGCGAGGAGAGGTACCAGGACTGGCGTGCCGGGTCGTTGGTGACCGTGCCCACCGTATCGGCGACGGCGGCGTCCATGTCGCCGCCCGCCGTCGTCCACGCGGTGCCGCTCGCGGCGTTGTTCCAGGACGCCGCGGTCTCGTCGAAGTCCCTGGTCAGCCCATGGGCCTCGTAGATCGCGCCCGCGGTGCCCGTGGTGGTCGTGAAGCCCCACAGGTCCAGTCGCCCCTCCAGCACCCGGGAATTCGCCGGGATCGCGCTCACACCGGGGAACTTCAGCAGCGCACGCGTCTTGCCGTAGGTGGACGAGTTGTTGCCGACCGACAGCCAGTTCTTGTTCAGGCCCGAGTCGGAGATCGTGTCGTGGCCGGTGGTGGGCTGGGCGGAGGACAGCGTGGTGTCGGTCTGCCCGGACTGGAGCACCAGCGTCGTGCGTCCCGCCTTGGGCAGCTTGACGATCTGTGTCGCGGCGGGGATGACCTGCCCGTCGCGTGTCTTCACCGCGACCATGTAGTAGAAGACGTTCCCGAACGAGTCGGCCGAGTCGGCCGGTGTCGGTGTCGCCGTGGTGTCCGTGAAGCTCGTCTTCTCCTTGTCCACGGGGGCGACAAGCGTCTGCGCGGACGGCGTGAACGTCTGGTAGACGCTGCGGTGCACCTGGTACTCGACGATGTCGTCGCCCAGGTCGGCCGACGGGTCGTTGTAGGAGGACCAGTCGAGCTCGGCGCCGGTGGCGTGGATCACCGAGGGCGCGTCCAGGGCGACGCCCGGGCGGCCGTAGGTGAGCACGAGCCGCGGGTAGTTGGCGACCTCGCCCTTGTACGCGTACTCGGCGGCCTCGTACCGCGGGCCGCCCTTGGGAGCCGTGCTGCTCTCGTCGGCGGCCTTGACGACGAAGCCATGGTTCGGGTTCGTGCCGTTGATCCAGGACTGGACCGTCTTGGTGACGCTGAAGGAGTTCCAGGTGTTGCTCTTGTTGGGCTCCTTGACGGCGACTCCGCCCTTGGTCAGGCGGACGGCGTCGGCGAGGACGGCGGTCGAGGTCGAGGCCGGGCCGTCACCGAGGACGACCTTGCCCGCGGTGCCCGCCTTGAACGGGTGGGTGCCGAGCGTCTTCCACTGACCGCCGGTGCCGCTGGTCTGGTTGACCGTGTACGCCTTGGTGCCGCCGTTGTACGTCACCGTGTACGGGGCGTTGGCGGCGCGGTCGGACGCGGGGACGTAGTGCACGTCGACCCGGTAGTCGCCGTCCTCGGGGAGGTTCGGCTGCCAGGTGTAGGTGTCCCCGGCGACGGCGTCCTTGTTGTACAGGTAGTCCTGGTTGACCGCGTACTGCGTGTACGCGGTGTTGGTCGAGGCCGGCCAGGCGCCCTTGGCGGCGGTGGTGCCCGAGTCGCGGTCGTCGACCAGGACCGAGGTGCCGGACAGCTCACCCGTGATGCCGTTGGCGCTGTTCCAGGTCGCGGTGGTCTCGTTCCAGGCCTGCGTGGCCCGGTGCGCCTCGAGGAGCACCTCGGTGTCGCCCGTGGTGTGCGTCTGGTCGTAGTAGAGGCGCAGGTCGGCCGAGTCCACCTTGGTCCCGGCCGGCACGCTGCCGAGAGGGAACTTCAGCAGGGCGCGGGAGCTGCCGGTCGAGGTGTTGCCGACGGAGAGCCGCCACACGCCGTCGTAGTTGTCGGACGGCGCGTCCGAGGAGATCATCACGTCCTGCGACTGGGTCACCGTCGGCGAGATCGAGATGGTCGGGTCGATGACGACGGGGTAGTCGCGCTTGTCGGAGGCGAGCCACTTCGCGTCGGGGCGGAGGGTGAGCTCGTAGCTCCCGTCGCGGCCGGACTCCTTGAGCGTCTGGCTGACCGCGTCGGTGCCGGCGGTGCCGTACGGGGAGTCGGCCTTCTTCTTCGCGTCCGTCATGAACGGCGCGGGGATGACGAGATCCGGCCGGTTCGGGCCTGAGGCGTCGGTGTAGAGGGCGATGGCACCGCCCTTGAGCCGCTTGGCGTTCAGGCCCTTGGTGGTGAGCGTGAACTCGTAGGACGGCGCGCCCTTCGGGGGCCCGTCGAGGACGATGCCCTCCTTCACGGTGCCGTGTCCGACCGTGTACGTCAGGTCGGCGCCGTCGCCGAGGGCGTTCTCGTACGTGACGGTGTCGCCGTCGGTCTTGGGGGTGAGCTTCTTGGACTCGGCGCCCTTGATGCCGAGGACCACCCAGTGGCCCTTGTCCAGTTCGAACCGGACGAGTTCGCCGGGCTGTTCGCCGAAGTAGGTCCGGGCGAGGTTGGTGGTGTTGGCGTACCGGTAGCCGTCGCGTTCCGTGCCGCGGACAGCCGTGTCGATGGGCTTCCAGTCCTTGCCCGCCTCGTAGTGCGTGGGCACCGAGGAGACTTCCGACTGGACTCTGCCGTCCGACAGCTGCCAGTAGCGGGCGCTGGGCGTGCGTCTGTTCTTGAGTTCCTTGACCCGCTTGGGTTTGGCTCTGGCCTTGCCCTGAGGCAGGTGCTCGTTGCTCGGCACCCCCTCGTCGGAGAGCTGCGGCGGCTTCGCCGGCTCCTGCTCGTCGTCGTCACCGCCGAGCCAGTCCTTGATGCCGCCGAGCAGCGCACGGCCGTCGGCGGGGGCCGCGAAGGCTGGTTGTGGAAGTCCCGCGGCGAGGACCGACACCATGCCGGTCGTCGCCAGTATGCGTCTTGCGCGTGGTCCGAATCCGAACATCGCTGCTTGCCCCGGATCCTTTCGGGAAGCGGACATGGTTCAGCGGCGCCTTGATGGCGGTCGCCGGCAGCGAGTTCTACAGAAGATGCACGTGCGCATGTCAAGCATGGAGACATCGCGCTTATATGGGGCATTGGCTGCCTGAATGGCACCAAGTCCCTTTCAAACGGGAAGTTTTGAGCCAGGTGCGCGGCTCTGGTGGCACGGCGGTACGCCCGGCGAAGGCGGGCGTACCGCTCGTACGGCCCGCCCTACGCGCTGGCGAGCGACAGCTTCACCGCGAACCCGAGGAACAGCGCGCCAGCCGCCGATGTCGCCCCGGCCGACAGGCGCTTGCGGCGGCGGAAGGCGTCGGCGAGACGCGTACCGCTGAAGATCAGCGCGCTGAGGTAGAGGAAACTCGCCAACTGCGCGAAGGCGCCGAGCACGACGAAGGAGAGGGCCGGGTAGGCGTAGGCCCGGTCCACGAACTGCACGAAGAAGGCGACGAAGAACAGGATCGCCTTCGGGTTGAGCAGACTGATCACGAGGGCCCGACGGAAGGGCCGCTCATCGGCGGCGGCCGCCGCGGCTCCGGCGGTCACCTCGTCGGCCACGGCCCGCTCCCGCCGCGTACGCCACATGCCCCACGCGGCCCGCAGCATCCCGATCGCGAGCCAGCTCAGATAGCCCGCACCCGCGTACTTCACGATCCCGAACAGCAGGGCGTTGGCCTGCAGCAGCGAGGCGACACCGGCCGCCGACAGGGTCATCAGCACCGCGTCCCCGAGGAACACACCGGCGGCCGCCGTGTACCCGCTGCGAACGCCGCGCCGCGCGGCGACGGACAGCACGTAGAGCGAGTTCGGCCCCGGCAACAGGATGATGAGGACAAGCCCCGCGAGATAGGTCGGAAGGTTGGTTACGCCAAGCATGAGGCGGAGTGTCGCATGTGGGTACGACGCTCCGCCTTCGGGTTTCGCGGGGTGGGACGACGGGAGGTCAGCCGTCGCCGTCGAGGAGGGTGTCCACGGAGAGCTCGACACGGACTCCGACGGACTCGGGCACCGGGACGCTCTGGCCTCGCTTGTAGCGCACCCGCGTCCTGTATTCGCCGTCGCACGGGTCGGCGCAAACCAGGACCTCATCGTGCCGACGGTCGACCACGACATAAACCGGGATCCCCGCCGCTGCGTAGCAATCAACCTTCAGACCAAGATCGTCGGACCAGTTGCAGGCGGTTACCTCCAGCACCATATGGAAGACGTGGGGCGCGTAGCAGTTGCACTGAACGTGTGTGCTCACGAAGTCAGCCTCGACGACCGCGAAGTCAGGGACCGCGAAGTCATCAGGCCCTGTGGGCAGCCACAGGCCGATGCCCTGAACCCACGTGAGACCGGCCTGGTGAACTCCGGCGTCGTGTAAGGCGCGGCCTACGAACGTCAGCGAAGCGGCATGCGCACCGTCAGCCCACGGCGTCGCGGTGAGCCTGCCATAGAGGATCTCGCCTCGGTACCCCTCCAGTTCACGGGTTAGCCAGGCTTCGGCCTCGATGACCGTCGTACGCCGCGATGCCGCCACCAGACAGCTCCTCTCCGGATACGCTCGATTCACGGAGCGTATCCGGAGAAGAACCTCAGAACGCGTCGCTCGGGACGTACGTCCCCCAGACCTCCCGCAGCGCGTTGCACACCTCGCCCACCGTCGCCCGGGCCCGCAGCGCGTCCTTCATCGGGTAGAGGACGTTGTCCGTGCCCTCGGCCGCCTTCTTCAGCTCGGCGAGGGCCGTGTCCACGGCCGCCTGGTCGCGTTCGGCGCGGAGCTTCGCCAGGCGCTCGGCCTGCTGGGCCTCGATGGCCGGGTCGACGCGGAGCGGCTCGTACGGCTCCTCCTCGTCGAGCTGGAAGCGGTTGACGCCGACCACGACGCGCTCGCCGGAGTCGGTCTCCTGGGCGATGCGGTAGGCGGAGCGCTCGATCTCGTTCTTCTGGAAGCCGCGCTCGATGGCGTTGACCGCGCCGCCCAGGTCCTCGACCTTGCCCATGAGTTCGAGGGCGGCGGCCTCCACGTCGTCGGTCATCTTCTCTATGACGTAGGAGCCCGCGAAGGGGTCGACGGTCGCGGTCACGTCCGTCTCGTAGGCCAGGACCTGCTGCGTACGCAGCGCCAGCCGCGCGGACTTGTCGGTCGGCAGCGCGATGGCCTCGTCGAAGGAGTTGGTGTGCAGGGACTGGGTGCCGCCGAGGACCGCGGCCAGGCCCTGGACGGCCACGCGGACCAGGTTCACCTCCGGCTGCTGGGCCGTGAGCTGCACACCGGCCGTCTGCGTGTGGAACCGCAGCATCAGCGACTTGGGGTTCTTCGCGCCGAACTCGTCCCGCATCACCTTCGCCCAGATACGGCGGGCGGCACGGAACTTGGCGACCTCCTCGAGGATCGTCGTACGGGCCACGAAGAAGAACGACAGACGCGGCGCGAAGTCGTCCACGTCCATGCCGGCCGCGACGGCCGTGCGCACGTACTCGATGCCGTCCGCGAGCGTGAACGCGATCTCCTGCGCGGGCGAGGCACCCGCCTCGGCCATGTGGTAGCCGGAGATCGAGATGGTGTTCCACTTCGGGATCTCGGTCTTGCAGTACTTGAAGATGTCCGCGATCAGCCGCAGCGACGGCTTGGGCGGGAAGATGTACGTCCCGCGCGCGATGTACTCCTTCAGCACGTCGTTCTGGATCGTGCCCGTGAGCTTGTCCGCCGGGACGCCCTGCTCCTCGCCGACCAGCTGGTACATGAGGAGGAGCAGCGCCGCCGGGGCGTTGATCGTCATCGACGTCGACACCTTGTCCAGCGGAATCCCGCCGAACAGCACCCGCATGTCGTCGATCGAGTCGATCGCCACGCCCACCTTGCCGACCTCGCCGTGCGCGATCGACGCGTCGCTGTCGTGGCCCATCTGGGTCGGCAGGTCGAAGGCGACCGACAGACCCATCGTGCCGTTGGCGATCAGCTGCTTGTAGCGGGCGTTGGACTCGACGGCGGTGCCGAAGCCCGCGTACTGGCGCATGGTCCAGGGCCGCCCGGTGTACATCGACGGGTACACACCGCGCGTGAAGGGGTACGAGCCCGGCTCGCCCAGCTTCTCGGCCGGATCCCAGCCCTCAAGGGTGTCCGGTCCGTACACCGGCTCGATGGGCAGTCCCGACTCCGACTCCCGCGCCATGGTTGTGCCTCCCGCTGAGTTACTCACTGGTTAAGGACCGACCCTCGCGACGGACTGTAGTGGGGGGCGTGCGGCCAGTGGAGAGGCCCACGCTGGGACCTTGCTCACAGCCTCCCTGAGGGCCTGCTCACAGCCTCCCTGAGGGCCTGCTCAGACGCCTCCCGGAGGCCCCTGACGCGGCCTCCCACACGCTCCCCGACACCGACCTCTGCCCGACCTCTCACTCGCCCCTTTCGCGACCCCTCACACGCTCTCTCTCCGGCTTTGCCGCAACCATGCCTCCACGTTCGCAACCAGGCACGCCCGGGAAGCATCTGAAGGGGGCATACGGCAAGGTACGGGAACGCTGCAATCCACGGGGGGATCCAATGCGCGCGTCTGTCACACATACACCCGTCGTACGCGCGTCGCTGGCCGCGGCCGCCGCGCTCGCCCTGATGGGCGTGACGACCGGCTGCGCCGCGCAGGCCGCCGGCAGCGACGAGAAGGTGCCGCCGGTGCGTATCCCGCCGACGTCCGCGGCGCCGGACAAGCCGTCGGAGGGGGCCGGCGACTCCAAGCCGAGCGCTTCGGCCACGCCGTCCCGGACGCCCAAGAAGCCCAAGGTCCTCATGGCGCAGGGCGCCACGAGCGGGAAGGTGCGCGAACTCCAGGCCCGGCTGCGCGCGCTGAAGCACTTCGACCGCGCCCCCACCGGCTACTACGGCACGATCACGGTCGCCGCCGTCTCCGCCTTCCAGGGCGCGCACGATCTGCCGCGTACGGGCAAGACGGACACGGCGACCTGGCGGAAGCTGCGAAGCCTGACCGGCAGCCCCACCCGCGACGAGCTCTATCCGCCGACCACGCTGCCGGTCGCGAAGCCCGACCCGCGGTGCATGACGGGCCGGGTGCTGTGCATCAGCAAGAAGAGCCGGACGCTGTCGTGGATGGTGGATGGCAAGGTGCTGTCGTCGATGGACGTGCGGTTCGGCTCCCAGTACACGCCGACCCGCGAGGGCACCTTCAGCGTGTACTGGAAGTCCCGGCACCACGTCTCGACGATCTACGACACCCCCATGCCGTACGCGATGTTCTTCAGCGGCGGCCAGGCCGTCCACTACTCCGCCGACTTCGCGGCCCAGGGCTACAGCGGCGCCTCGCACGGCTGCGTGAACGTCCGGGACGAGGGGAAGATCGCGAACCTCTTCGCGCAGGTGCGGAACGGTGACCAGGTGGTCATCTACTGGTGACCTGTGGGTCATCCACGGGGGTGAGGGTGCCTGGGGGGCGAGGCCTTGAAGGGCGCGGGTGGGACCGGGGGAACGTGTCCCACCCGCGCCAATAGCGCCGAGCCTTGGGTACGGGGGGAACCCTGGCTCGCGCCTGGCCGATGACCAGTCGGCTCATTTCTTACAGCGTCATGGCCCCCGGAAATGTCACACCCCCGCTCGCGAGCATCCGAACTTCTGGTGTATCCGCAGTTCAGAGGCGGGGCGGGGGTGGGGCATCGGGCGGGCCGCACGTGACCGTGACGGGCACGACGGCGGCTGTGGCCGGAAACCGACCATGCCGGGCGAACGGGCCGCGATCGGGCAGGCCGACTGTGACTGGGCGCCGCCTACGACCCGGCCGACTGTGACCGGGCGCCGACTACGACCCGGCGGGCAGCGCGCTGGAGGAGGCCGAAGCGGTCGGCTCCGGCGCGCTGTCCGACGTGAGGAGCGTCGGTGTGCTGGTGGGCGCGTCGGCAGCCCCGGCCGGGTCGGCGGCGTCGGAGGCGCTGCTCTCGACGGAGCTGCGTGTGTCGCTCACGTCGCCCTCGTCATCGCCATTGCCGTTGCCGCTGTTCCCCTTGTCGGAGCTGTCACCGTCGTCGCTGTCGCCGCCCCCGTCGTCGTCCGAGCCGTTCGTACCGCCCTCGGCCTCGGACTGCTTCAGGACACCCTTGCAGTAGCGGTCGACGCGATTGGTGCCGTTCTCCTGGGCGGCGTCGCTGAGGTGACGCCACTTCTCTTCGCTCAGCTGCTTGCCGGCGCTGTAGTCCCGGCAGAGGGCGACCGTGCGCTTCCATCGTTCGACGGCTTCCTCGCTGCGTCCCGCGTTGCCGTCGCCGGACTGCGGGGAGTCGCCGTCGCCCTGCCGGCCGCCGGCCTCCGACGACGCGTCGCCGCCGGACCCGCTCGAGGAGCTGCCGGGCTCGGGCGCGCCGGAGCTGCCGTCGCCCGCCGGAACGTCAGGTGTCGGGGACACCAGCGGCTGCTGCGGAGAGGCAGCGGCGGAGACCGACTCGGCCGGACCCGGCTCGCCTTCGCCGCCGAACAGCGACGGCAGTACCCCGGAGCCCGCCGCGACGGCCACCCCGCCGATCATGCAGCCGGCCAGCAACGCTGCGAGTGCGAACCGCACGGGCCGGCCCCAGCCGCGGGCGGGGGCGGGGCGGTGCGAAGCGGCGGCGCGGCCGATGCGTACCGAACCGCCGTCGACGCGGTCCGGGGCATGAACGGGCACGCGGCCCCGCCTCTCCTCCGGAGGCGCCGCATACTCCGGATGTACCGCGTTCTCCTGGTGCTGCGCGTGCGTCGAGTGCTGTGCGCGGCGCTCGGCATGCGCCTGCCGGAAAGCCGCCACCACCGCTGACTCGCCCGGGAGTTCGGCAGCGGCGGGGGAACGGCCCTCGTCCGTCAGCGCGCGTAGCGCCGCGGCAAGCCGGTGGGCCTGGGGCCGCGCCTCGTCGTCGACGGGCTCGCCGCGCAGCAGACGCTCCGCGGCGTCGCCGTCCAGCCATGCGTCGGACGTGCGGGCAGCTGCACTCTCGGTTGCACTGCCGGCCGGGCGGTCAGGCGTACGAGAAGGCGTTCGGCCCGACGTATGACCTGGCGGGCGGCCTCCGGGCATCCGGGGTTCGCCCGCGGTGGAACCGCCGGCTTCCTCGCCCCCCGGAAAACAACTGCGCTCGTCGGCCATCACATGTCCTTCTGCGTCCGCAAACGCGAATGCGTCACACCTGCGGACGTCACCGCGCGCGTGCGCGGTTCTCTCGGGGTTGGTACGGCGCTGAGCGCGCCCGTGCTGTCCGGGTCGTCGCCGAGCAGCTCCGCGAGCCGCTTCAGACCGCGGTGCGCGGCGGTCCGGACGGCGCCTGGGCGCTTGCCCAGCGTCTCGGCCGCGCTCTTGGCGTCGAGTCCGACCACGACACGCAGGACGACGGCCTCGGCCTGGTCCTGCGGGAGTTGGGCGATGAGCGAGAAGGCGTTGCCGGTGGCCAGGGCCTCCATGGCCTCGCCGGCGGTGTCGGACTCGGCCGCCTTCCCGGTGAGTTCGGTCTCGTCCCCGCCTATCGCGGGGCGGCGCCCCCGCATCCGTATGTGATCCAGCGCACGGTTGCGCGCTATTCGGGCCGCCCAGCCCCGGAACCGGTCCGCGTCCCCGCTGAAACGGTCGATGTCGCGGGCGATCTGCAGCCACGCCTCGGACGTGACGTCCTCGGCGTCGGGATCGCCCACCAGCGTCCGTACGTATCCCAGGAGCCGTGGATGCACGGCTCGGTACACAGTCCGGAACGCGGTCTCGTCTCCGTCCTGTGCCGCAAGCACCGCGGCGGTCAGCTCCGCGTCGTCCCCCAGCACTACTCTCCCTTGCGCCTAAACCGGCGCCGCTCTCGCGGACCTGGTTACTCGCCATCAGGGTTCTCAATTGATGGTTGCGGTCCTGTGTCACAACCCGGCGCGAAGCAGCACGCTACGGCCTGAAACGCCTCGCCGTCCATGTCCGATCAACATGCGCCTATCTTTCGACGGCACGGGGTGTGACAGAAAACGTACGTACGGCGCTGAAGAAAGTACGGGCCGCCGCGCGGCCCGTGCCGCGCGACGGTCGGGGCCTCTCCTGTGGGGGGTGGCGGCCCCGGCCGTTGCCAACGGCTCGCCTGACGGCGGGTTCAACAGATCCGGAACATCCGATCCGGGACATCTGATCCGTGACATCCGATCCGGAACATCCGGACAGGCGGCGGTGGGCCAGCCGCGAAGAGACTGCCTGCCAGCGGCCCACGTGTCTGAACTTCCCCGGGGCCGCTCAGCCTCCCGCGCCGCCGGCAGTCGTCACGCCGGTATCCGACTTGTCGCTGTCGCCGGTATCCCCCGCGGACTTCGTCTCAGCCGCCGCGCTTTGCTTGGCGGCGTCCGCATCTTCCTGAGCCGCCTTCGCGCCGCTCCCGGCCCCGCCGTCGGCTGCGGCACTTCCGGTTCTCTCGTTCCTCGTGCCCTTGCCGGACGCCAACTGCTCGTCGCAGTACGCCTTCACGGACGCTTCGCCGCCCGCCGCGTCGACGAGACGCCGCCATGCCGTCGCGTCGAGTACGTGGCCCCGGTCCTTCGCGGACAGGTAGGCACGGCACAGGGCCTTGCTCTTCTTGGCCCCGGCGGCCCGGTCCCGGCCGTGACCGCCGGCCGAGGACGAGTCCGGCGTGGTGGCGCCGCCGGAGGACGACGGCGCGGCGGCCGACTCCGTGCCGGCACTCGGGGTCGTCCGTTGCGAACGCGGACGTTCGTCGCGGCCGTCGTCCGACGACGTACCCAGCGTGCCCATCGAGGCCATCGCCACGCCGCCCAGCGCCACACTGGCCAGCAGCGCCCCGACAGCCGCGCGCAGCGAACGCCCCGGCCGTCGCTGCCGCCCGCGCGGTCGCCAGTCGTCGCGACGGCGGGTGCGCGGGGAGCGCCGCCCCACCCCGGCGCCGTCACGCGCCGCACGGAAGGCGGCGAGAGCCCGCGCCTCCGCATCGTCGTCGACACGGCAGGCCCGTACAGCCACCGCGAGGCGCGTCTCCAGGCCGGTCAGGGATTCCAGGACGGTCGGTGAGTCGCCCTGCGTCGGCGAGCCGGCCTCCCGCGGCGCGGACGCCGCGCCCGACGCGGACCCTGAGGTGCGCGCCGAGGCCGACGCGTCCGAGGCCCGCGGCCCCGGCGTCACCTCCGCGCCCTGCCGGGTCGAGGCGCCCGACGAGCCGCTCGCGCCGCCCCGCGCCCTTTGCCCGCCGCCACCCTTGTCCAACATGCCTCACTTATCCCACATGCCCGAAGACGAGCTTCAGTTCATCTCGAATCACCCAGCGTTTTCGGGCCCTCATCCGTCACACCATCACCTCTGCCACCGGTCACACCGCGTGCCCCGAGCCGCTCGGCGAGGCGCCTGAGGCCGCGGTACGCGGAGGTACGCACCGCACCCGGCCGCTTGCCCAGCACCCGTGCGGCCGCCGGACCGTCCAGGCCGACGACGACGCGCAGCAGCACGGCCTCCGCCTGGTCGCGCGGCAGGTCGGCGATCAGCGCGAGCGCACGCTCGGTCGAGATGGACTCCAGTGCCTGCTCGGGGGTGCTGTGCGCACTGGGGAGTTCGAGCATGTCCTGCTCGAGCGCCGCCGCGCGCGGCCGCGACTTCTGCCGTCGCAGATGGTCCATCGCCCGGTGCCGTGCGATGGTCGCGGTCCAGCCGCGGAATCCGGCGCCGTCTCCGCGGAACCGCGCGAGGTCCCGGGCGATCTCCAGCCAGGCCTCGGCGGCCACGTCCTCGGCGTCGTCGCCCACGAGCCCGCGCAGATAGCCGAGGAGCCCCGGCTGCACAAGCCGGTACGCGACCGCAAAGGCGATCTCGTCGCCCTGCTGCGCCCGCGTGACGGCCGTGCCCAGCTCCCCGTCGGGCGCCTGCGCGCGACGGGGTTCCCCTCCGTGGCCCAACCGCTTTCCTCTTCGCGCCGACGCGACACAGATCACCGTGCCCATGCCCCCACGATGATCAGCGTGCCGACTCACAGAAATGTCACAGCAGTCGGCCCAGGACGTGGACGCCGGTGCTTCCGACGCGAGAGCCCTGGCGGAACACCGTCGGAATACCGGCGTCAACTCGCCCTGTGGGCCCGCCCGTGCAGCGTCAGATAGAAGGTCTGCAAGGACTCCTCCGGCCCTACCTCGAACCGGTTCACCACGCGGCTCAGCGGGCTCCACACCCGCCCGTCGGGCATCCGTACGCCCACCGGCTGCCCGAAGTAGGCGCGCTGGCTCTCGTCCAGGTCCACCCACACGGCCCCGGTCCGGCGCACCATCACCTCGCCCACGTACGCCCCTAACCCGAACAGTGTCTCCGCCACCCGTGCCCGTTCCCGGCCGCCCTTGCGCAGACCGTCGACGAGGAAGTCCACGAGGCGCAGACTCGCAACGGAGTAGTCGAGCGGCAGGCGGCGTGTGGCAGGCGCGGCCGTCACGCGCGTGACGAACCCGGCGGCATGCCGCCGCATCTCCCCCGCCTTCGGCACGTGTCTCTGGCCGTCATCTCTCTGGCCGTCATCTATCTGGCCGTCATCTATCTGGCCGTCAAATCTCCGGCTCTCACCCATGCGGTCCCGCCCTCCGCTTGCTCCCGACCTCCTGGAGTTCCGGTTGACCAAGCGGATCTGACCTCAAGAACATCACGTGTCACAGAGGTGCCGATTCTCACAAGACGGATTCACATATTCCGCACAACCTTTTGAGTGCCTCGGATGTCATCCGGCCCTGCCCGGCGGTCACTTCGACTGATCGACGTACGCGGGCGACACGAAGGGCGAGCGAGAGCGGCCCACGGCCGGAGCCGGGTCCGGGCGACGGGCGACGGGCCAGAGCTCGCGGGACTAGGGCGAGGGACAGCAGGACGGAAGCCACAACCGTGACGTCAACGAGAACCTTCACCGCCGTCAACCGACCCCGGCGGGCAGCTCGATGCTTCCCTCGAAAACCCCCTTGTTCGACTCACTGACATCCTGGGCGAACGTGATGTTCTGTGCGCCATAAGGAATCAGGAAGCCGAACTGGAACCGGTGGGATGTGATGCGGTAGCTGTCCGCGTCAAGGATCATCGTTTCCTTGAGGCTGGAAAGGGTGAGCTGATCCTCGGTCGCCGAAACTCCGGCGTTCTGCAGCTGCTTCAGGGTCGGGTTCAGCTCTCGCATGGCCTTCTCGACGTAGGCCCGCTCCCGTACCTGCGGCAGTTTCCGTGATGACACGCTCACCTGGAGTCTGACCTGCCCGCCCTGTCGGGTCAGCGTGACGTCCCCGCCGGATTCCGTGACGTAGCTCCTGAACTCCTCGATGGCGGACAGGGGGTCTTCCACCTTGTTCTTCATCTCCGGCTCGGAGGCCGGCTCCTGCTTCCAGGCCCCGGTTCCCTCTTTGACGTATCCCGTGCCATCGACCACGAAGATCTCTTCGGCTTTGCGCACTCCCTTGCTGCTCGTGGTCGCCCCGGTCGAGTGGAAGGCTTTCGGATCCTGGGTCAGCCGTACCGTGGATTCATAGGAAGCGCCGTTCGTCTGTCCCTGCAGCACGAGTCTCTCCCTCCCGCGCACCGCGAACGTCCAGCCTTTCTCGGCTGCCATGGCCTCTTCGGCCCGGTCGAGGAATTCCTCCGGAGTCTCGGGCGGCTGTTCCTTCTTCACTTCGGCGGCACCGTCGGTGGCCTTTGCCGAGGCGGCCGGGTCGGAGCCCGAGGCCGAGCCCTTGCCGTCACCGCCTCCGCCTCCGCCGCATGCGGACGTCACCGCCAACGCACCGAGGACGGCAGTGGTCACCAGAATTCGGCGGGTTGGGACGTGCACGTGGTGCTCCTTGCTGGGGACGCGGGGCGGTCGCTGACGGCCGAGGTTCTAACCACCGCGCAACAGCAGAATCAAGCCGACGGATATTCAGGACATTCTGCGACGGCATGGGTGTTCGTCTGGCGGTCTTGGCTCAGTCGCCCGAGTACCCGAAGATCCCCCGGGTGGGCCGGTTCGTCGTCCGAACCGGCCCGGCACCGGCCGGGCGACGGTCGGAGTATCGAGAGACACGCTGCCCGGCCAGGGCAGATGAGGCTCAGCTCAGGACAAGCAGGACGGCCAGCGCGATGAGCAGCGAGTCGATCCGGTCCAGCAGGCCGCCGGAGCCGGGTAGCCAGCGGCCGGCGTCCTTCACCTGTGCACCTCTTTTGATCATGGATTCGTGAAGGTCGCCGGCCGGGCCGCCGACCGCCATCGCCACCGCCATCGGCCAGCTGAGCGCGGACAGTACGGCGAGCACGCCGAGGCCGGCCGCGGCCCCGGCCAGGGTCCCGCTCCACCGCTTGGCCGGTGACAGTGGCGACAGCCGCGGCCCGCCCAGCCCTCGACCGGCGAAGTACGCCACGATGTCGGCGATCGAGACCGCCACGAACAGCGCCAGCGCGCTCGCCCCGAGCGGCACCAGCGCGGCCAGCACGCTCAGCCAGGCAAGCCCCAGCAGGCCGGCGGAGAGGCGGCGCAGGCCATGGTCGGCGTCGCCCGCCAGGAGCGGCACCGCGGCCACCGCGAGCGCCCCGATGGCGACCACCCGGAGCACCTGTCCGGGCGCCAACCAGGCGGCCAGTACCACGCCTGCCACCGCCGCGGCCAGCACCACCCGGTCCACCCAGCCCAGCCGCATCAGCCCGCCGAACTCCATCACGGCAACCACCCCGACCGCGATGGCGATGGCCGCGGCGCCCGGGCGGCCCCACCAGAACGCCCCGGTGACCAGTGGCACTCCTACCGCCCAGGCGCACCACCGGATCAGCAACTCGCGGCGCCGGGACGCCGCCACCGCGATGCCGCCCAGCGCCAGCGCCCCACCGAGGTAGGGCGCCAGGGAGGCCACGGTGATCACCGAGCGGATCCGGCGACGGGAACGCCCTCAGAGATCTCCGGCGTCTCAGGTATCTCAGGCATCGAAAAGAGCGAGGCCGAACGCGGCCGCAGCACGTCCAGGGCGGCCTGACAGGCGGCCACGATGCGCGCGTTCTCGGCGGTGTCCTTGACCGCGATACGCGCGGTGCGCCCCTGGTACTCCGACGACAACGGCGACAGGTCGCGCAGGTATACGTCGTGGCGGCGGCACTCGTGCACCAGTTGTGCGGCACTCGGCCCACCGAGCGGCAGGGTCACGGTGAGGAAGTTCGCCACGGACTCCTCGACCACCACGGCCTCGTCCAGCGCGGCCAGGTCGGCGGCCAGCTCCCGGCGCAGTGCGTGGGTACGACGCCAGCAGTCGCTGTAGTACGCCGGGTCGCGCAGGGCTGCCACCGCCGCCAGTTGCGCGGGGAGGCTGATCGGCCAGGGCGGCGTCCACCGGCGGAGCTGCGCCGCGGTGTTCGGCTCGGCCACCAGGTACGCCGCCCGCATACCGGACAGCGCATACATCTTGGACAGTGAGGTGCAGACCACGACCCGCGAGTCCATCGCGGCGAGGCCGACGAGCGACTCGGCCAGGTCGACATAGCCCAGATACGCCTCGTCGATCCACCAGCGGGTCCGGGCCGGAGCGGCGGCGATCACCGACCGCAGCTCGGCGGCCGGCGCGTGGCGTCCGGTCGGGTTGTTCGGGTTGACCACCACCACGAGGTCGTAGCGGCCGGACCCGACGGCGGCAGACAGCCGGGCCGGATCGATCCGCCAGCCTTCTTCGCGGCGCAACCGGAACCGGTCCACCCGGCATCCGATCACCCTCTCCGTGACGTGGGCGTACTCGCCGTAGCCCGGGTCCATCAGAAGGACCCTGCTCTCCGGGGTCAGCCACTGACCGAACGCCCTGAAGATCAAGTCCGATGAACCGGCGCCGACCACCAGCGTCTCGACCGGCAGCGCCCGGGCACCGGCGATTTCCGCCAGCAGGCCCTCGGCGCCGGTCGGCGGCGAAGTCCGCGCCGCCCAGGCCGGATCCTCCGTGAGCGCCGCCCGCACCCCGGGGGCCGACGGGAACCAGGCGTCCAGCACATCGGCCGCGACCACCTGATGGCGCCGGTGCAGGCTGCGGAAGTCCGTGCCGATGGCGGTGAACGAGGCGCCGCCGTGTTCGCAGCCGTCCGGCCGGGGTGCGAACGGCATGTCCAGCCGCCAGTCCACTTCGGATCGCAGACGCTCAAGCGTGGTGCCGTAACGGTCCATCGTGACCTTCGTCAGCTCGGTCACGTTGCCGGTCAGCACCTCGAACGTCAACGCACCGCTGTGGACGGTACGCCCGACCGGTCGCAGGCCGGCGGCCAGGTACATGTCGAGCAGCTCGGTGCGCCCCATCGCCACCACCCGGCGACCACCCCGGGCGGCGATCCAGCGGAGCGCCGCGTACATCAGCAGCGGTGCCGCCGCGGTGGCCCGCCAGCGCGGCTCGACGGTGAGGATGCGCACCTCGAACAGATCACCCTCGGTCAGCAGCGGCAGTTCGTCGCGGGTCAGGTACTTGTCCAGCGCATACCGCCCCAACCACGGCGGAGTCACGCTGACAAAGCCGATCCTGGTCGCACCTCGCGCCGCGACCAGGTAGACGTTGTCGCCGTCCAGCCCGTCGCGAAGCCGCCCGGCCGGATCCGGCACATGCTGGCCCAGCTCCTGTGCGTACACCCGGTGGCGTAGTTCGTAGATCCACTCGAGATCCTCCGGAGTGGCAGTGCGCAGCTGCAGGTCACGACCCATGGACACCTCATTCGACGCGGGGGTGGGGCCGTCTCATCGTGGGGAACGCAGATCGGCCGCGTCAGAGCGAAGCAACACAAGCAACCTGAGTACGGATACTCAGGCGCAGTCTCCGGCTCACCACCGGCCCCCGTACCGCATCACCTTCTGTCTCAGCCACGCCCTCATCTGCGCCTCCTCCTCCGGAGAGGCGGTACGCAGATCGCGCGCCGCGATGGTGGCCACGAAGTAGACGAACCGCACGCGCCGCTGCTCGCCCTCCACTCCGATCACCTTCCCGGGGCCGTAGACGTCGGTCCCTGTGTGGGCGACATACGTACCCTCTGGGAACTCCCCGTGCGGCGCACCCATTGCCATCGCATCGCCTCTCGCTCTCTGCATCGAACTGCTCACAGAGTGACGTCGCCGCAGGTACGCTCGCCAGTGGACACAGCGTGACAAGTGCGATGGCACATACGGGAGTTGCGTATGGCAATCGAGGACAATCCCGGATCCCGTTCCAGTTACGGAGAGGAGCTGCGCCGCCGACGCGAGGCGGCCGGGCTCACGCAGGAGGAACTGAGCGTGCGCGCGATCATGTCGCGCACGCACATCGCCCATATCGAGGCGGGGCGACGGAGGCCGTCGGTGGAGGATGCGCGGCGGTTGGACGAGATCTTGCAGACGGGCGGCGTCTTGGAGCGATTTCTGCCCACGCTGGACGGTCGCAGGGTGGCCGAACACTTCGAGGCCGCCAAGGAGCTACAGCAGCAGGCGACCGTGATCCGTGAGTACTCAGCCGAGCTGGTTCCGGGCATTCTGCAGACCGAGGGTTACGCCCGAGCCGTGTTCCAGACACGGTTCCCGCCCATGACGGACGAGGAATGTGACAAGGCCCTTGTCACACGCCTCGGTCGGGCCCGCATCCTCGAGAACCCCTGGTCACCTGTGGTATGGGCGCTCTTGAACGAAGCCGTACTGCGGCGGCCCGTAGGCGGTCCGACTGTGATGGCCGAGCAGTTGAGGCACATCGTGGAGTTGGGCGAGCAGCGCCGCATTCGCGCGCACGTGCTCCCCTTCGGTACCGGAGCTCATCCATTGATGGAGGGAGCGGTCTCCCTGATGTGGTTCGACGACCTGCCGCCGGTCGTCTACGTCGAGGGGTGGAAGACGGGAAAGGTCTGGGAGCTTCCGTCGGTGGTGCATCAGTGCCTGTCCGCCTACGATCTCGCCCTGGGCGACGCCATGTCGCACCAGCAATCGCTGGCCTTGATGCGATCCGTTGCAGAGGAATACGAGCATGAAACGCGCTGAGCTCATCATCCCGGACGCCTCGGTTCTGCCGATATGGCGGAGGTCCAGCTACAGCGGTGCGAACGAGGGCAACTGCCTGGAGGTAAGCGACGCATACGTGACGACGGCCTGGCGCAAGTCCACGTACAGCGGAGGCGACAGCGGCGACTGCCTGGAGGTCAACGACACCGCCTGCCCCGCCTGCATCCCCGTCCGCGACAGCAAGAACCCCCACGGCCCGGCCGTCGTGTTCACCGCCCCCGCCTGGACGTCCTTCGTCACCGCGGTCAAGAACAGCGCCCTCGCCGCCGTCTGAACACAGCACCGCTTCCGGGCGCTGGTCCCGCCGCAGACGAGCATCAATTCGTCCGATTCGTGACCCTGCTTGAAATGCCAACCCCGGTACGGCTATAAACACGGCCGTTTCGCTCAGATCCGGCCACACCCTCGCCCTGAACGGATAGCGCGGTGTGACGTTTCACCGCTGAGCTTCGCTGAACCAGTCGGGCCACCTGTGTGACAGGCGTGGCCCCAGTGACTTTCTTTCCAACTTAGGGTGGGGAACATTTTGAGTCGCCGCACGTCGCAGACGCATGCGTACAGACCGCTGAGTCTGAAGCGGAGAGCATGGCTGACCCTCGGAGCCGTGGTTCTGGGAGGCGGCGGCGTTGTGACGTACGCCGTCGCCGGACCGTCCGGCGAGCGACCGGAAACCGGGAAAGAGGCCAGGCCGGCGTCCGTACACAGCATGAAGCTGGAAGCGCGCGGCACCGGCCGCAAGGGCGTGGACAAGCAGGAGACCGAGCGGTTCAGCGGTCTCCTGCTCACCTGGAAGGGCGCGAACGTGGCGCTCGACGGCACGGCCGAGGCGCGTGCCCGCAGCACCGAGACCGGTGACTGGTCCGGGTGGAAGCCGCTGGCGCCCGAGCTCGCCGCGGACGGCGCGGAGGCGAAGCGGGCCGGGGCGCTGGGCGGCACCGAGGTGCTGTGGACCGGCGCGTCCGACGCCGTCGAGGTGCGGGTCACGGCCGCGGACGGCACGACGTCCGCGCTTCCCGAGGGCATCGCCCTCAAGCTGATAGACCCGGGGACGACCGCCAAGGAGGCGCAGGCGCCCGTCACCGAGCCGGCCGCGTACTCCATTGAGGAGACGACGCCCGCGGCCACGCCGACGGACACGGCGGCCCCGGCGGACGGCTCTTCTCCGAGCGAGCCCGCGGGCCCCGCCGAGTCGAACGCCGCCACCGACACCGCCTCGCCGTCCCCGACCGACCCGTCCGGATCCACCTCGGCTTCCCCGACGGCCTCCACGTCCCCGAGCGCATCCGCGTCCCCGACGCCCACCATCCCGACGGCCCCGCCGTCCACGGTCGTCAAGCCGCCCGTCATCACCCAGGCCCAGTGGGGCGCCAGCACGAAGTACAACGGCACGCCCGAGTACGCCACCGAGGTCAAGGCGGTCGTCGTCCACCACACCGGTGTGGACGTGGACAACCAGACCTCGTGCGTGCACTCCGCCGAGCGTGTCCGCACCATCCAGCAGGGCCACTTGGCCAAGGGCTGGTTCGACATCGGCTACCACTTCCTGGTCGACCGCTGCGGCCAGATATTCGAGGGCCGCAGCGGCGGCATGGACCTGCCGGTCCGCGGCGCCCACGACTACGGCTTCAACACCGACACCATCGGCGTTTCCTTCCTTGCCAACACCGAGACCGTGAAGCCGACCCGTGCCGCGATGGACGCCATCGCGCGGGTCGCCGCCTGGCGCCTGGGCCAGTACGGTGCCAACCCGGCCGGCACCGTGACGCTCACCTCCGCGGGCGACAAGGGTGTTGACGGCAATCTGATACCGAAGGGCCAGTCGGTCACGCTGCCCAGGATCTTCGGACACCGCGACACGAACGCCACGGCCTGCCCGGGCAAGAACCTCTACGCGAAGCTGCCGCTGATCCGCTCGCTCGCCGCGAGCCCCGGCATCTCGCACGCGCTGCCCACCACCGACTTCAACCGCGACGGTGTCACGGACCTGGTGGCCGGTACGCCGAGGACGAGCGGCGTGGGCAACCTGACCGTCGTACCGGGCGGCGAGGAGGGCCCCGTGGCCTCCGCCAAGCGGACGATCAGCCAGAACAGCGCCGGGGTGCCGGGCTCCTCCGAGTCCGGCGACAACTTCGGTGCCGCCACCGCGTGGGGCGACGTCAACGGCGACGGCTACGCGGACCTCGCGGTCGGCGCGCCCGGCGAGGACGACACCTCCGGCAACGCCGATCGGGGCGCGGTCACCGTCCTGTACGGGCCGGGCCTCAGCTCCGGCACCTCGCACACCACCACCGGAGTGACCGCGGCCGGTGCCAAGCTGGGCTCGGCCGTCGCGGTCGGCGACTTCAACGCGGACGGCAAGGCCGACGTCTTCGCGGCCGGCACGGGCAAGGGCGGCAACTGGAACGCCCTCCTCACCGGCGGCGCCACCAAGTACGGCACGCTGACCACCGCGACCGGCTCGATCGCCTGGGCTGACGCCGCCGCCGGCGACTTCAACCGGGACGGCTACGCGGACGTGGCTCTCAACTACCGTGACGCGTCCGGCGTCGGCCGCGTCACCTGGTTCAAGGGCTCCGCGACCGGCCTGGTCAAGGTCTCCACGCTGTCCGTCAAGGGCGGCCGCTCCATCGCCGCGGGCGACGTCAACGGCAACGGCTACGACGACATCGTCATCGGCCAGCCGTACACGAGCGAGTCAGGCGCCAAGTCCGGCGGCCAGGTCACCATGGTCCCCGGCACGTCCACCGGCTTCACCACCACCGGCATGACGACGATCCACCAGGACACCACCAGCGTCCCCGGCACGAACGAATCCGGTGACGCCATGGGCTCGTCGGTCTCCGTCGGCGACTACAACCTGGACGGGTACGCGGACGTCCTCACGGGTGCCCCCAACGAGGACATCACCCGTAGCGGCGTCAACCAGTCCAACGCGGGCACGACCTGGCTCATCAAGGGCACGTCGTCCGGTCTCACCGGCTCCGGCGCCCTGGAGTTCCACCAGGACACCAGCGGCATCGCCGGCTCGACCGAGGCCAACGACAAGTTCGGCTCCTCCGTGGTCCTGCAGGACCTCTCCGGCTGGGGTCGTGCGGACCTCGCCATCGGTGCGGAGGGCGAGGACGGTTACGACGGCACGATCCTGCAGCTCGACAGCGGCAGTGCCGGGATCTCCACCTCCGGTGGCGTCTACTACGGGCGCAGCGCCCTGGGCACGCTCGCCGGCGTCCACCTCGGCCAGGTCCTGACCCCCTAGTGCAGTGACCACGAAGGCAGTCGGGCGTGTGCCCGACTGCCTTCTGTGCCCCGATTGCCATACCCCGTACATCACTTGGAGATCCGAATGTCAGGACGGCTTCTGCCCGCCCCCAGTCGAATCGCTCTGAGCCGCGGCACGGTGGCCGCTCTGGCAGCGCTCACGCTCGCTGCCGGAGCGGTGACCACGCTCGCGCCGGACGCCCGTGCGGCGACCACCAGCACCACCCTGGAAACCTCCACTCGGGACAGCGCCGAGTCGGTCCAGTACGTACAGGACTCTCTCTATGCCGCCGGGGACACCGGCTATCTGCACCGCCGGGCGCTCGCCGACGGTTCGCCGGGGCCGTACACATGGCGCGGTTACGACGGCAGCGAGCAGACACTCGACGCCTACAGCGGCGCGCTTCCCGGCGAGTACGGGTACTACGGCGCCGGCACCGACGTCCTCCACACCTCCGCTTCCACCAGCGGCCAGGTCCAGCTGCGGGACATGGCGACCGGCCGGCTGATCGACGTCACCCTGCCCGAAGGGCAGTACATCGTCGCGGCCTTCGGCTCCACGCTGATCACAAAGGAGTACAACGAGGTCTGGCAGACTGCCCGCCTCCACATCCTGCGCACGTCGGACGGCGGGGCGACGGTCACCGACATCCCGGTGGACCCGCCCGAGTCCCAGTTCTTCAACGACCAGCCGGTGCTGGCCGGTGACGGCACATCGGCGCTGATCCGGCTCCGCCACGCGTACGACATCGGATTGCTCGATCTCACCACCGGCGCGCTCACCACGATCAACGCGCACCATGCCGTCGACGAGCCCCTCCGACTCCAGGCGGCGCTCTCCCCGACGCATATCGCCTGGTACGAGGAGGGCACGACCCAGGCCCGCGTCGTACGCCGCGACGACCCCACGGGTGCGCAGACCGTGGTGGCCGTGCCGCAGTCCGGGACGGACACGCCTTTCGTGGGCCTGGCCGGCGAGTGGCTGCTCACCGCCTACCGGCCGGCGTCCGGCACACCGGCCGGCCCGGGGGCTCCGCTGCTGGCGACGCCGCTGCAGGGCGGCGACCCTCGTACGCTCCTGCCGGCCGCTGAGCCGCAGATCGCGCAGATCCCGGGCGGCGGCGCCATCGCCGTCGGGCAGTCGGCGGACGGCGGCTGGTCCGCGCATCGCATCGTGGTGAGCCGCAACGGCAAGCTGTCGGTCCAGGCCCTCTGAGGACCACGCACTTCGGAAAAACCGCACATCTCACAACCGGCCGGAGCCCTCAACCAGGGCTCCGGCCTTCCGCGTTCAAGGCCTGGGCATCCTGCGTTCACCGTGACGCCCGCCACTCGTCAGGTGACTTGAGTCACACCCGTACAACCCGCGGCGGCTTTGAGAAGTCATGCGCTGAGCAGGAAGCCACCGGTGGGACACACGGGGCACGTGTAAACAGTACTGAGGGGTGGATCACTTGAGCCCGCGCAGATCGCGGACACCGCGCGCCGGACACGAGTCACGCACATCGCACGCTTACAAACCGCTCAGCCTGAAGCGGAGAGCGTGGCTGACGATCGGGGCGGTGGTCCTCGGCGGGGCAGGGGCGGTCACGTATGCCGTCGCGAATCCGTCCGCGCCTGCGGACACGGATGCCAAGTCCCGTAAGCCCGCCGTCCACGGCATGAAGCTGGAGACGCAGAGCGCCGATCGCAAGGGTCTGCCCAAGAAGTCCACCGAGTTGTTCAGCGCGGTGGTGCTGACCTGGAAGAACCCGAAGGCCGAGCTGGACGGCACGGCCGAGGTGCGCGCCCGCAGCGTGGAGACCGGTGAGTGGTCCACGTGGCAGAAGCTGCCTCAGGACCCGACCCAGGCCGACGGCAAGGAGGCCGAGCGGGCCGGCGTGCGCGGCGGCACCGAGTCTGTGTGGACCGGCCTCTCGGACGGTGTCGAGGTCCGCGTGGTGGCCGACGACGGCACCGCGTCGGAGCTGCCGGCCGGTCTGGACGTGAAGCTGATCGACCCCGGTACGGACAGCGGCGCCCGCGCCACCACGAGCGGCCTGGAACCCGCCGCCTTCGCGGCCGAGACCGCGACCGCGACGGCCGACGCCACTGCGACGGAGTCCCCGGCCCCCTCGGAGTCCGAGCCGACGGCTCCGGCGGCGACCACGGAAACCGCCGTCACGGACTCGGCGACCACCTCGGAATCCCCCTCCGCGTCCGCTTCCGAGTCCGCTTCCGCTTCGGCCTCGGCGTCTCCCGAGCCGTCGGAGACCGTGCCGACCGCCCGCCCCTCCACCGTCGTGAAGCCGCCCGTCATCACGCAGGCCCAGTGGGGCGCCTCGGCGGACTACAACGGCACGCCCTCGTACGGCGACAAGATCGAGGCGGCCGTCGTCCACCACACGGGCGTGGACAGCGACAACACGCTGTCCTGCGCCGAGTCCCGCGCCCGCGTACGCAGCATCCAGCTGGCCCACCTCCAAGAGGGCTGGTACGACATCGGCTACAACTTCCTCGTCGACCGCTGCGGCCAGATCTTCGAGGGCCGCAGCGGCGGCATGGACCTGCCGGTGATCGGCGCCCACGACGCGGGCTTCAACACCAACACGCTCGGCATCTCGTACATCGGCAACTTCGAGAAGGCGAAGCCGACGAAGGCCGCGCTCGACGCCATCTCCCGTGTCATCGCCTGGAAGTTCGGCCAGTACGGCGTCGACCCGAAGGCCAACGTCACGCTGACGTCGCGCGCCCCGCTGAACTACAGCGGCAACAAGGTCCCGGAGGGCACGCAGATCACGCTGCCGACGATCTTCGGTCACAAGGACACCAACGCGACACTCTGCCCGGGTGCGAACCTCTACCCGAAGCTCTCCACCATCCGCACCCTGGCGTCCCTGCCCGGCGTCTCGCACGCCCTGCCCACCTCGGACTTCAACCGTGACGGCGTCAAGGACCTGGTCGCCGGTGTGCCCAAGGCGTCCGGCAGCGTCGGTAACGTCGTCATCGTGCCGGGCAGCGTCAACGGCCCCGCGGCCGGCTCGAAGCTGAGGCTCACCCAGTCCAGCGCGGGCGTCCCCGGTGCCTCCGAGTCGGGCGACCAGTGGGGCGCGGCCACGGCGTGGGGGGACATCAACGGCGACGGGTACGCGGACCTCGCGATCGGCGCGCCCGGCGAGGACGACACGACCGGGCACGCGGACCGCGGCGCGGTCACCATCCTGTACGGCCCGACGTTCAGCCAGAACGCCTCCACCATCGCCCTCGGCGACGACTACACGCCCACGGGCGCCAAGTTCGGCGCGGCAGTGACCGTCGGAGACTTCAACGGCGACGGCAAGGCTGACGTCTTCGCCGCGTCCACCGGTACGGGCGGCAGCTGGGCGGCCCGGTTCAACGACGGCCACGAGGTCGCCGGGCAGGTCACGTCCGGCTCCGGCGCCCTCGCGTACGCGGACGCCACGACCGGTGACTTCAACCGGGACGGCTACGCGGACGTGGCGCTGAACTACCGCGACTCCTCCGGCATCGGCCGGGTCACCTGGTTCAGGGGCTCCAAGTCGACCGGTCTGACCAAGGTGTCCACGCTGTCCGTGAAGGGCGGACGCTCCATCGCCGCGGGCGACGTCAACGGCAACGGCTACGACGACATCGTCATCGGCCAGCCGTACACCGCCGAGTCCGGCGCCAAGGCGGGCGGCCAGGTGACGATGGTCCCGGGCACGTCCACCGGCTTCACCACGACCGGCATGACGACGATCCACCAGGACACCGCCAGTGTCCCGGGAGCCGCCGAGTCGGGCGACGCGCTCGGCTGGTCGGTGTCGGTCGGCGACTACAACGGCGACGGCTACGCGGACGTCCTCGCGGGCGCCCCGAACGAGGACATCACCCGCACCACCAACCGCACCAACGCGGGCTCGGCCTGGCTCATCAAGGGCACGTCGTCCGGCCTCACCGGCACGGGCTCGCTCGCCTTCTCCCAGGACACGACCGGGATCACGGGCTCCACGGAGACCAACGACAAGCTGGGCTCCGCCGTCTCCCTGACGGACCTCTCCGGCTACGGCCGGTCGGACCTGACGTTCGGTGTCGAGGGCGAGGACTCCTACGCGGGCACGATCCTCTACCTGCCGAGCGGCAGCAGCGGCATCACCCCGTCGAAGGCCTTCTACATCGGCCGCGACAAGCTGGGCACGCCGACGAGTGCGTACCTGGGGCAGACGCTGACGCCGTGACGGCGTAGGCGAACCGCCACTCAGCCGTGCGGCGTTACGACGGCCGGGCTCCCCGCTTGGGAGCCCGGCCGTTCGTCTTTGGCGCGCAGACGTGCCCCTCAGTCTCAGTCTTCGGCCGGGGGCCAGGCTTCCCAGGTCAGGTCCAGGCGCTGGTACGCGTCGTCGAACCAGGTGTCGAGCAGCGGGACGGTCACGGTCACCGTCGTCAGGGACATCGAACTGTCCTTGATCGTGACGTGGGCCCGCTCCTCGTCCACGTCACGTTCGATGAACATCTCGGGCCCGCGGACCCCCTCGCGCCACGCGATGTCCTGCCCGGCGTCGAGGGCGTCCAGGGCCTCCTGCCACTGCTGCAGATCCTCCGGGAAGACCGAGATCCCGATGCTTCCCCGCACGAAGGGGGTATCGACCAGAACCTCTCCGGCGAGTACATCGCTCGCGGCCTCGCCTGCTCCCGGTTCCGCGCCCGGTCTCGCCTCGCGTACTCTCCCGGTGATCCGGAGGACGACGCTGTTGCCCGCGCCCTCCAGGCGGATCAGGTCGATCGGTCCGTCAGCCACCAGTGCTCCTCCCGGCTCCCGTATCTGCCGGAACACTAGCCGCCGCCCTGCGATGGATCACCGCGCTGCGTCAGGACGTGCCGCCGAAGTCGACGTTCTTGGTCTCGACCGTTCCCGCCGTCCGCCCCGGCGCCGCCTGGAAGCTCCAGTACAGGTTCGTGTGCGCGATGACCTGGTCCGGTGCCGGTGCGCCCCATGCCGTCTTGTCCCCATTGGTGTGGGCGTCGCTGACAAGGGTCGCGTCGTACCCCCTGACGAACGCGCCGTGGAGCGTCGAGCGGATGCACGCATCGGTCTCCGCGCCGACGACGACCAGTCGCCCGACTCCGAGGTCCGACAGCACGGTCTCGAGGGTGGTGTCCTCGAAGGAGTCGCCGTAGCTCTTCTCGACGAGCGGCTCGGCGTCACCCGGCGTCAGTTCGGGGACGATCCGCCACTCGTCGCTGCCCCTCGCGAGGTCCTCGTCGGAGTGCTGGACCCAGACGACGGGGACCTGTTCCCGCCGCGCCTTCTCGACGAGGCCGCCGATGTTCGCGACGACAGCATCGCGCTCGTGAGCGCCCGCGACGACGCCGTTCTGCACGTCGACGACGAGGAGTGCGGTGTTCGGCCGGTTCTCGAGTGTGGTCATGGTCTCCCCCTTGGTTGTGGCACTGCACCACGCATTCGATCGGGCACGCTACATCCCCCGACTGACAGTCGCCCGGGGCCGCTAGACATCTGTCGCGTTGGGCTCGTACGTCACCGCCACCAGGCGGTCGCTGATCGCCGCGGGGCTCTCCGACCGCTCCTTGGCGCGGTGGGCGCGGATCGCCGGGTCCGAGAGGGTGAGGACCATGAACGGGCAGTCATCGACGTTGTTCGTCCTCTCCGGTGAGCACCTGCTGATGTCGGTGATCGTGTGGCCCGGGCACACGGCCCCCGCGGGGAGTTCCACTTGCAAGGTCAGACTGCCGTTCGAGGTGAAGCGGAACTGTCCCGACTTCGGGGTCTTGACGCGCTTGCCCGTGATGCCGACGACGACATCGGCCGTCAGCCCGCGGGCGGAGGCGGTGCGTCCCTCGCCGTGCGGCCCGTACATGTCCACCGTCACGCGCTGTTCGCCGACCGGCGCCGGGAGGGTGAGCGTCCGATCGCCCGGGGCGATGTTCGCCGTGATGGTGAACCGGGGGGACTTGCGCGGCCCCGGGTCGTAGTACCCGTAGCTCGAGATGACCAGCTGAGGAAGTGCGTCCCGTTCCCCCTCACCACGCGGCTCGGGCCGTACGGGGCCGGTGGCGCCGCACCCCGAAAGCGCCGCTGTGGCGCCACCGGGCAGCGCGGTGTCCTTCAGCTCGCCGAGTGCGCTGAGCAAGCGGCCTTGCCCGGCCTCCCGCCAGGGCGCTGGATACGGGTAGGGATACAGCAGCGCGAGCAGCAGCACCGGCACCACGCCGAGCAGCAGCCACGACCGCGGTGAGAGCCGGCCGGTCCGGAACACTCAGACCCGCCCCCGAGCTCTGCGGGACACCACCGCACGCAGGACGCGGCGACCCTCGGTCGACACGTCGAGCGCCTGGCGCAGCCCGCTCGCCCCATGGACCGAGAGGAGTTCCAGGATCGTGATCTGGCGTCGGAGTTCCGCGGCGACGAGCGGCGACATGGCGTCCGTACTGCCCTCACGCCGGGACGTCACCGACGTGGCGCCGTCCTCCGTGACGTCCAGAATCCGGTGGATCTGCAGCGCGGCCACGGAACACGCGTCGGCCCACTCGCGCAGCTGTGCGGCCTCGGGCGTGCCGATCAGGGACTCCCGGCTCTGGGGCAGGACGGCGGGCGCGGCGCCGAGCATACGGCGGGCCAGCACGCAGGCCTCGTCGTCGTCCACCTCCGCCGTGTCGAGGGCGGACCGCGCCTTGGCAAGCCGCACTTCCCACTCCTCGCCGTCCGTGAGGCTCGCCCACAGCGGCCGCAGGACGTCGTCGTCACCGCCCAGCAGGGGCACGCAACGGTCCAGACAGGCGAGACCGCTCGCCGCCAGACCTCGCTCGTCGGCCTGAACGATCAGTTCCACCAGGCTCATGTGCGCCTCCCTTACCCGGACTCAGCACCTCCCCTTACTGCGCGCGGAACCCCAGGAACGTCACTGCACCCGCATGTCACGGTCTCGGAACGTGACCGCCCTGCGTCGTGACCGCGTGACAAACGTCGGTCAACTTCGCTGAGCTCGAGGGCCGTTGGGCCGGCGCGCGGGGGCTGTCAGGCCGGCGCTCGGGGGCCGTCGGGCCGCGATCTCACTGCGGAAGCGGCTCGACCCCCAACCCGTCGAGGAGTCGGAAGAACAGCGCCTCGGCGAACGGATCCGGGTCCGCGGTCAGCACCTCGACCAGCGGCTCGCCCGGCACCTCCCGGCCCGCCTCGGCCGCCCACGCGACCGCGCGCTCGGCGGCATCGCGCGGCTGGAGGAAGTAGTCCTCCAGCGTCAGTCCGTCTCCGCCGATGTACCCCGCCATCGCGCCGGGCGCCAGACACGCGGTCCACGCCCCGCTCTCCGGCCCTGCCGCCTCGACGACCACGCAGTCGCTGTCCATGACGTATCCGAACAGTGCGGGCGACCCGGTCTCCAGCGCCAGCGTGTTCATGCTCCCGACGTCCTGGGTGCCGTCCCCGCCGCTCGGGCACTCCCACACCTGCCAGCCTCCGGCGCGCTGCTCGTGCAGCGTCAGCTGGTCCCGTACGCCCTGCAGCGCGGTCAGTTCCGCGAGCGGACGCTCGCTCCTGCCCACGACGAAGTAACCCCAGTAGCCCATCCCGTTGGCCCCCCGGTGCGTTCGATGGCTCTGTCCTGCTGTGTCCCGGCTCAGGACTCCTCGGCCGAATAGACCACAGCCGTACACGAGTTCGCCACCGGTAAGGCAAAACCGGCGGTTCAGCCCTTTCAGCCCAGCTTCTCCGCCAGTGCTCTGAACTGCGCCCACGTCATGTCCGGCTGCCGCGGGTCCCACACCTTCTGGATCATGGCGTTGAGCGGCATCCGGATGCCCTGGGCGATCTGGTCCTGGGTCTGCGCGTTCGCGAGGTCGGACCATACGGAGAAGACGGCGCCGAGAATCTGGTCGTTGTACCTCTCGGGGACCGGCTGGGTGCCGCGCAGGACGAGCGGCGTCCACTGCTCGTAGATGCGCTGCCCGGTGGGGTAGACGAACTGGTTGGGCTGGCCGAGGACGTAGTAGAGGTACTCGTCGTTGTAGTTGACGACGTCCCGTCCCTCCTGCAGATACTCCAGCGGCTGCCGCGCCCCGATCTCCTTGCCCGTCCAGTACGCGACCTGGATGTCCTTGTCCGGCTGCACGACGCCGCCGGCGTAGAACCCGTCGTTCCAGGCCTTGACGGTGCGGCCGTGTCCGCGCATCACGTCGGCCCGGTCGTTCAGCCAGTCCGTCGCCAGGTCCTGGATCCGGCCGTTCGGCCCGTGCTCCTGCCGGGCGGCCTCGGCGAGCTGGGGATACGACGCCTCCGGGTTCGTGGCCATCAGCGCCCGGTACTCGTCGCCGCCGAGGTGCCACAGCGGCCCGGGGAACAGCTCCGCGTACTCGTTCAGCAGGTCGTCGACGAGCTGGGCGGACTCCTTCTTGGAGATGTCGATCGCGCCGGTCGCGAGCGTGCCCTGGGCGTTGCGCAGCTGCAGATCGGGGTGCGCGTCGAGCACGGCCCCGAGGTGGCCGGGCGAGTCGATCTCGGGCACGACGGTGATGTGCCGGGAGGCGGCCAGCGCGATGATGCGCCGCACCTCGTCCTTCGTCAGATGGACCTTGGAGACGATCTCCGGGTGCGAGTCCGACTCGATCCGGAAGGCCTGGTCATCGGAGAAGTGCAGGCCCAGCTGGTTGTACTTGAGGTCGCCGAGCTCGCGGATGCGGTCCTCGATCCAGTCGGCCGAGTAGTGCTTCCGTGCGATGTCGATCAGGAACCCGCGCTGCGGCTTCGCGGGCGCGTCGTTCACGACGCCCTCGGGCGCGGATCCCTGGGCGCGCACCTCCTGCTTGAGGGTGCGCGTGCCGTAGAAGACCCCGGCCTCGCCGGGTCCGGTGATCCGTACGCGCTGGTCCTTGACGGTCATGGTGTACGACTCGGCGCCGCCGCCCGCGCCCGGGGTGAGCGCCAGTTCGACGTCCCCGGCGCCGGCGGCGACCTTGCCCGCGTACCTCAGCTGCAGCTCACCGGCGAGCAGGCGCCCCTCGTCCGCGAGCGCGTCGTCACCGACGACCACCCGGCCGTTCCCCGGCTGCCAGCCGGGGCCGCGGGCCGGGGTGAATTCCCGGATCGCGGGGATCGTGTCCGGTGCCGTCGACAGCGGATAGGTGCGGCCGGGCGACGGCGTCGACGCCGGTGACGCCGGAGGCGCCGACGGGTTCGGCGCCCGCGAGGCCGATGGCGTCCCGGTGGGCTGCTGGCTCACGGCGGGGCCGCCGCCCGGCCCTCCCACCCACAGCGTCACCGTCAGTGCCACGGCGCTCGCCGTGGCCGCTCCCGCACCGCTCCACGCCCATACACGCCTCACCAAGCCGCACCCTGCCTCATCGCGGCCCTGCCGGGCCGTGCTTCCCGAGTCACTGATTCTTCGAGCGCGCCCACCCGGTATGGCCGGGGGCCGCTACGGGGCGCTACGGGCATACGCATTGCTGTGACCGTATGACCGGATCCATGACCACTGACGTCCACGCCAGGCGTTGAAACTCTGCCGTCCGGGTGAATTCCTGGTACCGAACGGACAGGTCTCGCCCTAGGCCGATAGCGTGACGACACATTCATCACTTCATCCACCGCAGAACCACGAGTCATTCACCGAAACCACGCAGGTCGGGAACCATCCGGGCGCCGCACGCATCACATGCACTGCACCGCATGCACTACAACAAGCCTGCACCGCATCACGCCCCACCGCACGGCACGGCATCACCACCCCGGCGCCACGCCTGCCAGTACCCCACCTGCCGCCTACGAGGAGCGCACGCTGCCTTCGGATCGTTTCCCTCGCCTCCCCGGCCGTGCCGCGATACCGGACCAAAACCTCCACCAGGGCCTGAAGGACCTGGGAGGTACCTCCACGGGACCGCGCCTGCCCGGACTGGAGCGGTTCAACACCGCGCCCGCCGAGGTCGCCGAGAACGCGCTCCTCGCCTGCTGCGACAGCCTCCGCTGGGCGCGCCGCCTCGCCGCCCACCGGCCCTACCCGGACCTCGCCTCCCTGCTGGCGGCCGCTGACGAGGCGGCATACGACCTGACGCCCGACGAGCTCCACCAGGCCCTCGCGGCCGAGTCCGCGCACCAGCCGGGGACCGACTCACGCGCCGCGGCCACCGCGCTTCGCGCAGCCCACGCCGCGTACGAGAGCCGCTTCGGCCATGTCTTCGTGATCTGCCTGGACGATGTCGCTCCAGAAGAAACGCTCGACCAGGTGCTCGCAGGAATCCGGTCACGACTGAACAACGACCCCGAGGACGAGCGGGTGCAGGCCGCCGAGGAGCTCAGAGGCGTCGCCCGGGGCCGGATCTCCCGCCTCCTGCACGGCCTCGGTGGGTCCCCCATGGCGTACGACTGGCCGGCGGAGGGCATCGGCCCCGGCCCGGAATCGCCTGAATCAGTGGATTCGGGGCGGCCCGATAGCCCGTACGTGCAAGTTTGATTGCCTGTTTGATCACATCGGTAGGCCCCGCGTAAGCGTTCCGACAAGTCGTCGCTACGATGGCCGGGGCCGGTGGACCGTACCCGGCCGGGCCCGACCGACAGACAAGCCGGCGCGGCCCCAATCCCCGCTCCCGGAGGGTTCTTCCGTGCCGGCTGGAACGCTGTACCGCGGCCGGGAAGGAATGTGGTCGTGGGTGGCTCATCGAGTCACCGGCGTCCTCATTTTCTTCTTCCTGTTCGTACACGTGCTGGACACCGCTCTCGTCCGCGTCTCCCCCGAGGCGTACGACCAGGTCGTTGCCACCTACAAGACGCCGATCGTCGCGCTTCTGGAGTACGGCCTCGTCGCCGCCATCCTCTTCCACGCGCTGAACGGCCTGCGCGTCATCGCCGTCGACTTCTGGTCGAAGGGCCCGCGCTACCAGAAGCAGATGCTCTGGACCGTCATGGGCATCTGGGTCGTCCTGATGGTCGGGGCGCTGTACCCGGTCCTCGGCCACGCCGTCCGTGAACTCTTCGGGAGCTGAGGCCGATGTCTTCTGACACCACCACCGCAACGTCCGGCATCGGCCCCGTCGAGGGCGGCGCCGGCACCGCGTACGGCGTCGACAACCCGGCGCCCGTCATCGAGGCGCCACGCAAGCGCACCGCGAAGACCCCGCGCTCGACCCGCGGCAACTTCGAGATGGCCGCCTGGCTCTTCATGCGCCTGTCCGGCATCGTGCTGGTCGTCCTGGTCCTCGGCCACCTGCTGATCCAGCTCGTACTGGACGGCGGCGTGAGCAAGATCGGCTTCGCCTTCGTGGCCGGCCGCTGGGCGTCCCCGTTCTGGCAGATCTGGGACCTGCTGATGCTGTGGCTCGCCATGCTGCACGGCGGCAACGGTCTGCGTACCGTCATCAACGACTACGCGGAGCGGGACATGACCCGCTTCTGGCTGAAGATGCTGCTGTACACCGCCACGGTGTTCACCGTCCTGCTGGGCACGCTGGTGATCTTCACCTTCGACCCGAACATCCGCTAGAGCCGGGGCTGAGGCGCTAACCATGAAGATCCACAAGTACGACACCGTCATCGTCGGCGCCGGTGGCGCGGGCATGCGCGCGGCCATCGAGTCGACGAAGCGCAGCCGTACCGCCGTGCTGACCAAGCTCTACCCCACCCGCTCCCACACGGGCGCCGCGCAGGGCGGCATGGCCGCCGCGCTGGCCAACGTGGAGGAGGACAACTGGGAGTGGCACACCTTCGACACGATCAAGGGCGGTGACTACCTGGTCGACCAGGACGCCGCCGAGATCCTCGCGAAGGAGGCCATCGACTCCGTCCTCGACCTGGAGAAGATGGGCCTGCCGTTCAACCGCACCCCGAACGGCACCATCGACCAGCGCCGCTTCGGCGGCCACTCGCGCAACCACGGCGAGGCGCCGGTCCGCCGGTCCTGCTACGCCGCGGACCGCACCGGCCACATGATCCTCCAGACGCTGTACCAGAACTGCGTCAAGGAGGGCGTGGAGTTCTTCAACGAGTTCTACGTCCTGGACCAGCTGATCACCGAGGTCGACGGCGTGAAGCGGTCGGCGGGTGTCGTCGCGTACGAGCTGGCGACCGGCGAGATCCACATCTTCCAGGCGAAGGCCGTGATCTACGCGTCCGGCGGCTGCGGCAAGTTCTTCCGCGTGACGTCGAACGCTCACACGCTGACCGGTGACGGCCAGGCGGCCGTCTACCGCCGCGGGCTGCCGCTGGAGGACATGGAGTTCTTCCAGTTCCACCCGACCGGCATCTGGCGCATGGGCATCCTGCTGACGGAGGGCGCCCGCGGTGAGGGCGGCATCCTCCGCAACAAGGACGGCGAGCGCTTCATGGAGAAGTACGCGCCGGTCATGAAGGACCTGGCGTCCCGCGACGTCGTGTCCCGCTCCATCTACACGGAGATCCGCGAGGGCCGCGGCTGCGGTCCCGAGGGCGACCACGTGTACCTGGACCTCACGCACCTCCCGCCGGAGCAGCTGGACGCCAAGCTGCCCGACATCACGGAGTTCGCGCGCACCTACCTCGGCATCGAGCCCTACACGGACCCGATCCCGATCCAGCCCACCGCGCACTACGCGATGGGCGGCATCCCGACGAACGTCGAGGGTGAGGTCCTGGCGGACAACACCACGGTCGTCCCGGGCCTGTACGCCGCCGGTGAGGTCGCCTGCGTGTCGGTCCACGGCGCCAACCGCCTGGGCACCAACTCGCTGCTCGACATCAACGTCTTCGGCAAGCGCGCCGGTATCGCGGCCGCCGAGTACTCGGCCAAGCACGACTACGTCGAACTCCCGGAGAACCCGGCCGAGCTCGTCGTCGAGCAGGTCGAGCGGCTGCGCAACTCCACCGGCACCGAGCGGGTCGCCGAGATCCGCCGGGAGCTGCAGGACACCATGGACGCCAACGTCATGGTGTTCCGCACCGAGCAGACGATCAAGACGGCAGTCGAGAAGATCGGTGAGCTGCGCGAGCGCTACCGGAACGTCGCCATCCAGGACAAGGGCAAGCGGTTCAACACCGACCTGCTCGAGGCCATCGAGCTGGGCAACCTGCTCGACCTGGCCGAGGTCATGGCCATCTCGGCGCTGGCCCGCAAGGAGTCCCGCGGCGGTCACTACCGCGAGGACTACCCGAACCGCGACGACGTCAACTTCATGCGCCACACCATGGCGTACCGCGAGGTCGGCGACGACGGCACCGAGACCGTCCGCCTCGACTACAAGCCGGTCGTCCAGACCCGCTACCAGCCGATGGAGCGTAAGTACTGATGGCTACCCCTGTCATGGACAAGGTCGAGGCGGAGTCCGCCGCCTCGCCCTACATCACCGTCACCTTCCGGGTCCGCCGGTTCAACCCGGAGGTCTCGGCCGAGGCGACCTGGGAAGACTTCCAGCTGGAGATCGACCCGAAGGAGCGTGTGCTCGACGGGCTCCACAAGATCAAGTGGGACCTGGACGGCACGCTGACGTTCCGCCGCTCCTGCGCGCACGGCATCTGCGGCTCCGACGCGATGCGCATCAACGGCCGCAACCGGCTGGCGTGCAAGACGCTGATCAAGGACATCAACCCGGAGAAGCCCATCACGGTCGAGCCCATCAAGGGCCTCACGGTCCTGAAGGACCTGGTCGTGGACATGGAGCCGTTCTTCCAGGCGTACCGGGACGTCATGCCGTTCCTGGTGACCACCGGCAATGAGCCGACGCGTGAGCGTCTGCAGTCCGCCGAGGACCGCGAGCGCTTCGACGACACGACGAAGTGCATCCTCTGCGCGGCCTGCACGTCGTCGTGCCCGGTCTTCTGGAACGACGGCCAGTACTTCGGCCCGGCCGCCATCGTCAACGCCCACCGCTTCATCTTCGACTCGCGCGACGAGGCCGGGGAGCAGCGGCTGGAGATCCTCAACGACAAGGACGGCGTGTGGCGCTGCCGCACGACGTTCAACTGCACGGACGCCTGCCCGCGCGGTATCGAGGTGACGAAGGCGATTCAGGAGGTGAAGCGGGCGCTTATCACGCGCCGCTTCTGACGGTTTCCGCGTTCGCGGTCGTACGTCGACGTGGGCCCCGTTCCCGGCTGGGAGCGGGGCCCATGCGCGTCGAAGAGCCCCCGTATGGCTCCCGTACGAGGCCCCCGGGGCCGCCTACCCTGACGCCATGTCACAGGAGGCGTCGTACGAGCTGCTCGGCTTCGACAACGTGCTGTTGCCCGTCGGCGATCTCGACGAGGCGGTGGCGTTCTACCGTCGGGCCGGTTTTCCGGTGGTGTTCCGGCTCGACGAGGCCGGGATCGCGCTGCTGAAGGTCGGGGACGAGGCGCCCGGTGTTCTGCTGCGGCTGGAGGAGGACCTCGGGTATCGGCCGCCGCCGTGGCCCGGGCCCCGTGTCTGGCTGGAGGTCCGCGACGCGCGGGCCACGGCACGGGCGCTCGTGGCGGCGGGGGTCCCGGTCCTGGAAGAGCCGTTCGCGGTGGCCACGGGCTGGACAGTGGAGGTCGCGGATCCATGGGGGAACGTCGTCGGGTTCACGGACTACAGCAAGCGGCCGGAGCTGGGGCGGAGTTGAACCCCTCGCCCGCAGCCGGCGGGCGAGGGGTTCGATTCGCTTCGGTTCAGCTCGGTCGGTTCGGCTCACGCGTGCTCAGTTCACGGCGTCCACCCCCTCAGGAGCCAGCTCCACGTCGTACACCAGAGGGGCCTCCGTGACCACGACATGGCGGGCGCGGGGCGCGAAGCCGGGGGCCGAGGCGGCGAGCAGGTAGCCGCCCGGGAACGGTGCCGACAGGATGTACGAGCCGTCGGCCAGCGACCTGACGCGGTCGAGTTGGCGGCCGCCCCTCGACAGGAGAGTCAGGACGGCGCCGGAGACCGGCTCTCCGTCCGTGGTGCGGATGAAGCCGTGGACCACCGCCACCGCGGACACCCCGTTGGTCTCCTCGTCGGCAGCCTCCGGCACACGCGCGTGGGCCGTCGGTTCCGGTACGCGCGCGTGGGCCGCGGTGTCCGGGAGCGGCTCCGCCTCCTCGCGCGGTTCCACCGCCAGATGCGGCAGCCGCTTGTCCAGCCAGGCGGGGAGCCACCAGTTGGACCGGCCCAGCAGATGCATCGCAGCCGGTACCAGCGCCGTACGCAGGATGAACGCGTCCAGGGCGACCGCCGCCGCGAGGCCGATGCCCGCCATGGCGCCCTCCATGTCGCCGCTCAGTACGAAGGCGGAGAAGACGCAGATCATGATGAGGGCGGCGCAGTTGATGACGCGGCTGGTCTCGGCGAGGCCGACGCGTACCGCGCGTGCGTTGTCCCGCGTGTGCACCCATTCCTCGTGCATCCGGCTCACCAGGAACACCTGGTAGTCCATCGAGAGGCCGAAGAGGAGGGAGAGCATGATCACCGGGAGGAAGGACGTGATCGGGCCCTCCTTGCCGACTCCCAGGAGCTCCGTTCCCCAGCCCCACTGGAAGATCGCCACCAGGACGCCGAAGGACGCTGCCGCCGCGATGAGGTTCATCAGCGCGGCCGTCAGCGGTACGACGAGCGAGCGGAACGCGATCAGCAGGAGCAGGAAGCCCAGGCCGATGATCGCCGCGACGAAATACGGCAGCCGGTCGCCTGTCACCGACGCGAAGTCCTTGAAGACGGCCGTCACGCCGCCCACATGGGCCTCCACGCCCGACTCCGGGATCACGTGGTCCCGCAGCCGGTCGATGAGCTGGTCCGTCGCCTCCGACTGCGGCGAGGTCGTCGGCACCACCTGGATCACCGACACGCCCTCGGACGGCGGGACCGCGGAGACCTGCGCGACGCCCTCCGTCGAGCGGATCCGCTCCACCAGCGCGCCGGTGTCGGGGGCCTCGGTGACCACCTGGAGCGGCCCGTTGAAGCCGGCCCCGAACCCCTCGGCGAGGATGTCGTACGCCTGCCGGGTCGTCGTCGACTCCTGGTGGTTGCCCTGGTCGGTGGCGCCGAGCCGCAGCGACAGGACGGGCAGCGCGAGAACGGCCATCACCACGACGGCGGCCAGCGCGATCGACCGCGGACGCTTCTGGACGTACGACGACCAGCGCGCCGCCAGACCGCTCGCGTTCTCCGGCTCGGGCCCGTGCTCCGCCAGCCGGCGGCGCTGACGGCGGCTGAGGACCCGCATGCCGAGGAGGCCGAGCAGGGCGGGCAGCAGCGTGACCGCGGCCAGGACGCTCAACACGACCGTGAGCGAGGTCCCGATGACGACGCCGTCGAGAAACCGCATGTTCATCACCAGCATGCCCGCGAGCGCGATGACGACCGTGCCGCCCGCGAAGAGCACCGCACGTCCAGAGGTGTTCAGGGCCTGTACGGCCGCGTCCTCCGGATCCGCCCCGCGCAGGATGCCGCGCCGGTGGCGCGTGATGATGAACAGCGCGTAGTCGATGCCCACACCGAGACCGATCAACGACCCGAGAATCGGGGCGACATCGGCCACGTCCGTGACATGGCTGATCAGCATCGTGGAGAGCATGCCGGTGCCGACGCCGAAGAGGGCGACGACGATCGGCAGCACCATCGCGAAGACCGAGCCGAAGGCCAGGAACAGGATGATCGCCGCGGCGATGATGCCGACCATCTCGGCGACGCCGGTGGGCGGCTCCTGGATACGGGTGATGGCCTGGCCGCCGAGCTCCACCTGGAGGCCGTCGCGCTCCGCGTCCTGCGCGGTGTCGACGACATCCTCGACGAGCCCCTTCGGGACGGAGTTCGCCTGTTCCGTGAACGTGACCTGCGCATACGCGATCCGCCCGTTCTCGCTGATCTGCGCGGCGCCCGCCGGCCCCTCCGCGTAGGGGCTCCTGACCTCGCCGACGCCCTTCATGGCGGCGATGTCCTCGAGCGCGGGCTCGATCCGGGATCGTACGGACTCTTCGCGCACCGAGCCGTCGTCGACCTTCCACACCACCGTGTCGGTGTCGCCCGCGCTCTCCGGGAAGGCCTTCTGCATCAGGTCGATCGCGCGCTTGGAGTCCGTGTCGGGGAGGGAGAAGACGTTGGCGTAGTCGGTCCCGGCCGCGCTTCCCGCGGTTCCCAGACCGAACAGCACCCCCACCCACAGCAACAGGACCACCAGCCGGTGCCGGTAGCACCACCGTGCCAATGCCGCCACGATTTCCGCTCCTTAATCGGTACGTCGATTCGGTACGTCGATTCGGTACGTCGATCGGTACGTCGGTCCCCCGGGTCCTGCGCTTCAGAATCCGTGGCGGCACGCACGCGTGGGGCGGCGCGTCCATGACTCTCAAGGAACTCCAAAGCTCCGATCCGGCACTTCGTACAACGCCCGTGCGGATACTGGGGTCATGACCTCTCCTGGCCCTGAGGCAGCGGCGGCTGTGCACGAGGCGTCGACGGTCCTGGTCGTCGAGGACGAGCCGAGCATCGCCGACGTCCTCGCCATATCCCTGCGCTACCACCGGTTTGAGGTGATGACGGCGGGCACCGTCCGCGAGGCCCTCGCCCTCGCGGAGCGCACCCGCCCGGACGCGGCGCTGCTCGACGTGATGCTCCCGGACGGCGACGGGCGGGCGCTGGGCCGCGAACTGCGCGCGCAGCGGCCGGAGCTGGCGCTTGTCTTCATCACCGCACGGGACGCTCCCGCGGAGATCGTGGGCGCGCTCGGCTTCGGCGACGACTACATCACCAAGCCGTTCAACATCGACGAGGTCGTCGCGCGTACCCGCGCGGTGCTGCGGCGCACCCGGCCCGCCGACGTCCTGCCGCAGCGGCCGCCGCTGCGGTACCGCGACCTGGAGCTGGACGAGACGACGTACACCGTGCGCCGCGACGGCCGGGCGGTCGAGCTCACCCCGACCGAGTACGCCCTGCTGCGCTTCCTGGTGCGCAACGGCGGCGCGGTCGTGCCCAAGGAGCAGCTGCTGCGGCATGTGTGGCAGTACGAACACACCGCCGAGTCGACCGTCGTGGAGACGTACATCAGCTATCTGCGGCGCAAACTCGACGCGCTCGGGCCGCCGTTGATCACGACGCGGCGCGGGGTGGGGTACGGCCTGGCGTAAGAGGCGAGCGCGGTGGCCGGATGCGGGCAGAGGGCACGGGGAGGCGGCGGGATGTGGATGGCGGGCGGTTGGGACTGGCGCTGGTGCCGGCCCCGCGGGATGCACTCGCTGCGCGCCAAGCTCACCCTCGTGAACGTGGCACTCCTGGCCCTCGGCATCGTCGCGGCGACCGCGGTCAGCCTCATGGGCATGCGGCACTACCTGACCGCGAGCGTCGATTCGTCGCTCACCTCCTCGCGGGACTCGCTCTAGCGCAGCGGCCTCAGCATGCGGGAGATCGAGTCGCTGAGCTCCCTGGCCTTCGTCCGGGACCACATGGCCCCGGACCTGAGCGGGGCGGATGCGCTGCCGGGCCCGGAAACGCTGTTCGTGACCGTCGACGACGACGGTGAGCCCGTGTCGCTCGGCGCTTTCGAGCCGACGCCGCGGCAGCGCGAACTGGCGTCAGCCGTCGGCGACGCGGAGGCGTTCAGCGACGACGGGGAGCCGCGTGACATCGCGTTGGGAGGTGACGCCTTCCGCGCGGTGGGGGCACGGCTCAGCGACGGCACGGCCATGCTGATCGCCATGGAGACGAGCGCCGTGCACGAGAGCGTCACCAAGGCGCTCAAGCTGGATCTGGTCTTCGGGACCATGCTGCTGGCGCTGCTCGCGGTGCTGACGATGATCGGGGCGCACCATCGGCTGCGGCCGCTGGAGGACATGGTGGAGACGGCGTCCGCCATCGCCGAGGGCGACCTGACGCGACGCGTGCCGTCCAGCCGGGACCCCGTCACGGAGATCGAGCAGCTGCGGGTCGCCCTCAACTCGATGCTGCACCAGGTGCAGTCGGCGTTCGACACGCGCGAACGCAGCGCCGCGCAGCTGCGCCGCTTCGTCGCGGACGCCTCGCACGAGCTGCGTACACCGCTGGCCGCCATCCGCGGGTATCTCCAGCTGTACGACCAGGGGATGCTGAACGACCCGGAGGACCGGGCCCGTGCGGGGATCCGGATGCGCGGGGAGGTCGACCGGATGGGACGGCTGGTCGACGAGCTGCTGACGCTGGCGCGCCTGGACCAGCAGCCCGAACTGCGCTTCCGCAACGTCGATCTGAGCCGTCTCGTGCGCGACGCGGCCGCGGATCTGCGCGCCCAGCAGCCGGACCGCCCGCTGTCCGTCGCAGCCGACGGCGCGCTGCTGGTGCACGCCGACGAGTCGGGGCTGCGCCAGGTCCTCGGCAATCTGCTGGGCAACGTACGCACCCATACTCCGCCGGATGCCGCCGCCCGGGTGGAACTGGCGCGTGAGCACGGGATGGTCCGGCTGTGCGTCGCCGACGAGGGCCCCGGGCTCGCGGAGGAGGACGCGGCCCGCATCTTCGACCGGTTCTTCCGCACGGGTGGGGCCCCGGGCAGCGGCCTGGGCATGGCCATCGTGCAAGGCGTGGTCACGGCCCACGGCGGCTCCGTCGACGTCAGGACGTCGCCGGGCGCGGGGCTGGCTGTGACGGTGACGCTGCCGGCATGTACGGAGGCCGCGGACTCCCCTGCGGCCTCCCCCGCCGAGTGGCCGGCCAGCACCGGTCGGCTCCGGCTCGGCGAGAAGCCGGACGGTACGGGCACGCGACAGTCCACGCAGCCGGGCGGTACGCGCACACGGCCGTCCGCGCAGCCGGACGGTACGGGCACGCGGCCGCCCCCGGCGTGAGCGGACTGCTCGATGGTGCGAGGTCCGGCACAGGGCTTGGCCGCGCCGCGTACGCCCACCCGAACGGGAATCACGGTCCCGCGGCACCCTCGGCCGCCCCGACCAACGCCGCCACCTCGAAGTCCCACTCCGGTACGGGCCCGTGGCGCACGGCGTTCGCGGCCAGTGCGGAGACCAGCAGGATGGTGTCGTCGAAGGGTGCGCCACCACACGGTGCACACGGGTCCGACACATGATGCAGGGCATCGCGAGATGCCACAGTCCCGGCCAGGACGGCGTCAGGCCGGCCTCAGCAGGCCGGCCTCAGGACGGCCGTAGGTCTCCCTCAGGACGGCCCTGCTCAGGCCTGCTTCGAGGCGAGTTCCACGACCGTGATGTCGGAGGGTGCTCCCACCCGTACCGGCGGCCCCCACGCGCCCGCGCCCCGGGACACGTACAGCTGCGTGTCGCCGTACTGCTCGAGCCCAGCGAGCGTCGGATTCGCCGCGCCCGCGATCAAGTTGCCGGGCCACAGCTGTCCGCCGTGGGTGTGACCGGAGAGCTGGAGGTCGACGCCGTGCTCGACCGCCTCGTGGATCATCACGGGCTGGTGGGCGAGGAGCACGGCGGCGCGGGCGGTGTCCCGGTCCCCGAGGGCCTTGACGTAGTCAGGGCCGTCGCCGTAGTCGTCGCCGGAGATGTCGTTGACGCCCGCGAGGTCGAAGCCGTCCATCTCGACGCGCGCGTTCTGCAGCGCGCGCAGGCCGAGTTCCTGCACGTGGTCGACCCACTGCTCGGCGCCGGAGAAGTACTCGTGGTTGCCCGTGACGAAGTAGGCGCCGTGCCGTGCGCGCAGCTGGGCGAGGGGCTCGACGGCGGGCCCGAGGTTCTCGACGCTGCCGTCGACCAGATCGCCGACGACGGCGATGAGGTCGGGCTGCGTCGCGTTGATGCGGTCGACGACACGCTGCGCGAAGCCGCGCCCCAGCGTCGGGCCGAGGTGGATGTCGCTGACCACGGCGATCCGGAACCCGTGCGCCGCGCGCGGCAGTTTGGCCAGCGGCACGGTGAGCCGCTTCACCTTGGGGCCGCTGAGCACGCCGTACGCCCCGTTGCCGACGGTTCCGAGGGCGACGGCCGCGGCGGCGCCGCCCACGATGCGGGAGACGAAGAGGCGGCGGGAGGGGCCTCCGCCGGCCGGGGCCGTGACGGTAGCCGCGGCGGGGACGGGCTCCTGCGCGGGCTCGCCCACGACGGGTTCCTGCGCCGGCTCGCCCACGAGTTCGGGGCCGGTGGCCGGCACGGGCGCGTCTTCGGGCTCGGCGCCCAGCTCCGGCTCGGGCTCCGGCCCGCGCACGCCACCTGCTGCCGTCCGGTCCCCGGCCCCGACCGGGTGCTCGAGCCGCTGGGGCACCGTGCCGCTGCCGTGCCCGCCTGGGGCCCCGGCCTCGGAATCCCTCCGCGCCGGCCACCGCCGCAGCAGGGGACGTATGAACTCCCCCACCAGCAGCGCCAGCACGAGATACAGGGAGAACGCCATCCACAGATAGCCGGGCCATGCCAGCACCTGCTGCAGCCAGAAGGGTGCCTCCGCACGGGTGCTCCCGAAGGCTCCGAACATGAGCAGCGGCCCCGCGATGAAGACGACGCTGCCCATACGCCGCGCGGCCGAGCCGCGGGCCGTCGTGTCGCGCACGACACGGCGCCACGCGTACCACTGGAGCCCGCAGAACGCCGACAGCACGGCGAGGCCGACGAGCACGAACACGATGACCACGGCTGAGCCGCCTTCCGGTTGACCGTTGAGCCGTTCTGGTTGCGCCGTCCAGAAGGCCCTCCGAGGAGGGCCTTCTCACGAGCGCTGTCCTATGACTTGCGGCGCAGTGCGCGCAGTCCGCGCAACCCGATGACTCCGATGGCCGTCCCCAGGACAAAGGAGACGACGGCCAGCAGCAGGTGCACCCAGAAGTAGCCGGTCGGGTCGCCCGCGTCGTCGAACGCGAGCCCGCTGGCGTCCTTCCAGAGGTTCTTGACGAAAGTGATCCAGATGACCCAGCTCCACACCCCGAAGGCGAGCAGGAACCAGGAGATGGGGCGGCTGAGCTTCATACGTCCAGTATCGCCGTCCGCCGCCCGGTGTCCCGCGCGGGGTGGGGAGGGTGAAACACGACGTGCCTCGGCGACGACATCCCCATCGGCGCCCTGTACGTTCTCGATCGTGCCTGCCTATAACACGTTGAATTTGAAAAGACGGGCCACCTATTTGGTGGCTTCTGTCACGTTGTTGACCGTTTCGATCGCCCCGCCCGCGCTCGCCGACGACAAGCCGGCGGGCAGCCAGGCGAAGCCGCCGGCCGACATGTCGACCGTCGGCGGCGTCCGGCTGGGCAAGGCGGGCACGCAGGTGGACCTCGGGACGGGCGCGCCGGTGCTGCCCAAGGATCTGACGGCCCGTTCCTGGATCGTCGCGGACGCCGAGTCGGGCGAGGTCCTGGCCTCGCACAACGCGCACTGGCGGCTGCCCCCGGCGTCCACCATGAAGATGCTCTTCGCCGACACGGTCCTGCCGAAGTTCCCCAAGACGCAGAAGCACAAGGTCGAGCCGTCCGACCTCGCGGGCATCGGCTCGGGCTCCAGCCTGGTCGGCATCAAGGAGAACGAGACGTACACGGTCCACGACCTGTGGCTCGGCGTCTTCCTGCGCTCGGGCAATGACGCGGTGCACGTGCTGTCCGCGATGAACGGCGGCGTCGACCAGACCGTCAAGGAGATGCAGGAGCACGCCGACGAACTGCAGGCACTGGACACGCACGTGGTCAGCCCGGACGGCTACGACGCCCCGGGCCAGGTCTCGTCCGCGTACGACCTGACGCTGATCGCGCGTTCGGGGATGCAGAATGAGGACTTCCGCGACTACTGCGCGACCGTGCGGGCCCAGTTCCCCGGCGAGACGAAGAAGACGAAGAACGGCACGAAGCGCGGGTCCTTCGAGATCCAGAACACCAACCGGCTGATGACGGGCGACTACGGCCTGAACGCCTACAAGGGCATCGCGGGCGTGAAGAACGGCAACACCACGAATGCGGGCGCGACCTTCACCGGGGTCGCGGAACGCGACGGCAGGGTGCTGCTCGTCACCGTCATGAACCCGGAGAAGAAGGCGAGCAACGAGGTCTACAAGGAGACGGCCGCCCTGTTCGACTGGGGCTTCCAGGCCGCGGGGAAGGTGAGGGCGGTCGGCGAGCTCGTGCCGCCGAAGAGCGCCGACACGGGCAGCGGTTCGAGCGGCGACGCGGGCGGCCGGGCGGGCGCCGCCGGCCCCGGCGACGACACCTCGGACGCGAAGGCGGCGCCCGCGGCCGCAACCAAGGAGGGGTCGAGCGGTATCGCGACCGCGCTGGCGATCACGGGCGGCCTACTGGTGGTGCTGGCCGCCGGCATGTTCGTGGTCAGGCGCCGCTGGCCGCTTCCGGACCTGGTGCGCCGCCGGCCGCGCCCCTGACCCCGGCGCCGCCGCCTCCGTCCTCGTCCCCGTCCGTCACCGGCTCGCTCTCCGGTTCCTTGTGCGGCGTCGCCGTCCAGGCGGCGCAGACCAGCAGCAGCTTCGCGGTGAAGTTGATCCACAGCAGCAGCGCCACCGGCACGCCGAAGGCGCCGTACATGCTCTTCGCCGCCACTCCCCTCATATAGCTGCCGATCAGCAGCTTCAGCAGCTCGAAGCCCACGGCGCCGACCAGTGCCGCGGTGATCAGATGGCGCCGCTCCGGGTGGACGCCGGGCAGCAGGGTGAGGAGGTAGAGCAGCAGCAGGAAGTCGGCGAGGACGGCGATGGCGAAGGCGGCCGTCTGGAGCAGCGCGCCGCCCACGCCGCCCTCGTCGATGCCGAGCTGCCGTGTCGTCCAGCCGACCGCGGTCGACGCGACGGCGGAGGCGAGGAGCGAGGCGAGTCCGGCGCCGCCGAGCCCGAGGAGCACCCCGGCGTCCTTGGCCTTGCGCAGGACTGGGTTCTCCTCGCTGTCGGGCAACTCCCACACGGCGCGCAGGCACTCCCGCATCTGGCCGATCCAGCTGATGCCGGTGACCAGCAGCAGGGCGCCGGCGATGACCCCGACCGTGCCGGCGTTCGCCACGAGCGCGCCGATGTCCAGCTGGTCGGAGATGCCCGGCACCTGGTCGGCGATCCGGTCCTCGAGCTGCCGCACGCGGTCGGCGCTCAGCGTCGCGGCGGCGATCGCGGCGGCCACGGTGATCAGCGGAAAGAGCGCGATGAAACTGACGAAGGTCATCGCCGCCGCGAGCCGGGTCCACTTCACACGGTCGAGACGCTCGTAGGACCGCCACGCGTGCGTGGTCATCAGACGTTCGACGAGGGGTCCGATGCCGGGAAGTCTCTTCAGCCAGTCCATGATCTCTGTGTGCCCCGTACGGAGCGCTCTGTCCCTCGCGCGGAGCCGTGTGTACCCGGTACGGAGTCCTGAGCCCCCTGCCCCGTGCCCTTGTCGGCCCGGAAGACCAGCGTCCGGGTGCCCCAGAAGCGCAGCGCGGTGGCGAGTGCCATGCCGATGCCCGCTCCCGAGACGGTGTCCGCGACCCCGGAGGTGAACCCGAGGCCGTAGTGCGACACCGCGAGGCACAGCAGCTGGACGAGGGCGCCGGCGACGTTCACCGCGAAGAAGACGCCGTACTGCCGCAGCCGCGAGACGTCTGCCGCCCGGTGGCGGTACGTGCCGAGCGCGTTGCCCGCGTACGCGACCGTGCAGCCCGCCACGAACGACAGGGCCTTGGCGGTCAGCGGGTCGAGGCCCACGGGGCCGCGCAGCCAGAGGAAGATCCCGAGGTCGGCGGCGTAGGCGCAGAACCCGGCCGCCGCGAAGCCCAGCACCTCGGGCCCGAGGGCCCGCAGTCCGCCGGGTGCCGTGCGGCCCGGTGCCTGAGGTGCCCGGCTCACCAGTCCGCGACCGCCAGCCCGTACATCGCCAGCCACACCAGGCCGATGACGGCGAGCGCCCGGTCGCGCAGCACGACGTCCTCCGGCTCGCCCGCCGTGCCGCGATCGGCGAAGACCGCGTACCGGAGCACCGCGAGGATGAAGGCGACCATCGACAGCTGCCGCCAGGGCAGCAGGCTCGTGCCGGCGATGCCGCCCTCCTCCAGCGCCCAGAGGCAGTAGCCGAGTACGGCGACGCCGGCCGCGAGCTGCCAGACGAACCGCAGGTAGCCGGTGGTGTACTCGTTCAGCAACGCGCGCGTGGCGCCCGCCTTTCCGGCCATCTGGACGGCTTCGGAGTACCGCTTGGCGGAGACCATGAACAGCGCGCCGAAGCCCGTGGTGATCAGGAACCAGCGGGACAGCGGAATCCCCAGCGCAAGGCCGCCGATCATGGCGCGCATCAGAAAGCCCGTGGTGACGACGGCGAGGTCGACGACGAGGACGTGCTTGAGGCTGATGCAGTACGCCAGTTGCATACCGACGTACGCGGCGAGCAGCGCCGACGTGAGCGCGTTGCACAGCACGAGCGCGGCGGTCGGGGCGAGCACGGCGAGGACGCCGCCGACGGCGTAGGCGACGGGGACGGGCACGTGCCCCGCGGCGACGGGACGGCGGCACTTGACCGGGTGGGCGCGGTCGGCCTCGGCGTCCCGTGCGTCGTTGATCATGTAGACGGCGGAGGCGGCCGCCGTGAACAGCACGAAGACGATCGCCAGTTGGAGGAACGCCCCGGGCGAGAACAGTTCGCCGGCGGCTGCGGGGGCCGCCACGACCAGCACGTTCTTCACCCACTGGCGGGGGCGCGCGGTCCTCAACAGGCCCAGCGTGAGGCCGAGTCGGCCGCTCCTCAGCTGGTCGACGGGGGTGCGGCGCGGGGGTTCGCGCTCGAGTACGGCGGTGCGCTCGGTCATCGGCCCGGCCCTCCGGCGTCCACCGGTCGTCCCCCGGTCATCCACCGGGCCCCGAGCCGGGCCGTCAGGGCCCCCAGGGCCGCGCCCGCCGCGACATCCGACGGGTAGTGGACACCGGCGACGAGGCGGGAGACGCACATCGCGGCGGCGACCGGCCGCAGCAGGCGGGCGCCCCCGGGGCGCAGCGCACCGTAGGCGACCACCGCGGCGGCCGCCGACGTGGCGTGCGAACTGGGGAAGGAGTGCCGGCTCGCGGTGCGCACCAGCGGCTCGACGTGGCCGGGGCGCGGGCGCCGCACGATGCGCTTGACGCCCATGCTGGCCAGGTGTGCGGCGGCGGTCAGCGCGGTGCCGCGCAGCCAGGCGTCGCGCCGCTCGCGGTCGGCGGCGGCGCCCACGAGCCCCGCGGCCAGCCACAGGGCGCCGTGTTCGCCGGTCCAGGACAATGCGCGCGCGGCCGCCGCCACCCGCGGGTCCCTGCCGCAGCCGCGGAGCGCGGACAGCAACCGGTGGTCCATGTCGTGCATGTGGCCCCTTGGTGCTCGATCCATCCGGCTGGCGCTGGACGCTCCGTCCGGCCATCCGGAATGTGCGCTCTCTACGCAACAGCCCTTAATCATGACCGTATTGGACGACACTCCCTGAATCACCCATTCAAGTGACGGGCGGCCACATCATCGGCAAACCACCGATGCCCGTCCATGTCGGGCGATACGGTCGCCGACATGCCAGCAGAGACCGTTTCCGTCACCGGCTGGGGCCGCACGGCCCCGAGCGTGGCCCGTGTGGTCCGCCCCCGCTCGTACGAGGAGGCGGTGGAGGCCGTCCGGGGCTGCGGCAGGCGCGGCGGGATCGCCCGGGGGCTCGGCCGGGCCTACGGCGACGCCGCGCAGAACGCGGGCGGAGCCGTGCTCGACATGACCGGCCTGGACCGCATCCACGTCATCGACACGACCGGGGCTTCGGCGACCGGCTCACCGGCAGGCGGCGCGGGGAGTCCGGCCCGTGGCGCGGCGTGCGGAACGGTGCTGTGCGACGCGGGCGTCAGCCTGCACCGGCTGATGGAGGTGCTCCTGCCGCTCGGCTGGTTCGTACCGGTGACGCCCGGCACCCGCTATGTGACGGTGGGCGGCGCGATCGGGGCCGACATCCACGGCAAGAACCACCATGTGTCGGGGTCGTTCTCGCGGCACGTCCTGTCCCTCGACCTGCTGACAGCGGACGGCCAGGTCCGCACGGTGGAGCGCGGCACACCGCTGTTCGACGCGACGGCGGGCGGCATGGGACTGACCGGCGTCATCCTCTCCGCGACCGTCCGGCTGCACCCCGTCGAGACGTCCCTGATGACCGTGGACACCGAACGCGCCACGGACCTGGACGACTTGATGGCGAGGCTCACCGCCACCGACCACCGCTACCGCTACTCGGTCGCCTGGATCGACCTGCTCGCCCGCGGGGCGTCCACCGGCCGCTCGGTCCTCACACGCGGCGACCACGCCCCCCTGGACGCCCTGCCCGCCCGCACGCGCAGGGCGCCGCTGACGTTCCGCCCGGGACAGCTGCCGGCCGCCCCCCTCCACATGCCCGACCGGCTCCTCGGCCGCGCAACGGTGGGGCTGTTCAACGAGCTCTGGTACCGCAAGGCCCCCAGGTCCCGCACGGGCGAGCTGCAGAAGATCTCGACGTTCTTCCACCCGCTGGACGGCGTCCCGCACTGGAACCGCATCTACGGGCGCAGCGGCTTCGTGCAGTACCAGTTCGTCATCGGATACGGGAAGGAGGACGCCCTGCGCCGGATCGTGCGGCGCATCTCCGGGCGCGGCTGCCCCTCCTTCCTCGCGGTGCTCAAGCGGTTCGGGGAAGGCGACCCGGGCTGGCTGTCCTTCCCGATGCCGGGCTGGACGCTCGCCCTGGACATCCCGGCCAATCTGCCGGGCCTCGGCGGCTTCCTCGACGAGCTCGACGAGGAGGTCGCGGCGGCCGACGGGCGCGTCTACCTCGCCAAGGACTCCCGGCTCCGCCCGGAACTGATCGCCTCGATGTACCCCCGCCTCGGGGACTTCCGCGCGCTGCGCGCGGAACTCGACCCGCGGGGGGTGTTCGTGTCGGACCTGTCCCGCCGGCTGAACCTCTGACCCTCCGTCCGGCCATTCCAGGAACCGGAAAATCCCCAGGAGTTGGTTGTCATGAAGGACGCCTTCGGCACCCCCCAGTCCCTCCTCGTCCTCGGCGGCACATCGGAGATCGCGCTCGCCACCGCCCGCCGCCTCATCGCGCGGCGCACCCGTACGGTGTGGCTGGCCGGCCGCCCCTCGCCCGCTCTGGAGGCGGCCGCCGAACAGCTGCGCGCACTGGGCGCGGACGTCCGTACCCTCGCCTTCGACGCGCTCGAGCCCACGTCGCACGAAGAGGTGCTCGGCAAGGTGTTCGCCGAGGGCGACATCGACATGGTGCTGCTGGCCTTCGGCATCCTCGGCGACCAGGCACGCGACGAGGGCGACCCGGTGGCCGCGGTGCGCGTCGCGCAGACCAACTACACGGGCGCGGTGTCCGCGGGCCTGGTGTGCGCGAGGGCCCTGCAGGCGCAGGGCCACGGGTCGCTGGTGGTGCTGTCGTCGGTCGCGGGCGAGCGGGCCCGGCGCTCCAACTTCATCTACGGCTCGAGCAAGGCGGGCCTCGACGCCTTCACGCAGGGCCTCGGCGACGCCCTGCACGGCACGGGCGTCCACGTCATGGTCGTACGCCCCGGCTTCGTCCGCTCGAAGATGACCGCGGGCCTGGAGGAGGCACCGATGGCCACGACTCCGGAGGCGGTGGCCACGGCCATCGAGACCGGGTTGCGGCGCCACTCGGAGGTGGTGTGGGTGCCGGGGACGCTGCGGCTGGTGATGTCGGCGCTGCGGCATGTTCCGCGGGCGGTGTTCCGGCGGTTGCCGGTGTAGCCGCCCAAGGCACAACGGCTAGCGTTTCAGCCGCACGATCACGGATCTGCTCGTGGGGTTGCCGGCCTGGTTGACCTGGACGTGGCCCACGCCGAGGACCTCGTCGGTGCCGGGTATCGGCTCGATGCCGTTCAGCCAGAGCGACTGCTGGGAGCTGTCTCTGATCCCGCCGGTGCTCGGCAGCCGTGGGCGCTTGATCCTTTCGCAGTCGCCGTCCGCAGTGAGGTACCGGTTCCCGTTGAGGAACACCCCGCGCTCCCCGTCGACGGCCACGGGGACACGGGTGGCGCAGTCGCCCTCCACGGAGGGCTGCTTGCTCCAGCGGGTGCCGTCCCAGCGCAGACGGATGTGTTCGTCGGCGGGCTCGTCTTCCACCTCGCCGTGGTTGAAGGTGTGCGAGCCGTACGCGCGTACGTCGTCCGCGGCCAGCGCGCGGACCGAGGTGAGGAAGGCCACGGGCTCGGCAGGCACCGGGTCCCGGAAGCGGTACTCCGGGGTCCTGGTCGACGTCCAGGAGCGGCCGTCCCAGTGCTGTGCGGCGGGCTGGATGGTCTCGTGGCCGCTCTCCTCGGATTCGCCGCTGCCCTGGTAGCCGACCGCCCACAGGTCGTCGGGCGCGACGCCGTCGAGCGCACTGACCGTGGCGGGCAGGTCCGTGGCGGTCCAGCGGGTGCCGTCCCAGTGCCACACCCGGGAGGTCCCGGCCAGGGCCCAGATGTCGTCCGTGGCGAAAGCCCGCACGTCGACGACCCGGCCGATGTCTGGGATCTCGGGCACAGGGGTCCAGCGCGTGCCGTCCCAGCGCGCCATGCGCGGCGCCTCCAGGCTGTCCAGGCTCGCCGTCAGCAAGAATCCGCCGGAGTCCACCTCGTCGAAGCGGGCCTCGTAGACGCTGTCGCCGAACGCCGCAGGCATGGGACGGCGCTGCCAGCGGGTTCCGTCGTAGTGCAGGAGGAAGCCGTCGTCGGCCGTATCGTCCCCGGCGTAGCTGACGGTGTCGGTGGCGTTGCCGACCACCCAGATGTCGTCGTCGGCGGTCGCGATCACGTCGGAGAGCCTGCCGAGGTCCTTGTAGACCTTGTCGTACTTCCAGCTCATGCCGGGTTCGACCACGGTGTACAAGGCCACCGCGGCGGCGAACACCAGCACGATCACGGCGAGTGCCGCGTTGACCCTGGCCATGTCCCCCCTCGCTCTCCCCGGCTCCGCCCGTACGCCTGCCGAAGGTCAGTGCGCGGGGAGCGTGCTCCGGACCACGGGCGCCGACGCCTGCAGAGGTACGACGGGACCGCCGCCCGGTTCGTCGCCTCCGAAGACGTACTCACGGAGCTTGCGCCACACCGCGTCCGCACCCTGCTCGTAGAGCGCGAAGCCGGTGCAGGGCCAGTCCGCCTCGTAGTCCGCGAGCTCCTCGTACGCCCGGTCCATCGCCTCGTCGTCGATGGCGTGCGCCACCGTGACATGCGGGTGGTACGGGAACTGCAGTTCGCGTGCAACCGGCCCTGATGCGTCCCGGACCTGCTTCTGCAGCCAGGTGCAGGCCTCGACGCCCTCCACGACACGCACGTACACGACGGGCGACAGCGGCCGGAACGTCCCCGTGCCCGACAGCCGCATCGGGAAGGGGCGGCCCGCCGCCGCGACCTCCAGCAGATGCGCCTCGATCGCGGGCAGCTCCGAGTCGTCGACCTCCGTGGGCGGCAGCAGCGTGACGTGGGTGGGAATGCCGTGCGCCGCGGGGTCCCCGAAGCCCGCGCGCCGCTCCTGGAGCAGGCTGCCGTGTGGCTCCGGGACCGCGATCGACACACCGATCGTTACGGTCCCCACGTCTTACTCCTTCGTCGCGTCGGGTGGTGGACAGTCGGGCCGGGGGTACCTCCCAGGCCCTCGATGCACTGGCGATGACCGGCCGGAACGTCCGGCCGGTCCGGTCCCCTCAGTGCTTGGCGGGCAGGAAGCCCACCTTCGCGTACGCCTGGGAGAGCGTCTCAGCGGCGACGGCGCGTGCCTTCTCGGCGCCCTTGGCCAGGATCGCGTCGAGCGTCTCCGGGTCGCCCAGATACTGCTCGGTCCGCTCCCGGAACGGCGTCACGAAGTCGACCATGACCTCGGCGAGGTCCGTCTTGAGCGCACCGTAGCCCTTGCCGGCGTACTTCTGCTCCAGTTCCGCGATACCTGTGCCCGTGAGGGTCGAGTAGATGGTGAGCAGGTTGCTGACGCCCGGCTTGTTCTCCGCGTCGTACCGCACGACCGTGTCCGTGTCGGTGACCGCGCTCTTGACCTTCTTGGCCGTCGTCTTCGGCTCGTCGAGGAGGTTGATCAGGCCCTTCGGCGTGGACGCCGACTTGCTCATCTTGATCGCCGGGTCCTGGAGGTCGAAGATCTTCGCCGTCTCCTTGAGGATGTACGGCTTCGGGACCGTGAACGTGTCGCCGAACCGGCCGTTGAACCGCTCGGCGAGGTCGCGGGTGAGCTCGATGTGCTGGCGCTGGTCCTCGCCCACCGGCACCTCGTTGGCCTGGTAGAGGAGGATGTCCGCGACCTGCAGGATCGGGTACGTGAACAGGCCGACGCTGGCCCGGTCGGCGCCCTGCCTGGCGGACTTGTCCTTGAACTGCGTCATACGGGACGCCTCGCCGAACCCGGTCAGGCAGTTCAGGACCCAGGCGAGCTGCGCGTGCTCGGGAACGTGGCTCTGCACGAAGAGCGTGCAGCGCTCCGGGTCGAGTCCGGCGGCGAGGAGCTGGGCCGCGGCGAGCCGGGTGTTGGCGCGCAGCTCGGCCGGGTCCTGCGGGACGGTGATCGCGTGCAGGTCGACGACCATGTAGAACGCGTCGTGGGTCTCCTGCAGCGCCACCCACTGGCGCACCGCACCCAGGTAGTTGCCGAGGTGGAACGAGCCCGCTGTGGGCTGGATTCCGGAGAGGACACGCGGACGGGCGCCGGGCGTGGAGCGTGGGGGCACCTCCCGGCCGGAGGCTGGGGCAGCCTCGGAACCGGGGGCGACGGGTGGGTGCTCAGAGACCATGCTCAACATTCTCTCAGGTGCGCGCGAAAGCTTGGGAACCGATCCACGACAGCTCGTGAACCGTTTCTTCCGCGGCCGGGAGGGCGACGGCTCACCTCCAGGATGCGGGTGGCAGCGGCCCCGTCGAGCGACTGCCGATGAGACGTGGGACACAGTGCGCCCGGCCGGGCCGACCGGCCCCTGAGAACAGCGTCGGCTGCCGACGGCAGTACGCCGCCGGCAGCCGTGGATCAGCCGGATCGGAAGGGGATCAGCTGAGGTCGATGCCCGGGTAGAGGGGGAATCCGTCCAGCAGGTCGGTGGCCCGGCGGGAGACCTCGTCCGCGACCTTCTCGTCCAGGACGTGCTGCGCCTTGGAGGGGGCGCCCTTGCTGGTCGTGCCCGGCTCGGCCGAGGTGAGCACCCGGTCGATCAGCGCGGCGATCTCGTCCATCTCGGCGGTGCCGAGCCCGCGGGTCGTCAGGGCCGGAGTGCCGATCCGGATGCCGGAGGTGTACCAGGCGCCGTTGGGGTCCTGCGGGATGGCGTTGCGGTTGGTCACGACACCCGAGTCGAGGAGCGCGGACTCGGCCTGGCGGCCGGTGAGCCCGTAGGAGGTCGCGACGTCGATCAGGTTGAGGTGGTTGTCCGTACCGCCGGTGACCAGCGTGGCGCCGCGCCGCATCAGGCCGTCGGCGAGGGCGCGGGAGTTGTCGACGATGCGCTGGGCGTAGTCGCGGAAGTCGGGGCGGCGGGCCTCGGCGAGGGCGACGGCCTTGGCGGCCATGACGTGCGGCAGCGGGCCGCCGAGCACCATCGGGCAGCCGCGGTCGACCTGCTCGACCAGCGAGTCGTCGCACAGCACCATGCCGCCGCGCGGGCCGCGCAGGGACTTGTGGGTGGTCGTGGTGACGATCTGCGCGTGCGGTACGGGGTCGAAGTCGCCGGTGAGCACCTTGCCCGCGACCAGGCCCGCGAAGTGCGCCATGTCGACCATGAGGGTCGCGCCGACCTCGTCGGCGATCTCCCGCATGATGCGGAAGTTCACCAGGCGCGGGTACGCCGAGTAGCCCGCGACGATGATCAGCGGCTTGAACTCGCGGGCCGTGGCGCGCAGCGCCTCGTAGTCGAGGAGGCCGGTCTCCGGGTCGGTGCCGTAGCTGCGCTGGTCGAACATCTTGCCGGAGATGTTGGGCCGGAAGCCGTGCGTGAGGTGGCCGCCCGCGTCCAGCGACATGCCGAGCATGCGCTGGTTGCCCAGCTCGCGGCGGAGCTCGGCCCAGTCCTTCTCGGAGAGGTCGTTGACCTGGCGGGCGCCGGCGCGCTCCAGCGCCGGGGCCTCGACGCGCGCGGCGAGGACGGCCCAGAAGGCGACCAGGTTGGCGTCGATGCCGGAGTGCGGCTGGACGTAGGCGTGGCGGGCGCCGAAGAGCTCCTTGGCGTGCTCGGCGGCAAGGGCCTCGACGGTGTCGACGTTGCGGCATCCGGCGTAGAAGCGGCGGCCGACGGTGCCCTCGGCGTACTTGTCGCTGAACCAGTTGCCCATGGTCAGCAGGACGGCGGGCGAGGCGTAGTTCTCGCTGGCGATCAGCTTCAGCGAGGCGCGCTGGTCCTCGATCTCCTGGCCGATGGCGTCGGCGACGCGGGGCTCCACGCCCCGGATCACATCGAGGGCGCTGCGGAAGGCGGTGGACTCGGTGGAGAGGGGCTCTGGCATGTCGTAGGACCTCCGGACGCGGACACGGGATTCACGGGTCGGCCCAGGCGCACGGCACACGGTTGCGCGGGCCGCTCCCCGATGGTCGGTCCCATCCCAGCGCGCCAGTCACGGCCCGCGGCCAGCCTACCGGCAAGACCCGGGGCCGGCCTTGCCGGTCCAGCAAGCGGGCGGGCAAATCGGGTAGAAAGGGCACACCCTCCCCTCTCTGTCGTACGGACGGAGATCCCGTGACTGCTACGGACACGCTCATCGCCGCCGCCGAGGCGCACAGTGCGCCCACCTATCACCCGTTGCCCGTCGTCATCGCGACCGCGGACGGGGCGTGGATGACCGATGTCGAGGGGCGCCGCTATCTCGATCTGCTCGCCGGGTACTCGGCGCTCAACTTCGGGCACCGCAACCGGCGGCTGATCGAGGCCGCTCAGGCGCAGCTGGAGCGGGTGACGCTGACCTCCCGCGCCTTCCACCACGACCGGTACGCCGAGTTCTGTGCGCGGCTGGCCGAGCTGTGCGGCATGGAGATGGTCCTGCCGATGAACACGGGTGCGGAGGCCGTGGAGACCGCCGTGAAGACCGCGCGGAAGTGGGGGTACCGGGTCAAGGGCGTGCCCGACGGCATGGCCAAGGTCGTCGTGGCGAACAACAACTTCCACGGCCGTACGACGACGATCATCAGCTTCTCCACGGACCCGGAGGCGCGGGCGGACTTCGGGCCGTACACGCCCGGTTTCGAGATCGTCCCGTACGGCGACCTGACCGCGATGCGCGAGGCACTCACGGAGAACGCGGTCGCCGTGCTGCTGGAGCCGATCCAGGGCGAGGCCGGGGTGCTGGTGCCGCCCGACGGCTATCTGCCGGGCGTGCGGGAGCTGACGCGCGAGCGGAACGTGCTGTTCGTCGCCGACGAGATCCAGTCGGGCCTGGGCCGTACGGGCAGGACCTTCGCGTGCGAGCACGAGGGTGTCGTGCCGGATATGTACGTGCTCGGCAAGGCGCTCGGCGGCGGCATCGTGCCGGTGTCGGCGGTCGTCGCGTCCAGTGCCGTGCTGGGGGTGTTCAGGCCCGGGGAGCACGGTTCGACGTTCGGCGGGAACCCGCTGGCGTGCGCGGTGGCGCTGGAGGTCATCGACATGCTGCGGTCCGGCGAGTACCAGCAGCGGGCCGCGGAGCTGGGCGCGCATCTGCACGACGAGCTGCGGCTGCTCGCCGGGAGCGGCGGCGCCGTGCGGGAGGTGCGCGGCCGCGGCCTGTGGGCGGGCGTCGACATCGACCCGTCGTACGGCACGGGGCGGCAGATCTCGGAGCGGCTGATGGACAGGGGCGTCCTGGTGAAGGACACCCACGGCTCCACCATCCGGATCGCCCCGCCGCTGGTCATCAGCAGGGAGGACCTGGACTGGGGACTGGGCCAGTTGCGGGCCGTCCTGGCCGCCAGGACCTGACGTCACAGGCCCCGGAGGCTTAGAGGTGCTCACCTCTT